>CAYOGL010000023.1:22363-78834 GCA_964403515.1 uncultured Burkholderiales bacterium | reverse complement strand
TCGGTGAAGCCGAGGTCCTTGCTCAGGCCGTGGCGCACGTTGTCGCCGTCGAGCAGATAGGTGTGCTTGCCCATCGCATGGAGCTTCTTCTCCAGCACGTTCGCGATGGTGGATTTGCCCGCGCCGGAAAGGCCGGTCATCCAGAGCACGCACGGCGCCTGGCCCTTGAGGGCTGCGCGCGCGCGCTTGTCGAGATCGAGCGCCTGCCAATGGACGTTTTCGGCCCGCCGCAAGGCGAAGTGCAGCAACCCCGCCGCGACCGTCTCGTTCGTGATGCGATCGATGAGGATGAAGCCGCCGAGGTAGCGGTTGCGCGGCTCGAACGCGATCGGCTGGTCGAGCTCCAACTGGCAGACGCCGATCTCGTTCAGTTCGAGCTTGTCCGCGGCGAGATGCTCCAGCGTGTCGACGTTCACCTTGTACTTGAGCGGCGCGACCGTCGCGGTGGCCGTGCGCATGGCGAGCTTGAACCGGTAGTTGCGTCCCGGAAGGAGGGGCGCATCGCCCATCCAGAGGATGGTTGCCTCGAACTGGTCCGCGATGGATACGGGATCGTCCGCCGCGCAGACCACGTCGCCGCAGCTCGCTTCGAGGTCGTCCTGCACCCCGAGGGTGATCGACTGTCGTGCGACCGCCCGGTCCACATCGCCCGACCCCGTAGAGATGCGGCTCACGCGGCTCTCCCGGCCGGAAGGGGCGAAGCGAACGCGATCCCCAAGCTGCACAGTACCGCTTGCGATCGTGCCTGCGAAGCCGCGCGATCCACCCTTCGATCGATCGACGGATTCCACGGGAAGGCGGAAGGGACGGCGCTCGAGCTCTTCGCCAACGGCTGCATCTTCGAGGCAGCGCAACAGCGAGGGCCCGGCGTACCATGGCATCCCGCCGCGCGCCTGCACGACGTTGTCGCCGCTCACGGCGCAAACGGGAATGCACGTGACCCGCGCAATGCCGATGGAGGCGGCAAACGCGCGGTACCCGGCATCGATTCTCGCGAAGGCCTCCTGCGAATACCCCACGAGGTCCATCTTGTTCACGGCGAGGATGACCTCGCGGATCCCGAGCAGCGCGATGATCTGGCTGTGGCGCCGCGTTTGCGTGAGCAATCCCTGGGTCGCATCGACCAGGACGACCGCGAGATCCGTCGTCGAGGCGCCCCGCGCCATGTTGCGCGTGGACTGTGGGCCGCCCGGCGTGTCGACGACGATGAATCCGCGCCGCGGCGACGAGAAGTAGCGACAGGTCGCGTCCGGCGTGGTGGTTGGTTCATGCCCGGGCGAGAGCCCATCGAGCAACAGCGCCGGATCGATCTCGCCGCCGCGCGTGTGGCGCTCGCCCAAATCGGCGCGCAACGCCTCGAGCTGGTCGTGGAAGGTCGCGCGCGCCTCGCGGAGCAGGCAGCCGATGAGCGTGCTCTTGCCGTCGCCGACGCTGCCGCAGGCGACGAACCGCAGGAGGTCCCTGCGCGCGGCGGGCACATCGCTGCCACGGCCGTGCATGCTGGCCAAGGCGCTTTCGGTCGCCATCAGAGACAACTCTCGCGCTTCTTCATCAGGCGGCCGCGGCGGGTGTGTCGTTTGCCGATCGCTCGGCGGTCCGGACGTCGGCGCGAACGAGGATCTCGCGGGCCAGGTCCGCGTAGTACTTGTCGCTGCCGTGCAACGGATCGCCGTCGCCCGCGACGTTGGTCCACGTCGAACGGTACTCGTCGGGGAACCCGCCGCGTTCGGCGATCCAATCGCGCGCGTTGAAGACGGCGCAGCCGACGGCCTGGAAGGAGTTTGACAGCATGGAATCGATCAGCGTCCAGAAGCGCAGGTTTTCCTTCTGGGTCGGCGGATCGGTCACGAAGATCACCTTGAAGCCGGCGCTCACGAAGCGGTGCACCAGGTTGAGGTGTACCGAGCGCGCGAGCGCGAAGTAGTTCTTCATGTCCACCGTGGACACTTCGCCCGGTATGCGTCCGTAGGTGCGCACGAGGAACTCCTTCAGCCCCTCGATCATGTGATACGAATGGTCGCCGATGTTCGTCACGATCGTCGCGAGCGGAAACTCGGAGCGGGGCCGTCGATCCCGAGGCATCAGCGCGAGCATCTCCTCCCAGCGCTGCCTCGGCTCCGCTTCGAACGGGCGGAAGAATCCGTCGTCCACGTTCACGAACTCGATCGAGTGCCAGTCGCGGCTATCCATGATGGCGCCGCCCGCATGATCGATCCCCAGCCCGTGCATCGCCTTCGACAGCATGCCCATCTGGGAGTCGCCGACGAGGAACAAGGGCGGCGCGGCGCCGCCCTGCGAGCGCGTCGGCGGGCTCCAGGTCTGCAGCACCACTTCCTCGCAGACTTCCTCGGCAGCGGACCGCGGAAAGACGGCAGGCGAGTCGGATGCGGGGGCCGCCGTCCGCGTTGCCTCGACCGCCGGCGTCCGTGCTTCGGGCGCCTTGGTGTCCTCGAGCGCGGAGAGGAATTGCTTCATCACGAACTCGACGCCGTCGCGGGTCACCGAGCGCATGTCGGGTTCGAAGAACTGCCCGCGAAACGGCGGCGCCGCGATCAGCTCGTACGAGGGAAAATAGTCGACATCGGGCCTCTTGCGCGCAAGAAGGCCCGCGACGGCGCGCAGCACCGACTTCGATCGCATCGTCGCGACGAGCACGTGGTCGTCCGTCGCCGTGGCGGCCAGCGGCACGGGCGAGACGGTGAGCAGGAATCGGATCTCGGGATTGATGCGACGCAGCTCGTCGAAGGTCTCGGCGAGGTCGCGCACGATCTCGTCGTGCTCGAAGTCGTGGAAGTAATGCGAGGACGGCGAGAACGACCCGCGCAAGGTTCCGGGGCACATCGGATAGACCTCGCCGGTGATGCTCTTCCATGCCTCGGTGAGGCCGAGCGTGAAGACGAACAGGTCCGCCTCGCGCACGGCGCGGGCGATCGCGTCGAGGGTCGCGCGTCGCGCCGCCTGCAATGCCTCGCGCGATTCGTAACCCGCAGCCGGGATGTTCGGGCGGAAAGGATCGTAGAAACGTCCGTCCTCCTCGAACACTTCGTCGCCCGGCGTTGCGCGGCCCGTGGCCCAGAAGATCCACTGCTTCAGCAGCGCCGCGCTGTAGATGTTGCCCGTGCGGAAAGAGAACACGCCGTAGCCGCCCTCGGCTCTCTCCTGGTCCGGCATTCCTTCCGGCGCGGGCTCCGCATCGACCCAGCGGAAACCTTCCCGTCGCAGCGCCCGGCTGATGTGCTGCGCGAAGCACGAGCCGGCAGTGAGCACGCGCGTCTCGCGCGAGATCGCGAACTTGGGCTTCCAGCCGAGCGCGATCTCGCCCGCCGCCCGGTTCGCCACCGATGCCTTCCAGAAATGGGGCGCCGACAACCCCGCGTACGGGTGGCTGCGCCGTGCAGATTCGAAGTCAGAGCGCTTCATCTTCGGAGTAAGCCCGTCCGGCCCGCGTGCCGATGACGGACCAGAAGTCCATGGGAGAGCGGCCCGTCCCGGGACGCTTCGTGGTGAGGTTGCTTTCGTCGAACACCTCGCCCTCGGCGATCGCGCGTGCGGCGACGATGCTCTTGCGCGCGATGGGCTTGTTCTTGATTTCCGAAGGTGAGCTCAGCTTCCGGGTTCCGCCGAGCGCCAGCTCGACCTCGCGGATGCCGCTCACCATCGCCGCCAGCTCTCGCGGCTCGAGCGATGCCTTGTGGTCCGGGCCCGGGAGCGAACGATCCATCGTGAAGTGCTTCTCGATCACCACGGCGCCGAGGGCCGCCGCCGCGATCGGCACGACGATCCCGCGCGTATGGTCGGAGTAGCCGACCGGCAGGTCGAAGGCCGCGCGCAACGTCGCCATCACGCGCAGGTTCACGTCCTCGAGCGGGGCGGGATATTCGGTCGTGCAATGCAGGACCGTGATCTTTTCCTTGAGCGCCTCACGTCCGGCGGGCGAAAGGTAGGCCGCCTCGAACGCCGCGGTCGACGGCTCGCCTTGCGGCTGGCAGTAGCCGAAGGCGAGCACGCCGAGCGCTCTCTCGATGTCGCCGAGGTCGCTCATGCCGGTCGAGAGGATCGCCGGCTTGCCGTGGCGCGCGATGCGCAGGAGCAGCGGCGCATTGGTGATCTCGCCCGAAGGGATCTTGATGGTCGGCAGGTCGAGGTCCCGCGCGAGGAAGTCGACGCTCTCGAGGTCGAAGGGACTCGACAGGAACTGGATGCGCCGCGCGACGCAGCGCTCCACCAGCTTGCGATGAGCCCCCGCGTCGAGCTCGAGCTTGCGGACCATCTCGAGCTGGGTCTCGGCGCTCCCGGTGGAGGCCACCTGGTAGTCGGCCTTCGGCGCATGGCGGCTGATCTCCGCCTCGGCCTTGAAGGTCTGGAACTTCACGGCATCGGCGCCCGCGTCGGCCGCCGCATCGATGAGCGCGAGCGCGCGCTCGAGCGAGCCGTTGTGGTTCACGCCGGCCTCGGCGATGACGTAGACGGGGTGCGCTTTCACGAGAGGGTTTCCTTCGAGGGCTCGAGCATGCGGAAGCGCTTCTGCACGAGCGCGTGGGGGTCGCGCACGCGCTTGAGCGCCGCGAGGATCTTCTCGGAGGCGTCGCCGCGCCCGTACGGATTGACGACCTTCGAGCAATCGAGCGCGAATGCCGCGCGGATCGCGGCCACGATCGCATCCCGGCGCGGCGCGCAGTCGATCACCGAGGCGGCCTTCAGCCGGCCCTTCTGCCGCTCGCCGATGTTCACCGTGGGCTTGTGGAACGACGGCGCCTCGTACAGTCCGCTCGAGGAGTTGCCGACGACCGCATCGACGAGCGCCATCGCGCTCAGATAGCGCTGCTGGCCGAGGGAGGCAAAGGCCCGCGTCCAGGGGCGATTGGCGACGAACTCCTCGACCATCGCGATGAGCGAGCGCCCCTCGTTGTCCGCGTTGGGCAGCGTGAACAGGATGCCGACGTCTTCACCGAACGTCTCGAGGGCGGCGAGCAGCTCCCGGAACTGGTCGGCGGCCGAGTGCTCCGAAAGCGTGACCGGATGGAACGTCACGAGCAGGTTGCGATCGCGCAGGCGCCAGCCGAGCGACGCCTCGAGCGCGGCGCGGTCGAGGCGCGGCAGGCGCACGATGTTGTCGATGCCGGTACTGCCGACGACGAACACGCTGTGCGGGTCCTCGCCCATCTGCCGCACGCGCCGGGCGGAATCCTCGTTCGTGACGAAATGCAGGTGCGCCATCTTGGTGATGCCGTGGCGCAGCGCCTCGTCGTAAGCGCCCTCGGTGGTGTCGCCCCCTCCGATGTGCGCGATGGGAATGCGCGCGACGAGCGCCGCCTGGGCGGCGGCGAAGATCTCGAAGCGGTCACCGAGCAGGACGAGGAGATCGGGCCGCAGCCGGTCGAACGCGTCCGCGAACCCGATGACGCCGAGGCCCATCGACTTGGCGATGCCCACCGCCGTGTCGCTCGAGAGCAGCATCTCGACCTTCGCGTCGATGCGGAAGCCGTCCTGCTCGATCGCGCGGTACGTGAGGCCGAACTCGGGCGCGAGGTGCATGCCCGTCGCGACGAGCTGCAGCTCGAAGGCCGGATCGTCGCGCAGCCCCTTCAGCAGCCAGTAGAGCAGCCCGTACTCGGCGCGGCTGCCGGTGACGACGCAGACACGGCGCGCGCTCATCGCGATGCGGCCCGTGCACGCGCGCCGGGGGCGCGCAGCCAGTCGAGCGCGATCCGCCTCACGCGCAGGTCCTGCAGCACGCCGCTGCCGACGCCGCCGCACGAATAGGCGAGCAACGCCGCACCGCGCGTGAAATGGATGGCGGTGTAGCAGTAGCCGCGGCGCGGATCCGATTCGACGAGGCGCGCCTTCCATGTCTTGCCCTCGTCGGCGCTCAACGCGGCCACGAGCGGCGTGCGGCCCCAGCTCGAGCGCGCGGGCGAGGGCAGCTTCCAGCGCCGCGCATGGTCGTTCCACACGGCCAGCAGCTCGCCGGTGGCCGGCACGCGCTTCATCGAGAGCGCGGAGCACGGCGAATGGAAGCGCGAGGGCGAAGGTGGCGACCACGTGGCGCCGCGATCCGTGGAAACCATGTGCCACTGGCAGCCGGTATCGGTGCGTGCCCACGCGTAGAGCGAGCCGTCCTTCATCTCCACGAGTCCAGGCTCCTGCAGGCCCGATCGGCTCGGCACGGGCAGGCCCCACCAATCGCTCGATTCCTTCCAGCTGCGGCCGCCGTCGTCGGAGTGGAAGAAGAGTGCCAACCCGCGCCAGTCCCACCCGGCGAGATCCTTGGTTTCGCCGGCGAGGCGCGCCCGATGGAACGCCGCGGGTACGACGATGCGCCCGTCGCTCAGCTGCACGACGCGGTCGTTGTTCACCACGAAGTAGCCGGGCGCCGGAATGCATGGCGCCGCCTCGCTCCACGTCTTGCCGTCGTCCTCCGACGTCCGCATGAACAGCCGGCAGTCGTGCAAGTGGTTCTTGCGCAGGTACATGAGCCCGATGCGGCCGGGTGCAAGCGCGATGAGCGACGGGCTCATCACGTTGAAGCCGCCCTCGCGCGCGACGAGGATGCGGTCGCGCCGCGACCACGTGCGCCCGCCGTCGTCCGAGAAGCGCGCGGCGATCGTCGCCCGGTCGTTGTCGCCCCAGCGGCTGCCGGGAAAGCGCGTGTACGCGAACATGATGCGTCCATCGGACAGGTCGATGAACGCGCCTTCGGAGTTGCGCGCGTTGCGCTCGCCGTGCCCGAGCTCCAGCACCACCTCCGAGGCCGTGCCGTCGGGCGTGTTGCGGGAGGCGGGGGAGTGGCCGGTGCGCTTCAAAGGTTGGCGCTGCTGGGCAGGTTCACGATGCGCCGCTCGAGATCCTCGGCGCAATCGAGCGGCATGCGCGGGCACGCCTGGTAGATGGGAAGCCGGTGCATGAGCGTCCACACCGGACGGGTCGCAATGCCCGCCGCGTTCGTCGCATCGAGCAGCGCGTCGCGGTGCCCGGCGTGGGCGCGATCGATCAGCAGCGCGTTCAGCCAGTACAGGCTCCTCGCGAACGGCTGCTCGGTGAACAGGCGCACGCCGGCAACGGCCGCGAAAGCCTGGACGTAGCGCTGCGTCAGCGCGCGCTTCTTCTCGATGAAGCCGGGAAGCTGCTCGAGCTGCGCGCAGCCGAGCGCCGCGTTCAGGTTCGGCAACCGGTAGTTGTATCCGACCTCGTCGTGGATGAAGTTCCAGCGATGCGGCACGCGCGCGGTCGTCGTGAGGTGCTTGGCATGCTTGCCGACGGCCTCGTCGTCGGTGAGGATCGCGCCGCCGCCGCCCGTGGTGACCACCTTGTTGCCGTTGAAGCTCAGCGCGGAGACGCGTCCCCAGTGGCCGGTGTGCCGTCCCTTGTAGAGCGAGCCGAGCGATTCGGCCGCGTCCTCGACGAGCTCGAGCCGGAATTCGCGGCACACCTCGACGAGGGGATCGAGGTCGACCGGATGCCCGAACGTGTGCATCGGCACCACCGCGCGGATGCGCGCGCCCGTGGCCCGGTTGTAGCAACCGTCGTTTCGCACCTGCGCGATGTCGCGCAGGTAGTCGCGCAGCTTGAACGGATCGAGGCCGAGCGTGCGTTCCTCGCTGTCGACGAAATGCGGCGTGGCTCCGCAGTAGCTGATCGCGTTCGCCGTGGCGATGAACGTGAGCGTGGGCGCGATCACCTCGTCGCCGGGATTCACGTCGACGAGCCGCAGGCAGATGTGCAGCGCCGCGGTCCCGTTCGCCACCGCGATCGCGCGCCTCACGCCGGTGAAGTCGGCGAGCTGCTGCTCGAAGCGGTCGACGTACTGGCCGACCGAGGACACCCAGCCCGTGTCGATGCACTCCTTCACGTACTTCCACTCGTTGCCCTGGAAGATCGGCTCGTGCAGCGGCACGTGCGGCTTCGAGGCGTGCACGACCGAGCGAACGGCGCCGATCACCGCGTCGAGGTCGAAGCGCGAGGCGCCCGCGGGCGTCTCGATGCGGGGGGCGGTGGTGGCGGATCGATTCAAGCGGGCCTCTCGATGACGGGCTAGATGTTGTAGATGCCGGTCTTGTAGCCGCGCAGGTTCTCCTCGCGCGTGAACCAGGCGACCGTTTCCTGCAGCCCGCGACGCAGCCCGTCGCGCCCGGCGTAGGCGGGTTCCCAGCCGGTGAGCCGGCGCGCCTTCGCGTTGTCCGCCCAGAGCCGGTCGACTTCGCTCTTCTCCGGCCGCAGGCGCACGGCGTCGGTCTCGACCTCGACGTCGGCACCCATCACGTCGGCGATGAGCCGCACGGTGTCGCCGATGGAGATCTCGAAGTTGCTGCCGATGTTGATGACTTCCCCGACGGATTCGTCGGACTCGAGGACGGACACGAAGCCGCGCACGGTGTCGGCCACATAGTTGAAATCGCGGGTCGGGTGCAACGCGCCGAGCTTGAGCCGTCGTTGCCCGGCGGCGATCTGGCTGATCACCGTCGGGATCACCGCGCGCGCGGACTGCCGCGGGCCGTACGTGTTGAACGGCCGGATCACCGCGACGGGCGTATCGAAGGCGTTGTAGAACGACATCGCGATCTGGTCGGCGCCGATCTTCGTCGCGGAATACGGCGACTGGCCCTGCAGCGGGTGCTCCTCCGTGATCGGGACGAAGCGCGCGGTGCCGTACACCTCGCTCGTGGACGTGTGGACCACCTTGCTCACACCCAGCTCGCGTGCCGCCTGCACGATGTTCAGCGTCCCCTTCACGTTCGTGTCGACGTAGGTGTCGGGCGAATGGTACGAGTACGGGATCGCGATGAGGGCGGCCAGATGCAGCACCGCATCGCATCCCTCCATCGCCTTGCGCACGCCGTGGGGATCGCGGATGTCGCCGGCGAACACGTCGAGCCCCTCGCGCACGGGGGACTGGTCGAGCCAGCCCCACGAGTTGAACGAGTTGTACAGCACGAACGCGCGCACCTCGTAGCCCTCGGCGACGAGGTGCTCCGTGAGGTGCGAGCCGATGAAGCCGTCGGCGCCGGTGACGAGGACCTTCCTACGGGGCGAGGCCATGGCCGGTGCCGATGCCTTTCTCGGGGAGAGAGCCGGAAGGCGTCGTCTGCGCGTCGCGCGCCCAGTCGCCCAGCTGCTTGCGGAACGCGTCCGTCACCGCCTTGGCGTCCGTGTCGTTCGCGATGATGTAGGGCGTGATGAGGATGATGAGCTCGGTGCGGTCGCCCTTCCACGTGTTCGTGCGGAACGCCTGGCCGATGATCGGGATGTTCTTGAGCAGCGGGATGCCCGCGTCGCCCGAGGAACGGTCATCGGAGATGAGGCCGCCGAGCAGGACCGTGGAGCCTTCCTTGAGCGAGAGCTTCGTCTCGACCTTGCGCGTCCCGAACGTGGGCGATGTCGCGACGCCGGTGGTCGTGCTCTGCGCCGCGCTCACCTCCTGCGAGACGTCGAGGTCGATCTCGTTGCCCGAGTGGATGACCGGGCGCACCTTGAGGATCACGCCGGTGCTGCGGTATTGCACGGTCTGCAGGATGCCGGTGTTGCCCGTGACCGGCGTCGTCTGCTGGCTCGTGATGATCGGCACTTCCTGGCCCACCTGGATCGTCGCGATCTCGCCGTTGCGCGCGACGATGCGCGGGCTCGACAGGATCGTCGCGCGGTTGTTGCTCGCCAGCGCATTGAGCAACAGCGTGCGATCGTTCACGTTGTCGATGCGCGAGTAATTGAAGCCGGCGGTGCCGATGCCGAGGCCGCCCAGGGTCCCGGCGACCGTGGACCCGGTGCCGGTGAGGTTGCGCAGCTGCCATTCGACGCCGAGCTGGCTGTTGTCGTTCAGGCTCAGCTCGGCCACGGTGACTTCGATCAGCACCGCGTTGGTCGGGCGGTCGAGCAACTGGAGGAGATTGCGGATCTGGCCGTAGTCCTCGCTGCTGCCCTGGAAGATGATGGTGTTGGTCGGCTGGTCGACGACCACGTGCGGGGCGACCGGCGTTGCCGCTGCCGCGCCGGCCGTGCCGGCGGTGGTGCCCGCGCGCGGCGGCGAGCCGCTCAGCACCTTCTCGAGCGTGTTGGCGAGCGCCTGCGCATCGGAGTACTGCACCTTGTAGCTGAAGAGATTGCGGCCGATGCCGGTCGCATCGGGCTTGTCGAGGTCCTTGGCCCAGCTCGCCACGTGCTGAACGATCGCATCGTCGCCGGCGAAGACGATGACGGCGTTGATAGCCGGGATCGGCACGAGGTTCACCGGCAATGCCACCGCGCCCGGCGGGCCGGCGCTGTAGCCTTCGGCCTGCAGGATGTCCGTGAGGCGCCTGGCGAGCTCTTCGGCCGACATGAACACCGGCGTGATGCGCAGGCTGTGGCGCCCGCGCATGAGCGGCTGGTCGAGCGTGCGGATGGCGTCGAGCGCGGCGTTGATCTCGTCGGAGGCTCCGCCGATCCACACGGCGTTGCGCGACGGATCTTCGCTCACGGTCAGCTTGTTGCCGAACATCGTGCGGATCCACGTCGCGACGTCGGTGTTGCGGACCGCCTGCAGCTCGACGAGCTGGAAGACCGGGCGCAGCGCGGCGGGCGCGTCGGGCAACGCGCGGCCGCGGCGGATCTCCGGCATGTATCCGGTGCTCGCGTTGTCGGGAACGACGCGGACGATGCCGCCGAGATCGATCACGGCGATGCCGTAGCTCTTGAGCAGGATGCGCGCCGCATCCGCCACCTGGCTCGGCGTCTGGGGCCCGCCGGTGCGCACGGTGACGAGGTCCTGGCGCGCCACGATCGTCGGGTCGATGCTCACGTTGCGCTTGAGGATCGTGCCGTAGACGTGCTCGATGAAGCGCGGCAGCGGGATCTGCTCGAAGTTGAACGAGACGTCGGCTTGCTCGGGCGTCGCGGGGGCCTTCGGGGCCGTCGCTTCGGCCTTGGTCGCGGGCGCCGGCGGCGGCTTCGGCGTCGGGCTCACGCGCGTTTCCGTCGATCCGCCTGCGCCGGGGGTTCCGATGATCCCGGTCGGCTCTTCCGCGCGCGGCGGAATCTGCAGCGGCGGCGGAACGATGCCCTTCTCGGCCGCGCAGCCGAGCAGGACGGCCGCGAGGGCGATGCAGGCGATGTTCTTCATGTTCATGGTTTCGCGCCGATGGCGTAGAGGGGCAGCTTGTGTTTGGTGCCGTTGACGAGCACGGAAATCGATTCGTCCTGGATCTCCGCGATGGTGCGGCCGTCGGGCAGCGCGTCGTTGATCGCGAGGCGTTGCTCGGGCTGCCCGTCCTTCCTGATCAGCACGTAGCGCTCGTTGCCGCTGCGCATCACGCCGAGGAGATGCCACGGAACGTCGCGAGCCGCCTGTTCCGCCGGCGTCTCGGGCAGCCGGCCCCAGAGCGGCGCGCGGGCGAGCGCCTGTGCGGTGGCGGCCGCCGGAGCGGGCGCGGGCTGGGGCAGCTGCCATCCCTCGTTGTCGGGCGCGCTTCCCGCCGTGGCCTTCGGCGCCGGCGCGGCGAACCAGGCGACGGCCACCACGGCGGCGCCGAGCGCAAGGAGCGGCCAGCCGCGCAGGACGTTCATCGGTTCACCACGGCTGCGGTGCGCGCGCCGTCGCTCGATGCGGCGGCGCTGCGGAAATAGGCGACCAGTTGCAGCTCCGCGCGCGGACGCGGCGTGCTGCGGATCACGAGCGATTCGACGAGCACGCGGCGATCGGCGCCGGCGATGCGCCCGAGAAGCGGATAGAACGACGGCGGGCTGAAGTCGAACGACATCTTCGCGGAAACCTTCCATGCGGCCGGCATCGCAGCCGTGGTCGCTTCGCCCGGCGAGGCATCGCTCGGCCCGCCCGTTTGCGATTGCGATGCGACGGTCAACTGCAGGCCCGAGACGTGCGCATCGTGCGCGAGGCCGGCGAGCCAGTCGTGGAACGAGGCTTCCGCGAGCCCCATGCTCGTCGCGCTCCACAAGGCGTTCTCGAAGCGCAGCTCGGTCGCGCGCGCCTGGTCGCGCCGCGCGGTCCATTCGGAGTGCGTGGCGACGGCCTGCGTGCGCGCGAGCTTGCGCCCGAGGTCGCGGTAGATCTCGTCCTGCCGCGGCACCGCGTCGCGCAAGACGAGGATGCCGTAGAACCAAACGATGCCGACGATCGCCCATACGCCCCAACGCAGCCGTGCGTTGCCGCGAAGCTCGGCGACCACCGGCTTGAGCGAGCGCTCGGCGATCATCGCGGCGCGCCGCCTTCGTTCGCGGCGACGCGGGTCTCGCCCGGGGCGAGCACGTCCATGGTGAGCGTGAGGCTCTTCGGGTCGTTCCCGGGAACCGCCTGCACGTTGCGGAACGCGCCGAGCGACTCGAAACGGCTCACCCAGTCGCGCGTCTGCACGTCGCGCGCCGAGCTCACCTCGAGCTTGAGCTTGCCGTTGGCGAAATCCCACTGGCGCAGGAACGAGCCGTCGTTGGTCACGGCCTGCGCGACGCGGCTCATGAGCGTGAGCTGGTCGGGATAGCGATCGAGCGCCGATTGCAGCGCGGTGATGCGGTCGAGCGCCTGCAGCGCCTCGCCGCGCGCGGCGAGGATGGGCTCGGCCTTGCGATTGAGCGCATCGAGCGCGGCGCGGCGCTCGGCGATCGCCCCATCGAGCTTCAGCCATTGCGCGCCATACCAGGCGGTCGCGGCGAGCAGGCACAGTGCCGTGACCGGCACGAGCCATCGCTCGCGCTTCGCCGCCGACGTTGCGATGCCCGCGAGCGATCCGGAGCGCGCCCAGGGGCGGTCGACCCATGCGTGCACGGAAGGTTGCGCAACGTCCGCGCGCTGCTCTTCGGGCGGCACGCCCGCGTCCTTCTGGAAATTGCGCCACTCGGGAGCCGTGGGCATGGCCGGCCACCAGCGACTCGCGACTAGCTGGCCGTCGCGCCAGACCTGGCCCTCGCATCCCTCGAGGCACTGGACGAGCTGCACGTCGTTGCTTCCGCGCGGCGCGAGAAGCGTTTCGGGCACGACCGGCAGCTCGCCCTTCACGCCGCTCTCCGCCATCGCCGCCTCGACGCGTGCGCGATCCCACGTCCACACCAGCGCGTCGTCACCCTCCCAGGCGACGTACGATCCGGCGCGCGCGTAAGGCGCCCATTGGCGGATCTGCAGCTCGAGCGCGGGGCCGCGTTGCGCGCGCGGCACCGTCGGCATCTCGAAGCGCGCGAAGCGGTAGAGCGGTCGAGCAAGCACCCACTCACGCTTCCCGAAACCGGACGGCGGCGCGGTCACGCCGGAGCGCAAATGCCTATACCGGCGGGGCGTCGACGCGAGTCCCGGAACGGGGCGGAAGTTTCGGAATTTCAGCTTCATTTTCAATCGCATATGGTACAACGGTTCGCGTCCAGTAGTCGACGCGCCATGGCGCCCGCTCGCTGCGCGGAGTGAGCGTCAGGCTGAACTGGAGCGCCCACGGCAAACGCGGGCTTTGTTGGGTGATGCGCATGCTCCTTCCCGGAACCGCGACGAAGAACTCCGGATCGATCAGGCCGCCCACATAACCGGGAATTTGTTCCGGGCCATAGAAGGGCTGCTGTCGGCGCAACGCGATGGCGGCCCGCGCGGTGTCGCGCGTCATGCCCGGCAGGCTCGCGAGCACCTCGAGCGGCGCGGTATTCGGATTGAAGTTGGCGAGCTGGCTCGTGGTCACGAACTGCAGCAGGTGCTGCTTTTCCCACAGGTCGGTGTTCTCGCGCCAGCCGATCACGTTCTTCAGCTGGTACGGGCTCGCGAGCCAGTCGTTCGGCGGAGGCGGCAGTCCCTGGGCCGCGTACTCGGGCGCCTCCGCACCGTTCAGCCGGCGCAGGTCGTCCATGTCGATGTAGTCGCGCAGCGTGTCGATCATCGCGTCGCGCCGCTCGACCGGAACGCCCATCTGCGCGAGGAAGCGCGAGAGCATCAGCGGGTGCGCGAAGTTCAGGTTGATCAGGCCCTGGTTGTCCTGCACGCGCACGACGTCGTCGCCCATGCCGCGGTAAGCGCGATCGTCCACCGCGAGCGGCGGCATGCCGATCCCCGCGTGGGTCGGATACCCCGTCGCGAGCCGGAAGATCAACTCCGCGCGCGTGTCGGCGAAGGCGACGAGCGCGTCGGCCGTCTGCTGCTTGCGCGTGGCGAGCTCCATCGAACGGCTCACGCGCTCGGCGAAATAGGAGGCGGCGATGGTGACGATCGCGAGGATCCACAGCGTGGCCACGAGCACGAAGCCGCGAGCGCGGGGCAGCGCGTTCATTCGAGAAGGTCCCGCTGGCTCGGGGGCGGCTCGACCGGACCCTTCGGTACGGCGACCACCACGCGCTCGCCGTCGGCGGCGCCGTACTCGAGGTTGATCGCGCGCGGCAGCTGCGGCCATTGGCCGAGGAACGGCGGCCAGGCATCGTGCGGCTGGTTCGCGTCGTCGAAGTAGACGAAGCGCCCCGAGTTGCCCGGCCAGGAAAGGATCACGGGCGACTGGTCGTCCGGCCCGTAGCGCAGATCCGTCCGGCCGTCGCGCGCGTCGAACGCGATGCGCCACGCGAACGGCTGCAGCGACTGCGCCGCCGAGTCGAGCGGGGCGAGCGTGAGCCCGCTCATCTCGTGCTCCTCGCCCTTGAAGCGGTGGCGGCCGTCGCGCCGGTCGGGCATGAGGCCGTTCACGCTCTGGCGGAACCACTCCGCGTACATCTCGCCCTGCTGCGAGTTGAAGAGCTCGACGCCGAAATGCTGCTGCAAGCGGAAGACCTGGTTGAGCGCCTGCATGAGGATGCCCGTGATCATGCCGGTCAGCACGAGCACCACGAGGATCTCGAGAAGCGTGAAGCCGCGCTGGCGGCGGCGCGCAGTGCGGGTGGCTCGATCGCTCATCCGGGCACCGGGCTCGCGCGGCTCTTGCGGTAGCCGATGAGGCGCACGTGCAGGTCGAACCAGTCGTTGCCGTCGGGTCGCGTCACCGCGATATCGGTCGCGTACAACGCGAGCTGGTAGAGGCCCACGCCGGCGGGATACGTCGTGCTGTCGGTGATCGGCGAGATCGGCTCGGCATGCCAGCGGATCGCGTAGGCGCCGAGCGCTGCCGTGCCCTCGGGCGTGGCCATGGGGTTCACTTCCTGCATGTACTCGAGCACGTTGGTCGTCGCTTCCGAGCGCAGGTTCGCGTCGTGCACGTGCGTGAGCGAGTTGATGCTCGCGTTGATCCACGTGAAGAGCGCCATGCCCGCGGTGCTGATCAGCACCATCGCGACCACGGCCTCGAGCAGCGTGAAACCCGCGGCGCGGCGTTTGCGGCCGGCGCTCATGGCGCGGGCTCCTTCGATTCGAAGCGGCAGCGCGGCGGCTTGAGCTCGAACGTCTCCACGCTCGCATCCGGTGCCGTCACCGAGACGCGACCGCCGCTGCACACGCCGTTCACGGAGTAGGACACCGGCTGCGCGAACCGCACGCTCCATCCCGAAGGGATCGCCAATGGCAGGTCGGGCGACGCGTGTCCGCCGTCGTACTTGCCGGCCAGCGTCATCGGCCGTCCCCTCACGTACGCCTGGTAGCCGAGCCCTTCGAGCCCGATGCGGATGTCGTTGCGCTGGTTCGCCCATTCGACGCCGCGCGCCACGTTCTGCAGCTGGGGCAGGACGACGCTGGCGATGAGGCCCACGATCGCGAGGACCACGAGGAGCTCGAGGAGCGTGAAGCCGCGCGGCGCGCGGCATGCCGTCTTCATCGGCCGAGGCCGCCAGCCCGAAGCGTCCGCGCCGCGAGCGCCGGGCCTACTTCGCCGAGTCGGGCGGCAGGTACCCGATGTCCGCATCGTAGCCTTCGCCGCCGCGCTTGCCGTCCGCGCCCAGCGAATAGAGCGCGAACGGCTGGCCATTCGCCCCCGGCACCGAATACTGGTACGGGTTGCCCCACGGATCCGCCGGCAGCGCCTCGTCCAGGTAGGGCCCACGCCAGCGCGCGCGGATCTTCTCGTCGCCCGGCGCGGCGGTGAGCACGGCGAGGCCTTCGGCCGCGGTCGGGAAGCGCCCGGTGTCGAGCCGGAACGTCTCCACGGCGCCCTTGAGCATCTTCACCTGGGCCTGCGCGGTCTGGACCTTCGAGGCATCGACCTTCGTGAACAGCCGCGGACCCACCAGGCTCGCGAGCAGCCCGATGATCACGAGGACCACGAGCATTTCGAGGAGGGTGAATCCGCCGGCGCCTTTTCGCTTCCGCATGATCGCGTTCCGTTCCTTACAAGGGGATGTTGCTGAGGCTCGTGATGGCGAGCATCACCGAGACCATGACCAGGCCGATCACGCTGCCGATGGTGAGGATCGCCGCCGGCTCGAGCAGGATGAGGAAGCGCTTGAGGCGCTCGCGCCCCGCGTTCTCGTGCAGCGTGGCGAGCGCACGCAGCATCGTCGCGAGCTCGCCCGAGCGCTCGCCGACGCGCACGAGGTTGAGCCCCGTGACGCTGAGCAGCTGCACGCCGGCCAGCGCGTCACCCATCTTCTTGCCCGCGCGCACCTCGCGCAGCACCTCGTGCAGCTTGCGGCGCATCGCGTCCAGGCGCACGCCGGATTGCGCGAGCTCCATCGCGCGCAGGATCGGGACGCGGTTCTCGAGCAGCGTGGCGAGCATCGCCGACCAGCGCCCGATCTCCGTCTCGAGCAGCCACCGGCCGAGCAGCGGCAGGCGCGCGAGCGCCTCGAGGAGCCGCGCGCGCTGCTCCCGGTCGCTCAGCGCCCGCAGCACGAGCGCCGCCACGACCGCGACGGCGAGCCCGACCCACAACAGGTTGTCCTTCACGAAGAGCCCCGCCTTCAGCACCCAGACGGAGATCGCGGGAACCTGCGCGCGGCTGTTCTTGAGGATGCCGGCGAATTTCGGCACGACCACGATGAAGATGAGGAGCGTGGCCGCGATGCCCGAGAGCACGAGGATCGTCGGATAGAGCAGGGCGCTGCGCATCTCGCTCTTCACACGCTGCTCGTACTCCATCTGCGTGGCCGAGCTCTGCAACGCCTCGGCGAGCTTGCCGGTGTGCTCGCCCGCGGCCACGAGCTGGAAGAGGTAATCGGGCCACTCGACGCGTCCCGCGCGTAGCGCCTGCGAGAAGCTCTCGCCCGCGCGCAGCTTCGCGTGCGCGTCGAGGAACGCTCGCCCGACCGCGCCATCGCCGTGGCTCTGGCCGATCGATTCCACCGCCTCGGCGAGCGTCACGCCCGCGTGCAGCAATGTCGCGAGCTCGCGGATGATGATCGCCTTCTCCTGCTCGGTCGCGCGCTTGCCGCGGCCGGACGCGGACGCCTGCGAGCCGCCGCCGGCGCGGATCTCGACCGGCGTGAGGTCGCGCTCGCGCAGCTGGCGCGCGGCCTCGCGCTCGCCCTCGGCGCTGATCTGGCCGGAGATGGTCTGGCCCTGGGCGTTCACCGCGACGTACTGGAAATCCACGACGCTATTCCTCGCCCTCGAGCCCGGTGACGCGCAGCACTTCCTCGACCGTCGTGAGCCCGCGCCATGCCTTGATGAGCCCGTCCTCGCGCAGGTTGCGATAGCCGGCGCGCCGGGCGATGCCGACCATGTCGGCGGCGGTCGCGCGGCGCATGATCGCGTTCTGCAGCTCGCCGCCGACCTCGATCATCTCGTAGATGCCGATGCGGCCGCGATATCCGCTCGAGCGGCAATGGGCACAGCCCACCGCGCTCTTCCACGCGGCGGGCGCCTTGAACAGCTCGGGATAGCGCGCGCGCAGCTCCTCCGCCATGTCGACCACGGCGGCGGGCGCGGGTGCCGGGCGGGCGCATTGCTCGCACAGGCGCCGCACGAGCCGCTGCGCCTGCACCGCGCGCACCGACGAGGCCACGAGGAACGGCTCGACGCCCATGTCGAGCAGGCGCGTGAACGCGCTCAGCGCATCGTTGGTGTGCAGCGTCGACAGGACCAGGTGCCCGGTGAGCGCCGATTGCACCGCGATCTCGGCGGTCTCCAGGTCGCGGATCTCGCCGATCATGATCACGTCCGGGTCCTGGCGCAGGATCGCGCGCAAAGCTCGCGCGAAGTCGTAGCCGATCTCGCTGTGCGCCTGCACCTGGGTCACGCCGCGCAGCTTGTATTCGACCGGGTCCTCGACCGTGATGATCTTCTTGGTGTGGTCGTTGGCCGCATCGAGCGCCGCGTAGAGCGTCGTGCTCTTGCCCGAGCCGGTCGGGCCGGTGACGAGGATGATGCCGTGCGGCTCGAGCGTCCAGCGCGCGAACTGCGCATGGTGGTCGGCCTCCATGCCGAGCCAATCGAGGCTCAGGTACGCGCGCTCCTTCGGCAGCAGGCGCATGACCAGCGATTCGCCGTGCACGCCGGGCAGCGCCGAGACGCGCACGTCCATGTCCGCGCCGGCGGCCCGGATCGAGATGCGGCCGTCCTGCGGCAGGCGGCGCTCGGCGATGTCCATGCCGGAGATGAGCTTGATGCGCGTGACCACCGCGTCGAAGCGGGCCCGCGGCTGCGTCATGCGCGTATGCAGCACGCCGTCGATGCGGTAGCGCACCGCGAATTCCGTCTCCTCGGGCTCGATGTGCACGTCGGAGGCGTCCTCGTCGATCGATTGCGCGAGGATGTTGCTCACCAGCTCGATGGTCGGCGCTTCCTCCGCGAGCTCGCGCAGGTGCGCCACGTCGTCGGAGGCGCCGTTCTCGGGCGAGAGCTCGATCAGCTTGAGCAGCCGCTCGAGGTCCTGGGTGCGCACGAAATGCCAGGCGTGCTCGCGCTCGCCGAGCGCGATCGCGACCGTCTCGTGCAGGCAGCTGTCGAGCGGGTTGCGCGAGGCGCAGCGGATCACGCCGGACGCATCCTCCCAGGCGACCACGCGCTGGTCGTAGAACCACTCGGGCGGGAGCGCCATCGCCTCGATGGCGTTGGCGATCTCCTCCCTGCGCTTCGGCAGATCGTCGTCCGCGAGCAGCGAGTAGCCGAGCTGCTCGGCGAGCACCGGCAGCAGCGAATCCTCGGAGAGCGCACCCATGCGCACGAGGATCGAGCCGAGGCGTCCCTTGTACTGGCGCTGGAACGCGAGCGCCTTGTCGAGGTCCTGCTGCGAGATCAGGCCGCGCTGGATCAGCAGCTGTCCGATGGCATCTGCCGATGCCGCCGCGGTCGGGAAGCGTGCCACCGAATCGGCGGTCGTCATGCCGACACCTCCTCGACCTCCCGCTTCGAATGGACCATCGGCTCCACTCGTGGCGGCCAGGCCATCGAGAAATCTTCGTGCTCGAGCGTAAGGTTCGGCGAATAGGCGGGATCCTTGCGCAGGACGTCTCCCCAGCGCTCCATCATCAGCAGGACCTCGTTCTGGAAACGCGCCTGTTTTTCGGGCGTCGTCTCGTGGCCGCGCGAAGCCGACTCGTAATGGATCATTTCCGCATAAGGCGTCCACACGTTGCGGTATCCCGCGGCACGCACGCGAAGGCAGAAGTCGATGTCATTGAACGCGACGGAGAGGCTTTCGTCCAGCCCGCCCACCTGCTCGTAGGTGCTCCGACGGATCACCAGGCAGGCCGCAGTGACCGCGCTCACCTCCTGGTGAAGGACCGCGCGGCTGAAGTAGCCGCGTTCGCCCTTCGGCAGGTACTTGTGGGAGTGCCCCGCCACGCCACCGATGCCGATGATCGCGCCCGCGTGCTGAAGGCGACGGTCGGGATACCACAGGCGCGCGCCGACGGCGCCGATTCCCGGCCGGGCGGCCATCCCGACCATTTCTTCCAGCCAGTCCGGCGTCATGACCTCGATATCGTTGTTCAGGAGACAGACGAAGTCGGACGAGAGCGAGCGGACCGCGCGATTGTTGAGGGCGGAGAAGTTGAACGCGGATTCGTCATGCAGGATCGTCACGCCGCTCGCACGCAGGCGTTCGAAGAGCTTGAGACTGGCCGGTTCGCGGCTTGCGTTGTCGACGATGACGATCGAATAGTTGCGATAGGAGCTGCGCGAAAGGATCGAGCCGACGCACATCTCCACGAGGTCGGCGCGATCGCGCGTAGGAATCACGATGCCGACCTGCGGCGCCGGCGTTGGTGGCCTGAAGCGCACGCGGTTCATGCCCGGCTCTTCCGGAGCCGCCTCGACAGTGGCGTCCTGGCCGGTCCTGAGCAGGTGGTCCTCGACCGCCTTTCGCCCGGCGATGCGCGCATAAGGTTTCTCGTCCGCGCTCATGGCGGTGCTGCCGCTGCCCATGCGCCAGTGGTAGAGCACACGCGGTACGTGCACGATGCGGGAAGCCGGCAGAGCCTCGCAGAAGCGCAATACGAGGTCATAGTCCTGGGCTCCCTCGAAGCCGAGCCGGAAACCGCCCAACTCGCGCAAGCGCTGCGCACCGAAGCAGGCGAAGTGGCACACCATGTTCTGCGCGAGCAGCAACTCGTAATTAAATTCGCACTTGAAGTACGGGTCGCACCTCTGACCGCGCAGGTCCAGCTTGTCCTCGTCGGTGTATACGAGCTGGACATCGGGATGCGCGATGATCGCTTCGGCCACGTAGTGCAAGGCGAGCGGGTGCAGCAAGTCGTCGTGGTCGAGCAGGCCGATGAAGGCGCCGCTCGCCAGCTCGATCGCCGAGTTGCTCGCGGCCGAGATGTGACCGTTGTCTTCACGGTATACGACCTTGATCCGGGAATCACGGCGCCGGTACTGCTCGAGCATCTCGCGTACGTGCGGCTCGCTCGAAGCGTCGTCCGCGATGCAAAGCTCCCAGTGCGGGTACACCTGCGCCAGCACCGACTCGATCGCTGCCACGAGCTGCTCGCCCGGCGAATTGTAGGCCGGCATCACGATTGAAATGACCGGTTGCGAGCCCCAACTCGCGTGCTCACGCGCAAGCAGCTGATATTCGTGCGGTGCCGCCTCGAACTCGCCGATCCAGGTCGCGTAGGTACGCGGTGGCGAGCCGGGGGGCGCAAAGTCCTCGACGCGCGCACCGGTCGTATTGCGCGATTCGCCGATCGAGGAACCGGCGGCCGCGGCCGCAATCGGGAAGCAGCGCTCGATCGCATGGGCCAGCGTTCCGTCTTCGAGGCCGCTCTCCGCTTCGAAGTCGGCATCCGACAGGCTGAGCCGGCGCAGCGGAAGCAGGGCATCCACGCGCGCCCAGAACATCGAACCTGCGACGTAGCGGAACGGATGGTCGCGCACGTCCTGGCCGAGCCGCAGTGCGAGTTGCTCGACGCGCGTGGCGTTGCGCGCCCAGTAATACTCCGACGATACGACGTGCCCCCCGGGCCCCATGATTCCGAGGGATGGGTCGATCGCGAACTGGTCGAGGACCTCCTCTACCGTCCTTGGCGAGCCGACGAGCTTGTCGAGCATGTCGCGTCGCCAAGCGTCCCCCGTGGCGACATGGGTCGAGCGCTTCGAGTGAATCTTGCACACGAGCTCGATGCCGTGCAGGGCTGCTACCTCCAGCCATTGCAGGAACGGCAGGACATCACGGCCACGATTCGGGACCCTTCGCACGAGGGCGAACGGGAAGCGCGCGATGATCCTTGCCTCGATGTCGGCGGGCGCGTCCTGGCGCACCGAGACGTAAAGGCGGTTCAGCCGGGGGATGTGTCCCACGTACTCCGCGATCTCCGGCCACAGGTCCTCGTAGAAGAGGTGCACGATCGCCGCGATCCGAGGCGTCGCGGATCCAGTGGATTGCATCGGATCTGGATAGAGCGCCGGCTTGGTGGCGGAAGAAACGAGCGTCTCCCCGTACGGTAAAGCGCGCGCCTCCATGCCCGCCAATGTGGCGCGTTCCGGCGCGATCGGACAGACGAAGAACTCCGAGCAGAAGAACTGTCCCTTCGCGCCGCACGGATCGAGGCGTACCTGCGCGGGGCGCTTGCGGAGCCGCACGACCGTCGAGCACGAATTGAGGGAAAGCCCGCTCCTGCCCATGCGCACGGCATTGCGCTCATCGAAGCCGTCGCCGAAGTCGAAATAGACCACGGGAAGCCCTGCGCCACCCTCGATGGCGAGCACATCCCACTCCAGCAGGAACAGATCGTCTCCGATGAACGGAAAATTCTCCGCCAGCACGAACTGCGGATCGTCGGTCGTGGCGCGCCAGACGCCACCGTCGAGGATCCCATGCACGCGCTCGACGCCGGCGCGCGGTTCGATCAGCAGGCTCACGGAGCGAGGCGGAAACGCTTTTTCTGCCATGGCTTCAAAAGCGCCCGTTCATTTGCGGGGATGACCCCGGTTGCTGAACAGGCGCAGCGGCCCTTGCAGACCGGCGCGGACGCGCGGCAGCCCGGCGAACAGCCCGCCCAGCCAGGTGGCGGCCCGATGCTCGGCGAGGCTCAGGATGCGATCACGGTCCTGCACCTGCGCCTGCGCCTGCGCCCACGCGTTCTGCAACTGCACCAGATCCGCGCTCGCCCGCGCATATGCGGTCTCCGCGCTGGACGTCGCACGCAGACTCTCGGCCAACCGCATCCGGCTCAGATCGAGGTGGGACACGGACTCGATCAACGCGTTGGAAACGGCGATCCCGGAGTCGGCGAGCCCTTTCCATGCGAGCGAGCGCACGTTCACGGCATGCAGCATCCAGCGCGAGAGGCGCTCGGCATCGCTACTGTCGAAATCACCTTGCATCGGCTCCTCGGCGACGCGCATGAGCTCCGTGGACCAGCGATTGCAGCTCGCCTCGAGCTCGCGTGCCGTCGCGGGCAGGCCCGAAACGCGTTCGGCCGCGGCCTCGAGCGCCTGGGCACCCCGGCTCAAGATGAGGGCTTCTTCCTTGAGAGTCGCGCGCAGGTTCGTGAAGGCGTGAATGAGCGCCGCTTGAATGCGGCTCGTCCTGTCGAGTTCGCTTTCGAGGCGCTTGATGCGTGCGTCGCGCTCGCCGACCGCCTGCTGGAGCTCCCGGTCCTTCGCGACGATGCTGACGTTGAGGCCATGGATCTGCCCGTCGCGCGAGGTGAGCGCCATCTCCAGCTCGTGGACGCGGGCACGCAATGCTTCCCGTTCCTCGGCCGCCCCGGAGAGCGCATGGATCTGTCGGTCGCGCTCGGCAACCGCGAGGTTGAGCCCGTGGATCTGCCCGTCGCGCGCGGCGACGACAAGCTCGAGGTCGTGGATACGGGCGCTCCTTTGCGCAAAGGCGAACACCGGGCCCAGCTGCGCAAGCCGTCCCTCGAGCCGCTCGAAGAGGGTGCGCATCGCGTCATCTTCGGGGGAGGCCCTGTCCTCGGCGAGCCGCCTCAACGCTTCGTACGCTTCGCGCACCTCGCCGGGAACATCGGCCGAGGAGAGCACGTCCGCGCCGAACCGGGTATGACGCAGGTTCTCCGACAGGAATTCCACCGAGAACTGCCGCGCTTCCGCGGATCCTGCATCGAAGGCGAGGCCCAGGCGATCGGCCATGCGCGCGAGCTGTTCGGCCGGCGCGTCCATCAGCCGGTCGAAGTCCACGACGATTCTCGGGCGCCCCGCAGACTGCAGGAATGCACAAACCGAGTGCGCGAGCCACAGGTAGTGGCTCTTGGTGGGATCGAAGGCGTCGCGTTCCTCGAGGGACTTCGCGACGCTGAACGGATGGCGCAGGCACAGCACATAGCCCACGTCCAACTGCAGTTCCTCGAAGACTCCCTTCCAGAAGGGCAGCAGCAGCGAGATCCGCGGGTCCTTCAAGCCGAACATCGCCTTGCCCTCGAGCCGCTCCCGAAGCAGAGCGATTGCGCGGGCGCGATACGGCGCAAGCTCTCGCGCGGCGAAGGCGGCGGCCGGAATCGTCGCGAGGCTGTCCCATTCACGCCCCATCCTGCGCAGCACTTCGGTATTCAGCGCATTTGCGTCGACGTCCTCGAAAAAACCCTTCTCGTTGTTGTTCGGCGCGGCCGGCATCAGCCGGTCGCCGAGATCGACGCCGAGCGTCACGAGACCACGCGCGATCGCGCTGGTACCGCTGCGGTGCATGCCCAGCACGACGATCAGCCGCTTGCGCGAGGCGTCATCCTTCGTGTCGCGGGCATGCATGCTCGCATCCGACGAGGCACTCGTCGATGCATTCGGGCTGCCAGCCGGCGACCGGGGCGCGCGCCGTGGTGCGGAATCGGTCGGGCTTTGCGTGGAAGAATCGGTGTTCAAGGCCATTCATCTCGGAATTGCGGCTCGTCGCGCAACCCCCGGGCCCGGAAGGTCGTGACAAGCCAAAAGGATGGCGCGGCGGCCCGTTCCGCGCGGCATGCGCGATGGGACTCGGGAAGCGGCGGCTACCCAGCGGAAAGACGCCGCAAGTTCCGTTTTTAATTCAATTATTTGGCGCGTCAACCGCTAGCGGAAGATTATACAGGCGTTTTGCGAGGAAACCCCCGCCCGGCTGGCCTACGCAGGAAGGTGAATCGCTTGCTCAGACGACATCGGCGAACCCCGCGCGCGATTTCTGGAACCAGGCGAAGCCGGCCCACGCGACGATGGCCCCTACCGCCGTCATCACGCCCCACTCCGCGAAGTTGGGCACGCGCCCGAAGAGCAGCGTGTTGCGCCCTTCCTCGATGATGAAGGTGAGCGGATTCAGCTGCAGCAGCTCGTGCAGCGGGGACGGCACCGCGCTCAGCGGATACATGACCGGCGACAGGAAAAGCAGCGCCGTGGTGATGATGCCGATCGCCTGCCCGATGTCGCGCACGTACATGCCGAGCGCGGCGAGGAACCAGCTGAAGCCCATGGTCGAGAGCACGAGCGGCACGAGCACGACCGGGAAGAAGACGACGGTCCACGGCATCTGCTGGCGCAGCAGGAGCTGCGCCAGCAGCAGCACGACCAGGCTCACGACCGCATGGAAGAGCGCGGAGCCGAACGCCACCCACGGCAGGATCTCGAGCGGGAAGACGACGCGCTTCACGTAGTTCACGTTCGACAGGATCAGCCCCGGCGCGCGGTTCACGCACTCGGCGAAGAGGCCGTGCACGATCATGCCGACGAACAGAATGATCGCGAAGTCGGTCTTGGTCTCGTCGCCCGTTCCCCAGCGCGTGCGGAAGACCGTCGAGAACACGATCGTGTAGATCGCGAGCATGAAGAGCGGGTTGAAGAACGACCACGCCAGGCCCATCACGGAACCGCGATAGCGCCCCACCACCTCGCGCTTGGTGAGCGCGACGGCGAGGCCGCGATGGCGCCAGAGGCTCGCGACCATCTCGCGCGGCGAAGTGTCGAACGACTGCATGGGACGTTGTGGGGGCTGGAGGATCGGCCGGTTATTATAGGTCCCCCTCTTCGCACCCATCCGCTCGCGGCGGAGGCTCACGCTTGAAGGTTTCGGTCGCGTTGCTCACGAAGAACGGCGGCAGCTTGTTCGGGAAATGTCTCGAGGCCGTGTGCGCGCAGCGGCTCGACGTTCCCTTCGAGATCCTGGTGATCGATTCGGGGTCGCGCGATGGCACCGCGGAGCTGGCGCGCGCGAATTCGCGCGTGCGCGTCGAGGCGATCGCGCCCTCGGAGTTCCAGCATGGCCGCACGCGCAACCTCGCGATGCGCATCGCTGGCGGCGAGCTGGTCGCGTTCCTCACCCAGGACGCGGTGCCCGCGAACGACCGCTGGCTCGCCGCGTTCGTGGCGTTCATGGATGCGCATGCGGAAGTGGCCGGCGCGTTCGGCTGCCAGGCTCCGCACGAAGGCGCCGATCCGCTCGAGGCCCTCGAGGTGCGCATGCACTTCGATTCGTTCGGCGGGCACGACGCACTGTTCCGGTATGACGGCGCGCCGCTGGGCGCCGGCGAGCGCGTGCGCCTGCATTACTTCTCCAATGTGAACTCGTGTATCCGGCGCGAGGCGTGGTCGCGCGTCCCGTTCCCGGAGATCGATTTCGGCGAGGACCAGGCGTGGGCCCGCGCCGTGCAGGATGCGGGCGACGCGATCGCGTATGTGCACGACGCGGCCGTGCGCCATTCGCACGACTATGGGCCCGGCGAGCTGTTCCGTCGCCGCTACGACGAGGCGCGGTTCATGAACCGCGCGTTCGGCTTCGCCCTCGTGCCGACCTGGCGCGAAGCCTGGCGCATGGGACGCGAGCACGCCGCGCATTTCCGCGCGCATTTGCGCTCGCTCGCCGGGCGTTCGCGATGGGGCGATCGCGCGCGGGCGTCGGCACGCTCGTGGGCCTCGACCCTCGGGCGGTTCGCCGGCACGCGCCTCGCATCCCGCGAAGGATCGCTGCACGCGTGCCTGTCGCTCGCCGAAAGGCAACGCCGCGGATAGGCCCGTTTGGCGCCGCCCCGCTCTGCTAGACTCTCCGGTCGAGGGCCGGGAGCGTGGCACGTCACCGCCGCCCCCTGCTTGCCGACGATGAAGTCGCGTTCGCGCCCCGGACGCAAACCCATTAGAGCTCGAACCGCCCCGATGCGGTCATTCCCATGCAGCCGCTTTGCGTAGACCTCGACGGCTCGCTGCTCGCGACCGACCTGCTGCACGAGAGCGTGCTGCTCGCGGTCAAGCGTCGACCGTGGGTGCTGGGGTCGTGCGCGCTGTGGCTCGTGCGGGGACGCGCGCACCTGAAGGAGCGGCTGTCCGTCTGCGCGAATCCCGAGGTGTCGCGACTTCCGTATCGTGACGAGGTCGTCGCGTTCCTCAAGGAGGAGCGCGCGAAGGGCCGCACGATCGTCCTCACGACCGCCTCGCATGCGACTCTCGCGCGCCAGGTCGCGGACCACCTCGGCCTTTTCGACGAGGTGATCGCCACCGGCGAGGGACGCAACCTGAAGGGACGCGCGAAGGCCGAGGAGCTCGTGCGCCGCTACGGCGAGCGCGGCTTCGATTACCTGGGCGACAGCGCGGCCGACATGCCGGTGTGGACCGCGGCCGACCGTTCGTTCGTGGTGGATCGCTCCGGCACGCTCGCGAACGCCGTGCGCCGCAAGGCGAAGGTCGAGCGCGTCTTCCGCGGGCAGGGCCGGATCGATGCGACGAAGGCCGCGATCAGGGCGCTGCGTCCGCACCAATGGGCGAAGAACGTCCTGCTCTTGGTGCCGCTCGCGGCCATGCACCGGCTGGCCGACCCGGTGCTCCTCGCGATGGCGTTCCTCGGCTTCCTCGCGTTCTGCGCGACCGCGTCGAGTGCCTACCTCCTGAACGATCTCCTCGATCTCGAGGCCGATCGCGCGCATCCGCGCAAGCGATCGCGGCCGTTCGCCTCCGGGCGCCTGTCGATTCCCGCCGGTGTCGCGATGCTCGCGGGCACCCTCGTCGTCGCGGTCGCGCTCGCGTGGGAAATGCCGCCGTGGTTCCAGGTCTCGCTCGGCGCCTATCTCGCGCTCACGCTCGCTTATTCGTTCGGGCTCAAGCGCATCGCGATGGTCGACGTCGTCTCGCTCGCGGCGCTCTACACCATGCGCATCGTCGCGGGCGGCTTCGCGGTCTCGGCGCCGGCGTCGTTCTGGCTCCTCGCCCTCTCGATGTTCCTCTTCTTCAGCCTCGCGATGGTCAAACGCTTCGCGGAGATCACGGCGCTCGCCGGCGAAGCGATGCACACCACGCCGGGGCGCGGTTACATCCACGCCGACGAAGCGGTCCTGCTCGCGATGGGCGGAGGCAGCGGCCTGATGAGCGTGCTCGTGCTCGCGCTGTACATGAACGGCGAGACGGTGACGACGCTCTACTCGCATCCGGCCTTCCTGTGGCTGCTCTGCCCGCTGCTGCTCTACTGGATCGCACGCATCTGGCTCATCGCGGCGCGCGGCCGCATGGACGACGATCCGGTGCTCTTCGCCCTGCGCGACCGCACCAGCTGGCTCGCCGCGGCGGCCGGCGCGGTCGTCGCGTGGCTCGCGACGTGAACGAGCGCATCGCGTTCGGCTCGTGGGGCCGCGTATTCGCCCCGCGGCAGCAGGTGCGCGAGATGCGCGACCGCACCGCGCGGCTGCCCGCGGCCGACGACCTGGTGCTGCCGTACGGCATGGGACGCAGCTACGGCGATTCCTGCCTGAACGACGGCCACACGCTGATCCGCACGCGCGGCCTCGATCGCCTGATCGCATTCGACGCGTCGACCGGCGTGCTGCGCTGCGAGGCGGGGATCCTGCTCGCCGAGATCATCGATTTCGCCCTGCCGCGCGGCTGGTTCCTGCCCGTCACGCCCGGCACGCGCTTCGTGACCGTGGGCGGGGCGATCGCCAACGACGTGCATGGCAAGAACCACCATCGCGACGGCAGCTTCGGCCATCACGTGCGCCGCTTCGAGCTCGCGCGCTCCGACGGCTCGCGCGTCGAATGCAGCGCGGAGTCGAACGCGCCGATGTACCACGCGACCCTGGGGGGCCTCGGCCTCACCGGCCTGGTCACGTGGGCCGAGATCGCGTTGAAGCGCGTGCCCGGGCCGTGGATCTCGCAGCGGGCCGTGCGCTTCGCGTCGCTCGCGGATTTCTTCGCGCGCTGCGAGGCGCTCGAGCGCGAGCACGAATACGTGGTGGCCTGGCTCGATTGCGCGACCGCGGGTGCGGGCGGCACGCGCGGCGTGCTCTTCGCCGGCAATCACGACGACGCGCCGGGCCCGGCACCCAGGAAGAAGGCGCGACCCTTCCCCATCGAGCCGCCGGTCTCCCTCGTGAACGGCTTCACCTTGCGCGCGTTCAACGAGCTCTACTATCGCGTGCCGCGCGGCGGCGAAGGCCGTCCCGCACGCGTCTCGTACGAGCCGTTCTTCTATCCGCTCGACGCCATCCTCGAGTGGAACCGCCTCTACGGCCCGCGCGGATTCCTGCAATACCAGTGCTCGGTTCCCGAGGCGCAGGCGGGGCGCGACGCTCTCGAGGAGCTGCTGCGCGCCATCGCGGCGAGCGGGCAGGGCTCGTTCCTCGCGGTCCTCAAGCGCTTCGGCGCGATGGCGCCGGCCGGAATGATGTCCTTCCCGCGCCCGGGCTACACGCTCGCGCTCGACTTCCCGCATCGGGGCGCCTCGACGCTCACGCTGCTCGAGCGGCTCGACGCGATCGTCGCGCGCGTCGGCGGACGCGTCTACGCCGCTAAGGACGCGCGCATGTCGGCGCAGGCGTTCCGCGCTTTCTATCCGGAGTGGGAGCGCTTCGCGGCGTTCGTCGACCCGAAGTTCTCGTCGAGCTTCTGGCGGCGCGTGACGGGCGGCGAGGCGATGGAGTTCCGTCGCCCATGAACGTGCTCGTGATCGGGGCGACCTCGGCGATCGCGGAAGCGACCGCGCGCCTGTGGGCGGCGCGCGGCGATTCGCTGTACCTGGCCGCCCGCCGCGAGACGCTGCTCGGCGCGAGCGCGGCCGACCTGCGCATCCGCGGCGCGAAGCGGGTCGCCTTCGAGCGTTTCGACGTGACCGATCGCGCCGCGCACGCGGGGCTGGTCGAGCGCGCGGCGCAAGCCCTCGGCGGCATCGACTGCGTCTTCATCGCGCACGGCACGCTGCCGGACCAGGCGGCCGCGGAGAACGACGTCGGGCTCGCGGTGCGCGAGATCGAGCTGAACGGCGTGTCCACCGCCGCGCTGTGCCTGCACGCGGCGAAGTACCTGAAGGCGCGCGGCCATGGAACGCTCGCGGTCATCACGTCGGTCGCGGGCGTGCGCGGGCGCCAGAGCAACTACGTGTACGGCTCGGCGAAGGGGATGGTCTCGGCGCTCCTCGGCGGCATGCGCCAGGAGCTCGCCAAGCTGGGAATCGCGGTGGTCGACATCCGGCCCGGCTTCGTCGACACGCCGATGACCGAGGCGTTTCCCAAGGGCCCGCTGTGGGCCTCGCCCCCGGATGTGGCCGCGACGATCGTGCGCGCGATCGATCGCCGCGACGGCATCGTCTACACGCCGTGGTTCTGGCGTTGGATAATGCTCGTGATCCGCCACATCCCCGAATTCCTCTTCGTCCGAATCAAGCTATGAGCAAGGGCCCATCGTCGCCCGGCGGCGAGCCCCTGCCGCGGGTGATCATCACGGGGGCGGCCGGGCTCGTCGGCCAGAATCTCGCGCTCATGCTGCACGAGCGCGGCTGCCGCGAGATCGTCGCCGTCGACAAGCACGCGGGCAACCTCGCCGTCCTGAAGATGCTCGTTCCGGCCGCGCGCACGGTGGCCGCCGATCTCGCCGAGCCCGGCGCGTGGGAATCCCTCTTCGATCCCGAGACCGTCGTCGTCGTGCTGCACGCGCAGATCACCGGCAAGCATCCCGAGCTCTTCACGCGCAACAACATCGCGGCGACTGAGCGCATGCTCGCGGCGATCGCAAACCGCGGCGCCGCGTTCGTCGTGCACGTGAGCTCCTCGGTCGTGAACTCGGTCGCCGACGACGATTACACGCGCACCAAGCGCGCGCAGGAGGAATTGGTGCGCGCGTCGGGATCGCCCCATTGCGTGTTGCGGCCGACGCTCATGTTCGGATGGTTCGACCCGAAGCACCTCGGCTGGCTCTCGCGCTTCATGGAGAAGGTGCCGGTGTTCCCGATCCCGGGCGACGGCCGCTACATGCGCCAGCCGCTCTACATCCGCGACTTCTGCCGCGCGCTGGTGTGGGCGATCGAGGAGCGCCCGCAGGGCCAGGTGTACGACGTCGTGGGCGCCGAGCGCATCGACTACGTCGACATCATCCGGCTCATCAAGAAGGTGAAGGGGTTGCGCACGCCGATCGTGCACATTCCGTTCGCGCTCTTCCGCGCGCTGCTGCGCATCTACGCGCTCTTCAGCAGGAAGCCGCCGTTCACCGCCGACCAGCTCGAGGCGCTCGCCGCGGGCGACGACTTCAAGGGTGTGGACACCGAGCAGGCGTTCGGCTTCCGCCAGACGCCGTTCGAGCAGGCGGTGCGCGAGTCCTACTGCGATCCGCGCTACAGCCAGGTGCTGGTGCATCGATGAGCGCGCCCGCGAGCGGCAAGCCCGGCGTGGCCGCGGTGCTCGGAGCCGGGCCCATGGGGCTCGCCGTGGTCTACGAGCTGCTCAAGAAAGGCTGGCGCGTCGACCTCTACGAGCGCGACGACCGCATCGGCGGCATGACCGCGTCGACCAACCTCGGCGGCCTCAAGATCGAGCGCTTCTACCACTTCATCTGCAAGCCCGATCGAACCACGTTCGAATACCTGCGCGAATTCGGCATCGAAGACAAGCTGCGCTGGCGCACGACGCGCATGGGGTTCTACTACGGCGGCAAGCTGCACGAGTGGGGCAACCCGATCGCGCTGCTCAAGTTTCCCGGGCTCGATCTCGTGACGAAGCTGCGCTACGCCGCGCACGTGATGCGCACCAAGGGCGTTTCCGACTGGAGCGCGCTCGACAAGGTCGGCTGCACGCCGTGGCTCAAGAAGTGGGTCGGCGAGCGTGGCTACGACGTCCTCTGGCGCAGCCTCTTCGACCTCAAGTTCTACGAGTACAAGGACAGCCTCTCGGCGGCGTGGCTCGGCACCCGCATCAAGCGCGTGGCGCTGTCGCGCAAGAGCCTGTTCGAGGAGGAGCTCGGCTATCTCGAGGGCGGCTCGGATACGCTGCTCGACGCGATCGAGGCGCGCATCAAAGGGCTCGGAGGGCGCATCCTGCTCAAGTCCGGCGCCGAGAGGATCGAGATCGGCGCCGATGGAGCGGTGCGCGGCATCCGGGTGAATGGCCAGTCGATTGCCTACGACACGGTGATCTCGACGATCCCGCTGCCGTACCTCGTGAAGCTCGCGCCCGATTTGCCGGAGGACGAGCGCCGGAAGATCGCCGCAATCGTGAACATCGGCGTGGTGTGCGCGGTGTTCAAGCTGAGCGAGCCGATCTCGCCCAACTTCTGGACCAACATCAACGATCCCTCGATGGCGATCCCGGGCGTGATCGAGTACTCGAACCTGAACCCGCTGCCGAGCACGGTGCTCTACGCGCCGTTCTACATGCCGGTGAGCCATCCCAAGTACCGGCTGCCGCCCGAGGCGTTCGTCGAGGAAGTGAAGGGATATCTGAAGCGCCTCAACCCGCGCTTCGAGGACTCGTGGGTGCTCGCCGCGAACGCCTTCCGCTACGAGTTCGCGCAGACGGTGTGCACGCCGAATTTCTACGAAGCGCTGCCGCCCAAGCGCAGCCGCGTGCGCGGGCTCTTCCTCGCCGACACCTCGCATTACTACCCCGAGGACCGCTCGATCTCCGAGAGCATGCGCGTCGGGCGCGAGCTCGCCGAGCTCGCCGCGGCCGGCCCCGCGTGATCGCCAACCCGTGGATCCGGAGCGGTTGCGGCTGAGATTGGTGCAGGTAGCGGTGGTCGCGGCCGCATGGGTCGTGCTGCTGCTCCTCGCCGCCATCGGGTGGGCGGGCCGCTCGGCGAGCGCGGCGGCCGCGATGGTCGGAGCCGAATCCTGGCTCGCGCTGCTGGTGCTGTTCTGGCTGAACCATGGCCTGCGCTTCGCGAGATGGCACCTCATGCTCGCCGGAGAGGGATACCGGGTGCCGCTCGCGCGCGGCTTCTCGATCTTTCTCGGCGGTCTCGCGCTCCTGCCCACACCGGGCAAGGCGGGCGTGACCGTGAGGAGCGTATTGCTGCTGCACGAGGGCGTGCCCGCGAACGTGAGCCTCGCCGCTTACTTCGCCGAGCGGCTTTTCGACCTGCTCGGCCTGGTCGCCCTCGCCACGCTGATCCTCGGCAACGGCTCCGCGGCCGTACGGTGGACGATCGCGCTCGCGGTCGGCGGGGCCGGCGTGCTCGCCGTGCGCGTCGCTCCATGGTTCTGCAAGACGCTGCAGGGCGCCACGCGGCTGCCGGGCGCAGCCCGGCGTGCGCTCGGCTGGGCGAACCTCTTCTTCGAGCACGCCGGCGACATGGTGGGCGGCCGCCGGTTCCTCGCCTACCTCGCGCTCGGCATGGCCGCGAACGTGGCGACCGGTGCGCTCCTGTGGTTCGCGCTCGCGAGCGCCGGATCGTCGTTGTCCCTCGCGACGGCGTCCGGCATCGTCGCGCTCTCGCACCTTTCGGGGTCTCTCAGCCTGCTGCCCGGCGGACTGGGCGGATTCGAGCTCGCGCTCCTCGCGCAGCTCTCCGCCTTTTCGGTCGACGCGGCGACGAGCATCGCCGCGCTGCTGCTGGTGCGCATCGCGACGCTGTGGGGGAGCGTCGCGGTGGGATTGCCGCTGCTTTTCGCCGGATTGCGCCGCTTGCGCAGCGCGTCACGGCCCCGCCAAACTGCGCAATAATCCGATCCTTGGCGACTCCACCCATCCTTCAGCGCTCCCAGGGAGCGATCCGGCCGTTCCTCAGCCGGCAGTTTCTCGGCTTCGTCGGCGTCGGCCTGACCGCCGCGTTGCTGCATTGGCTGGCGCGCATCCTCCTCGGAATCTGGATCGTATTCCCGGTCGCGGTCGTGCTCGCATACGGAGTCGGGATCGCGAGCGCGTTCGTGCTGAATCGCATGTTCGTGTTTCCCAATTCGAGCCGGCCGCTGGGCGAGCAGATCCGCAGCTTCGTGTTCATCAACCTCGCGTTCTTCCCGGTCGTCTGGATCGCCGCGATGGCGCTGGACAGATACGCGCTGCCGTTCGTCGGCGTGGTCCGGTATCGTGAGGCCATCGCGCACGCGATTGCCATCAGCATCCCGATGCTCGCCACCTTCCTCTTCTACAAGTACGTGACCTTCAGGACGAAGGATGCAGACTAGCCGCGAGCTGGCCGAGCTGTACAAGATCCGTTTCCCCTCCGCGGAAGAGCGCTCGAGGAAGGACGCGATCTGGGCCGTCCTGTGCCGGCAATGGTTCCAGCGCTTCGTCGCGCCCTCGGATACCGTGCTCGACATCGCGTGCGGATACGGCGAGTTCATCAACCACATCGAAGCCGCGCGGCGGCTCGCGATCGACCTCAATCCCGACGCCGGGCAATGCGTGCGCGAGGGTGTCGAGTTCCGGCAATGGGGCGCCGCGGACCTGCACAAGCTCGGCGAATCGGTGATCGACGTCGCCTTCACGTCGAATTTCCTCGAGCACCTGCCGGACAAGAAGGCGCTCGATGCGCTGCTCGAGCAGGTGCGGGAAGCGCTCAAGCCGGGCGGCAGGTTCATGGTGATGGGGCCGAACCTGCGCTATCTCCCGGGCGAGTACTGGGATTTCTACGACCATCATCTCGGCCTCACCCACCTGTCGCTCTCGGAAGCGCTGCAGCTCAAGGGCTTCCGCGTGGAAACGTGCATCGACAAGTTCCTGCCTTACACGACCCGCGGCAAGCTGCCGAGCCATCCCGCGCTCGTCTCGCTCTATCTGCGCCTGCCGCTCGCGTGGCGCATCTTCGGCAAGCAGTTCTTCATCATCGCATGCAAGCCGGCCGCGGCGCGTTGAAGCGCGTTCTCGCTCTGTTGTTAATGCCCGCCTAACCGCATAACATAGCGGCCGCACGCCGCCCCGAACGCCAACCGCGAGACGGACGGAACCGGCACGCGCGGGCCTTCGGGCATTGCCGGGCCGTGCAGTCCTTCTCGACGACAAGTGCAAGCCACCCGTTTCCTCGCCGCGCCCGTTCGCATGGCCGTGCAGGTGCTCTGCGCGGCCCTCATTGTCCTCGCCGTTGTGCCGTTCACCCCGGCAGCGCTCGGCGACGGACTGGACTCCTCCTGGGAACAGGCGTTGTACGTCGCCTTCCAGCGCGGCTACCAGTTCGGCTCGGAAATCGTCTTCACGTTCGGCCCGCTCGGTTTCACTTACACGCGCCTCTACTGGCCGGATCTTTTCGCGATCACGCTCATCTATTGGCTGGTTGCCGCCGCCGGCATCGTATGGATGTACCGGTCGATGACCGCGCGGCTTCCGTTTTCGCCGGTGGTTCCGTGGGTGTCGTGGGCGGCGTGCGTGCTGACGGGTGCGCTGATTTCGCCAGACGCCTTGATCCTCGGTTTCTTCCTGCTGCTCGTGTGGTATGGATACGCGGCAGAGCCCACCGTGCGCGGCATTTGCGCGCTCGCTGCCGCCGCGGCGTTCCTCGGACTCTCGAAGTTCACGTTCATGATCGCCGGGGCCGTGGCGATCGCGGCGCTATTGCCGCTCTTCATGCTCGGGGGCAAGCCCGCTCACGCGCTCGCCGCGCTGATCGCATTCGGCGTCGCGTTGGTAACCGGATGGATCGGCGCCGATCAGTCCCTCCGGGGTCTGGGCACGTTCATCTCGACCGGATGGGAACTGGCGCGCGGCTACGACGCGGGCATGGGCTTGGCCGGGCCGGCCACGGAAACGTGGACTTTCGTCGCGTTGGCGGTGGTCGTTCTCGGCGTACCGGCGGCTCGTATCGCGCGCACCCGCGATCGCGTCGCGATGGTGCCCGTCATGGCATCGCTCGTCATCATGGCAATGGTCTTCATGCAATCGTTCACCCGCCATGACGCGCACGCGGTGTTGGCCTTCGTGTTCCTCGGCTTCGAGGCCGTATTACTGGGCTTTTTCGCGTCGCCACGCCCCGGGCACTGGAACATCGCATGGGCTGCGCTGCTCGTCGCCCTCGCGTTTGCGAGCTCCGTGTATGCGATGCATCGAAACCTGGGGTGGGGCGTCGGGTTCGTTCTCAGGAACCTCGCGGCGATCCCGGGTCGCGCACTCCAATCCTCCACCGACCTGCTTGCCGGCGCGCCGCAGGCGAGAAAGCGATTCGAAACCGGCCAGGCGGCAATCCGCCAATCGCACCCACTGCCGCCGCTAAAGGGCACGGTCGACATCTATTCCTATGGCCAGGCCGAAGTCTTCGCGCACCGGCTCAACTGGCATCCGCGGCCGGTGTTCCAGAGCTACGCCGCCTACACTCCGCGCTTGGCGGCGCTGAATGCCGCTCACGTAAGTGGCGCCGATGCGCCCCAGCATCTGCTGTTCGCGATCGAGCCCATCGATGGCCGCTGGGCTGCGCTCGAGGACGGCGCCTCGTGGGTACCGATCCTGCAGCGCTACACGCTGGCCCGGGAAGGCCCGTTGCTGCTGCTCGACCGCACGGATGAGGGAATGCAGCCGGTGCAAAGCCGGCCGCTCCGGCGCTTGCAGGGAACGGGTTGGCAGGCGGTGCCCGACGCCAAGGGGAACGTCACGACCGCGTCCATCCACGTGCGCCAGCCCATGGTCGCGCGGATGGCCTCGTTCCTCGCGGGCCCGAGGATCTATTTCATCGAGATGCGGTTGGCGAATTTCGAAACGGTGCGCCGTTACCGGTTCATTCCCGGCGCCGCCGAAATGCCCATCGTGCTGTCGCCCCTGGTTGCGAGCACCGCCGACTTCGCCGGCCTGTTCAAGCAATGTCCCGGGAATCCGCCCCTGAACCAGGTGCGGGAGGTGCGCATCGTCGATGCCGAGGGGCGCGACGTTCCTTTCACGATCGATCTGAACGACGTCGAGCTCAAGCCGCGCGCGTCGAGATCGGCAAGCGGGCCGTTGCGCCAGATGGCGTGCGAGCTTCATCTCGTCGAGGCGGTGGATGCGGTGCGTGTCCAGCCTTTCATTTTCGAGCCGGCTGGCAGTGGCCTCAACGCCCATCCTCCTTCCACGTTCCGCGTCCTCGTCCCGGCGAGCGAGCTCGAGGTGTGTACGCGGTTGCGACACGAGGCCATGCTTCCGGGGCGCTCGGATGGATACATTGTGCAGATTGTGCGCAACGCGACCACGGCTCCGGAGGTGGTCGCCAGCCGCGAGGTTCGCCCCGACGACATTCAGACGCAAAAGGGTGCCTTCTGCCTGTCTGCGAAGCTACCCAAACGCGAGGCGGACGTTGAGATCCGGGTGCTGCCCGGAGCGACCAACGCCTGGGACTGGGTCTACATCACCTCGTTCACCGCGCGCGAGTGACCGCAGCGTCGCGCGCGAGATCCACCGCGGCGAGCTCGACTTCGAACTCGACCTCGCGCGCGGCCGAATCGACGATGCGCATCTCGCGCACCTCGTGCCCCGTTGTCCCGCCCGGAGTCCGGTTGAAGAGCTGCGCGAAATCCGCGGTGTTCGCGACCAGCGGCGAGATCACGAACGGCTCCTGCGCCGCTCCGGGAACGAAGCGGAAGAGGCGCGTCCCCTCCACGCCCGCCAGCCGAAGCTGGATGAAGTACAGGGGCGGCCCGAAGACGAAGGAGGCGAGCCGGTTCGAGGCCGCCGCGTGTAGCCGGATCGAAGCGGTCACGATCGCGCCGGCTGCATCCGGGAGGCGCAGCCATCCCGCTGCCCGCAACCGGCCGAGCGGTCGCGTACGCAGCTCCGCCTTGCGCGCGCCGTCGCGATCGAGCACGAGCATCGCGCCCTGCGTTCGCGGCGTGTAGCGCTGCACGATCGGAATCCAGGACGCGCCGTCCTCGAGGGCCGGCAAGCGCGCATCGATCGGCTCGATCGAGAAGAGCAGGTGATCGGGCGCCGAAGCGCCCGTCACGTGCGACGCATTCATCGCCGCCAACTCGGGCGTATAGGCGGAGTAGCTCTGGAAAACGGGCCGCGGATGCCAGTCGAGCCCGTAGGCGAACACGGGCGCCAGATCGTTCGAGTAGGCGTCCACGCTGCCGCCGAGCGCGGGAAGCGGATGCGCGCGGCGGATCGCCTCGAGCGCCGCGGCATGGCGCGCCGGCGCCGGATGCGTTCCCGCGATCCACTGGCCCGCGGAGGCGAGCGCGCGAGCGGGAATGAGGACCGCCTGCTCGACGAGGTAACCCGCGCCCAGGCCGAGGTGCGTTCGCGCGGATGCCACCGTGCCCGCGCATGCGAGCGCCACGAGCACGCTGGCGGCGGCGATCCCGCGTCGACCCGAGCTCGCCCGAGCGTGAAATGCGAGGACGGCCGCCTCGAAGGCGAGGAACGCGAAGGCGATGACCGCGTGGCTGTCGTGGCGCGTGAACGCCTGCTTGTACGCGATCGCGAGAAGGACGAGCGAGGCGCCGACGGCGAGCGCGAGCCGCGCATCACGCGACAGGATCATGCGACGCACCGGCATCACGAACACGATCGCGGCGAGCGCGATGAAAGCCAGCGGCTCGAACGGCGCCCCGGGCAGCGCCATCGCCGCGTCGTAGCCGTGCACGATCTGCCAACCGGTCGCGAGATAGGCCGGCAAGCCGCCGAGGTCCTGGTGCGCGCCGACCCACGCGAGAGGCACCACGATGGCGAACGCGAGGACGCCTGCGAGCGCGGGCAAGCGCCGGTCGCGCAGCAGCAGGATCGCGCTCGCGGCGAGCACCGAGACCGTGCCCGCGACGAGGAACGTCAGCTTGGAAAGCGCGATCACCGCGCCGATCGCGCTCGGGATGGCGGCGCCCGCGGGACCGGGCTCGCTCGCGAGCGCGCGCCACACGAGCACGAGATAGAACGCGAGGATGATGGTGTCCGAGGCGCTCATCCCGGCCATGACCACGCACACCGTGAACGCGATCCATGCGGCGATCGTCGCGCCGCCCGAAGGCAACGGCATCGCGCGGTGCATCGCGATCAATGCACCCGCCACCACGGCCCAATAGGCGAACGTGAGCGCGAAAAGCCCCGGCCAGTAGGCACGTGCATGGGCGAAACCGAGCGGGCCGTAGCTGAAGGCGATATCCGAGCCGAACTGCAGGTGCCGCGCGAACGCGACGTGCAGCGCCTCGACCCAGGACCAATCGAGGCCGTCGCCGACGATCGCCGGGGAGAGCGGCACCACGCAGAGCACGATCACGATCGCGCACGCAATGGCGATCACCGAGGGAAGAGGCGGAACGCGAAAGCGCGGTGTCTGCACGAAGGGGCCGGGAGGGCGCGAGGCGAAGGCGGCCCATGGTAGCGGCCGTCGACGCTTCGAACAACTGGCGGTGCGGGGCGAGCGCGAAATGCGACGTGGTCCTGATATAGTCACCCGCGCCCGCCATGAACGTGCAAACGCTCCATTCCCTCGCCGCATCGGCCGGCGGCCTGCTGCGCCCCGTGGTTCGCCGTCGCGCGCTCGGCCGGCGCATCGCGTTCTGCGCGATCGCCACGCACGACTTCCTCCCGTGGGCGCTCGTGCTCTTCGATTCGCTCGCACGGCATCATCCCCGCGCCGAACGCCTGCTGCTCTACGTTCCCCGCGCAGATGAGCCGAGCGAAGCTCCGCCGCTGCCCGGCATCCGGGTCGTGATGCCGCGCGATCTCATCGATCCGGCTTCCGAGGAGCGGCTGCGCGCCCGCTACACGATCGCGGAGCTCTGCTTCGCGCTCAAGCCGCGCCTGCTGCGGTACGCGCTCGACCGGCTCGGCGACCGCGCGATCTATCTCGACACCGACGTCGACGTGCGCGGCCCGCTCGAGGAAGCGTTGATCGCCCTCGAATTCGCCGGCGCCGTCCTCACGCCGCATCTCGATGCGCCGCTGCCGATGGACGGCCGCCTGCCTTCCGACGTGACGATCCTGCGCGCCGGCATCTTCAACCTCGGCTTCGCCGCGGTATCGCAACGCGACGAGGCGCGACGGCTGCTCGATTGGTGGGATGCGCGTTGCCAGCGCTGGGGCTTCGTCACCCCGGAGCTCGGCTACCAGGGCGACCAGAAGTGGATGGACCTCGCGCCCTCGCTCTTCGCGGGCGTGCACGTCCTGCGCGATCGCGGCAGCAACGTCGGCTACTGGAACCTGCACTCGCGGCCCATCAGCGTCGATGCGGGCGGCCTGCGCGCCGGCGGAGCGCGCGTGGCGTTCGTGCATTTCAGCGGGCTCGATCCCGATCGGCCGCAGGTCCTGTCGCGCTTCCAGAACCGGCTCCGGGAAGCGGATCTCGCGCCCTTGATGGCGCTCGCGCAAGACTTCGCGGCACGCATCGTCGCGGCGCGCGAGCGCGTGCCGGCATTGCCGCACGCGGCCTCCACGCCCGAAGCGGCACCGCGCACGGCGGGCGGCGACGAATCGATGCCCGACGATGCCTATCGCGCGGGGATCTCGGTCGACCGCACGCGCCTCGGCAGCCTCGAGACCGGCGAGGCGATCGCGCTGCGCGTCGTGCTCGTGAACGAATCGTCCCACTCGTGGCGCGTCGCCCCCTCGAGCGCGGGCCGGGGCGGCATCGCATTGTCGTACCACCTGCGCGACGCGAACGGCGAGATGCTCGCGTGGAGCAATCCGCGCGTCTTCCTGCCCCGCGATGTTGCGCCGGGCGAGTGCGTCGAGGTGCTGGTGCCGATCCGCCTGCTGCCGCAGCCCGGCCGCTACGTGCTCGAGTTCGACGTCGTGCACGAGCACGTCGCGTGGTTCTCGGAGCGCGGCAACCCGACCCTGTGGTACCCGGTCGCCGTCGGCGTCTTCGAGCCGCAGGAGCCGGCGAAATGAGGGTCGCGATCGCGAGCGTGCAGGTGCCGTACCTCACCGGGGGCGCGGAAGCGCTCGCCGAAGGGTTGAAGGCGGCGATAGCGGCGCGCGGCCATCCGGTCGAGATCGTGACGCTGCCCTTCCGCTTCTTTCCGCCGGACCAGGTCGAGCGCGCGATGGCGACCTGGGAGGGCGAGGACTTCGGCGCGTTGAATCTCTACGAGCCCGATCGCGTGGTGTGCCTCAAGTTTCCCGCGTACGGCTTGCGCCATTCCTCGAAGTCACTGTGGCTTTGCCACCAGCATCGCAGCGCCTACGAGCTGTTCGATGCGGCGCGGGCGAGCGAGGCCGAGCGCGCGTTGTGCGCGCAGGTCGCCGCGTTCGATGCACGCCACCTGCCCGCATGCGCGCCGCGCTGCACGATCTCGAAGCGCGTGAGCGAGCGGCTGCGCGAGGCGTGCGGCATCGAATCGCGCGCGGTCTACCATCCTCCGCCGATGGCCACGCGCCACTACGGCGCGAAAGCCGAGCCGTACGTGTTCTTCCCGAGCCGCATCGAGCAGGCGAAGCGCCAGGAGCTCGTCGTGCGCGCGATCGCGCAATCGAGGAGCGCGATGTGTGCCGTGTTCGCCGGCGAGGGCGGGCAGCTCGGCGCCGTGCGCGCGCTCGCTTCGAAGCTGGGCGTGCAGGATCGCGTGCGCTTCCTCGGCCGCGTGGGCGCCGACGAGATGCGCGCGCTCTATGCCCATGCGACGGGGGTGTGCTTCACGCCCTTCGACGAGGACTACGGCTACGTCACGCTCGAGGCGATGCTGTCGTCCAAGCCGGTGATCACGTGCAGCGATTCCGGCGGGCCGCTCGAGTTCGTCGTCGACGGCGAGACCGGACGCGTGGTGGCGCCGCAACCCGAGGCGATCGCCGCGGCGATCGACGGGTTCGCGGCCGAGCCGGCGGCCGCCGCGCGCATGGGTCGCGCGGGGCGCGCGCGCTACGACCGGCTCGTCCCCGGCTGGGACGCGGTGGTCGACATCCTGCTCGCCGAGCGCGGCTGAGCCCGGCCGCCCGCGGCCGCACGCTAGAATGAACGCTTTTCGCCAGGGCCGTGACATGGGCCGATCGAGCCCCGACATCGACGCCATCCTCGAAGCGATCCGCACGGAGGCGCGCGCGCGTGGCTCGCAAGGGCCGGTGGGCGGCTACGCGCCGATCGCGCCGGCCGCGTTCGGCGAGGTGCGCGCGTATGGCCTCGCCCCCTTGCCGGTGCAGCACGTGGCGGACTTCCTCGCGTTGCCGCCCGACGTCTTCCTGCAGGCCGCGTATCGCACGTTGCTGGGACGCGAGCCGGACGCGGACGGCGCGGCGCACTACCAGCGCGCGCTCCTGCGCGGCAAGCTCACGCGGATCGAGATCCTCGGCCGGCTCATGCTCTCGCCCGAGGCGCGCGCGCGCGGCCGCCGCGTGCCGGGCCTCCTGATCGCGTTCGCGATCGCCACCGGCTATCGCGTGCCGGTCGCCGGCCCGATCGCGGCGGCGCTCGCGCGCCTGCTGCATCTTCCCGCCCATTGGCAGGATCGCTCCACGCTCGAGGCGGCGGCCTTCGCGACCGGCTCGTGGCTCAAGCGCGCGCAGCCCTGAGCGGCGCATGAAGATCGCGATCGCCGCGCCGTGCCCGGTGCCGTACATGGTGGGCGGCGCCGAGAAGCTGTGGTGGGGACTGGCGAGCCACCTGAACGAGCACACGGCGCACCAGGCCGAGATCATCAAGCTGCCCTCGCCCGAGCACGACCTGCCGTCGCTCGTGCGCAGCTACCAGGCGTTCTCGACGCTCGACCTCGCGGCCTTCGACCTGGTGATCTCCGGGAAATACCCGGCGTGGATCGTGAGCCACCCGCGGCACGTCTGCTACATGCTCCATCGCCTGCGCGGGCTGTACGACGCTTATCCGGGAGCAGCCGATGTCGATCCGCAGCTCGCGGCGCACCCCGGTGTGGCGGCGCTGCGCGCGTACATGCGCCGCTACCGCATCTCGCGCAGCGCGCTCCCCGAATTCTTCGGTCGCTGGCACGAGCTCCTGGCGGGCGCGCCTCCCGCAGGGCTGCTCGAATTTCCCGGCCCGCTCGCGCGCGAGATCGTGCACTGGCTGGACGAGATCGCGCTCGCGCCCGGCGCGATCACGCGCTATGCCGCGATCTCGCGCACGGTGGCGGAAAGGCCCGGCTATTTTCCCGCGGGCGTGCAGGTCGACGTGGCCTATCCGCCCCCGCACCGCGCGATGTCGCCCGGTGAGCGGTTCGAGCATTTCTATACGGTGAGCCGGCTCGACGCGCCCAAGCGCGTCGCGCTCATCGTCGAGGCGATGCGCCAGGTCGAGGGCGACGTCCCGTTGCTGATCGGCGGCGCGGGTCCCGAGGAGGCGCGCATCCGGGAGCTGGCCGCCGGCGATGCGCGCATCCGGCTGCTCGGCTTCCAGAGCGATGCGCAGGTGCGCGAGAGCTATCGCAACGCGCTCGCCGTCCCGTTCGTGCCCTATGCCGAGGATTACGGGCTCATCTCGGTGGAGGCGATGCAGTGCGGCAAGGCGGTCATCACGACCACCGATGCGGGCGGCGCGCGCGAGCTCGTGGAGGACGGCGTGAGCGGCTTCGTGTGCGAGCCGAGCGCCGCGAGCCTGGCCGCGGCCATGCAACGACTCGTGCGCGACCGTGAGCTCGCACGCTCGCTCGGCGCAGCCGGCCTCGAGCGCGCCGCCGGCGTGACGTGGGACGTCGTCGCGCGCACGCTGCTTGCGCAGACGCCGCCTGTCCGCATGCGAAGCGCGGGACGGCGCAAGATCGTGGTGGCGAGCACCTTTCCCATCCATCCGCCCCGCCACGGCGGGCAGCATCGCTCCTTCCACATCTATCGCGCGCTCGCGCCGGACTTCGAGACCGTGATCGTGAGCGTGTGCCGCTCGAGCGAAGCGCCGTTCGACGGCGAGATCGCTCCCGGCGTGCGCGAGGTGCGGATTCCCATGAGCCCCGAGCACGACCGGCGCGACCGCGACCTCGAAGCGGAGGTCGGCACGCCGATCACCGACGTCGCGATGCCGCGGCTGCATGCGCTCACGCCGCAGATCGCCGAGGCGCTCGAGCGCGAAGCGCGGGACGCTTGCGCCGTGGTCGCCTCGCATCCGTACTTCTACCCGGTGCTCGAGCCGCTCGGGTTGCCGGTCTGGCTCGAGGCCCAGGATTTCGAGCTGCACATCAAGACGGCGCTGTTCGAGAAGCGGCCGCGCGGCGCCGAGCTGATCGCGGCCGTGCGCGAGGTCGAGGCGGCGTGCACGCGCGGCGCGCAGGTGATCCTCTGCGCATCCCGCGACGACGGCGCGCGGCTCGCCACGACGTATGGCAAGGCGCGCGAGCTCATCCTCGACGTGCCGAACGGGACCGACGCCCTGCGCATCCGCTATGTCGACCCGGAGGAACGCGCCCGGCTCAAGGAGCGGCTCGGGATCCCGCAGGCGCCACTCGCGTTCTTCATGGGCAGCGGCCATTGGCCGAACATCGAGGCGGCGAAGCGCATCTTCGAGATGGCGGTGGCGCTGCCCGAGGTGGCCTTCCTCCTCATGGGCAGCGTCTGCTACGCGTTCGACCCGAAGATCAAGCCCGGCAACGTGCTCTTCGTCGGAGAGGTCGACGAGGTCACGCGCAACCTCTGCCTCGAGGCGTGCGACGTGGCGCTCAACCCGATGGAGCACGGCTCGGGCACCAACCTCAAGATGCTCGACTACTTCGCGGCGGGCATCCCCGTGATCACCACCGAGCAGGGCTCGCGCGGGTTGGGGCTGCACGGCGAGGACGAGTGCCTGGTGCGCGACGTGTCGGCGTTCCCCGAGGCCATCGCGGACATTCTCGGGCCCGGCGCGGCGGCGGCTTCGGCGCGCGCGCGCATCGCGCGGGAGCGCGTCGAGCGCGAGTTCGATTGGGAGGCGATCGTCGGCCGCATCAAGCCGCAGCTGCTCGCGCTGGTCGAGCGCAGGCAACGAGCGTCCGTCGCTTAGCGCCGCGCCGGTTGTTTCCCTCTCCCTTGGGAGAGGGACGGTCTTCAGCCTGCCGGTCGAACGACGCGAATGCTGCGCACGGCGATCCCCAACGGGCGCATATCGGCCGAGTTGCCGAACGAGGAGGGGCTCCTCGGCTGGCTCACGTCGAGCTCGAGGCGCACGATGCGATCGCTGCCCACGAGCCGCGCCGGCACCTCGATCGTGCGCAGTGCGCGGTTGTGCGCGGTGTCGTATTCGAGCGCGCCCACCTCCGTACCGTTCACCTTGACGACGACGCGTTGCGTCGAGTCGGGGCGGGGAAGATACGCGGCCGTGTCGAGCTCGAGCGTGAACGGTCCCGGGCGATCGACGCGAAATCGCAGGCTCGCCCGCGGCCCCGTCGTCCACGTGAAGTCGTGTTCGGGCGAGGCCCAGCCTTCGCCCAGGAGCGGCAGGACCGCAAGCGGGTTGTCGCCGACGAGCATGACGGGCACTGCGCTCGGCATGTCGAGCGCGGTCGGCGGGACGAACAGGTTCAGCTCTCCGACCTTGAGAACGTTCGCCCCGGGAGGCAGCGGGCGCAGCGTCGCGAAGTACTCGGTGCCCTGGCGCAAGTCCGCGGCGGTGCAGCGGAAGTGCTCGGTGAAGAGCATCTGCCAGTTGCGGTTCACGCAGAGCGGCCTTTGGCCCTCGCGGGCGGAGTAGGCCGCCATGCCGACGACGAGGCTCCACAAGCGCTGCCAGCTTTCGCCCATGTCGAGGTCGAGCACCGCGGGCGGGCGCGGGATCGAGCGCACCTTGGCGACCATCGCCGGCACCGCGGCGTCGTTCTCGGGCGCCATGGGCACGAGCTTCGAGCCGGTCACGACGAGCCCCGCGATGAAGAGCGCCAGCACCGCGATGCCCGGAAAGGGCACGAAGCTCGCGACGAGCGTGGCGGCGGCCGCGAGCGCGAGCGCGACGGCCGCGAAGTAGAACAGGCCGATGTACTTCATGTCGAGCGAGTCGATGCCGGTCTTCGCATAGATCGTGACCGCCACGGTCGCGAACGCCACGGACCACGCCAGGCCGCGCAGCTCCGGCGATGCGAGAGGCGGTTGCGCATCCGGCCCTCGCGCTGCGGCCCACAACAGGCCGAGCAGCGCCATGCCGGCGAGCAGCGCGGCGAAGGGCGTGGCGGCCCAGTAGAACCCCACGAACGCGAGCGCGTCGCCGAGCCGGTTGCCGGGAAACGTGTGCCCGTACCCGACATACCTCGGTATCTGCCCCGGGAAGTGGATGATGGTCTCCAGGACGATCGGTAGCGCGAAGACCGCCGCGATGGCGACGGCCGCGATGAACGCCTTGCGATGGGCAGCGACCTGCTCCCGTGCATGGGCCCGCAAGCCGGCCATGCCTTCGCGCCGCACGACCGCCGTGGCGTGCACCAGCAGGCAGCCGGCGAGCATGATCGGGACGATCGCTCCGAACGATGCATGGCCATGGACGAGGGCGCTGCCGGCGAGCACGAGCGCCCAGATCTCGCCGAAGCGCCCCATCGCTACGCGGGCGCACGCGGCGGTGTAGGCGGCGAACGGAAAGTAATAGAGATACGGCAACCACAGGCTCTCGATGAACTGGGGATCCTGCAGGGTGGCCAGCGCGACGAAGATCGCGGTCGCTGCACCGGCGAGCGCGTTCGAGTCGAGGATGCGCGCCAGCAGCCAGAACGTGAGCGCGGTCCAGCCGGCGTTGTACAGGTAAAGGGCGAGCAGCTGGCCCGTGATCGGCGAGCGCACGACATGGAGCAGGTCGTGGAAGAGCCATTCGCCGAACGCGAGCACGTCGATCATGAACGGGCCGGGATGGAAGAAGCCGACGCGCGAGAAGGGGCCGGTGAGCAGGTGAAGCTTCCGGGCTTCGAGACCGAGCAGCGAGTTCGCCGCGAGATCGCCGGTTTCGAACAGCGGCGCCGAAAGCAACGAACGATTCACGAACGCGAGCGCGATGAACAGCGCGATTCCGAACGCGAGCGCGAACACCGGCGTGGGGTGGGCATGCGGTCCGGTCGGGACGGGGGCCGCGGGACGGTTCATGGGCGAGGATCGCGCGCGACGACCTGGCACCGCGCGCGGGCAATTCGAGGTGCCGATAGGATATCCGAACGGGCTGTCGCGTTGCTGCAGTTATCATCGCGGTCATGGTGAACGGCCTCGCAACCATCGCGATCGATCTCACGCCGGTGCTGCCCGGCGGGGAGAACGGCGGCGCGAAGGTGCTCGCGTTGCGGCTCGTGCCCGCGCTCGCGGCGCTCGCGCCGCGCACGCGATTCATCGTGCTCACGCAGGCCGCGTCGCACGCGGAGCTCGCCGCGCTCGATGCGCCGAACGTCGAGCGGCGGCAGGTGATCGGGGCAGCGGCGGCCGAAGCGCGCTCGAGTGTCTTCGCGTCCGCCGGCAAGGTGCTGCGCGCGATGCCTGCCCCGGTTCGCGCGTGGGCGGGAAGGCTCGGCTATGGATTGCATCAGCGGCTCAAGCGTCGGGGCGCAACCGCGTCGCTGCATGGGCTGGGCGTGCAGCTGCTCTTCTGTCCCTTCACGGCACCGACCTTCCGCGAGGCGGGGATCCCCACGGTGTGCACGGTGAACGACGTGCAGCATCGCGCTTACCCGCAGTTCTTCGAGCCCGAGGACGCGATGCAACGCGATCGCGCGTTCCTCGATGCTTGCCGCCATGCGACGCTGCTCACGGCGATCTCCGACTTCTCGCGCCAGGAGACGATCGCGTTCGGGGGCGTCGATCCGTCGCGCGTCGTCACGGTGGCGCCACGCGTGGCGGCGGTGCGCGAGGCGGCCGTCCCGGAGGAGATGGTGCGACGCCATGGCCTCGAGCCCGGTCGCTATTTCCTCTACCCGGCCAACTTCTGGCCGCACAAGAACCACGAGCTGCTGTTGACCGCCTATGGCATGGCGGCGCGCGCGGGACTCGGCGACGTGAAGCTCCTGTGCACCGGCGCTCCCGGGCGACGCCGCGATTTCCTCGTGCGCGCGGCCGAGCACTTCGGGCTCGCCGGCCGGGTGATCTTTCCCGGGTTCGTCGCCGAGGGCGAGCTCGATGCGCTGCTCGCCGGCGCGCGCGCGCTGGTCTTCCCGTCGCTCTTCGAAGGCTTCGGCATCCCGGTCGTCGAGGCGATGGCGCGCGGCGTGCCGGTCGCATGCAGCAACGTGACGGCGCTGCCGGAAGTCGCCGGCGATGCCGCACTGCTGTTCGATCCGCGCAGTCCCGGCAAGCTCGCCGAGGCGCTCGTCGCGATCGCGCACGACGCGGGGTTGCGCGAGCGCCTGGCGGGCGCGGGACGCCGCCGCGCCGCGCTCTTCGTCGGCGTGGAGCGCATGGCGCGCGACTACTGGGCGGTGTTCGAGCAGTGCGTGGCGAGGGCCGCATGAAGGTGAGCGTCGTCACGCCGTCGTTCAACCAGGCGCGCTTCCTGCGGCGCACCCTCGAAAGCGTCGCGGCGCAGGCCCCGGTCGCGCTCGAGCACGTGGTGTTCGATGCGGCGAGCACCGATGGGAGCGTCGCGATCCTGCGCGATTTCCGTCCCGCCGTGCGCTGGCATTCCGGGCCCGACCGCGGCCAGGCGCATGCGGTGAACAAGGGCATCGCGGCGACGGACGGCGAAGTGATCGCGTGGCTCAATTCGGACGACGTCTACTATCCCGGCGCGCTCGCCCGTGTCGTGGCCGCATTCGAGGCGCATCCCGAGGTCGACGTCGTGTACGGCATGGCCGATCACATCGACGAAGCCGATCGCGCGTTCGAGGCCTATCCGACCGAACCGTGGAATCCCGGCCGTCTGGAGGAGCGCTGCTTCATCTGCCAACCGGCGGCGTTCTTCCGCCGGCGCGCGGTCGAGGCCCACGGGGCGCTCGACGAGTCGCTGCGCTACTGCATGGATTACGAGTACTGGCTGCGGCTCGGCCGGGCCGGCGCGCGCTTCCTGTACCTGCCCGAGAAGCTCGCGGGCTCGCGGCTGTATGGCGAGAACAAGACGCTCGGCGAGCGGCTCCCGGTGCACGCCGAGATCAACGACATGTTGCGCCGGCGGCTCGGACGGGTGCCCGACCGCTGGCTCGTGAACTATGGCTACGCGCGGGCCGACTTGCAGGGTGGCGCATGGCCACGCCCGTTGGCCGCTTTCGCATACGCGGTGCACGCCGCGTGGCATTGGAACCGCGAGCTGCCGCGCGTCGGCCGCTGGCTCGCGCTGCGCGCAGAGTCGCGCGCGACCGCTCGGGTCGAAGCGTCACACTAGCGGGGCGATGCGACCGCGGCGTCGGCCGACGCGCAAGTAAGAACCGGCCGACAGAAGTTCGCGCGGCGGGCCACGAACATGGGCTCCAGCACCACGCGGCGGTCGGAGGAGCGCCGGTGGATCCATCGCCGGAGCTTCCTGCATGCGCCTCGATTCGCTCTTCAAGTCCCTTCCATTCGTGGTCGTACTCTTCGTCGCGCTGCTGCTCCTGGCCGGCATCGCGCATGCGCAGACCACGTCGTCGTATCCGCCCGCGCCGCTGGTGAAGCTCGCGGTGAACCCGATCACCAACAAGGTCTACGTCGCCAACGAGCTCGCGAACAGCGTGACCGTGCTCGACATGGCGAACGACACGAGCAAGAGCATCTCCGTGGGGCCGGACCCGCAGTTCATCGCGGTGAACCCGGTCACGAACCGCGTGTACGTGGACAACGCGGGCGACGGTACGCTCACGGTCATCGACGGCGCGACGGACACGAACCTCACGCCCACCGCGCTCGCCCTCGGCAGCGTCGGCCCGATCAGCGTGAACCCGGTCACCAACACGATCTACGTCGTGCGCCTTTCGGGAACGGGCCGCGACGAGGTGACGTTCGTCGACGGCGCGAGCGACACCTGGTACACGATCGCGACGGGTTCTTTCCAGCCGATCGCCATGGCGGTGAACCCGCTCACCGACACGATCTTCGTCATCCACTACGCGACCGGCGACGTGCGCATCATCAGCGGCGCGTACAACCCGAATGACGCTTTCCCCGCCACCACGAGCCTCGGGCTGTGGAGCAACCCCGTGGCCGTCGTCGCCAATCCGGTGACGAACAAGGTCTACGCCATCACGGCCGATGCCCGCGGTCCGGTCGCCGTGATCGATGCGGCGGCGAAGACGGCGACCTTCCCGGCCGCGGCCTCCGGGCACGCGCAGGGACCGAAGTCCATCGCGGTGAACCCGGTCACGAACCGCGTCTATGCCGCCTTCGCGAACGAGGTGATCGTGATCGATGGCGCGAGCAATGCGCTCACCTACGTGCCGGTCGACACGGGCAGCGGCGCGGCGGGGATCGCCGTGAACACCACGACGAACAAGGTCTACATCGCGGCCGACGACGGCACGCTCACCATCCTCGACGGCGCGACCAATTCGACGACCACGCAGACGATCCCGGGCGCCGCGAGCGCCATCGGCGTGAACCCGATCACGGACAAGGCGTTCGTCTTCGGCTCTTCCATCACCGTCGTGCAAGGGCTCGCGAACCCCGGCGCGCCGACCGTGCCGCTCACCGCCTCGATCACGCCGCTGCCCGGCAACACGAGCGCGAGCGGCAACGTGAGCTTCACGATCGCCGCCTCGAGCGGCTTCACGCCGAATGCGCCGACCGTGATGGGCGTCTATTGGCAGCTCGACGGCACGAACCGCTGGACGGCCGCGTCGGGAAGCGGCCCCTACGGCGCCTCGTTCACCGGGCTCGCGCCGGGCTCGCACACGCTGCGCGCTTTCGCGGTCGACGGCCAGCACGCGCCGCTCGCCAATGGTCCCCAGAGCATGCCGCTCGTGGGCGCGATCGCGAGCTACGCGTTCACGGTCGGCCAGCAAACGGCCACCGTGTCGCTCGCCTCGTCGAAGAATCCGTCGACCGCCGGGGACAACGTGACCTTCACCGCGAGCGTCTCGGGCAGCGGCGCCACCGCCACGGGATCGGTCACCTTCAGCGACGGCACCACGACGCTGTGCAATGCGGTCGCGCTTTCCTCGGGATCGGCCGCTTGTGCCACCGCGAGCCTGGCCACGGGCAGCCACTCGATCACGGCGGTGTACTCGGGCGACACCACGTACAAGACGGCGAGCTCGGCCGCCCTCACGCAGACCGTGCAGGCGCCGCCCGCCGCACGGATCTCGCTCGCCCCCGCCGCGCTCGATTTCGGCGGCGAGTCGATGGGCACCACCTCGCCGCCGCGCACGGTCACGGTCACCAACACCGGCAACGCCACGCTCACCATTTCGGGCATTTCCGTCTCGGACTCGCAGTTCGCGCAAACGAGCAACTGCGCGTCGGTCGCGCCCGGGGCGGGCTGCACCATCACGGTCACGTTCGCGCCGGCGCCCGCGGCCGGCGCGATCGATGCGACCGTTGCCGTGTCCGCGACGCTCGCCATCGCGAGCAACAGCGCGGGCGGCAATGCCACGGCATCGCTCGCCGGGACCGCGGAGAAGTCGCTCGTGACCCACTACTACGAGGCGATCCTGCGCCGCGAGCCCGACGCCGGCGGCAAGTCCTACTGGGAAGGCGAGGCCACGCACATGGCGTCCCTCGGCGCGGACGTGAACGAGGTCTGGTACGCGATGGCGATGAGCTTCTTCGCGAGCCCCGAGTACGCGGGCCTCGGCCGCGACGACAGCGGCTTCGTCACCGACCTGTACGAGACGTTCTTCAACCGCGCACCCGACGCCTCGGGCCTTTCGTACTGGACCGGGCAGATGGCCTCGGGCCTGCCGCGCGACAACGTGCTGCTGTCGTTCCTCTTCTCGAGCGAGTTCACGAGCTTCACGCAATCGATCTTCGGCAACACTGCGGCGCGCGCGGAAGTCGACGCGGTGTTCGATTTCTACCGGGGATACCTCGCGCGCCTGCCCGACGACCAGGGCTTCGCCTACTGGGTGCAGCGTTTCCGCACCGCGCAGTGCCAGGGCGCGGGCGCCGTGGACGCGCAGGTGGACGCGATCTCGAACGCCTTCCAGGAGGGAGCCGAGTACCAGGGGCGCAACCGCACCAACGCGGGTTTCGTGGGCGACCTTTACAATGCGTTCCTGAGGCGCGGCGGCGACCTGTCCGGCGTGCGCTACTGGATCGGCCAGCTCGATTCGGCGGCACGCACGCGCGGCGACGAACGCGGCGCCTTCATGGGAACGCCGGAGTTCCAGCAGCGGGTCGACGCCATCGTCGGCCAGGGTTGCGCGTCATGAGCCCGGCCGTTTGATCCCGGCGGAAAGGCCGGGGACAATCACCGCCTTTCCGCACGGCCTTCGAGGGAGTCCGCACTGCACATCGGTTTCGACGTCTCCCAGACCGGGGCGCACAAGGCGGGCTGCGGATTCTTCGCCGACGCGATGATCCGGTCGCTGATCGAGCGCGCGCCGCGGCACGCGTACACCGTCTATCCGTCGTTCGGGGATTTCTACTTCGATCCGCGCATGGCGTGGGCGCGTGGCTATCGCGGACGCGACGTGCGCTCGGGACCGCGGCACTTGACGCGCGCGGCCGCGTCCCGTTTCTGGAACGACCCGCGGCTCGAGGCGCGCCTCGGCCATCCGGACGTGGTGCACTCGAACAACTTCTGGTGCCCGGTCCAGCTCTCGCGCACGCGGCTGGTCTACACGTGCTACGACCTGAGCTTCGCGATCCATCCGGAATGGACGACGGAAGCGAACCGCGTCGGCTGCTTCGACGGCATGTTCCGGGCGGCGGCGGTGGCCGACTGGGTGGTGGCGATCTCCAAGGCGACGCGCCGCGACTTCCTCGCCACCTTTCCGCATTTTCCCGCGGAGCGCGTTCGCGTGGTCTACCCGGCCGCGCGCTTCGAGGCGCATGCGATGCGGGGCGAGCGGCCCAACGCCGCGGCGCGGCTCGAGCCCGGTGCGTTCTGGCTCAGCGTCGGCACGGTCGAGCCGCGCAAGAACCAGGAGCGGCTCGCGCGGGCCTATGCCCGTTACCGCGCGCTCGGCGGGGCGCCGATGCCGCTCGTTCTCGCCGGAGGATCGGGTTGGCTGATGGAGGGCTTCGAGCAGCACCTCGCCGGGCTCGGCGTGCGCGACGACGTGGTCCTCACCGGCTATGTCTCCGATGCCGGGCTTGCGTGGCTCTACGCGCACTGCCACGCGAACCTGTATGCCTCGCGCTTCGAGGGGTTCGGCCTGCCGGTCCTCGAGGGCATGCAGCTCGGCGCGCCCACGCTCAGCTCGAACGCGACATCGCTGCCCGAGGTCGCCGGCGACGCGGCGATCCTGCTGCCGCCCGACGACGAGGAGGCCTGGGCGCAGGCGATGCTCGCGTTGTCGCGCGATCCCGCGCGCCGAGCGCAACTCGCGCAGGCGGCGCGCGCCCGGGCGCGACGCTTCGACCGCCACGCCAGCGCCGATGCGCTCCTCGCGCTCTACGAAGACGCGCTCGCCGCGCCGAGGCGCGCGGGTGAGACAATGGCGGCCCCATGAAACGCGCGCTCATCACCGGCATCACCGGGCAGGACGGCTCCTTCCTCGCGGAGCTGCTGCTCGAGAAGGGCTACCAGGTCTTCGGGTTCGCCCGGCGCGACAGCTGGTATCGCCACCATTGCGCCTCGCACCTGGCCGACCGCATCACGATCCTCTTCGGCGACCTCGCCGAAGGCGTCGACGTGGCCGCCGCGATCGAGGACTCGCAGCCCGACGAGATCTACAACCTCGCGTCGCAGTCGCGGCCGGGCGAGTCGTGGTCGCGCGCGCCCGAGACGCTCGTGGTGAACGGCCTCGGTGCCCTGCGCCTGTTCGAGGCGGTGCGCCACGGCCGCCCCGGGTGCCGCGTCTACCACGCATCGTCCTCGGAGATGTTCGGCCAGGTGCTCGAGTCGCCGCAGACGGAGAAGACGCCCTTCAACCCGGTGAACCCGTACGCCGCGGCGAAGGTGTACGCGCATCACATGGTGCGCATCTATCGCGGCAGCTACCGGCTCTTCATCTGCAGCGGGCTGCTCTTCAACCACGAGAGCGAGCGCCGGCCGCTGCACTTCCTCACGCAGAAGGTCGCGTATGGCGCCGCGTGCGCGGCCCTCGGCATCGAGCAGTCGCCCGACCTGAACGAGCGCGGCCGGCCGATCGTCGAAAACGGGCGGCTCTCGCTCGGCGACCTCGAGGTCGCGCGCGACTGGGGATACGCGGGCGACTTTGTGCGCGCGATGTGGATGATGCTGCAACGCGACCAGCCCGACGATTACGTGATCGGCACCGGCAAGCTCCACACCGTGCGCGACCTTTGCGAGACGGCGTACGGCGCGGTCGGCCTCGACTGGCGCGAGCGCGTGGTGAGCGACCCGGCCTTCGTGCGGCCGCTCGAGACCGGGCAGACGCTCGCCGATCCGTCGAAGGCACGGCGCGACCTCGGCTGGGCGCCGACCGTGACGTTCGAGGCGATGGTGGAGCGCATGGTGCGCGCGCAGCTCGAGCGCCTCGGCGCGAGGCGCGCGTAGGCGCATATTAGAATCAACGCTTTTCCAGGGATCCCATGAAGAAAGCCCTCATCACCGGCGTCACCGGGCAGGACGGCGCCTATCTCGCGGAACTGCTGCTCGAGAAGGGCTACCAGGTCCACGGCCTGAAGCGCCGCACCTCGCTCTTCAACACGGACCGCATCGACCACCTGTACCAGGATCCGCACGAGAAGAACCGCCGCTTCATCCTGCACCACGGCGACATGACCGACAGCTCGAGCCTGGTGCGCATCATCCAGCACGTGCTGCCCGACGAGATCTACAACCTCGCCGCACAATCGCACGTGGCGGTGAGCTTCGAGGAGCCCGAGTACACCGCGAACTCCGATGCGCTGGGTGCCTTGCGCGTGCTCGAGGCGATCCGCATCCTCGGGCTCGAGAGGAAGACGCGCTTCTACCAGGCCTCGACCTCGGAGCTCTACGGCCTCGTGCAGGAGATGCCGCAGAAGGAGACCACGCCCTTCTATCCGCGCAGCCCCTACGCGGTCGCGAAGCTCTACGCGTACTGGATCACCGTGAACTACCGCGAGGCGTACGGGATGTACGCGTGCAACGGCATCCTCTTCAACCACGAGAGCCCGGTGCGCGGCGAGACGTTCGTCACGCGCAAGATCACGCGCGCGCTCGCCCGCATCAAGCTCGGGCTGCAGGACTGCCTCTACCTCGGCAACCTGAACGCCAGGCGCGACTGGGGCCATGCGCGCGACTACGTCGAGATGATGTGGCTCATGCTCCAGCAGCAGCAACCCGAGGACTTCGTCATCGCCACGGGCGAGCAGCACAGCGTGCGCGAGTTCGTCGAGGTGGCGGCGCACGAGGTGGGGCTCGAGGTCAAGTGGAAGGGCGAGGGCGTGGACGAGAAGGGCTTCGACGAGAAGGGCCGCTGCATCGTCTCGGTCGACCCGCGCTACTTCCGGCCCACCGAGGTCGAGACCCTGCTGGGCGACCCGCGCAAGGCGCGCGAGAAGCTCGGCTGGTCGCCCAAGATCCGCTTCGCCGAGCTGGTGTCGGAGATGATGCGCGAGGATCTCAAGGCCGCGGAGCGCGACGAGCTGGTGAAGAAGCACGGCTTCGTCGCCTACGACCGTCACGAGTGATGGCGCGGGCGCGCGAACGGATCTACGTCGCCGGCCACGGCGGCATGGCGGGCTCGGCCATCGCGCGCGCGCTCGAGCGTCGCGGCGGCGCGGAGCTCGTCACGCGCAGCCACGCCGAGCTCGACCTCACCGACCAGGCCGCCGTGCGCGCGTTCTTCGAGCGCGAGCGCCCCGACCGCGTGGTGCTCGCCGCGGGCAAGGTCGGCGGCATCGTCGCCAACAACACGTACCCCGCCGAGTTCATCTACGAGAACCTGATGATGGAGGCGAACGTCGTCCACGAGGCGTGGCGCGCGGGCGTGAAGCGGCTGCTCTTCCTCGGCTCGAGCTGCATCTATCCGCGCCTCGCGCCGCAGCCGATGCGCGAGGATGCGCTCCTCACCGGGCCGCTCGAGCCGACCAACGAGCCGTATGCGGTCGCCAAGATCGCCGGCATCAAGCTGTGCGAGTCGTACAACCGCCAGTACGGCACCGACTACCGCAGCGTCATGCCCACGAACCTCTACGGCCCCGGCGACAACTACCACCCGCAGAACAGCCACGTGATCCCGGGCCTTATCCGCCGCTTCCACGAGGCCAAGGCGGCCGGACGCCCGGAGGTGGTGATCTGGGGGACGGGCACGCCGCGGCGCGAGTTCCTCTACGTCGACGACATGGCCGAGGCGAGCGTGCACGTGATGGAGCTGGAGAAAGCCGTGTACGACGCGAGCACGCAGCCGATGCTCTCGCACATCAACATCGGCTCCGGCGAGGACCTGCCGATCCGCGACCTCGCCGAGCTCGTCGCGCGCACGGTGGGATTCGACGGGCGCATCACCTACGACACTTCGAAGCCCGACGGCACGCCGCGCAAGCTCATGGACGTGAGCCGCCTGCGCGCGCTCGGCTGGCGCCCGCGCGTGGGGCTCGCCGAAGGGCTCGCCCTCGCATACCGCGATTTCCTCTCGGGACACCGGGGCTGAGGCGATGGACGCGGCGCCGCAGGTCACCGTGGCGGTCCCGTCGTTCAACCAGGGACGCTACCTCGATCGCGCGCTCGCCTCGATCTTCGAGCAGCAATGCCCGGTCGAGGTGTTCGTGTGCGACGCCGGCTCGACCGACGAGTCGCTCGACGTGATCCGCAAATGGGAGCCGCGCCTCGCGGGCTGGCGCAGCCATCGCGACGCGGGGCAATCGGCCGCGATCAACGAGGGCATCGCGCGCGGCAAGGCGCCGTACGTGGCGTGGCTGAACAGCGACGACTGGCTGCTGCCCGGCGCCTTCGCGCGTCTCGCCGCCGCGCTCGAGGCGCACCTCCACGCGCCGATGGCCTACGGGCGCGTGTGGAACGTCGACGATCGCACGGGCAGGCGCAAGCCGATCCTCGTGCGGCCGTTCCGCGAGTCGCTCATGGCGCAGCTCAACATCGTCTCGCAGCCGGGCACGCTCGTGCGACGCTCGGCGTGGGAAGCGGTCGGCGGGCTCGACGGCGCGCTGCACATGGCGATGGACTACGACCTCTGGTGGCGGCTTTACCGCCGCTTCGCCGCGCCGGCGTTCGTCGACGCCTTCGTCGCGGTGAACCGCGAGCACGGCGGCACGAAGACCGCGACGCAGCGCCGGCGCCATTACCGCGAGGCGATGGCCGTGGTGCGCAAGCACTACGGGCGCGTGCCTCTCAAGTGGTGGATCGCGCAGCCTTACGCGGTCTGGTATCGCTCCCTCGTCGGCCG
>CAYOGL010000023.1:0-22263 GCA_964403515.1 uncultured Burkholderiales bacterium | reverse complement strand
TCAAGTGGTGGATCGCGCAGCCTTACGCGGTCTGGTATCGCTCCCTCGTCGGCCGTTAGCGGAGTGATGCGGCTTGAACGCAGATGAACGCAGATAAAGGCACGCAGATGAACGCAGATGAAAGCAGGCAGATGAACTGAAACACTTCTGCTGAAGGACAGAGTTGATCGTCCGTGGAGCGCTATCCGCCTTCGCCCTTACGGTCCCGACTGTCTTAAGCCTTATCTGCGTTCATCTGCGTTCGCTTTTCTCTGCGTTCATCTGCGTTCCAAAGATTTTGGCTCGCATCACTCGGCCGTTCAAAGCTGCAGCGTCGCGACGAGGGGCAGGTGGTCCGAGGCCATGCGCGCGGTCGGGCTCGTGTGCACGCGCAACGATTGCAGCAGCGAGCCGGGGTGGGCCCAGATGCGGTCGAGCGACATGACCGGGCGCCACGCGGGGAACGTGCGCAGCGCCGGCGTCGCGACGAAGTAGCGGTGCAGCCAGCGCAGCGGCCGCCCCCACAGGAACCACTCGTTCACGTCGCCCGCGAGGATGGCGCGGTCCTGCGGCCGCTCCTTGAACACCGGCAGCAGGCGGCGGATCTGCTCGCGCCGCTCGGCCGGACGCAGGCCGAGGTGTGTCGCGACCACGCGCACGCGTTCGCCCCCGCAGTCGACGTCGGCCACGATGGCGTTGCGCGGCTCGCGGTTGCCGAAGCTGAGGTCGAGGTTCTCGATGTGCGTGAGCGGGCAGCGCGCGAGCAGCCCGTTGCCGAAGTGCCCGTCGGCCTTCTGCAGGGTCGTCCCGAACACGGCCTCGAAGGCGAGCTGCTTGGCGAGCCACCCGAGCATGTCGATGCCGCTCGCGCGCGATTCCACCTCCTGCAGCGCGATCACGTCGGCGTCGATCTCGCGCAGCACGTCGAGGATGCGCCGTTCGGAAAAGCGGCCGTCGCGCCCGATGCCGCAATGGATGTTGTAGGTGGCGACCTTCAGCACCGGCATGCGGCTCAGCCTCCCGCGTGGCGCGGCGGGCGCATGCGCCGCAGCACGCGCTGCCCGAGATACGCGAGCGCGGCGAGCCCGAGCACGCCGACCGCCGCGAACCAGCCGTTGATGCGCGTGGGCTCCCGGATCGCGAGCGCGATCTGCTGGCTCAACGTCGTCGCGAACAGCATGCCGGGAACGATGCCGATGGCGCTGCCGAGCACGAAGTCGCGCAGCTTGATGCGCATCGCGCCCATCACGAGGTTCACGACCGCGTAGGGTGCGACCGGCAGCAGGCGCACGATCGCGACGGAAAGCGCGCCCTTGCGGTGCAGCAGCGCCATGATGCTCGCGAGCCGCGGGCCGGCCAGCCGCCGCACGGTGTCGCGCCGCACGAGCCGTCCGGGAAGGAAGCTGCACACGCCGGCGAGCAGCATGCCGGCGAGCCCGTAGACGAATCCCATCCACGGCCCGAACGCGAGCACCGCCACCATCGTGATGAGCCAGCGCGGGAACATCGTGAAGGTCGCCGGCGTGTACGCGAGCACCACCAGCAGCGGCGCCCACGACGAGCGCGCGAAGTCCTTGCCCCACGCCACGACCTTGTCGCGCGTGATCAGGTCGGCGAGCGGCGAGTAGCTCCACGCGAGCGCGAGGGCGAGCCCGACCACGCACAGCAGCGCGACCACGCGCCACCCGGGCGGGCGCGGCGCGGTGGGCGCGGACGAGAGCGGCTGCACGATCGCCTCGAGCGCCAGCGGCTTCTCGAGGTCGCCGATGGCGGCGAGCGTGCGCTGCGGCTCGGAGGCGACGACGGCGTCGAGCTCCAGCAGGCGCCGCGGATGCACGGCGAGCGTCGCGATCGCTGCGGCCGTCGATCCGCGCGCGGCGATCTCGCGGCGCACGTCCTCGACGCTCGCGCCCAGATGCTCGGCGATGAGGCGGTCGCGGAAGTCGCGCACGCTCGCCCGGATGCGCGCGTCGCCGCGCGCCTCGAACGTCACGTCGCACTCCGTATCCATGCCCATCGAGCGGTTGCTCAGGTTCGACGAGCCGACGCGCAGCCACTCGTCGTCGACCACCATGACCTTCGAATGCAGGTCGATGCAGGTGCCGTGGGCGAGGCCGTCGATGTGCGGGTAGTAGACGCGGAAGCGCCCGTGCGCGTCGGCCTCGCGCAGCTTCTGCACCAGGCTCGTGCGCAGCACGTGCATCGTCATCTCCTCGAGCCAGCCGTGGCTGAGGAGTCGCGTGACGAGCACGATCTCCGGTCCGTCCGGCTCGCGCAGGCGCGCGGCGAGCGCGTCGGCGATCGCGTGCGAGGTGAAGTACTGGTTCTCGATGTAGATCGCGTGGCGCGCGCGGCGGATCATGTCGAGGTAGAGCCGCTCGACCTGGCGCACGCCGCGCGCCTTCGTGTTCGGCGGCGCGGTGACCGAGACCGCGGTGCACACGTCGGTCATCACCACCGGCAGGTCCGGTGGCCACGGATCCTCGGCGACGCTCACCGGCTCGAGCGTCTCGCCGGTGGCCGCGTACCAGCGCGCGCGCACCGTCTCGGCCAGCGCGAGCGCCGCGTCCCCGTCGACGGCGACCATCATGTCGTGCATCGGCGGATACGGCTCGCCGTTGAAGAAGCGGCGCGGGTCGCCGGGCTCGTGGGCGTTGCTGTCCCAGCGCTTGCCGGTGAGGTCGAGGCCGCCCGCGAACGCGAAGCGGTCGTCGACCAGCACGACCTTCTGATGGTGCGAGCCGGCCAGCGGGTGCGTGTCGTCGTAGCGGAAATCGATGCGGCGGTGCGGCTTCCACGTGATGCCGTAGATCGGCGGAAACTCGCGGTCCGTCCCGAAGATCATCGGGTAGTCCCAGTCGAGGATGCGGATCTCGAGCCGGCGGTTGCGCGCGCACAGGTGGTTCAGGTATTCGCCGAGGATGATGTCGGGCCGCCCCTGCGCGTCGAAGCGCAGCACGGTGCGGCTGTCGAAGTCCCAGCCCACGATGACGATCGAGCGCTGCGCGCGCCCGGTCGCGCGCAAGAACGCGTCGAAGTACGCCTCGCCGTCGACGAGCAGCCCCACGCGCCGCGCGCGGCCCACGCGGGCGCAATTGTCTCCGGGGCGGAAGATCGAGGATGCCGATTCCACGCAAAAGGGACAGTCGCGAAGCCGCGCCGGTTCACGGCGCGTAGGCCTTCACCTACGCGGCAAGGCGGTTGCCGCGCGTTGCTAGAATCACCGTTTCGCGTTCTCGCGCGGGCCTGTAGCTCAGGTGGTTAGAGCAGGGGACTCATAATCCCTTGGTCCCTGGTTCGAATCCAGGCGGGCCCACCCTTCCCTACCGTGTTGCGCACGTAACACGCGCCGCGCCGCGCCTCAGGTTCGCGCAAGCGAGCCGGGCCTAGCATCCGCTCGGGCCCGCCCCACGTGGCCCGAACGGCCCGCGATGCCGGTGCCATGCGCAGACCTCGCCCGGGCCAATTCCATGGCAGCACATTCGATCGGGAGGCGTATGCGAAAAGGAACAACGATCCGGAGCTTGCTGGTGGGTGGTGGCGCGATCGTCGCGGCTTTCGGAGCCCAGGCGGCGACCGTGAGCGTCACGTGCCCCGGGCAGACGATCCAGGCGGCGGTCGACGCCGCGAACCCCGGCGACGTGATCAACGTCACCGGCACCTGCAACGAGAACGTCGTGGTGCGCAACGAGAAGAGCCGCTTCGTGATCAACGGCGGCGGCACGGCGACCGTGAACGGCGCGACGACGGCGCCCGTGTTCCACCTCAAGGGCAAGGGCATCAAGGTCACGGGCTTCACGATCACCGGCGGCCTGCAGGGCGTCGCCGTCTCGCGCGGCGCGAACGCGCTCATCGATTCGAGCAACATCTCCGGCGCCCAGGCTTCGGGCATCCACGTGCGCGAGATGTCGTTCGCGACGATCACCAACAACACGATCCACAACAACGGCGGCCGCGGCATCCTCGTGCACGAGGGATCCGTGGCGCACATCGGCTTCAACGAGCTCTCGGACGCCACGATGGCGCCGAACACCATCACGAGCAACACGATGAGCGGCATCGGCGTCTTCAACCATTCGGTGGCGTACATCGTCAGCAACACGGTGAGCAGCAACGGCATCGATGGCATCCACGTCGTGCACGGCTCGCACGCGGTCGCGTCCGGCAACACCGTGAACTCGAACACCGACAGCGGCGTTGCGCTCGAGGGGAATTCGGAAATCGAGCTCGGCCAGGACAGCGGCACGGATTCGGTCGCGGCGTTCGACGCGCCGAACGTGACGACGACCGCGAACGGGAAGTACGGCATCAAGTGCACCTCGAACAGCGCGGTGAACGGCCATCTCGGCTCGACGAACCAGCTGAACGGCACGCTCGCCCAGTTCGGCGGCGGCAGCACGCTCAACACCTTCGCGGCGAACTGCCAGAGCAACCTCGTCACCCCCTGACGTACGCAGGCTGCGCGCGCCTGCCGCGCGCGGCCTCCCCCCGCTGTCGCCGTCCGGCGACGCCTTCATCCCCGGAATCCGCGCTCAACTGCGGCGCTGACCCGTAGCGTCACCCCGCTTCCCCGTGTAGTCGTCCCTGGCAGACGCCTGTAGCGCCCTTCCGACAGCGCGTGGGAATGCGCCTACAGGAGGATCGCGGGCGAACGCCAACGCGCATCTAATGCCGGCTACAGCGCCCTTGGGGTGCGTGCCGGGAAGGTATTGAGCGAAGAAGGTTTTTTCTCCTTGGCACGCGATCTGCTCGTGGGGCAGCTCCGTTGCTCACGCTGTAGGAGATTTCCTTCATGCACCGTAATGCCAAAACGACACCCACCACGCGCTCCCGTGCCGATGCTTTCGTGAACGGCACGACCAGAGTGGGTACCGGCTGCGCCCCGGACGCCGCGCGCACCTGGGCCGGGCTGCTCTTCCTTTTCCTGATCACCGTGTTCGCGGGCGCGCCCCGGGGCGCCGCCGCGCAAAGCAGCTCCATTCCGGGCGACGCCGCCTATCAATGCGACTTCGAGAACTCGTGGTGCGAGTTCTCCGAGCAGTCCGCGCTCGGCGACGTGCCATCCGGAACCGCGCGCCGCAGCAGCATCGTCTCTCCGGGACGCAACGGCTCGACCGCCGTGCGCCTGCACACCGAATCCGGTGACAACAGCGTCCACGGCAGCGGCACGTGGGAGCGCGACGACCTCACGCTCGGGCCGAGCGGGTCCTACTGCAACGAGGGCCAGGAAGAGTGGTGGGCCGTCTCGGTGATGTTCCCGTCCGACTACGTGTACCCGCCGGGTCCCGAAGGCGGAGTCGTGCTCGACTTCCACCACAACGCGGACAACGGCCTGCCGAACATGAGCATCGATACGATGCCCGGCACCGGCATGCGCCAGCGCGGCTACGGCGGCGCGACGGTGAACGGCGGCCAGTACTCCGCGCAGATCGCCGACCCTTACGGCGCCGTGGGCGACGTCACCCGCAACAAGTGGTACGACTTCGTCTTCCACGTGAAGTGGAGCTCGAGCTCGAACGGCTACATGGAAGCGTGGCTGAACGGCAAGAAGTTCCAGATGTACAACGGCGCGACGCTCTACAGCGGCATCTCGTGCTACCTGAAGCTCGCGAACTATCACGCGGCCTTCGGCCAGGCGAGCTCGATCATCTTCGACCGCGTGATCCGCGGCACCAGTGCCGACGTCGCGATCGAGCCCCTCGAGGGCGTGGCGAGCGGCATCAGCTCGTTCACGCAGGTCTCCTCGAGCAGCTCGTACAACAACCCGTCCGCACCGGGCACGACCACGACGACGACCCCGACGAGCCCGGCGACGACGCCCGCTTCGAGCGGCGGTTCGGGCGGCTCGAGCGGCTCGTCCGGCAACGGCACGACGTCGGCGACGATGGATTCGTCGGCGTATACGATCGCGGCCGGCCAGAGCGTCACGTTCAAGGCGGCGGTGATGGGCAACAGCGGCACGCCGGGCGGCACCATCGCGTTCCGGTCCGACGGCAACACGATCGCCGAATGCGCGTCGGTTGCGCTCTCGGGCGGCACGGCGAGCTGCACGACGTCGAGCCTGCCGGCCGGTGCGCATGCGATCACCGGCGTCTATTCGGGTGACGCGACGTACGGTGCCGCGCAGGCGGGCCCGATCACCGAGACGGTGACCGGCAGCAGCGCGCAGAGCGCGACGCTGCCCGCGAAGTTCGGCATGGACTCGTCGTCGTACACGAGCGCGCCGGGCCAGAGCGTCACGTTCACGGCGACCATCCCGGGCTCGGGCGGCAGCGTCGACTTCCAGGACAACGGTTCCGCGATCTCCGGGTGCTCCGGCATCGGCGTGTCCTCGAGCGGCCTCGCCTACTGCACCACGTCGAGCCTCGCGGCCGGAGCGCATGCGGTGAGCGCGGTCTACTCCGGAAGCGGCTCCTATGCGGCCGGCATCGCGGGCCCGATCACGCAGACGGTGAGCGCGAGCGCTCCCGGTGTGGCCCCGCCGGCCGCCGGCGGCGCCGCGATGAACGTGCAGGGCCTGTGGTGGGGCGGCGCGTCCGAATCGGGATGGGGCCTCAACCTCACGCAACAGGGCGAGATCGTGTTCGCCACCTGGTTCACGTACGACGCGAACGGCAAGGGCGAGTGGCTCGTGATGTCCGACGGGCAGCACAGCGGCAACACGTACTCGGGCACGCTCTATCGCACCACCGGTCCCGCATACAGCGATCCCGCGTTCGATCCGTCGCGCGTGGCGCGCACGCCCGTGGGCTCGATGACGCTCGTGTTCAGCGACGCCGGCAACGGCACGATGAGCGCGACGGTGGACGGCGTGAACGTCACGAAGACGATCACGCGGCAGTCGTTCGGACCGATGCCCACGTGCACGGCGGGTGGCGGCGCGAGCGGCACGCCGAACTTCCAGGACCTGTGGTGGCGTCCGAATGGCGTCGAATCGGGCTGGGGCCTGAACATCGCGCACGAGGGCGACGTGCTCTTCGCGACCTGGTTCACCTACGACGTCGACGGAAGCGACATGTGGCTGGTGGGCTCCGACATCGCGAAGCAGGCCGACGGCACCTACGCCGGCACGCTCTATCGCACGAGCGGCCCCGCGTTCAACACGTCGCCGTGGAATGCGTCGCAGGTCACGCGCACGGCGGTGGGCACGATGACGGTCACGTTCAACGACCTGAACAGCGGCGTATTCAGCTACACGGTGAACGGCGTGACCCAGTCGAAGCCGATCACGCGCGAGGCGTTCTCCACGCCCCCGACCGTGTGCCATTGATGTGAACGGCCGCGCGCCGCCGGCGGCGTGCGGGCTTCGTGAACGAAAGGCCCCTCCTCGCGGAGGGGCCTTTTTTCATTCGGCCGCGCGCTTCAGCGGCAGACGAGCACCGGGATCTTGGAGTGCGCGAGCACCTGCAGCGCCTGGCTGCCGAGGAACAGCGAGCCGAACGTGCCGCGGCCGTGCGAGCCCATCACGATGAGGTCGCAGTCCTGCGCCTGCGCGGTGCGGATGATGGTCTGCCACGGCTGGGTGTCCGAGACGACGATCTCCGCGCAGGTGACGCCCGCTTCGCGCGCGATCGACTGCGCGTCGTCGAACGCCTTGCGCGCCTTCGCGAGCGCGTCCTCGTCGAACGCGCGCTTCACCGCCTCGAAATTCGCGATCACCGCGCTGTTCTCGGAATAGGGCGGCGTCCACGGCGGCGTCACGCACAGGATGCTCAACCGGGCATTGAGGTCCTTCGCGAGGGCGACGGCGTGGCGGGCGCCCGCGAGCGCGAGCACCGAGCCGTCGGTCGGGACGAGGATGTGGCGGTAGGCGGCCATGGCGATCTCCGGCGGTTGCAGGCAGCTTGCACGACGAGCCTGCGCCCGCCGCCGTCCGGGGCGTTGATGGCCATCAACGGGTGCCGGTGGTCGCGTTGACCGCGCGCAAGCGCGCGCGTCAGCGAGTGCGCGGCGAGCGCTTGGGCGACGCCTGCGCGAGCCACCCGCTGCGCGGGGCGTAGACCGAGGCGGCGCCGGTGCTCGCGACGCGCGAGAACTCGCGCCCGAGCGCGCTCGCCTCGAACGCGCCGCGCCGCGACTTGCTCACCACGATGCCGACGTCGCCGCGTCGCGGCCCGGCGAGGAACTGCTCGAGCGTCGGGAAACGTGCCACGTCCGGATGCAGGTGCGTGCCGAACCAGAGGTCGTTGCTCTGCGAGTCGATGACGCCGACGGGATGCGGCACGTAGTACGCCAGCGCCGAGAGCGACTCGAAATCGCGGAACAGGTAGACCTGGTCGAGGCCGCGCGCCTGGAGCTCGCCCGCGATGCGGCGCGCGGAATCGTGGCCCTCGTTCACCTTGAGGTAATCGGAGAAGAGCTGCGCGAGCGGCAGCGCGACCACGGCGCTGGCGAGCACCGCGGCCACCGGCCGGCGCATCGCGACCAGCAGGAGCGAGAAGATCGCGGACATGAGCGCGGCCATCACCAGCACCGGCGCGCTGTGCGGCCACGCGTTCGGCGCGGCGATGCGCGCGCCCGCGATGCCGAGCGCCACGAAGACCGCGATCGACGTGGCCGGGACCACGGCGAGCCAGCGGCTGTCGCCGAGCCGCTCGACGCGGCGCGCGAGCAGCAGCGCGGCCGCGGGCACTACCACGACCATGTAGTAGTTCGCTTTCGCGCTCGAGAGCGAGAAGAACGCGAGCGGCAGCACGAACGCGAGCCAGAGGAAGCGGCGCGCCGGCGCATCCTCGGCGCTCGCGGGCGCGGGAACGAAGGCGAGCGCGGCCCACGGCAGCAGCGCCGCGAAGGTGCGTGGCAGGTAATACCACCACGGCCCGTGGTAGTAGTCGCGCGGCTCGCGCCGGTCGAGGAAGCGCAGGATGTGCTCGTTCACGAAATAGAACCAGCCGAAGCGCGGCTCTTCGAGCCACGCGGCCACGTGCCACGGCACGGCGATCGCGGCGAAGAGCGCGATCGCGAGCGGGTCGAACAGGAGCCGCAGGCGCGCGCGCCGCCCGGCCGCCGGCGCCGACAGCACGAGCCCGAGCCCGATCGCGCCGACGAGCACGATGGCCACGAGGCCCTTGGTGAGCACGGCGAGCGCGAGCGCCGCGTAGGCCGCGAGCATCCAGCGCCGCCCCGCGCCGCGCACCATCGCCTCGTACATCGCCACGAGGCACCAGGTATAGAAGCCGGTGAACAACAGGTCGAACATGAGCATGCGCTCCATGACGACCATGAGCGGCGCGCTCACGGCGAGCGCCATCGCGATCAAGGCGCTGCGCTCGCCCCATTCGCGGCGCGCGAACCAGCAGATCGCGGAAAGCATGAGGAGCAGGCCGACGATGGGCGCCGCGCGCGTCGACACCTCGCTCACGCCGAAGATCGCGTACGAGATCGCCGTGATCCAGTAGAGCAGCGGCGGCTTCTCGAGGTAGGGCACGCCGTCGAGCTTCGGGACGACCCACGAGCCCGAGGCCAGCATGTCGCGCGCGATGCTGGCGTAGAGGCCCTCGTTGTTGTTCTGCACGGGGTGGTCCATGCCCACCGAGAGCGCGAGGGCGAGCGTGACCGCGATCGTGAAGAGCGCGAGCCAACGCCAGGGCAGCCGGCGGGTGAGGCCGGGGAGACTGAGGGAGGCCGAGCCGATCATCGGGCGGTCGCCGACGCGGTCGGCGCCGGCAGCGGCCCGCCGCCCATCGCCTGGAACAGCGCCGCCGTGTCGGCCAGGCGCGCGCCCTGCGCCTGCACGCGGGCGATCACCGCCTGCTGGTACGCCTGTTCGGCGCTCAGCAGGCCGAGGTAGCCGATGTCGCCGAGCTCGAGCTGTTTGCGGGTCATGTCGAGGTTTTCTCGCGCGGCGGCTTCGGCCCTGGCCGCGGCCTGGAGCGCACGCGCATCGATCTCCATGGACCGCAGGGCGTCCGCAATGTTCTGGAAGGCACCGATCACGACCGACCGGTACTGCGCGGCGGCCTGGTCGAACGCGGCCTGCGCGGCGCGCCGGCGGTGCATGAGTGTACCTCCCTGGAAGATCGGCTGCGTGAGCCCGGCGCCCAGGCTCCAGAAGAGGTTCGCCGGCTCGAACACTTGCCCGAGACTCGTCCCCTGGGCGCTGTAGCCACGGTTCCCCGTGAGCGTGACCTGCGGAAGCATGTTCGCGGTGGCCACGCCGATCTGCGCGCTCGCGGCGTGCAGCTGCGCCTCGGCCGCCCGGATGTCGGGCCGGCGCTCGACCACGCTCGACGGCAGCGACAACGGCACCTCGTCCGGAAGCGTGAGGCCGGCGAGGTCGAACGTGGCCGTGACCGCGTCCGCAGGAAAGCGGCCGGACAACGCCGCGAGCGCGTGGCGTTGCTGCGCGAGCTGCTTCTCGAGCGGCGGCACCAGCGCCTCGGCCTGCGCGAGCGCGACCTCCTGCGCGACGACGTTGAGCCTCGGGATCGCGCCGAGGTCGAGCTGGCGGCGCATGAGGCGCAGCTGCTCGCCCTCGATGCGGATGATCTCGCGCGTGGCGTCGAGCTGCGCGCGCAGCATCGCTTCCTGGATCGCCGCGACCACGACGTTGCCCGCGAGCGTGAGCCATGCCGCGTCGCGCTGGAAGCGCTGCGCCTCGGCCTGCGCATCGAGCGACTCGAGCTGGCGGCGGTTGAGCCCGAAGATGTCGAAGAGATACGAGACCGAGACCTCGCCGGTGTGCAGCGTGAAGAGCGTGGCGTTCGAGGACACGGGCGAGGCGAGCTGCTCGGACACCCGTTGCCGCGCGGACGACCAGCTGCCCTGCGCCTGCGGGAAGAGCGCGCCGCGTTGCGCGAGCGCGTTCTCCTCGGCCACGCGGATCGCGGCCTCGGCCGACTGCAGGCTCGGGTTCGAGGCGAGCGCGTGCTCGACGAGCGCGTCGAGCTCGGGCGAGCCGAACACGCTCCACCACTTGCCGGGCACGTCGCGTCCGCTCACGAAATGCTGGGCTTGTCCGCCCGCCACGGGTGAAGAGACGGTCGCATCGGGCGTCGCCTCCGCGACCAGGCGTGCGGGCAGCGCTTCGTGCGGCCGCGAGAAGTCCGGGCCGACGGCACATCCGCCGAGCATCAACACAGCCGCGCCCATGGACAACGCTCGCTTCACGATCGCCGGGGGTCGAAGAGACCCCCGAATGATCCGGATATCGGCTTTCACGAAGCTTGCGCGCCCCGCATCGAAAGCTTCGCGACAGCGTGAGCCATTAAGCTCGCCCGCCTGCAACGGGATTTGGCGCATGAACACGCGGGCCGCAACCATAGCCGTCGTTTCGTTCCTCCTCGGGCTTGCGGTCGCGGCCGGCTATCCGCGGCTGCGCGGGATCGTCGCGAACGACTCGGCGCGCACGACGCCGCGCGCATCGGCGCAGGCGCGGAGCGGCAATCCGAACGAGCTGCGCTTCGAGCCGAACGCCCCGCAGCTCGACCAGATCCGCTCCTCGCCCGCGGTGCTCTCGGAAGTGCCCCTGGTCGAGCCGCTCGGCGCGCGCCTCGCGTACGACGAGGACCGCACGACCCGCGTGAGCTCGCCGATCGCCGGGCGCGTGGTGGCCCTGCTGGCCAAGCCCGGCGACGCGGTGAAGCGCGGACAGGTGCTCGCGCGCATCGATTCGCCCGACTTTGGCTCCGCGGTGTCCGACGTGGACAAGGCACAGGCCGACGCGCATCGCAAGGACCTGGCGCTCGCGCGCTCCCGCGAGCTCTACGCGGCGGGACTGCTCGCGAAGCGCGACCTCGAATCGGCCGAAGCGGACAAGGCGCAGGCCGACGCCGAGCTGAAGCGCGCGCGTGAGCACCTCGCGAACCTGAACGGCGTGCGCCGCTCCGGCGCCCGCACGTTCGATCTCGTCGCGCCCATCGCCGGCGTGGTGGTGGATCGCCAGGCCAACCCGGGCATGGAAGTGCGGCCCGACCTGCAGAATCCGCTCTTCGTCGTGAGCGACCTGCGCCGGCTGTGGGCGATCCTCGACGTGCCCGAGCCCGCGCTGCACTCGGTCATGGTGGGCAGCCACGTCGAGCTGCAGGTCGCGGCGTATCCGAGCCGCGAGTTCAGCGGCGACGTGCAGTTCGTCTCTCCGGCGCTCGACCCGACCACCCGGCGCGTGCAGGCGCGCGTGGTGATCGACAACCGCGACGGGCTGCTTCGCCCGGAGATGTACGCGAAGGCGATCGTGTCCACGAGCCGCGGCGAGAAGGGGATGCGCGTCCCGGTGAGCTCGTTGATCGCGAGCGGCGAGCGCACGTACGTCTTCGTGGACAAGGGAGGCGGCGTCTTCGAGAAACGCGAGGTGACGCTGCAGGCGCAGGACCACGACTACGCGTACGTCGGCCGCGGCCTGGAGGTCGGCGACAGCGTCGTCACGACCGGAGCGCTCCTGCTCGCCTCCGAAGCGGCGCTCGGCGGCTGAGCAGGGCGGCCGCGCCATGCTGAACGCGATCTTCCGGGCGATCGTCCACCAGCGCGTGTTCGTGCTGATCCTCGCGCTGCTGCTCGCGGGATTCGGCGTCTATTCGTTCCTGCAGATCCCGATCGAGGCCTTTCCGGACGTGCAGGACGTGCAGGTGCAGGTGATCACGCAGATCAACGGCCAGGGCCCCGAGGAGATGGAGCGCGTGGTCACGCTGCCGATCGAGCGCGAGATGAACGGCATCCCCGGTCTCACGCAGGTGCGCTCGGTGTCGATGACCGGCCTTTCGGTCGTGACGCTCACCTTCTCCGACCGCACCAACGACTACTTCGCGCGCCAGCAGGTCACCGAGAAGCTGCAGGACGTGAGCCTGCCTGCGGGCGTGCAGCCCGCGCTCGCGCCGCTCACCACCGCCGTGGGCGAGATCTACCGCTACATCCTGCAGGCGCCGCCCGGGGCCTCGATCACGGAAGTGCGCACGCTGCAGGACTGGGTGCTCCGGCCCGCGCTGCGCATGGTGCCGTCGGTGGCGGACATCGCGATCTTCGGCGGGGCGATCCGCGAGTACCAGGTGCAGGTGAGCCCGGACAAGCTGCGCAGGTACGGGGTGACGCTCGACCAGGTGAGCCAGGCGGTGGCCAAGAACGGCGACAACGCGGGCGCCGGCGTGATCCGCCGCGGCGACGAGGGGCTGGTGCTGCGCACGCTCGGCGTCTACCGCTCGCTCGACGACATCGGCCGCACCGTCGTCGCATCCAAGGACGGTCGCCCCGTGCTGGTGCGTGACGTGGCCCACGTGACGATCGGCGAGCACGTGCGCTCGGGCATCGTCGGCTACAACCGGCAGGACGACGTGGTCGAGGGCATCGTGTCGATGCTCAAGGGCGCGAACGCGAGCAAGGTGGTCGCCGGCGTGAAGGCGAAGGTCGAGGAGCTGAACAGGCGCCTGCCGAAGGGCTACCGCATCGTGCCCATCTACGAGCGCTCGGAGCTCGTCGACCACACCGTCGAGACGGTGGGCGAGAACCTGGCGCTGGGCGCGATCCTCGTGGTCGCGATCCTGCTCGCCTTCCTGCATCGCTGGCAGACGGCGGTGATCGTGGCGAGCGTGATCCCGCTCGCGCTGCTCTTCGTGTTCATCATGATGCACGCGATCGGCGTGCCCGCGAACCTGCTCTCGCTCGGCGCCGTGGACTTCGGCGTCATCATCGACAGCTCGGTCGTGATCGTCGAGGCGCTCATGGTGCGCCTCGCGGTGGAGACGGCGCGCCGGCAGGCGCTGCACGCGACACTGGTCGAGCTCGCCAACCCGATCTTCTTCTCGAAGGCGATCATCATCACCGCGTTCCTGCCGATCTTCACGTTCCAGCGCGTGGAGGGCAAGATCTTCACGCCGGTGGCGCTCACGCTTTCCTTCGCCCTGCTGGGCGGGCTCATCCTCGCGCTCACCTGGGTGCCCGCGCTGCTCTCGTACGCCGTGGACCACGCCGACCTCGTCGAGCGGCCGCGCCGGGCGATGGCCTGGATGCAGGAGCACTACCGCGCCTTCCTCGCGCGCGCCGACGCGAGCTACCGACTCGTGGTCGCCGCCTCGGTGGTCGCGCTGCTCGTCGCGATCGGGCTCGCCCCGCTCCTCGGGTCCGAGTTCCTGCCCAAGCTCGACGAGGGCAACATCTGGCTCACCATCACGCTGCCGCAATCGACCGCGCTCGAGACGACGAAGGACGTGGAGCGCTCGGTGCGTCGCATCCTCCTCGGCTATCCCGAGGTGAAGACGGTCATCACGCAGGTCGGGCGGCCGGACGACGGCACGGACCCCAAGGGTCCCAACAACATGGAGATCCTGGTCGACCTGAAGCCGAAGGGCGAGTGGCGCTTCCCCGACAAGGACGCGCTCATCGCAAACATGGACGCGAAGCTCAAGGCGATCCCCGGGCTGCCGACCAACTTCTCGCAGGTGATCGAGGACAACGTGGAGGAAGCGCTGTCGGGCACGAAGGGCGAGATCTCGGTGAAGGTGTTCGGGCCCGAGCTCGGCGTGCTCGAGGCGAAGGCGAACCAGATCGCGCGCATCCTCGACGGGGTGCGCGGCGCGGTGGACGTGGCCGCGATCCCGATCGGCGGACAGACGGAGGTGGACGTCGTGTTGAAGCGCGAGCGCCTCGCGCGTTACGGCATCGCGATCGCCGACGTGAACAGCGCGGTGCAGGCCGCGTTCGGCGGCGCCGTGGTGAATGCCATCTACGAAGGCGACAAGCGCTTCGACGTCACGGTGCGCTACGAGCTGCCCTACCGCGACGCGATCGACGACATCGGCGTGATGGGCATCGCGCTTCCGGGCGGCAACGGGACGGTGCCGCTGGCCGAGCTGGCGGACGTGCAGGTGCGCCAGGGGCCGTCGCAGGTGAGCCGCGAAGCCGGCCAACGCGACGCCTCGGTGAAGGCGAACCTGCGCGGGCGCGATATGGGCAGCTTCATCGAGGAGGCGCAGCGCAGGGTGGCGGCCGAGGTCGTGCTGCCGCCGGGGTACTCGATCGCATGGGGCGGCCAGTTCGAGAACCAGCAGCGCGCGAACGCGCGCCTGAAGGTCATCATCCCGATCGCGCTCACGGCGATCTTCGCGCTGCTCTTCTGGGCGTTCCGCAGCCTGCGCCCCGCGTTCCTCGTGCTCGCGATGATCCCGTTCACGCTGATCGGCGGATTCGCCGGGCTCGCCATCGCCGGCCTGCACCTCTCGGTGTCCGCGGCCGTGGGGTTCATCGCCGTGGCGGGCATCTCGGTGCAGAATGGCGTGATCATGCTCGAGCGCATGTTCGAGAACCTGCACGCCGGCATGCCGTACGCCGAGGCGGTGCACGAGGGCGCCGTCACGCGGCTGCGTCCCATCGTGATGACCGCGTTGATGGCGGGCCTCGGGCTGCTGCCCGCCGCCCTGTCGCACGGCATCGGCTCGGAGACGCAACGGCCGTTCGCCGTGGTGATCGTGGGCGGCATCGTGAGCGCGACGCTCTTCACGCTCGTCCTGCTGCCGATCCTCGGCATGCGCTTGGGCATCCTGCGCAAGGACTGACATTCGTGCATCGGACACGGGCCCGTTCAGCTTGGCGAAGGTACAGGGCCATCAGAATGCGCCCCATGCCCGCCCGTCCCTCCCACTCCGCTCATTTGTCCCACCAACGCCAAATCGTCTCCCGATGTGCGGCCTGACCGGGTTCGTATCGACGGCGCCGGTCGCCCCAGGCCTGATCTCCGAGATGCTTCGAGCCGTGGAGAAGCGCGGCCCCGACGCGCGCCGCGCGTTCACCTGGAATCGCGCCTTCGTCCGGGGTGACCCGGAGGTCGCCAACGCGCTCGCCGTGGCGCGTCTCGCGGTGCGCGATCCGAGGCCCGTGGCGCACCAGCCGATGGCGAACGACGCCGGCGATATCTGGATCGCCTACAACGGCGAGGTCTACGACTGGGAGGCCGACGCGAGGAAGCTCGCCGAGGCCGGCGTGACCTTCCGCACCGATTCCGACACGGAGTTCGTGCTCAAGGCCTACGAGCACTGGGGCATCGATTTCCTCGCGCGCCTGCGCGGAATGTTCGCCATCGCCCTGCTCGACCTGCGCGCGATGCAGCTCTGGCTCATCCGCGACCGCTTCGGCGTCAAGCCGCTCGTCTATGCCCATGGCGACGGCAACCTGGCGTTCGGCTCGACGGTCCGCTCGGTGCTTCCGTTCCTCGATCCCGCCCGCAGGCGATTCTCGCCGGAGGCGATCGACGCGTTCCTCGCCCACCGCTACGTTCCGGCGCCGATGACCATCTTCGGCGACATCCGCCGCCTCGAGCACGGCCACTGGCTGCGCATGGATCTTCGCGACCGCACGATCGAGCGCCGCCGTTACTGGGTTCCGGCACACGGCAGCGCCGATCCGCACCGATTGCTCGACGAGGTGATCGCGATGCGCACGGTGGCCGACCGGCCGCTCGGCATCTTTCTCAGCAGCGGCGTCGACTCGTCGATCATCGCGCAGCGCCTCGCCCACATGCGCCGCTTCGAGATCCCCACCTTCACGGCGTCATTCCCGGGGACCGAGTTCGACGAGGGGCCGGTCGCCCGCTCCACGGCCGCGGCGCTCGGGCTTTCCCATACCCTGGTCGAGATGCCGAGTGTCGTCGACGACGACTTCGAGCGGATCGTCGCGGACCTCGACGAGCCGTTCGCGGACCCGAGCGCGTTCCCCACCTGGTACCTGTGCCGTCGCGCGAGCAGCGACGTGAAGAGCGCGCTCGTCGGCGACGGGCTCGACGAGCTCCTCGGCGGCTACAAGCGGGTGTGGAAGCACCTGGGCACGGCGTGGCGACGGCGCTGGAAGATCCCTGCGATCACCGTGAAGGGCGCTGCCGACGCGAAGGGCTGGAGCAAGTGGAAGACGGAGATGCGCCTGTCCTGGGAGGAGAGCTACAGCCTGCGCTTTTCCGGGTTCGCGCCGTTCCAGCGCCAATTCCTGCAGCCGGGTGCGACCCTGCCTTCCACGACCTACTGGCGGATGCCGGACACCTCGAAGCTGGATCCGTTGGCCGCCGTGCTCGCGATCGACTTCGAGAACTACCTCCCGGAATACATCCTGCGCAAGTCGGATCTGTGCAGCATGAGCCACGGGCTCGAGCTGCGGACGCCCTTCCTCGACCACGTCTGGGTCACGGCCATCCAGTCGATGGAGGCGCGCGATCGTTTCGCGCAGCCCCGGAAATCGGTGATGGAGCGCATCTGCCCGGACGTGCGCGGCCTCGAGCTCTTCGGGCGGCCGAAGCGCGGTTTCAATCCCCCGGTGAGGAGCTGGTTCCAGCACGGCATGCGCGAACGCCTGCAGGGGCTGGGAATGCGCCTGCAGCGCTCGACCTCGGGCCAATTGAAGCTCGCCGCGATCGACGAGTTCTGCCGTCACCCGGGCGTGAAGCCCGAGCAGGTCCTGCAGCTCGTCATCCTCGACGAGAGCCTGCGGCAGCTCAAAGAGGCCTAGGCATGTGCGGCATCGCGGGCTACCTCGGCTCGCCGGACACACCGGCGCACGTCGTGGAGCGCATGACGCGCCGGCTCGCGCACCGGGGACCGGACGCGGAGGGCTTCTTTCGCGATCGCGGCCTCGCCCTCGGTCACCGCCGGCTCTCGGTGATCGATGTCGAAGGCAGCCCGCAACCGATGAGCACCGAGGAAGGCGACCTCACCGTCGTCTTCAACGGCGAGATCTACAACTTCGCCGCGCTGCGCGCGGAGCTGTCGCTGAAGGGATGCCGGTTCCGCACGCGCGGAGACACCGAGACCCTGCTGCACGCCTATCGCGTGTTCGGCGAAGCCATGGTCGAACGGTTGCAGGGCATGTTCGCGTTCGCGCTGTGGGACGCGCGCGCGCAGAAGCTGCTGCTCGCCCGCGATCCGTTCGGCGTGAAGCCGCTCTACTACGCGTGGGATGGCCGCACGTTCGTGTTCGGCTCCGAGCTCAAGGCCGTGCGCGAACATCCCGAGGTCGGCTCCGAGCTCGACCTCGATGCCCTCGGGCTGTACGTCGAGTGCCAGTACATTCCCTCGCCGCGGACCGTCTATCGCGACGTGCGCAAGCTCGAGGCCGCGCATGCGATGGTGCTGCAGTCGGGCAAGCTGCGGCTGTGGCAATACTGGCGCGCCGACTACTCGCGCAAGGAAGCGCTCGAGGAGCGCGAGGCGATCGACCAGGTCGAGCGCTGGCTGCGCGAATCGGTCGCCGGCATGCTGGTGGCCGACGTGCCGGTCGGATGCTTCCTGTCGGGCGGCATCGACTCGAGCCTGGTGAGCGCCCTGGCGCGCGACCTCGCCGGGCGCCGCATCGACACGTTCCACCTGGGCTTCGAGGGCGACACGGCCTCGAACGAGCACGTCGAGGCGGGCCAGGTGGCGCGCCACATCGACACCAACCACCACGTGCTCCTCCTCGATCCCGACGACCTGCTGCGCGGGCTCGACAACTGGATCGAGATCTTCGACGAGCCTTTCGGCGACCCCGCGGCGCTGCCCACCATGCTCCTGTCGCACCTCGCGCGCCGGCACGTCACCGTCGTGCTCACGGGCGAAGGCGCGGACGAGATCTTCGCGGGCTACGACAACTACCAGAAGCGCGTGGTCGAGGAGCGAGTGAGCGCGGTGCTCGGTTCGCGCCTTTCGCCGCTGCGGCACATCGTCCCGCATCTTCCCGCCGTGCTGCGCAAGGACCGCATCCTGCGCCCGATCGGCGAGCCGCGTTCGCGCCGCTATGCGACCATTCCGAACATCTTCGACCAGGCGGTCCTGCCGTCGGTCTTCACGCCGCGGTTCCACGCCGCGCAGTCGTCGACGATCGTCGACTACGCCGAGCGCTTCTTCGACGAGTGCAACTCCTCGCGCTACATCGAGAAGATCATGCACGTGGACGCGCGGCTGTGGCTCGTGGACGACCTGCTCACCAAGGTCGACCGCGCCACGATGTCGGTCTCGCTCGAGGCGCGCGTGCCTTACCTGGACCACGTGTTCGTCGAGCGCTGCGCGCGCCTCGACCCGGCATGGAAGCGGCACGGCGATGTCGGCAAGTACCTGTTCAAGAAGGTCGCGGAGCGCTACCTGCCCGCGCCCCTGGTGCACCGGCGCAAGCAGGGATTCACGCTTCCGTTGACCGAATGGATCAACGGCCCGCTCGAGGCGGAAATCACGCAGTCCGTCGGCACCCGCCTCGCCGCGCGCGGCCTGGTGCGCTCGACGGTCCTGCAAAAGCTCGTGGAGCAGCAGCGACGCCGCATGCACAACCATACGGGCAAGCTGTGGAACCTGCTGATCCTCGAGAAATGGCTGGCGCGATACGCGCCCGATTTTCGCCTCTGAGGGCCGCGCGCCTCGCTCAGAGCTCGAAGTGCGCGCGGACGCCGAAGAAGTTGACCGGCCCGCGGTCGGCGTTGTAGCCGGGATCGATCACGTGCTGGGCATCGAGGCTCACCTGCAGGCGCTTTCCCAGGCCGACGCTGTAGTAGAGCTCGCCGATCCGCTCCGGCCGGTAGTCCAGGCGACCGTCGCCCAGGAAGAAGCCCAGGCCTCCGGCGGCCAGATAATCGCGATGCTCGCGCGACAGCCCGTTCTGCACGAAGGCCACGCCGATCTCGTCGCGATCGCGTCGCCATCCGCGACCTTTGACCGACGCGCCGAAAGCGAGCGAGCGGTCGATCTCGGTGAACGAGTACGCTTCCGTGTGCCCGTCATTCCAGCTCGCGCGTGCGAATGCGCCGGCGTCCGCGCCGAGGGACTGCTCCACGTTCACCACCGCGCCCCATTTCGAGTTCCTGCGGCGCACCGCGCCGAGATCCGGCGCCTGTCCGAGATCCCGGCCGAGTGCGATCGCATCGGCGAACTTTCCCATCACCGCGACGTTGTGGAACAAGAGCGCGCGGACGATGCCGCCCTGTCCGGCGATCGAGAGCGGCTTCTCGAATTCGAACTGGTCACCGTAGTGCTCCAGGATGCGCGTATCGAGGGCGAGGCCGTTCGATTCCTTCGGCACGAGGAAGCGGCCGGCGCGAACGGTCCAGCCGACGTCGTGCCACTCCGCGGCCACGCCCCAGCTGTAGCCTCGAGCATCGGCCGCATAGTCGTACGCGCCCGAATCCATCACCGCCCAGTTGAAGAAGTCGGTGCGCGGATCGTGGGCGTAGCGATTGTTGTCGAAGAGGTCGGTCACGGCGAGGTTGCCCGCGACGAGGACGAGCCGGCGCCGGTCCACCTTCCCCGCGAGCTGGTTCTTCTCGTCCTCGATCGTTTCCTCCCCGCCGCCGAAGCCGAACGTCTGCTTCGCGAAGAGGCGCGCCCGATACCATGTGAGAACGGGTCCGGCGGTCTTCTGCAGCTCGCCATTCGGAAAGCCACCGAGGCCGGTCATGTTGGAGAACGGCACGCCCTGGACGCCCTCGAGGTTCGCATACCACTCGTTGCCTCGCCACAGCCGTCCCCCCACGAACAAGGTCGTCGTGAACGAATAGGATGTCGCCGTCTCCGTCGTGAGGCTGTTGGGCCCGGTATACGGGGCGCTGAACGAAGGCTTGTGCTGCGCGATGTAGGTCGCCTGGAAGTGAAGCGACAGGTCCGGCGGCTCGTCGCCCGCGCGGCAAAGGGATGATGCAGCCAACAGGAATGCAGCAGCGGCGCTCGAAATTTTCACAGGGTCTCGTTACGCGGAAGAAGACGCGTCGCATGCGCGGGTTGGAAGTCGGCCGAACGTCGACAACGCCCGCCCGGGAAGCGCGCGATTCTAGCAGGGAGTTCGCTCAGCTTGCCGAAAGGTGAACGCTTCATAGTGCATCGATGAATCCGGCGGTAGACCCGCTCCCGACGATGACGCTCGCGCGCAAGCTGGAACCAGCCATGTCGATGAAACCACGAAGACAGCTCTCCCTCTCGCGAGTTGCCTCAGCTCTTGCCGCGCTCGTGCTTTGCGCCTGCGCCGGCCCCGTGTACCTGAATCGCCTTCCTTATGCAGAGGGCTGGCGCGAGGGCATCGTGACCGACGTCGGCAGCATCGGCCACGCGTTCGGGCATGCGGGCAAGGATTGCCGCTCCCAGTGGACGGGTGCCGGGTCGCCCGACCGGACGTTCGCGCAGGTGGAGTACGAATACGCGCGCAATTACTACTCGGTCATCGCCGCGGTTCCCGACAAGACCACGGTTCGCAAGGGAGACGTCGTGTACGTCCACAGCGCCGATTGCGGGAAGGAAATCGTGCCCGCGGCACGGTAGCCCGACTCCCTGTGGGCGGGTTGATCAGCGGTGCATGGTGCGTGGCGGGATTCGCGACAGCGTGAGATCGCGCACGCTGCCGCCGATCGCGACGTTGTGCTGGTCGCTCGTGCCGGGGAACACTTCGCCGAGCACGCCGAAGAAGATGATGCGGTAGTCGGCGGGATCGGGAGAAAGCTGCGGGGCGCCGCTGGCGCGCAACGTGGCGAGCAGGTCCGAGAACGCGTCGTCGTCGATCTCGGCCGCGAAGAGGCGCGCATCGGGCCAGCCGGAGACGAAGTGCATCGTGTCGGATCCGCGGCCCACGCGCGCGAAGCGGACCGGCGCGCCGGAAGCATCGGTCGCGAGGAGCGGCGTGGTCACGAACGGCGTCACGCCGTCGTTGCCGGTCGCCTCGATGCCGCTCCCGTCCACACCCGGCGCGCGGTTCTCGAACAGGGCGACGAGGTGCGCGAAATCGGTGCCGCTCTTCGTGTCGACCCCGTAGTAGAAGAAGCTCACCTGCGCGGTGCCGTCCGAAGCCGGCGTGGCCTGATTCGCGATCCATGGCACGGCGATGCGCGCCTCGATGCGAAGGCGCCAGCCTGGCGCGGGAAACGCGGGGATCGCGGGCACCAGATCGCGCCCGATCGAGACGCTCGGCCCCTCGCCGAAGAGCGGTTGAGCGTGGGAAAAGCGCCAGGTGTCGATGACGAAGCCCGCGTCGCCGCATTCGAGCTGGAACGCGCTCGCGGGATCCGAGACGGACGCCTCCACGTAGCCGCGCTGCGATGCAGCGCGATCGAGCACGTCGAATCCCGAGAGCACGCCGACATCCCACGCGACCGAATGCGCGACTTCCTCGGCGAGCTCGGCGGTGCCCGCGTCGCCGATGTGCTGCACGCGCATGTAGAGGGAGTTCGCAGGCGACGGCGTGGCTTCGGCGATGATGTGCGAAGCGTCGGCGCAGTCGGCTCCCGAGACGGTGGCGAAGCGCGCGAGCGGATTGTCGGCGGCGCGCGCCACCGCAGCGATCGTCAGCAAGGTTGCGATAGGAATCGCGCGTATCACGGGCGCGCGCACATCGCGATGCCCTCCGGAATCCAGCCCCGGGCCACCATGTCGA
>CAYOGL010000022.1:0-82193 GCA_964403515.1 uncultured Burkholderiales bacterium | reverse complement strand
CGCGCCGTGGGATGCCGCCGCGCTGCAGTCGCTCGGCGATGCGCTGCCGCTGCCCGAGCGCCTGCGCCATGCCGCGCGCCGCCAGGTCGTCGACCGGCTCGCGAAGCTGCGCGTGATGCTGCCCGATGTCGATCGCCCCACCGTGTACGACCTGGCGATGTCGTTCTGGACGCCGTGGGAGATCGCATCGCTGCTGGGCGGGGCGACACGGCCGCGCGAGCGCGTCGAGGGCCCGGCGGAGTTCGCCGACCAGATGGTGCAGTGCGACCTGCGCCATTACCTGCCCGACGACATCCTCGCCAAGGTCGACCGCACGACGATGGCCGCGGGGCTCGAGGGCCGCGAGCCGCTGCTCGACCATCGCGTCGCCGAGTTCGCGCTCGGCCTGCCGCTGCACCTGCGCCGCGGCGCGCTCGGCACCAAGCACCTGATGCGCAAGATCCTCTACCGCTACGTGCCGCGCGAGCTGATCGAGCGGCCGAAGCAGGGGTTCGCCATCCCGCTCGCGCGCTGGATGCGCGGAGAGCTCGCGCCGCTCCTCGACGAGTACCTGGCGCCGAGCCGCATCCAGGCGGGCGGCCTCTTCGATCCCGACGCCGTGCGACGCACGGTGCGCAATTTCCGCGCGGGCGGCGACGGCAACGACCGCCTCGATACCCAGAAGGTCTGGCTGCTGCTCTCGTTCGAGATGTGGCGCAGCCGCTGGGAGAGCGGCGAACAACGATCCCTCGGAGTGCAAGATGCGCGTGCTGTTCATTATCAGTGAGCTCACCTTCGGCGGGGCGCAGAAGCAGGTGGTCGAGCTCGGCCGCGAGCTCGTGCGCCACGGGCACGAGGCGGCCATCTACACGCTGAACCGCGACGTGCCGCGCGCGAAGGAGCTCGAGGGCTCCGGCGTCGCGCTGGTCGTCGACCAGAAGCGCTGCAAGCTCGACCCCGCGGTGCTGTGGCGCCTGCGCCGCTTCCTGAATGAATGGCGCCCCGACGTCGTCCACGGCTTCCTCTTCGACGGCGACATCTACGCGCGCCTCGCCGCGTTCGGCACCGGCATCCCGGTGCTGAACTCGGAGAGGAGCGACAACTACGAGCTTTCGCGCCTGCAGTACTGGACCCACCGCTCGACGCGGCTGCTCGTCGACGGCCTGGTCGCCAACAGCCATTCGGGCAGCGGCTTCGCGCAGCGCCTCTACGGGTTCAGGCCGGAGCAGTGCCACGTCGTGTGGAACGGGCTGCGCATCGAGGAGCTCGAGCGCCAGGCGCACGCGAAGGTCGACTACCGCGTGCACTTCTTCGGGCCCGGCCCGCACAAGCTCGCGTGCCTCGTGGGTGCCATCAAGCCGGCGAAGGACTACCACCTCGCGATCGACGCGGCCGCGCGCCTGGTGCGCGCCGACCCCGATTGGCGCGTGCTGTTCATCGGCGATGCGCTGCCCGAGGTGACCCAGTACCAGGCGGGCCCTCATTCGGACAGCAGCGACTACAAGGCCGACGTGATGCGCCACTTCCAGGCGGCGCAACTGGGCGACAAGGTGAAGTTCGCCGGCGCGCGCACCGACGTGCCCGCGATCGTCGCGCAGTCGGACGTGTTCTTCATGACCTCGTGCCGCGAGGGTTTCCCCAACGCGGTGCTCGAGGCGATGGTGCTCGGCGTGCCGGTGGTGAGCACGGATTACTCCGACATCCGCCGCATCCTGCCGCGCGAGAGCCAGGTGGTGGCGAGCCGCGCGGCCGACGACATCGCGTGGGCGATCCTCGACGCGTACAGCGACCGCGACGCGATCGCGGCCGAGCAGAAACGATGGGTGCGCGCGCACGCGAGCATCGAGAAGGCGACCCGGGAGCTCGAAAGTGTCTATCTCCGCTATATCCGACCCCATGCCCTTGCGCGCCCCGCGTGAGGGCGCGGCCCGCGCGACGGGCGAGACTGCAGAATCGCGCCGCGCCGATGCGCTGCCGAAGCCGCACGTGTGCTTCGTCGCGCCGACGACGTGGCCGGTGCTCGCGCGCGATGCGGACATCCGCGTCGTGGGCGGCGCCGAGGTGCAGCAGAGCATGATCGCGCCCGCGCTCGCGCGCCGCGGCTACCGCGTCTCGATGGTGTGCATCGACTACGGCCAGCCCGACCAGGCGGTGGTCGACGGCGTGACGGTGTACAAGATCCACAAGCCCGACGAGGGCATCCCGGTGCTGCGCTTCCTGCACCCGCGGCTCACGTCGCTGTGGAGCGCGTTGAAGCGCATCGACGCCGACATCTACTACCAGCGCACCGCGGCGATCGCCACCGCCGTGGTCGCCAAGTTCTGCGCGATGCACGGCAAGCATTCGATCTATGCCGGCGCCTCCGACGTCGACTTCGTCCCGGGCGAGGAGGACATCCGCTTCGCGCGCGACCGCAAGATCTTCGGCTGGGGCGTGCGCCACGTCGACCAGGTGATCGTGCAGAACGACGTGCAGATGCGCACGCTCCGGGACCACTACGGGCGCACCGGCATCCACATCCCGAGCTGCTTCACGCCGCCTCCGGGCGCGCACGCCGATCGCAACGGCTACGTGCTGTGGGCGGCCACGATCCGCCCGAGCAAGCGTCCCGAGATCGTGCTCGAGCTCGCGCGGCGGCTCCCGCAATACCGCTTCGTGATGATCGGCGGTCCCGATCCCGGCCGGCGCGCCGCCGAGTACATGCGCTCGGTGGCCGAGGCGGCCGCGCGGCTGCCGAACGTCGAGTTCAAGGGCTTCGTGCCGTTCGCCGCGGCCGACCGCTACTTCGACGGAGCGCGGCTCTTCGTGAACACGTCGCTCTACGAGGGTTTCCCGAACACGTTCCTGCAATCGTGGTCGCGCGGCGTGCCGAGCGTGGGCTTCGTCGACACCGGCTCGCGCCACGGCGGACGGCCGGTCTACGAGATCGTGAAGGACGTCGACGACGCGAGCTGGAAGATCGAGCGCCTGATGCGCGACGACCTGCTGTGGCGCGAAGCCTCGCAGCGCGTCATCGGCCATTTCGCCGAGCGCCATTCGGTCGACGCGATCATCGACATGTACGAGCGCGTGCTCGCGGTCACCCGGGAGAGGCGATGAGCGCCGTCCCGGCCGCGCTCGCCCGCCGCGCGCTCTCGCTCGGAACGGCCAACGCGATCGATTACGCCCTGCAGTTCCTGCTTCCGATCGTGCTCACGCGCACGCTCGACCCGCACAGCTTCGGCCAGTACCGCCTGCTGTGGCTCGCGGTGAGCACGCTCATGCTGGTCACGCCGATGTGCATGCACCAGAGCCTGTACTACTTCCTGCCGCGCTCGAACCGGTCGACCCAGCGCCTCTACATCAACCAGGCGCTGGTCTTCCTGCTCGCCGCGGGCGCGATCTCCGCATGGGCGGTGTCGCAGTGGAATCCGTTGCTGCCCGGCTCGCTCGCCGGACTTTCGGACGGGCACGCCTCCGCGGTCCCGGCATTCGTGCTGCTGTGGATCTTCGCGGCCACGCTCGACATCCTGCCGACCGCGGAAGAGCAGGTGGCGTGGCAGGCGAAGGCGATCGTCTCGCTCTCGGCGCTGCGCGCGGTCGGTCTCTCGGCCGCGGCGATCGCGGCGCACGACCTCGCCGACGTGCTCTGGACGCTCGCCGCGTTCGCCGCGGTCAAGGCCGGCTTGCTGCTCTATTACGTCGCGCGCCACCACGGCCTCGGCCTGCCGCTGCTCAAGCGCGACACCTTCTCGGCGCAGGTGCGCCAGGCCGCGCCGTTCGCGCTCTCGGGCGCGCTGCACGGCGTGCGCCAGCAGGCCGACCAGTGGATCGCCGCGGCGCTCTTCACCGTCGCGCAGTTCGCGTCGTTCTCGATCGCGACCGTGATGGCGCCGCTGGTGCAGATCTTCCGCCAGTCGGTGAACCACGTGTTCCTGCCGAGCATGAGCCGGCTGCAGGCCACCGGCGACGTGAAGGGCATGCTCGCGCTGAACAGCCGTGCGAACGCGATGGTGGCGCTCCTCGCCTACCCGCTGCTCGCCTTCGCGTTCGTGTTCGCCGAGCCGGTGATCTCGCTGGTCTACACGCGCGCCTACCTCGACGCGGTGCCGGTGCTGCGCATCTACACGCTCGGCCTCGTCGCCTTCGTGGTCGAGATCACGAGCATCCTCTTCGTCCTGCACCAGGGCCCGTTCGCCGCGCGCGTGAACGGCCTCGTGCTGCTCGTGTCCGTGCCGCTTTCGTGGCTCGGCGCGAGGACGTGGGGATTGCAGGGCGCGGCCATCGGCAGCGTGGCCGCGATCTACGCCGAGCGGCTGCTGTCGCTCTCGCGCATCGCCGCGCTCACCGGCCAGCCGGTCGGGCGGCTGCAGAACTGGAACACCCTCGTGGGCCTGCTCGCCGCCGCCAGCCTCGCGGCCGGCGCGGCCGGGCTCGCGCTTTCCGGATTCGAGCTCGCGCCGCTCACGCGGCTGCTCGCCGGCGGGGCGATCGTCGCCGTCGCCTATCCCGCCGCACTCTTTCTCACGGGGCAGCGCCAGGAGCTCGCGGACTTCATCGCCGCGCTGCGCTCCGGCGCCACCCCGCCTGCCACGATCGAACAAGGAGCAGATCCATGAAACACCTCGTTGCCCTCCACCCCGACATCGCCCGCACGCGCCGCACCTGGCTCGTGACCGGCGTGGCCGGCTTCATCGGCTCGAACCTGCTCGAGGCGCTGCTCGAGCTCGACCAGGACGTGGTCGGGCTCGACAACTTCGCCACGGGCTTCCGCCACAACCTCGAGCAGGTCGAGCGCGCCGTCGGTCCCGAGCGCTGGACGCATTTCCGCTTCATCGAGGGCGACATCCGCTCGCTCGCGACCTGCCACGAGGCGGCGCGCGGCGTCGACATCGTGCTGCACGAGGCCGCGCTCGGCAGCGTGCCGCGCTCGATCGACGACCCGCTCACGAGCCACGACACGAACGTGACCGGGTTCCTGAACATGCTCATCGCCGCGCGCGATGCGAACGTCGGGCGCTTCGTGTACGCGGCCTCGAGCGCCGCCTACGGCGACTGGCCCGGGCTGCCCAAGGTCGAGCCCAAGATCGGCCGTCCGCTCTCGCCCTACGGCGCGGGCAAGTACATGAACGAGCTCTACGCCGACGTGTTCGGCCGCTGCTACGGCGTGCAGACGATGGGGCTGCGCTACTTCAACGTGTTCGGCCCGCGCCAGGACCCCGAAGGCGCGTACGCGGCCGTGATCCCGAAGTGGATCGCGGCGCTGCTGCGCGGCGAGACGGTGTTCATCAACGGCGACGGCGAGACGGCGCGCGACTTCTGCTACATCGACAACGTGGTGCAGGCGAACCTGCTCGCGGCGACCGCCACGGGCGCCGAGGCGGTGAACCAGGTCTACAACGTCGCCGTGGGCGAGCAGACAACGCTCAACGAGCTCTACAAGCTGCTCGTCGATTTCCTCTCGTTGCGCGAGGAAGGTTTTACCGCCGGCAAGCCGGTGCATCGCGATTTCCGCCCGGGCGACGTGCGCTTCTCGCTCGCGGACATCGGCAAGGCCAGGCGCCTGCTGGGATACCGTCCTACGAAGCGCATCGGGGAAGGCCTGGAGCAGGCGCTCGATTGGTACATCTCGCGGTTGCGTCCCGTCACAAAAGCGGGGGAGGGCATGGTTCCTTCGGCAGGGGCCCGTCCGTCGGCCATTTCAAACTCGCCGAACAGAATGGGCCATCCCTTTCCCGCCATGGATTGATGGAGGACCGCAATGCCTGATGTGCCCGTTCTCGAGAAGGATTTGCCGCTTTCCGCGCCGAACGCGGAAGGCGCCGCGCCGGTCGAGCAGACCCTGCCCGTGGTGGCGGTGGTCGGACTCGGCTACGTGGGCCTTCCCGTCGCCGTGGAGTTCGGCAAGCAGCGCAGCACGATCGGTTACGACCTTTCCACCAAGAAGGTGGAGCGCCTGAAGCATTTCAACGACGCCACGGGCGAGGTCTCCGCCGACGAGCTGCGCGCGGCGCATCGGCTCGCGGTGACCGACGATCCGAAGGAGATCGGCAAGGCCGACTTCGTGATCATCGCGGTGCCCACGCCCGTGAACGCCGCGCGCCAGCCGGACTTCACGCCGCTCGAATCGGCCTCCCGCATCGTCGGCAAGCACATGAAGACCGGCGCCACGGTGATCTACGAGTCGACGGTCTATCCCGGCACGACCGAGGAGATCTGCGTGCCGATCCTCGAGCGCTGCTCCGGCATGCGCTGGAAGCAGGACTTCCACGTCGGCTATTCGCCCGAGCGCATCAACCCGGGCGACAAGGAGCATTGCTTCGCGAAGATCCGCAAGGTCGTCTCCGGCGACGACGAGGCGACCCTCGAGAAGGTCGCGGACCTCTATGCGTCCGTGGTGAAGGCGGGCGTCTACCGCGCCTCCTCGATCAAGGTCGCCGAGGCCGCCAAGGTGATCGAGAACACGCAGCGCGACCTGAACATCGCGTTCGTGAACGAGCTTTCGATCATCTTCGACCGCCTCGGCATCGACACCACCGAGGTGCTCGCCGCGGCCGGGACGAAGTGGAACTTCCTCAACTTCAAGCCCGGGCTGGTCGGCGGCCATTGCATCGGCGTCGATCCGTACTACCTCACCTACAAGGCGGAGCTCGCCGGCTACCACCCCGAGGTGATCCTCGCCGGGCGCCGCATCAACGACAACATGGGCCCCTACGTCGCGCGCAAGGCGGTGCAGGAGATGATCCACCAGGGACGCAACATCCTCGGCGCCAAGGTGAACATCCTCGGGCTCACGTTCAAGGAAAACTGCAAGGACATCCGCAACTCGAAGGTCATCGACGTGATCCGCGAGCTCGAGGAGTTCGGCTGCCAGTGCTTCGTGCACGACCCGGAGGCCGATCCCGACGAGACGCTGCACGAGTACGGCATCCGGCTGCGCAGCTGGGACGAGCTGCCGCCGGCCGACGCGTTGATCCTCGCGGTCGCGCACCAGGGCTTCCTCGAGCTGCCGCCCGCGGCGTACCTCGAGAAGATCGTGCGTCACGGATGCCTGGTGCAGGTGAAGCCCGCGCTCGATCCCGCCGCGTTCACTCGCGAAGGGGTGCGCGTGTGGCGTCTGTAGCCCCGCTTCCCGGCCCGAGCACCGCCGCCAACGTCCGCTTCATCGCCCCGCCGCGCGCGGGGCGCGCGAAGCTGCGCGTCGGGGTGTTCGCGGACCGCGCCGCGCAGCCGCGCTGGCTGGTCGAGGCGATCGCGAAGGCCGCCGCCTCGGAGTCCGCCGAGGTCGTGCTGGTCGCCGTCGGCAATTGGGGGCAGACCCCAATTATCAAGGAGCGCAATTGGGGTCGGTCCCCGCTGTGGCGCGCGTACTGCGGGCTCGACCGCCGGCTCTTCGGCAACGGCATCGACTGGTCGGAGCGGCGCGACGTCACGCAGATCGTGCCGCGCGCGCATCGGCTCGCGCTCGACGGCAAGCGTGGCGATGCGCTCGCGGGCGTGGCCGGCTACCGGCTCGACGTCGCCTTCGCGATCGGCGAGGTCGATGACGATGCGCTCGCCCATCTCGCGCGCTTCGGCACGTGGCGCTATTGCTTCGGGGACGAGCAGGGCACCGAGGAGACGCTCGCCGGCGCGCGCGAAGTGTTCGACGGGCGCCTCGTGGTCGCTTCGGGCCTGCGCATCCGCCATCCGGGTCTCGGCGATCGCATCGCGTGCGCGTCGTACTCGCGCGCCTTCGGCTTCTCGCTCGCGCGCAGCCGCGGCTGCCTCCTGCCCAAGAGCGCGGAGCTGCTGCAGCGCGCGTTGCGCGACCTGCAGTCCAATGGCCCCGCGTGGCTCGAGAGCGGCACGCAGCCCGCGCGCGCGTTCGCGGACAGCCCGCACGCCGCGAGCGGCACGTTGCTCGCCGGGCTCACCCGCGTGGGCGCCCGCGTGGCGCGGCGCGCGGCGGAGAAGTACCTCACCATCGGCCAGTGGCAGCTCGCCTACCGCCTGCGTGGGGACGCGGCGTGGGACGGCTCGCTCGAGGGCTTCACGCGCCTGGTGCCGCCGCGCGACCGCTTCTGGGCCGATCCCTTCCCGGTCGAGGCGAACGGCCGCCACTACATCTTCTTCGAGGAGCTGCCGTTCGGCGCGGGACGCGCGCACATCAGCGTGATCGAGATCGACCCGCTGGGGCGCGCCTCGCAACCGGTGCGCGTGCTCGAGCGCGATTACCACCTCTCGTACCCGTTCCTCGTCGAGGACGAGGGGCGGCTATACATGATCCCGGAGACCGCGCAGAACCGGACCATCGAGATCTACCGCTGCGTGGAGTTCCCGCACAAGTGGAAGCTCGAGCGCACGCTGATGCGCGACCTGTGGGCGGTCGATGCGACGCTGCATCGCGCCGCCGACCGCTGGTGGATGTTCGCCAACGTCGGCTTCGACGGCTCGGAGGTGAACGACGAGCTGCACCTGTTCAGCGCCGAGCGCCTGCTGGGCGAGTGGCGCGCGCACCGGCGCAATCCCGCGAAGAGCGACGTGCGCGGCGCGCGGCCCGCGGGGCGCCTGTTCAGCGCCAACGGCGAGCTCTATCGGCCGGGGCAGGTGTGCACCCCGATCTACGGCGCGGGCATCGTGCTGCACCGGGTGCTGCGCCTGGACGATGGCGACTATGTCGAGGAGAAGGTGCGCTCGATCGCACCGCGCGTGGGTGACGGCGTGCTCGGCATCCACACGTGGAATCGCGCCGGAGCGCTCGCGGTCACCGACGCGTTCGTGCGCCGCCCGAGGTTCTGAAATGGGAATGTCCAGCCCCGTCTATCCGCTGGCGGTCGCGGCGCTGTGCCTCGCGCTCGCCGCGCTCATCGCGCGCGGGAGCGCGTGGTACCGCGGATTGCTCGCCCAGACGCAGCGCGAGCGCTTCGAGGCGATCGACGGCCTGCGCGGCTATCTCGCCCTCGGCGTCTTCTTCACGCACGTGGCGACGACGCGCGAGTGGTACGCGAGCGGCCATTGGGATTCGTCCGCCGTCGCGTTCTGCTCGGTCGCGGGGCAGGCCGGCGTGTCGCTCTTCTTCATCGTCACCGCGTTCCTCTTCTGGTCGCGCGTGCTCGACACGCGCGCGCTCGAGCCCCGGCCGCTCTATCGCTCGCGCATACGCCGCCTGGTGCCGATGTACCTCGCGTCCGTCGCGCTCTCGCTCTTCGTGATCGGCGCGATGACCGGCCTGCGCTTCAACGAGGCGCCGCTGCAGGTCGCGCGCGAGGTGCGCGCGTGGCTCTCGTTCGGGTTCATGGAGAACGGCCCGGTGAACGGGCTGCGCGAAGCGCACCTGGTGGCGCCGATCTACTGGACGCTCGCCTTCGAGTGGAGCTTCTACCTCGCGCTGCCGCTGCTCGCGCTGTTTGCGCGCGGCAAGTCGTTCCTGCTGCTCGTGGCGCTCGCCGTGTTCTTCGGCGTGCGCGAGCCGATCACGCTCAACTTCGTCGGCGGCGCGCTGGTCGCGGTCGCCGCACGCCGCAAGTGGCTCGATGCGCGGATGGCTTCGCCGTGGGCCGTGCCGGTGCCGCTCGCGGCGATCGCCGGCGTGCTCGCGATGCCGACCGCCTACGCGCCGCTCGCCGTCCTGCTCATGACCGTGTTCTTCGCGTTCGTCGCGGCCGGCAACCCGCTGCTCGGGCTGCTCACGCTGCGCGCCTCGAAGCTGCTCGGCATGGCGAGCTACAGCTTCTACCTGCTGCACGGCACCGTCCTCTTCGTCGCGTTCCGCACGGTCGATGCGCTGCGGCCCGTCGCGAGCCTCACGCCGGCCGAGCACTGGGCGGTGGCCACGGGCGCGGCGCTCGCCACCGTCGCGCTCTCGGTGTTCACGTATCGCCACATCGAGCATCGCTTCCTGGTGCCGTCCTCGTCCGCACCCGCCCCGGCGCTCGGGCTCGGGCCGCGCGCCGCGGCGAGGGCGCCATGAACGGGGCTGCGATGGCGATCGAGGACCTGCTGCACCCCTGGCTCGGACGCTACCTCGGCGCGCCCGCGTGGGTGAAGGGCACCGCCGGGCGGCTCTATGCGTGCCTGCCGCCGCGCGTGCGCCTCGGCGGCGCCTACGAGCGCTTCGCCGGCGAGATCGACGGCACGCGCGATGCCGCTTCGGCCGGGACGCTCGCGCTCGGCAAGCTGCGCGACACGCTCGCGTGGGCGCTCGAGACGGTGCCCGCTTATCGCGTGCATCGGGGGCTCCTCGCGGCGTCGCGCGATCCGCGCGAGCTGCTCGCGATGCTGCCGGTCACCGACAAGCTCGCGATCAAGCGCAACATCGACGGCCATCTCTCGCGCGAGATGCCGGCGAGCGCGCGGCTGCCCGCGTACACGGGCGGCTCGACGCGCACGCCGATGCACTTCTACCTGCACAAGCACGTGACGCGCGCGAAGGAGCAGGCGTTCATGGAGCGCTTCCGCACCCGCACCGGCGCGGCGCGCGACGATCTCATGCTCGCCCTTCGCGGGCGCACCGTACCCTCGGCGGGCCGGGCGGGCGGCGACATCTGGATGGTCGAGCCGATCAAGCGCCAGCTCGTGCTCTCGACCGACCACCTCGAGCGCCGCTACATGGGCGCGTATGCCGAGGCGCTCGACGCGCACCGGCCGGCGTACATCGAGGCGTTTCCGTCGGCGCTCTATCCGCTCGCGCGCTGGCTCGCCGCCCATCCGCTGCCCGCGTTCACGCGCGGCGTGAAGGGCGTGATGCTGTTCTCGGAGAACGTCTACGGCTTCCAGATGGACAAGTTCCGCGAGGTCTTCGGCTGCCCGATCCTCGCGCACTACGGCCATTCGGAGCGCGTGCTCATGGCCGCCTCCATGCCCGACGACGAGCGCTACTTCTTCTGGCCGCAGTACGGCTGGCTCGAGCTGGTCGACGCGCAGGATCGCCCGATCACGCAGCCCGGCAAGCTCGGCTTCATCGTGGGCACGAGCTTCGACAACCGCGTGATGCCGTTCGTGCGCTACCGCACCGGCGACCTCGGCGTGCTGAGCGATCGGCCGCATCCGCAGCTTCCCGGCTTTGCCGCGGTCGAGCGCATCGCCGGACGCCTGCAGGAATTCGTCGTGTGCCGCGACCATCGCCTGGTCTCGATCACGACGCTCGGCGTCGGCCATTTCCCCGAGCTCGCCGAGGCCGAGGCGATCCAGTACGAGCAGTCGCGCCCGGGCGAGCTGCTGCTGAAGGTCGTCGCCGAGCACGCGTTCGCGCCCGGGCTGCAGCGCGCGATCGCCGCGGCCATCGCCTCGAAGACGCAGGGCGGCTGCGACGTGCACGTCGTGCAGGTCGCACGCATCGAGCGCACGGCCCGTGGCAAGGCGCGCATGCTCGTGCAGCATCTCGACATCCGGCGCTACTTCGCCGCCGGGCGCGAGGCGTTCGCATGATCGCCCCGCATCACGTCGTCATGCTCGGCACCGGCCCGGCCACCCGCGGCGGCATCGCCTCGGTGATCGCCGCGTACCGCGCCGCCGGATTGTTCGAGCGCTGGCCGATCGCCTACGTGGAGACGCACTGCGACGGCGGCGTGCGCGACAAGCTCACGCTCGCCGTGCGCGCCTTCGTGCGCGTGCTCGGCGCGTTCATGCGCGGCCCCGTCGGCGTGGTGCACGTGCACGCGGCCTCCCGCTGGAGCTTCTGGCGCAAGAGCCTGTTCATGGCGGCGGCGCTCGCGTGCGGCTGGCCGATCGTCTTCCACCTGCACGGCGGCGGCTTCGCGCGCTTCCATCGCGAGGAATGCGGGCCGCTGCGCCGGCGCATCGTGCGCTTCTTCCTCGATCGCGCCGCGGTGATCGTGGTGGTCTCCGAGCGATGGGCGGCGTGGATGGCGAAGGCGACCACGAACCCGCGCATCGTGTGCATTCCGAACCCGGTGGCGTTGCCCCCTGACTCGTGCATCGCGCGCGAGCCGGGACTGGTCGCGTTCAGCGGGCGCTGCTCGGCCGCGAAGGGCGTGTTCGACCTGCTCGACGCCGCGGCGCTGCTCACGCGCCGTTGTCCCGATCTGCGCCTCGAGTGCGCGGGCGACGGCGACCTCGGCGCCGTGCGCGCTTACGCGGCCCGGCTCGGGCTCGAGGCGCGGCTCGCCACGCCCGGATGGATCGGCCCGTCGGAACACGACGCGTTGCTCGCGCGCGCGTCGGTGTTCGTGATGCCGTCCCACGCCGAGGGCCTGCCGATGAGCCTGCTCGAGGCGATGGCGGCCGGCTGCCCCGTGGTGGCCGCCGCCGTCGGAGGCATTCCCGACCTCGTCGTGCACGGCGTGAACGGGTTGCTCCTGCCCGCGGGCGACGCGGCCGCGCTCGCCGGCGCGATCCGCACGCTGTTGCAGGATCCCGCGCTCGCCGCGCGCCTCGGGCGCGAGGCGCGGGCCACCGTCGCCGCGCGCTACACCACGGAACGTTCGCTCGAGCGCCTCGGACAAATCTATGCGGGACTCGGCGTGCGCCGCGGTCCCGGGCTCGCCGCCGTGCCCAGCCCACGGCTTCAGGAGATCGCATGAACCGCCCCGTCGTCCTGCTCCTCGGACCGCATCGCGCCGCCGTGAGTGGCGTGAGCACCCACGTGAACCTGCTGATGGATTCGAGCCTCGGGGAGGATTTCGAGCTCGTGCATTTCCAGGTCGGCAGCGAGGGGCGGCGCGAGAACGCGCTCACCCGCCTGCTGCGCCTGCTCGTGAGCCCGCTCGCGCTCGCCGCGACGATCGTCTTCCGCCACGTGGCGATCATCCACCTGAACACGTCGCTCAATCCGCGCGCCTACTGGCGCGATCTCGTCTACCTGTTCGTGGCGAAGATGCTCGGCGCGCGCGTGGTCTACCAGGTCCATGGCGGCGACCTGCCGCTCGTGTTCTTCGGCGGGCGCGCGCTGCCCACCGCGTTCCTGCGCTGGACCCTGCGCCTTCCGGACCTGGTGGTCGTGCTCGCGAAGTGCGAGCTCGACGCCTACCGCGCGTTCGTGCCCGAGCAGGAGATCGTCGCGCTGCCGAACGGCATCGATTGCCGGCCGTTCGCCACGTTGCCGACGGTGCGCTCCTATCCGGACACGCCGCTGCGCCTGCTCTACGTCGGCCGCCTCGCGCGCGAGAAGGGACTGTACGAATCGCTGCAGGCCGTGCGGCTCGCCCACGAGCTCGGCGTCGACGTGCGCCTGGTCGTCGCGGGCAGCGGTCCCGAGGAGGCGCGGCTCAAGCGCTACGCGCAGGCGCTGTCGATCGCCTCGCGCGTGACCTTCGCGGGCCCCGTGTTCGGCTCCGACAAGGTGAAGCTCATGGCGGGCTCGGACGTGATGCTCCTTCCGAGCTATGCCGAGGGCCTGCCCTATGCGCTGCTCGAGGCGATGGCCGCGGGCCTGCCCATGATCGCCACGCCGGTGGGCGCGATCCCCGACGTGATGACCGACGGCATCCACGGCTTCATCGTGCCGCCCCACGACGGCAAGGCGATCGCCGAGGCGCTCGCCGTGATGGCGGGCGACCGCGAGCAGCTTTCATGGATGAGCCGCGCGAGCCGCCGGCGCATCCGCGCCGCCTTCTCCATCGAGCGTCTCGCCGCCGAGCTCGCGCTGCACTACGCGCGCGTGTGCGGCGACGTCGTGATGGCGGGCGCCGGTCCCGCGGCACTGCCGCCCGCGGGACAGCGCCCGAGGCCGCGCCGCGCCGAGACCGCGAAGCTCGCACCCCGAAAGGACTGACCATGTGTGGAATCGCCGGCGCCATCGCGAGCCCGGGGAGCGGATTCGACCGCGCGACCCTCGGACGCATGCTCGAAAGCCTCGCCCATCGCGGCCCCGACGGGCACGGCATCGCGGAGTTCGACACCTCGGGTCCCGCGCGCGTGTGGCTCGGCCACCGGCGGCTCGCGATCATCGATCCCGAGGGCGCGCGCCAGCCCATGTGCGACAAGGACGCCGGGCTCGCGCTCACGTTCAACGGCGAGATCTACAACTTCCGCGAGCTGCGCGCCGAGCTCGCCGCGTGCGGCCATCGCTTCGAGCGCGACTCCGACACCGAGGTGCTGCTGCGCGCGTACCAGCATTGGGGCGAGGAGGTCGTCGGGCGGCTGCGCGGCATGTTCGCCTTCGCGGTGTGGGACGCGAAGCGCGAGCGCCTCTTCCTCGCGCGCGACCGCTTCGGCGAGAAGCCGCTCTTCGTGCACGAATCCGCGGACGGCTTCTACTTCGCCTCCGAGATCAAGGCGCTGCTGCAGCTGCCGCAACCGAAGCCGGGCGTGAACCTGTCGGCCGTGTGGGACTTCCTCGCCTACCGCTACGTGCCCGGACCGAAGACGCTCTTCCAGGGCGTCCGCAAGCTCGCGCCGGGAACCTGCGCGACGTGGGAGAAGGGGCGCGTCACCGAGCGGCGCTACTGGATCGCGCCCGACCGCGCCGCGCGCCCGGCGAAGCCGCTCTCGGAGCGCGAGGCGGTGCAGGCGTTCCTCGCGCGCCTCGACGAGGCGGTGAGGATGGAGATGGTGAGCGACGTGCCGTTCGGCGCGTTCCTCTCGGGCGGGCTCGACTCGTCCACCATCGTCGCGCTCATGACGCGGCACAACACGAAGGTGAAGACGTTCTCGGTGGGCTTCGGCGAGGGCGGCTACAGCGAGCTCGACTACGCGGGCACGGTGGCGCGGCATTTCGGGACCGACCACCACGAGCTCATCGTCAATTTCGACGACATCACCGAGCACCTGCCGAAGCTCGTGGGCTATCGCGACGCGCCCGTCTCGGAGCCCTCGGACATCCCGATCTACATGCTCGCCAAGGAAGCGTCGCGCACGGTGAAGATGGTGCTCACGGGCGAGGGCAGCGACGAGATCCTCGGCGGCTACCCGAAGCACGTGTTCGAGCGCTTCACGCCCGGCTGGCAGCTCATGCCCGGCGTGATCCGCCACAACCTCATCGCGCCGCTCACGAAGTCGCTGCCGTACGGCTTCCGGCGCGCGAAGACGGCGATCACCAACCTCAACATCGAGGACTGGCGCGAGCGCTACGTGCGCTGGTTCGGCGCGCTGAACCGGCGCGAGCGCGAGGAGCTCTCGGTGCTGCGCCTGAACGGCTACCAGCATCGCGACGAAGCGCCGCCGTTCGACGCGGACCCGCGATCGAGCGCGCTGCGCCGCATCCTCTACTTCGACCAGACCAGCTGGCTGCCCGACAACCTGCTCGAGCGCGGTGATCGCATGACCATGGCCGCCTCGATCGAGTCGCGCGTGCCGTTCCTGGACCACGAGCTCGCGGCGTTCGTCTCGGGGCTCCCCGACCACTATCGCGTGAAGGGCCTGAAGACCAAGTGGATCCTGCGCCAGGCCGGCCGCAGCCTGATCCCCGACCAGATCCTCGAGCGCAAGAAGGTCGGCTTCCGCGTGCCCGTGAACCGATGGTTCCAGGGCCCGATGCGCGGCTACCTCGAGGACCACCTGAGGAGCGCGCAATCGAAGACGCGCGGCTACTACGACACGCAGGTGCTCGACCGCGTGATGGACGAGCACGTCGAAGGCCGGCAGAACCACGAGAAGCTGCTATGGGCGCTGTTGAACCTCGAGATCTGGCACCGGCAGTACGCCTGAATTCCGGGCTCGCCTGGAAGCTGAACCGCCTGCGCTGCATGACGCCGGCGGAGATCGGCTATCGCGTCGTGAAGGCGGCGACGATGCGCGCCGAGCGCTGGGGCCTCGCGCCCCTCGACGTGCCGGCGCCCGACCTCACGCGCCGCGCGATCCCCTGGATCCATCACGACGCGGGCGTCGATCCGAAGCCCTACATCGCGGCGGCCGAGCGCATCGTCGCCGGGCGGCTCGACGTCTTCGCGCTCGAGGACGCCGAGCTCGGCAACCCGCCCGCGTGGAACCGCGACCCGAAGACGGGCATCGAGGCGCCGCTCGCCTTCGGCAAGCAGCTCGACTATCGCGACCCGCGCCTCGTGGGCGACATCAAGTACCTGTGGGAGCCGAACCGCCATCTGCATCTCGTCACGCTCGCGCAGGCGTGGCGGTTGTCGGGCGACGCGCGCTATGCGCGCACGCTGCAATCGCACCTCGAGAGCTGGTTCGTCGCGTGCCCGTTCCGCATGGGGCCGAACTGGTCGAGCTCGCTCGAGCTGGGGTTGCGGCTCATCAACTGGGCGCTCGCCTGGCAGCTCATCGGCGGCGTCGATTCGCCGCTCTTCGCGGGCGGGGAGGGCGAGGCGTTCCGCGATCGCTGGCTCGCGGCGATCTACCAGCACGCGGAGTTCGTCTCCGGGCATCTTTCGTTGCACTCGTCGGCGAACAACCATCTGGTGGGCGAGCTCGCGGGGCTGTTCACCGCGGGCCTCGCATGGCCGCACTGGCCGCGCTCGCGCGAATGGCTGCGCAAGGGCGGGCGCGGGCTCGAACGCGAGGCGCTGCTGCAGAACGCGCCCGACGGCGTGAACCGCGAGCAGGCGGTGTCGTACCAGCAGTTCGAGCTCGACCTGCTGCTGCTGCCGTGGCTCGCGGGCGCGGTGAACGGGCTCGACTTCTCGCCCGAGTACGGGCGGCGCCTCGACGCGATGCTGGGCTATCTCGCTTCGATCATGGACGTCGCCGGCAACCTGCCGATGTTCGGGGACGCCGACGACGGCTACGTGGTGCGACTCGATGCGCGGCCCGGCTTCTGCCGCTACAAGTCGCTGCTCGCCACCGGCGCGGTGGTCTTCGGGCGCGCCGAGTACAAGGCGAAGGCGGGCGCGCTCGACGACAAGACGCGCTGGCTGCTGGGGCCCGAGGCGGCGCAGCGCTTCGACGCGCTCGACGCGGCGCGCGCGGTGCTCCCGCTGCGGCGCGATTTTTCCGAGGGCGGCTACTACATCCTCGGCGCGCAGCTCGAGACGCCGGAGGAGATCCGCCTCATCGCCGACGCGGGGCCGCTCGGCTACCGCGAGATCGCCGCGCACGGGCACGCCGACGCTCTCGCGTTCGTGCTCTCGGTGGGCGGGCTCGAGTTCCTCATCGATCCGGGCACGTTCGCGTATCACACCGAGGGTGCCTGGCGCGCCTACTTCCGCGGCACGTCGGCGCACAACACGCTGCGCATCGACCGGCTCGACCAGTCCGAGCCCGGCGGCAACTTCATGTGGCTGCGCAAGGCGCGCGCCGAATGCACGCGCTGGATCACCACGCCGGAGGAGGACGTCTTCGAGGGGTGGCACGACGGCTACCGCGCGCTCGCCGATCCGGTCACCCACCGGCGCCGCATCATGCTCGACAAGGACGAGCGGCGCATCCAGGTGGTCGACCGGCTGGAGATGCAGGGCGAGCACTTCGTCGAGCTCTTCTTCCACTGCCACGAGGAGTGCGTCGTCACGCCGATCGAGGGCGGCGTGGCGCTCGAGCGCGCCGGCCGGAAGCTGCGCCTCGCATGGCCGACGCTGCCCGGCGCGCAGGTGCGCCTCCTGAACGGCAGCACCGATCCCGTCGGCGGCTGGGTCTCGCGGCGCTTCGACGTGAAGCACAAGACCACCACCATCGCCTGGGGCGCCACCATCACGGGCGCGTGTGCGCTCTCGACGACCATCGAGTGCTGAGGGAGGGACTTTTTCTCTACGCGCTCGCGATGCCGCCCCTCGCAGAGACCTGAAGGTTTGGTCTTATCTGTGTTCATCTGTGTTCATCCTTGGTTCCGACGTTCTTTCTCCGCATGACTCCCTCCGGCCTCGTGTCGCCGCCGTCCGGCAAGCCACTCGAAGACTGAAGACAGCCGCCCTCCAAGCGGACTACGCGCGGTGCGCGCGGCGGAGGATAGGCGGTCAAGTGCGCCGCGCATTCTGGGCTTCGATCGCTTTCCCCCTCCCGGAGCCGCAAGAATGAAGATCAGCATCATGGGCCTCGGCTACGTCGGCGCGGTGTCGGCCGGCTGCCTCGCCAAGCAAGGTCACGAAGTCATCGGCGTCGATCCCCAGCAGGCGAAGGTCGACCTGATCAACGCGGGCAAGACGCCGATCATCGAGCGCGACATCGGCGACATCATCGCCCGCGCCGTGGCCGAGGGGCGCCTGCGGGCGACCACCGACGTGCAGGAAGCGGTCCGCCACACCGACCTTTCGCTCATCTGCGTCGGCACGCCGAGCCTCGGCAACGGCCACATCGACCTCAGGTACGTGCGGCGCGTGTGCGAGCAGATCGGCGAGGGCCTGAAGACGCATGCCGGCCACACCGTCGTCGTGCGCAGCACGATGCTGCCCGGGACGATGCGCCAGGTCGTGATCCCCGCGCTCGAGCAGTCCTCCGGCCTGAAGGCGGGCGACGACTTCGGCGTCGCGCTGAACCCCGAGTTCCTGCGCGAGGGCACCGCGGTGCACGACTACTTCCATCCGCCCAAGACCGTGATCGGCGAGCTCGACCGCGCGAGCGGCGACGTGGTCGCGAAGCTCTACGAGGGCATTCCCGGCCCGGTGATCCGCACCGATTGCGAGACCGCGGAGATGGTGAAGTACGCCGACAACACGTGGCACGCGCTCAAGGTCGCGTTCGCCAACGAGATCGGCAACATCTGCAAGGCGCTCGGGCTCGACAGCCACGAGCTGATGGACATCTTCTGCCAGGACACCAAGCTCAATCTCTCGGCGTATTACTTGAAGCCCGGCTTCGCCTTCGGCGGCTCGTGCCTGCCGAAGGACGTGCGCGCGCTCTCGTACAAGGCCAAGCTCCTCGACGTGAAGGTGCCGATCATCGACGCGATCCTGCCGTCGAACGACCACCAGGTCGAGCGCGGCATCCAGGCGGTGATCGACAAGGGCAGCAAGAAGGTCGGCGTGCTCGGCTTCAGCTTCAAGGCGGGCACCGACGACCTGCGCGAGAGCCCGATCGTCGAGCTGGTCGAGCACCTGATCGGCAAGGGTTACGACCTCAGGATCTACGACAGCAACGTGCGCATGGCGGCGATCCACGGCGCCAACCGCGACTACATCCTCAACCACATCCCGCACATCTCGAAGCTGATGGTCGGCTCGATCGACGAGGTGCTCGAGCACGCCGACACGCTGGTCGTCGGCAACGGCTCGCCGGAGTTCCGCGACATCCCGTCGCGGCTGCGCGAGAGCCAGCAGATCGTCGACCTCGTCCGCATCACCGATACCCGCAGCGTGGCCGGCGTCTATGACGGAATCTGCTGGTGAGCCGGCCGTGAAGATCGCCAAGCGCGTCCTCATCCTCGTCGAGAACCTGCCGAGCCCGTTCGACCGGCGGGTGTGGCAGGAGGCGACGTGCCTGCGCGACGCGGGTTACGCGGTCTCGATCATCTGCCCGACGGGCAAGGGCTGCGAGAGCTACTTCGAGGAGATCGACGGCATCGCGATCTACCGCTACGACCTGCCGGTCGAGGCCGAGGGCGCTCTGGGCTACCTCGTCGAGTATGGCTCGGCGCTCTTCCACACGTTCGCGTTGTGCTGGCGCGTGCTCTTCACGCGCGGCTTCGACGTGATCCACGCGTGCAACCCGCCGGACCTCTTCTTCCTGATCGGCGGGTTCTTCAAGCTCTTCGGCAAGAAGTTCGTCTTCGACCACCACGACATCAACCCGGAGCTCTACGAGGCGAAGTTCGGCCGGCGCGATTTCTTCTGGAAGCTGATGGTGCTGTTCGAGCGGCTCACGTTCAGGACGGCCGACGTCTCGATCGCGACCAACGAGTCGTACCGCAGGATCGCGATCGAGCGCGGCGGCATGGAACCGGACCGCGTGTTCGTCGTGCGCAGCGGCCCGAGCCTCGAGCGGCTGAAGATCGTGCCCCCGGACCCGGCGCTGAAGCGCGGACGCAAGCACCTGGTGGGCTACGTCGGCGTGATGGGGCGCCAGGAGGGCATCGACCTGCTGCTGCAAGCGGTGCGCGCGATCGTCCACGATCACGGGCGCACCGACGTGCACTTCGGGCTCGTCGGCGGCGGCACCTCGCTGGAGGAGATGCGCGCGCTCGCGGCCGAGCTCGGCGTGGCCGACTACGTGACCTTCACCGGGCGCGTGCCCGACGCGCAGCTGCTCGCGATGCTGAACACCGCCGACGTGTGCGTGAACCCGGACGTCGCGAACGACATGAACGACAAGTCGACCATGAACAAGATCATGGAGTACATGGCGCTCGGCAAGCCGATCGTGCAGTTCGACCTCACCGAGGGGCGCTTCTCCGCGCAGGAGGCCTCGCTCTACGCGCGGCGCAACGACCCGGCGGACATGGCGGCCAGGATCCTCGAGCTGGTCGACGATCCCGGGCGCCGCGCCGCCATGGGCGCGTACGGGCGCCGCCGCGTCGAGAACGAGCTCGAGTGGCGCTACGAGATCCCGAAGCTGCGCGCGGCGTATCGCGCGCTCTGGCCCACCGCGACGCGCGCGGTGCCCCGCGAACGCGGCGCCGCCCCGTAGCCGGCGACCGTGGCGCGCTCAGCCTTTCGCGGCCTTCGCCTCGTCGGTCTTCTGCGCGCCATGGATGAGGAAGGCGAGCCCGACGGCGATCGCGGCGCCCACGAGCGGGCCCACGACGTAGACCCACCAGCCGTCGAACGTTGCGCTCACGATGGCGGGGCCGAGCGAGCGCGCGGGATTCATCGAGGCGCCGCTCACGCCGCGGCCGAAGATGTTGCACGCGATGATCGTCGCGCCGACGGCGATCGCCGCGTTCGGCCCGATCATGCGATGGCGGTTCGAGGTGCCGAGGATCACCGAGACCAGCAGGATCGTGAGCAGCACTTCCATGGCGAGCGCGAGCGTCGCGGAGTCCTGCGGAAGCGTGGCGCCCAGATGCTCCTCGTCGCCGAAGAGCGCGCGCAGCACCGCCGCGGCGATGAGCGCCCCGATGAGCTGCGCGATGACGTAGCCGGGCACGCGCCGCCATGCAAACACGCCGCGCAGGGCGAAGCCGAAGGTGACCGCGGGATTGATGTGGGCGCCGGAGCGGTGGCCGATGGCATAGATCATCGACGCGACCACGAGGCCGGCCACCAGCGCCTGCGCCGCCGCCGGCATGTCGCCGCTCATCGTGTCCGCGACCTTCGCGCCCGCATCGAAGAGCACGAGCGCGAACGTGCCGAAAAGCTCCGCCACGAGACGCCGCCATTCGTCGGCGGGGTTCTCCTCTTCGTTGCGCAGCTTCCGTTCTTCGTTCTCGGCCATGGGACGTTCCCGACGCCACCGAGTGACTTCGCGGCGCCGCGCTTGGTTCCGGGCCGCTGTCGTCGCGCGGCGACGCGGGGAGGCGCGCGAGGCGCGGTCGTGGCTCCATGTTGACGCGGAACGTCATCGGCGGCCGCATCGTTGTCGTGCCGCGGCTACAGCGCGTAGGCGCCTTCCGACGCGCCGCGGGTATTCCCTACGGCAATTGCGCGTGCGATCGACATTGCGCGTCACCCACGCGCTACACGCGATGCGGACGCGAATCGCATCGCGATCGCCAAGCGCCTGACGCACAAGGACATTGCATGAATGGCACCGGCCTTGCTTGGGAGGTCGCGTCGCCACGCTTCCCAGGAGAACCCCATGCGCCGATCGCTCACCGTCCCGGCTCGCAGTCTCGAGGCACGCCGCGCGCGCTTCATCATCGGCTCGACGGTGCTGCTCGTCGGGGCGGCGCTGTGGATGGCCAACGCGCATGCGCAAGGCTGCGGCGAGCAGCACGACATGCTGGTCGCGTCCGATCCGCTCGCGCTGGTGCGCCCGGTCGACTGCGCCTCGCTCCTCGCGCCGGCTCCCGATTTCAGCTGGCCCGCGCAGGACGGCGCGCGCGGCTATTCGATCGCGCTCACCTTCCCCGACGGGCACGTGGAGACGCGCTCCACGCGCAGCAACTCGCTCGCGTGGCAACGGCCGCTGCCGCCGGGCGATTATCGCTGGACCGTGCGCGTGGAAGGCGCCTCGCAGGCGAGCTCCGCGCGCAGCTTCACCGTGGACCGTCTCGCGACGCCGGCGCAGGCCGCCGTGCGGGCCCCCGGACGGATCATCGCCGTGAACTGAATCGTGTCGCGGCGTCGATGCAGTCGCTGACGCCAGACCGACCCGAAGGCCCCGCGAGGGGCCTTTTTTTCTTCGCGCGCGTGGCTGGCGCCCGACGCCTTTGTAGTCTTAGGGAACTAGGAGCGCTCCCCGAATCAGTGCAATCCTCCTTTCATAGACTGTCATCGCCGCGCGAAGCATTCGAGTGTGGAATGGCCCAAGGAACCGGATGATGGCGACGATCTACAGCGACGGGACTTACCTGCGGAACAACCCGCGATGGCACGCGGGCGACTCGGCGTGGAAGGCGGGCCACATCGCGCGCCTCCTCGAGCGCAACCGCATCGCGCCCGCGAGCGTCTGCGAGGTGGGCTGCGGCGCGGGCGAGATCCTCGTGCACCTCGCCGAGGAGCTCGCGCCCACGACCCGCTTCGTCGGCTACGAGATCTCGCCCCAGGCGTACTCGCTGTGCGCGCCGAAGGCGGGGGGCAACCTGGAGTTCCGCCTCGGCAACGTGTTCGACGACTCCGAGCGCTTCGACGTCGCGATGGCGATCGACGTGTTCGAGCACGTCGAGGACTATTTCTCCTTCCTGCGCCGGCTGAAGACCAAGGCGGCGCACAAGGTCTTCCACATCCCGCTCGAGCTGTCCGCGCTCATGGTCGCGCGCGGGCGGCCGCTGCTCGAGCAGCGCCGTGCCGTCGGCCACATCCACCACTTCTGCAAGGAGACCGCGCTCGCGACGCTCGCGGACACCGGTTATCGCGTGATCGACCACTGCTACACCTCGGGGCGCACGGACCTGCCGGGCCTCGGGTGGAAGACGCGCCTGCTGAAGGGGCCGCGCCAGGCGCTCTACGCGCTGAACGCCGACCTCGCCGCCCGCGTCCTCGGCGGCTACTCGCTCCTCGTCCTCGCCGACTGACCATGGCGGGTTTCCCGCAGACGAGCATCCTCATGGTGGATGACGATCCCGCAAGCCTGATGGCCCTCGAGGGGATCCTCGCCAACCTCGGCACGCGCCTGGTGAAGGCGCACTCGGGCGAGGAGGCGCTGCGCTGCGTGCTCGAGGAGGACTTCGCCGCGATCCTCATGGACGTGAAGATGCCGGGCATCGACGGGTTCACCACCGCCCGGCTCATCCGCGAACGCAAGCGCTCGCAATACACGCCGATCATCTTCATGACGGCGGCCCAGGAGGACGTTCTCTCCATGTTCCGCGGTTACGAGGCCGGCGCCGTGGACTACATGGTGAAGCCCGTGATCCCCGAGGTGCTGCGCTCGAAGCTGTCGATCTTCATCGGACTGCACGACATGAACCGCATGCTGAACGCCGAGCTGGCCGAACGGGCGCTGACCGAGCAGCGGCTGCGCACTTCCGAGGAGAACCTGCGCGCGCTCGCCGCCCACCTGCAGAGCGTGCGCGAGGAAGAGCGCATCCACATCGCGCGCGAGATCCACGACGAGCTGGGCCAGGCGCTCACCGGGCTCAAGTACGACATCGCTTCCTTCGCCAAGGGCCACGGCGTCGACGACGCGGCCGCGGTGGCCGAGAAGACGCACGCGATGTCGCAGGCGATCGATCGCATCATCAATTCCGTCCGGCGCATCGCGTCCGGGCTGCGGCCGGAGGTGCTCGACGAGATCGGGCTCGCGGCCGCCATCGAGTGGCAGGCACGGGAGTTCCAGCGGCGCACGGGAATCCGTTGCCATGTCGAGTTGCCGCCACGCTTCGTCGATCCGGACAAGGAACGCTCCACGGCGATCTTCCGGATCTTCCAGGAGCTGCTCACCAACGTCGCGCGCCACGCGAACGCGACGCGGGTGGACGTGAAGCTGCGGGAGTCCGAGGACCGGACCCTGTGCCTCACGGTGGAGGACAACGGGCGGGGCATCAAGCCCGCCGAGTTCGAGAGCCCGACCTCGCTGGGCTTCCTCGGGCTCAAGGAGCGCGTGCTGCCCTTCGCGGGCACGCTCGACGTGCAAGGCGAGGAGGGCAAGGGGACGCAGGTCTCCGTGACGATTCCAATGATCCAACAACAAACGGTGTTCCACGCCTGACTATGAGCTTCGCATCCTCCTCCGTAATGCACGGCACCGCGGGCCATCCCGTGAAGGTGCTCATCGCCGACGACCATCCGGTCGTGCGCCAGGGACTCAAGCAGATGCTCAACTCCGACCCGGAGGTGAACGTGGTCGCGGAGGCGCGCGACGGCGACGAAGCGTTCGACGTCGCCCACCAGGTCGACTGGGACGTCGCGGTCCTCGACTACTCGATGCCCGGCCGCGGCGGGGTCGAGCTGCTGTCCGAGGTGAAGCACGACTACCCGGACCGGCCGGTGCTGATCCTGAGCATCTATCCCGAGGATCCGCACGGGCTGCGCGCGCTGAAGGCGGGCGCTGCGGGCTACATCTCCAAGGAGAGCGCGCCCGAGGAGCTCACCGCGGCGGTGAAGAAGGTCGCCACGGGCGGGCGCTACGTGAGCCCGACGCTCGCGGAGAAGCTGGCCTCGCGGCTCACGCCCGAGCAGGAGCGGCCGCCGCACGAGCGGCTCTCCGACCGCGAGTACCGCGTGATGTGGCTGCTCGCCTCGGGCAAGACCCTGCACCAGATCGCCGAGGAGATGCGCCTCTCACCCTCGACCGTGAGCACCTATCGCGGGCGCATCCTCAAGAAGCTCGGCCTGCACACCAACGTGGACCTCGTCCACTACGCGATGAAGCATCGCCTCATCGAGTGAGGGAGTGACGCGAGCAAAAGGCGTTGGAACCACAGATGAACACAGATATCTGTGTTCATCTGTGGTTCCCTGGCTTTTCGTTTACCTAACTCCCCTCGCTAGCGATCTCCAGTCCGCGAAGCGCGCATCGGCGCCGAGGGCTTCCTCGATGCGCAGGCCTTCGTTCCATTTGGCCATGCGCTCGGAGCGGGCGAAGCTGCCGACCTTGAGCTGGCCCGCATCCCAGCCGACGGCGAGGTGCACGATGGTGACGTCCTCGGTCTCGCCCGAGCGCGCGGAGACGATCGTGCGCCAGCGTGCCGCGCGTGCGGCCTCGACCGCGGCGCGCGTCGCGCTGATCGTGCCCGCCTGGTTCGGCTTGATGAGCGCCGTGTTGCACGCGCCCGCGCCCGCGGCTTCCCCGATGCGCCGCGCGTTCGTGACCAGGAAGTCGTCGCCGACGACCTGCACGCGCTCCCCGCACGCCGCGGTGAAGCGCGCGAGCCCCTCGGCATCGTCCTCCGCGAGCGGATCCTCGACGCTCACGATCGGATGGCGCTCGATCCAGCCGAGCAGCAGCGCCGCGAGCGCGTCGCGGTCGAGGTCGCGGCCCTCGAAGCGATAGCGGCCGTTCGCGCCGAATTCCGAGGCGGCGATGTCGAGCGAGATGGCGGCCTGCTCGCCGGGCACGAATCCCGCCGCCTCGATCGCGCGCACCAGCATCTCGAGCGCGTCCTCGTTGCGATCGAACGCGGGCCAGTAGCCGCCTTCGTCGGCCACGCCCTGCAGGCGCCCGGCTTGCGCCATGAGCTCGCCCGCGGCGCGGTAGACCTCGGCGGTGATCGCGAGCGCCTCGGCGAACGTGCGCGCGCCGATCGGCACGACCATGAAGTCCTGCACGTCGACGCGCCGCCCCGCGTGCGCGCCGCCGCCGAAGACCTGGATCTCGGGCATCGGCAGGCGCACGGCGCGGCCCTGCGCGAGATGGCGCCACAGCGGCTCGCCGTGCGCGCCGGCCGCCGCGTGCAGCACCGCCATCGAAGCGGCGATCACCGCGTTGCCGCCGAGGCGCGAGAGGGGCTCGGTGCCGTCGAGCGCGGCGAGCGCGGCATCGATCGCTTGCTGTTGGCGTGCGTCACGACCCACGAGGAGGCGTGCGATCTCGCCGTTCACGTGGCCCAAGGCGTGCTCGACGTCCAGCCCGCCGAAGCGAGCGCCGCCGTCGCGCAGGTCGACGGCCTCGCGGCTGCCGCGCGAGGCGCCGGCCGGCGCGATGGCCCGGCCGACCGCGCCACCGGCGAGCCGCACTTGCGCCTCGACCGTGGGCCGCCCGCGCGAATCCCACACGCGCCGTCCCTTCACCTCGACGATGTCGGCGGTGCTCATCGCATCAGCTCCGCGCGCCATGCATCGCGCACCTCGCCCAGGCGCTCGGGCGCATCGACGAGCAGGGCGCGCGCCACGCGCCGGATGCGGTCGCGATCGCGCTCGCCGGTCAGGTATTCGGCCGGCGACTTCCCATCGACGCGGCCGAGGAAGAGCCCCGGCAGCAGGCGCGCGGTGCGCGACTCGATGCGCGCGGCCGCCTCCCACGTGACGCCCGCGAGATAGTCGTGCGCGAGCGCGTCGAAGCATTCGAGGTAGCGGTCGCGCCACTGCGGGCGCCACGCGCACTTGAGCAGCATATGGTTCAGGCAGAACGCGAGATCGAAAGCGGGATCGCCGTACCAGGCGCACTCGGCGTCGAGCAGGATCGGGCCCCGCGGCCCCACGAGCACGTTCTTCGGGCTCACGTCGCCGTGCACGAGCGCGAGCCGCGTGGAAGCGGTGGTCGCAGCGAGCGCTCGCAGCGCGTCGCCGCGATCGGGGTGGCGCGCGGCGGTGGCGAGCAGGTAGGGCTCGAGCCGGATCGCGTGGAAGATCGAATCCGTCGCGAAGCGCAGCGCGATGTGCGCATCTCCCGCGGTGGCCGCGTGCACCCGCACCAGGCGGCGCGCGACCTCGGCTGCGACCCGCGCATCGATGGTCCCGTCGCGCAGCAGCGACTTCCAGTTCGGGTGGTCGCGCGGCTCGAGGTACTCCATCGCGAAGGAGCCGGTGGCGGCATCGTCGCCCAGCACCTTCGGCACGAACTCGGGCACGATCGCAGCGGCGGTGCGCATCCAGAGCACTTCCCAGCGGTTGCGTTCGACGGGCGCATGCCACTCGGCGGCGACCTTGAGCCGCGGGAGCGCGCGCTTCACGCAGACGGGCCCGGTGCGCAGCTCCACGCGGTAGATCTCGGAGGAGACGCCGCCTTCGAGGGGCACCAGGCGCGCCCGCTCGCCGGGCGCGAGCAGATGCATGCGCGAGAGCGCGTCCTCGAGCGCGGCGGACGCATCGGGCAGGGTGGCCATGGCCGACATTATCCCGGAGTGCGCTCGCGCCGTGCGCCGAATGGCGTAGGCGCAAGCCGACATTTGCGCGCACGCGGCGCCGACATACCGGCACGCGGCGATTCGACATGATGGAGCCTGAGTCGAAGCCGCCATCATCGTCATGGACACCCCGATCACAACGCATGCGGAAGCCAGCCCGTCGCTCGTGGGTTGGCAGGGGCGCCTGAACGAGGTGGCCACCGCTCGCGAAGTCGCGGCGGTGACGCGCGAGTTCCTCGCGCGGCTCGATGCGCACGAGGTCGCCCAGCTGCCCGAAGGCCTGCGGCCGTCCGCGATCGGCAACGCCCGGAACGTCGTCTATTACGCCCTCAAGCTGGCCCACGCGTACAGCGGCGACGCGAAGTCGCAGCCCGTGCTCCATCGCGTGAGCAGCTTCCTCACCAAGGCGGCACTGCGCATCGTGCAGATCGACGAGCAACGCCTCGCGATCGAGCGCGAAACCGGCTCCAGCGCCTGACAGCTGGGCTCGAACGCACAATGACGCGGCACTCCCGCCGCAGCGGCGCGCTTTCCATGGGAAGCCCCTCGTGGATCGTCTCCAGCGCATGCGCGAGCAGCTGCACGCGGCTCGCAACCAGAAAGCCGTGTCGCGTCTCGTGCGCGAATACGTGAACGCCATTCCCGGCGCGCAGCTCGCGCGCCTGCCGGTCCCTTGCCAGGCGTTGCTGCTGCGCGCGCATCTCGGTGTCGAGGCGGCGGCGGTGGCCCTGGTGCGCGAGGAGCTGCGCTTCGGGGGCGGAGGCGAGGCCCGCGCGTTGCTGCGCGAGGTGACCGCCGCTCTCGTGGCCGCGGCGAACCGCCTGGTGCAGATCGAGGCGCACACGCCCCCCGCATAAGGCGGCTCGCCCGGATTTGAGCCGTTGACGGTTCGGGCGCAAAATCCGATCGGGGCACCGTGCCCCGACACGACAAGACGGGAATCCTTCAGGGAGGAGGCTTCCTTGGCAGGAAGCAGGGCTAACGCATCCTTCGCGCGGCCGGTCGGGGCGCGCGCGCTGCACGTCGCGCGAGCGCTGCTCGCCGCGGCGTTGCTCGCCCTTGCGCCGGGCGCATTCGCGGCCATCGCGCCCGCCATCGCCGCCGGCGACATCCACACCTGCACGCTCGACACGTCGGGGCAGGCGCGTTGCTGGGGCGAGAACCGCTCGGGCGTGCTCGGCAGCGGCGACGACCTGATGAGCGATGTGCCTGCGCAGGTCGTCGGATTGTCGAATCCGGTCGTGATCGCGGGGGGCACGTACCACACGTGCGCGGTGACCAGCGACAGCAGCGTGATGTGCTGGGGCGAGAACGGCGTGGGCGAGCTGAACAGCGGCAACGACGCGAACAGCTCCATCGCGGTTCCGGCCCTCAGCGCGACGTACGGCGTGACCGCGCTCGCCGCGGGAGGCGGGCATACGTGCGTGCTCTTCTACGGTTCGTTCGTGAGCTGCTGGGGACTGCAGCCGGCGGCAGGCGACTACACGACCGACTGGTCGGCCGCCACGGCGGTCGCCACGGGCGAGCACCACACCTGCATCATCGCGCCCGGGGGCGGCGTGCAGTGCTGGGGACAGAATGACCATGGACAGCTCGGCAACGGCACGACGGTCGACAGCAGCTCGGCGGTGAACGTCACGTTGCCCGGCCCCGCGATCGCGCTCTCGGCGCGCTCGGATCACACGTGCGCCATCCTGGGCGGCGGCGCCGTCTATTGCTGGGGCCACGACGATTTCGGACAGCTCGGCAACGCCGCCACGACCGACAGCACGGTCCCCGTCAAGGTCGCCGGGCTCGCGGGCGCCGCGATCGCGATCGCCACCGGCGACCAGCACACCTGCGCGGTCGAGACTGACGGGCGGGTGCAATGCTGGGGCATCAACGACGTGGGCCAGCTCGGAAACGCCGCCACGACCAACAGCCTCACGCCGGTCTTCGTGAGCGGCATCGCGTCGGCGGTCGACATCAGCGCGGGGGAGAACCACACGTGCGTGCTCACGAGCATCGGCGACATGTGGTGCTGGGGCGACAACGGCCACGGGCAGCTCTCCAATGCCAGCACGGGCGGGTACAACACGACTCCGGTCGGTGTGGCCGGCTCCATCTCCTCGATCGGCACGGGCGGCTATCACAGCTGCGCGGTCACCGTCGCGGGTGACGGCTTTTGCTGGGGCGACGATCGCAACACGCAGCTCGGAAACGGCCGCGCGGTGAGCGTGGCCACACCGGTCGCCGTCGCGGGTCTGCCGTCGGCCGCCACGCAGCTCACCACCGGCATGGCGCATACGTGCGTGATCCTCGGAACCGGCGCCGCGTATTGCTGGGGCGAGGGCGGCCAGGGACAACTCGGTGCGGGCGACTATTCGCCGAGCGTCACGCCCGTGGCCGTGCTGGGCGGCAACACGTTCACCGCGATCGCCTCGGGCTTCTATCACACGTGCGGCGTGACGAGCGCGGGCGCGGCGCTGTGCTGGGGCGACAACGACTTCGGCGAGCTGGGCGACGGCACGCTCGTCGCGAGCTACACGCCGGTGCCCGTGGCCGGCCTCGGATCGGGCATCAAGGCGGTCGCGGCGGAGTTCTACGACTCGTGCGCGCTCGATACCGCGGGCGGCGTGCACTGCTGGGGCCGCAACGACAACGGGCAGCTCGGCAACGGCACGACGATCACGAGCAGGACGCCGGTGGCGGTGAGCGGGCTCGCGAGCGGCGTGAGCTCGATCGCGCTCGGCGCGTACTTCGCGTGCGCGGTGCAGTCGGGCAACGTGATGTGCTGGGGCTTCAACCCCGACGGCCGCGTGGGCGACGGCACGACGACGGACCGCTCGACGCCGGTGCGCGTGACCGGGCTTTCCAACGTCGTCGCGATCACCGCGGGACAGTTCCACGCATGTGCGCTCACCTCGAGCGGCAGCGTCTACTGCTGGGGCAACAACACCCGCGGCCAGCTTGGCAACGACACGGTCTCCTCGAGCGCCACGCCGATGCAGGTCGCCGCGTTGCCGCCGGGCATCAACGCGATCGCGGGCGGCAAGTTCCACACGTGCGCGAAGACGACCGGCGGGGTCGTCTACTGCTGGGGCGGCAACAGCGGTGGCGCGCTGGGCAACGGCACGTTCGCCGACCAGATCGTCTCGAGCGTGACGGTGCGCGACGGCGGCGCCGGCACGATCGCGACCAACGACTGGTTCCTCGACCTCGACCCGGCGAGCGCCGAATCGATCCCGGTCACCAAGATCCCGCCGTACCTGCTCGCCGCGCAGGGCAACGCCTCGACCGCCGTGGTCGACGTGAAGGCGAGCGTGCAGTTCCGCGCGCAGGACGCGGGTCACCCGATCTTCGTCTACGGCTACGCGCCGGCTTCGGTGCTGAAGGGCGCCGCCCTGCGGATGAAGGACAGCGGCGGCTGCGTGCTCGTGCAACTCAACGCGTCGGGCCAGCCGCAGCAGGTGTCGGCGTCGCAGCTCGGCGCGTACACGAACAACGTGACTTCGTCCGCCTCGCAGACCGTGAACCTGCTGAACAACGTGCTCGCGAACAACGTGGCGGGCTCCACCTTCTGCGTGGGCACGGGCACCGACGGCTCGCAATCGCTCGACGTCTCGAACAGCCGCTGCGCGGCGACCATCCCCGGCGGCAGCACCACGTGTCTTCCGCCCACGCAGCCGAGCGCGAGTGCCCCGGTGAATCCGGTCGTCTCGCTCGCCGGCCCGGCCAACTCGATGCAGGGCACGAGCGTCACGTTCACCGCGACCGTCGTGGGAAGCAACCCGGGCGGCACCGTGCAGTTCGCCGACGGCGGCGCGAGCCTCGGCGGCGCGGTCGCGCTCGCCAATGGCGTCGCGACCTTCTCCAGCGCTTCGCTCGCGCCCGGCCTGCACTCGATCACCGCGGCGTATTCCGGCGACGCCGGCAACAGCGCCGCGAATTCGAACACGGTCTCGCACCAGGTGATGACGGGCGCGATCCTCACGCTCACCGCCGACCGCAACCCGTCGGTTCTCGGGGCCGCCGTGACCTTCACCGCTACCGTCACGGGCAATGCGCCGACGGGCACGATCACGTTCAGCGAGGGCGGCACCGTGCTCGGCACGGCGAGCCTCGCGGCGGGGCAGGCGTCGCTCACGCTGTCGTCGCTTTCGGTCGGCGCCCATTCGATCAGCGCGGCGTACTCCGGCGATGGGCAGAACGCCGCCACGACATCGGGCGTGACCGTGCAGGTGAACGGCCCGATCGTCGTGCAGTTGCTCACGACCGCGCTCGCGGCGCTCGATTTCGGCGCCGAGTCGATGAATACGACGACCGGCACCCGGTCCGTCACGCTCACGAACACCTCCGCTGGCACGGTCACGGTGACCGGCGTCACGACGACCGCCGGCTTCGCCATCGCGAGCTCGACTTGCGCCAACGCGGTGCTGGCGCCGGGCGCGAGCTGCATCGTGGCGCTCACGTTCACGCCGAACGCCGACGGCTCGGTGGTCGGCTCTCTCGTCGTCGCCTACGCCGGCGGCGGTCCGACCTACATCGCGCTGAACGGCATCGGCGAGAAATCCCTCGTCACGCACTACTACCAGGCGATTCTTCGACGCGACCCGGATGCGCCAGGCAAGAGCTTCTGGTCGGGCGAGGCGACCCGCATGCAATCGCTCGGCGCGAACGTGAACGAAGCCTGGTACGCGATGGCGATGGCGTTCTTCACGAGCGCGGAATACGTGGGCTTCCAGCGGGACGACACCGGGTTCGTGGCCGACCTGTACAACACGTTCTTCAACCGGCCGCCGGATGCTGGCGGCTCGAGCTACTGGGTGGGACAGATCGGCGCCGGCATGCCGCGCGAGGTCGTGCTCGCCTCGTTCATGTTCTCCTCGGAGTTCCAGTCGTTCACCCAGGGCATCTTCGGTGCGAGCTCGGCGCGTGCCGAGGCGAACGTGGTCACGGACTTCTATCGCGGGCTGCTCGGGCGCCTGCCGGAAAGCACGGGCTTCACGTACTGGCTGCAGCAGTTCCGTACGGCGCAGTGCCAGGGGCCGGGCCAGGTCTACGCGCAGGTCGACTCGATCTCGGGCGCGTTCCTGAACAGCGCCGAGTACGCCGCCCGCGCGCGCATGAACGCGCAGTACGTCGGCGACCTCTACAACGCGTTCCTGCGGCGGGGAGGCGATCTCGCCGGCGTGCAGTACTGGATCAACCAGCTCGCTTCAGGGGCGCAGACGCGTGAGCAGCTGCGCCAGGCCTTCATCGCGAGCCCGGAATTCCAGGCGCGCGTGCAAGCCGTGGTCGCACAGGGGTGCCTGCACTGATCGCCGGCGTCACGCTTCGACGCGCGCGCGATCGGCGGTAGGGGTCTCGACGCGAAAGGCGGCGGGGCGAAGCGACGGGCTTCGCCCCGGCCGCGCTGCTACATGCAGCCCTGCGCGATGATCGCGGAGACGCGGCTCTGGAACTCGGGGCTCGCGATGAACGCCTGGCGCAGCTGGTCGCGCGTCTGCGCACCCGAATCGAGCTGGCTGATCCAGTACTGCACGCCGGCGAGATCGCCGCCGCGGCGCAGGAACGCGTTGTAGAGGTCGCCGACGTACTGCGCGTTGGTGCGGTTGCGTCCCGCGTATTCGGCGCCGTTGATGAAGCCGCTCGAGATCGAATCGGCCTGCGCGTCCACGGCGCCCGCGCCCTGGCACTGCGCGGTGCGGAACTGCCCGACCCAGAAAGTGAATCCCGAATCGTCGGGCAGGCGGGCGAGGAGGCCGCGGTAGAAGTCGACCACCGCGTTGATCTCGGCGCGCACGCCCGTGTTGCCGAAGATGCCCTGGGTGAACGTGGTGAACTCGGTCGAGAACATGAAGGATGCGAGCAGGACCTCGCGCGGCATGCCCGACGCGAGCTGCCCGGTCCAGTAGCTCAGCCCCGAGGCGTCGGGCGCCCGTCCGAAGAAGGTGTTGTAGAGGTCGGTCACGAACTGCGCGTCGGTGCGGTTCCTGGCCAGGTACTCGGCGCTGTTGAAGAACGTGATCGCGAGCACGTACCACGTCTCGTTGATGTTCGCGCCGAGGTTGGCGATGCGCGTCGTCTCGCCCTGCCAGAACGTGTTGCCGCCGCTGTCCGGGGCGCGACCGAGGATGCCCTGGTAGTAATGCGTGATGAGCGACTTCTCCGCGGTGCCGGCGAGCGTCACCGCGTTCGGGCTGCCGGTCGCGTTGCTCGCGATGGAAAGCGTCCCGCTCGTGGCGACGGTCGACAACAGCGCGCCGCTGCCCACGGCAGGCGTGAAGGTGACGTTCACGATGCAGCTCGCGCCGCTCGCGAGCGTCGCGCAGTTGTTGGTCTGGGCGAATTGCGCGTTGGTGATGGTGACGCCGCTCACGGTCGCCGATTGGCCGCCGGCGTTCGTGACGGTGATCGCGACCGGAAACGAGGTCGTCGCCATCGACTGGCCGCCGAAATCGATCGAGGGCGGCACCGCATAGAGCGTCGCCGTGGAAGCGGCCGGCACGAACGTCGCGCCCACGTTCGTGGCTGCGGTCGGCTTGACCGTGCACGCACCCGTGCCGGAGCAAGCGCCGCTCCATCCCGCGAAGACGTTGCCGGATACCGGGTTCGCGGTGAGCGTGACCGTCGAGCCCGAGGCCACGTTCGTCGTGCAGGTCGCGCCGCAACTGATGCCCGAGGGGTTCGACGTGACCGAGCCGTTGCCGGCGCCGAAGAGCGTCACCGTGAGGCCGACCAGCGGGACGTCGGCGGGATCGAACGGCAGGACCTGGTACGTGAAGCTCGTGGGCGAGGCGTTCGCGATGCCGTTGATCGTGACGTTGTAGACGCTGTTCTTGACGACCGTGTAGGCGCTCGGAAGCTCCCACACGAGCGTGTTGTCGCCGTAGCCGTTGTCCGTGCGCGAGACGACGTTGACGGCGAGCGGCGCGCCGTTCACCGTCATCGTGACGGTCGCGTTCGTGAAGTCCGCGCCGGGCAGCCCGAACGACCAGCGCGGCGAATCGCTGCCGAACGCGAACGGGATGAGCGACATGGGCACGTAGCCGCGCGGCGGCCACGGAATGCCGTTCGGCGCCGAGCCCGTCCCGGTGAATCCGAAGACGTAGAGCGCGTTCGCGTCGAAGACCGCGCCGCCGGTGACCTGGCCGATGGCGAAGCTCGTCTGCGGCGAATTCAGGATCCAGCGCCGATGGCCGGCGATCTGGTTGCCGGTTCCGTAATCGGCCATGTACAGCGGAACCGGGTCGGGAAAGTACTGGTTCAGCTCGGCGAGGTTGGACGAGCTCGCGCCGTTGTATCCGGCCTGCGTCCAGCACGTCATCGTGCTCGCCGGGAAATGCGTGAGGGTGCCGTTCGCCGACATGATCAGCGCGGCCGCCTGCTCCTGCGCGTTGAGCGACGTGTCGAGCGCGACGTTGCCCGCCACGCCCGCCATCGCGCGCAGGAAGTTCAGGCGCGCCATCATCCAGTTCTGGTAGGCGACCGAGATCGCGCCGGGATTGCATGCGCTCACCGAGCCGGTGAACCCGAGCGGCGGCGCGGAGACGTTGAAGTACGTGTTGTACGCGGCGATGACCGCGCCCTGGTTCGTCGTGTCGATCGCCGGGACTGCGATGGTGGCCTTGGGCAGCGCCCGCGGCGGTGGCGGCGGCAGGGACGGGTCGCGCCACGGCGCGGGCCCGAGCTGCGGCGCGAGGGCATCGAAAGGTCCCGGACCTTGCTGCGCGTGCAGCGTGAGGACCGCGAACGCGGCGACCGCGGCGAGGAGCGACGTACCTTTCATGGCTGTTCTCCCTTGCACGTTGGCTCGTCCAGGCGGTGCCCGGCGGCGCTGCGCGCGTGCAATTCCTTCCCGGGAGACGCTTCCCGGGGGACCCGCGCGCATTACTTAGTCCGTTCGGACGGCGCGCGGTTCGCGCAAAAGAAAAGGCCGGCGCGCGGCCGGCCTTTTCGCAAACCCAACGCCCTTGCAGTCAGAGCGTGCGGGCGATGCTTTCCACGGTGGTGACCGCGGGGAGAACCGCCCCGGCTGCAACGGCGACATCATGGGTTCGAGATCTCACGGATCACCTCCTTTCGATGGGTTGAGCAAGCTTTCATTGTACCGGAGCCGGAAATGCAGCGGGCCGCACCTCGCGATGCGGCCCGGCGGAATCCTGGTGGGTCGTACTGGGATCGAACCAGTGGCCCCTCCCGTGTGAGGGGAGTGCTCTACCGCTGAGCTAACGACCCGGGAAATGACTATTTTACCAGAGCCGGCCCGCGCGACGGGCGGCCCGCGGGGCGTTAGCGCGCCGGCGGCGGCAATGCGTGTGGCGCCGAAATCGTAGAATGTCGATTTCCCCGCCGCCTCCGATGATCCGCACCCGCTTCGCACCGAGCCCGACCGGCTATCTGCACCTCGGCGGCGCGCGCACCGCGCTCTTCAACTGGGCATACGCGCGGCGCCACGGCGGCAAGTTCATCCTGCGCATCGAGGACACCGACCTCGAGCGCTCCACGCAGGAATCTGAGCAGGCGATCTTCGACGCGATGCACTGGCTCGGCCTCGACTGGGACGAGGGCCCGTTCTTCCAGATGAAGCGGCTGGAGCGCTATCGCGAGGTGGGCGAGCAGCTCCTCGCGAAGGGCCTCGCGTACCGGGACTACACGTCGAAGGAGGAGCTCGAGGCGATGCGCGAGGCGCAGATCGCGCGCGGGGAGAAGCCGCGCTACGACCGGCGCTGGCGCGATTCGAAGGAGACGCCCCCCGCGGGCGTGACCCCGGTGCTGCGCTTCAAGAACCCGCTCGAGGGCGAGGTGAGCTGGAACGACATCGTGAAGGGACCGATCACCGTCGCCAACGAGGAGCTCGACGACCTCGTGCTGCTGCGCACCGACGGCGTGCCCACCTACAACTTCGGCGTCGTCGTCGACGACATCGACATGGCGATGAGCCACGTGATCCGCGGCGACGACCACGTGAACAACACGCCGCGCCAGATCAACCTGTATCGCGCGCTCGGCGCGGAGCTGCCGCTCTTCGGCCACGTGCCGATGATCCTCGGCCACGACGGGCAGCGCCTGTCGAAGCGCCACGGGGCGGTGAGCGTGATGCAGTACAAGGAGGACGGCTTTCTACCCGACGCGATGGTCAACTATCTCGCGCGGCTCGGCTGGTCGCATGGCGACGAGGAGATCTTCTCGCGCGCGCAGCTGGTCGAGTGGTTCGATCTCGAGCACGTGAGCAAATCGCCCGCGCGCTGGGACCCGGAGAAGCTGCGCTGGCTGAACGGCGAGTACCTGCGGCGCATTTCCGACGCGGACCTCGCCGCGATGCTCGAGCGCGAGAAGCCCGAGGTCTACAAGTTCGTCGCGTCGGTGATGGATCCGGTCGCCATGACGGCCGCCGGCCGCGCCAAGTTCCAGGTGCTCGCCGACCACGAGCGCTTCCTCGTCTCGATGGCCCAACCGGCGCATCCCGATGCCGCGCTCGCGCGCGATCACCTCGGCGACGGCGGCAAGAGCGTGCTGCGCGAGCTGGTGCCCGCGCTGCGCGCGCTGCCGGACTGGACCGCCATGGCGGTGAGCGGCGTGCTCAAGCAGACGGTGAAGGCGATGGACGTCAAGGCGCCGCAGGTGATGATGCCGTTCCGGGTCGCGGTGACGGGGCAGGGCCAGACCCCGGCGATCGACGCCATCGCCGCCGCCCTGAGGAAGGAAGTGGTGCTGGAACGGCTGGAACGGGCCGGCGGGGGCTGATATAATCTTCGACTCGGTGCGGGGGTATAGCTCAGCTGGGAGAGCGCTTGCATGGCATGCAAGAGGTCAGCGGTTCGATCCCGCTTACCTCCACCAAGTTTTCAGGAACCGGGAGCCCTCTAGCTCCCGTTTTCTTTGTCCCCATCGTCTAGAGGCCTAGGACACCGCCCTTTCACGGCGATAACCGGGGTTCGAATCCCCGTGGGGACGCCACTCTTCTAGAAATCCAGCATTGAGACAAAGGGTTAGCTGACAAGCTAACCCTTTTTTTTCGACGCCAACCCCAGAACGATTCCGCGATATTTGATCGTGCTCTAACTCGCACTGAGCAGCGAGCAGCGCCGCGCGTTGTCAGTCGGTGGCTTCTGGACTTCCCGATATCAAGCGGAGATAGAATTCGCGTCAACGGGGGAGAAAAAATGAGACCAAGAAGAGGCCTCGCACTAATCGCGGTCGTTACTGCATCGTTAGCCCTTCCGGTTGCATCGCGCACACCGCCGGTTGCTACGCAAGCAACAAATCCACAGTCCGCGAGCTCAGGTGCAAGTGATCAGCAGCCTGGCATCGTCTCCTTCGACGCCTATCGGAAGGCGCTTGGTGAAGAGCGCCAAATACTCGAGCGCCAATCAGATCGGCAATTTTCTAGCGTCAACCAAACGGTTGACCGAGCGATAACGATCTTCAGTTCTCTCGTTGGCGTTGGCGTCGCGGTCTTGAGCTTTGCAGCGATCCTCTTCGTCTATTTCTTTGGCAGAACTCATCGAGAATTCCGGAAGACAATGGGAGAGCGCTTTGATGCGCTCGCACAGGAAGTTGTAGAGAGAGAGGCGGTTAGGCTTCGGCAAAAGACGCAGGACCTTCAGGAGCAAATCGATGACCTTGCAGCTTTCAAGAGTGCACAGGTTGTTTGGATCATGCCGGAGGGTAGCGGCAGGTTTGAAGAGGAACAGGTAGCGCTTCGTTCGGCAGGCGTTATGAACTTGAATATCGTTACGCCGCCTGCCGGTGAGATGTTCTCCGTTGGCTCTGCCAACTTGTGCATTCTTTCGTTTGACGGCACCGATGAAGGCAGACGCGTCCTTGCTGCGGCCGTCGAGCAGTTAAAGCAAAAGTCGCCACCTGTCCCGCTATTGGTCTACACGTACTCGCACGACGCGAAAGAAATAAGACTAGGCGCGCCTGAGCTAGAAATATTGTCCGGATTCCTATGGTTTGTGCCGGTCAATTTCCCCGCTCAGCTACTAGCGCAGACACAGGTCCTAAACCGTCGCGCGAGAGTGTTCGCCGAGGGCGTCAATGGCCTCCGTTGAGACGTATCTCTGGAATGTCGTTGGAGCGTATGAGCCTAGTGCCCTGCAGAAGGAAGCCGCTAGCGGCAGCCAAAGAAATCTCCGTGACCTGCTGAACACAGGGCAGATTGGCGATCGCATTACTGGCAGTTTCCTGAGCGGAAGCTATTCGAGGGATACGGCGATCCGGCCGATAGATGATGTTGACATCATCTTCACCATTGATATTCGAAAGTGGCCCACACCTGTCGGCACAAGCGCAGCGTTTCCGGAACAAGTGCTTGACACATTCGCGAATGCGATCCGATATCGGTATCCGGTAAGCTCGGTGTTCGGGCAAAGAAGATCGGTCCGTTTGCAGTTGTATCACCTGAATATCGATGTGGTGCCCGCGGTTCCTCACGAAAGGGCTAGTTTTCTTTGGATACCCGACAAGAATGAAAACAAGTGGCTCCTTTCCGCGCCAGCCATTCACGCGCAATTGGCAACTCAGGTGAATCAGCGATCGGGCGGGAAGTTCAAGCCGCTGGTCAAGCTATTGAAGGCGTGGAACGCCAACCTCGCACCACCAACTCAGATGCGGTCCTTCGCAATCGAGACGATGTGCGTGCGCCTGTTCAGTACTATTCCGCTTGAGACCTTGCAATCCGGAATGTTGGTGTTCTTTGACTTCGTTACCGCTTTGGGTGGTACATCAACGAGTCACTTTAGATGGAACGACTCCCTTGGCATGACGCTCAATTGGTCTCAAGCCGTTATCCCTGATGCGGCTGGAACCGGCACAAACGTCGCTGAGCGAATCGAGCAGAGCCGCATCACGTCCTTCATCAATGAATGCATAAGACGTCGTGATCTGTTGCTACGAATTGAGCAGGTCACATCGCAGACCACTGCGTCGCTATGGGCGAGGGAATTAGTTAAATAGCTGCGGTTATTTGGCTGAGCGGCTTACGATCGTCCCTGTCGGTGGTTGAGACGCTCTTGAAACCTTAGAACCTTCGTCTTCGCTTTGGCCTGGCGCTTTTTGAGGAAGCGCGCAAAGAGTGGTGCCAGCCCCTGAGCGGCAAGCTCGTAATCCGGCTTCCCGATGGATGTGATCGACAGGAGACGGGGTCGCTTCATCCACACATTCTGCAGCCGGCCGGACAAAATTGGTACTTAAAGTCCGTGGAACTATAGGCATCTGGCGGCGACGATGAGCGCTTTTCAGCTCAGGCGCTTATCTTGCAGAAGCCTGACAAATGGCAGGCAAGAGTACGGAAAGCCTTTGGGGATCGGGTTCGTGAACTCCGACTTGGTGCGGGCTTTTCCCAGGAGCAACTCGCGCTGAATTGCGGACTTGATAGGAGCTATGTCGGCCAAGTCGAGCGTGGCGAACGGAACATATCGCTGGAAAACATCCACAAGCTCGCTACTGCACTAAAAGTGGGTGCTTGGGAGCTTCTTAAGTAGTATAATTAAATACTTAAGCCCGGCGGCGAAGTCTTTGAATTTGAAAGACTGTTGTGCCCCGTAGCATTGGTGTTCTGGGGTTTTCGTCCGATCGCCGTGGGGACGCCACAAATGCACACGGCACGCTGCAGCGGGCCGTTTGCATTTGTACGGTCCCCACGCACGATGAGGATCGATGAAGGTTCGACACTCGCAGGCGTTCGGCACGAGCCTGCGATTGGACGCCGGCCCAGCCCAGTTTCTCTCGGGCCGGCGGTCCGAAGCGCCTGGCTTTGGCGCTTCGGACGAATCGCGCGAGGATCAGTCGCAGCGCGATTCGCAATCCCCGTGGGGATTCAACTTGCGCCATTGATTTTCGCTCGCACGACCCGATTTCAATCTTTTCACCTCGAGGACAGCACCCATGACCGAAACCCTGCAGTGCCTGAAGAAGCATGGCCAGCGCTTGGACCTCGAGATCGCCAAGGAGCTGCGCGTGCCGCTCGCCACGGTGAGGCAGCACCTCGCCGCCCTGGCCGAAAGCCACGAGGCCGTCGTGTGCAGGACGATCCAGTTCGAGAACGGGCGCCAGATCGAAGCCTGGCAAGGCCGCATCTCGGGTTTCGTCCCCCCGCCGACGCCCGGCCGCAAGCCGAAAACGAAGGCGTGAGCGTCCGGCAAGAACGTCGAGATCACACAATCGAGTCCCGTTCGAACGCCGGCGAATAGCTCACTTGGCGCGAAGAACGTAGGAAGGATGTCGCAGCCCGGTCGGCGCGTAGAACTCTTCCCGCACGAATTCAAAGCCGAGCTTCTCGAGCACGCGTCGAGACGCGGCATTGCGCGGATGGTGGCCCGCGACGAGCTCGCTTGCTCCGAGCGCATCGAAGGCGTACGCGGCGACCGCCCGTGCCGCCTCGAAGGCGTAACCGTTGCGCCACAGCCTCGAGCGAACGTGGAACCCGAGCTCGTGCACGCGCTTGGCGCGCGGCCGCAACCCGCAGCAACCGACATGCGACCCGTCTTCGAGGGCGAACATCGGCCAGTACTGCATGCCGTAGAACCTCTGGTTGGCGATCTCAGTGTCGAGTCGCTCCTGCACCTGCTCGGGGCCGAGCGGTGTGCGCAAGTCGATGAGCCGCGTCACCTCCGGGTCGCCCCAATGCGCCATGGCGAGCTCGAAATCGCTGTCGGACCAGTGACGGAAGCCGAGCCGCTCGGTGCAGAGGAAGTACGCCATACGCCATTATTGGCGTCGGGAGCACGCCTTTTAGCAAGTAGACGCGCTCTTCGTTGCTGCCACGGCCCGCGTACGATTCGCAATCCCACCGCTCATTTCAGACTGGCGATCGGCTCGGCGACCATCTTGTGGAATCGCGCGATGTCGCTCTTGATGAACGCATCAAAGCTCGTGAGCGCGACGAACTGAGGCACGACACCCTGCTTGAGCATCGTCTCTTGCAGCTGCGGCTCCTTCGAGACTTCCGACACGGCGTTCGCGAGCCGCTCGAGAATTGGCTTCGGCGTCTTGCTCGAAGCGACCATCCCGTACCAGATGCCGAAGTCCGCTCCGTCGAGTCCCGCCTCGGCGCTCGTCGGCACATCGGGCAGAAGCGGACTGCGCTTGTCGCTCATGATCGAAAGAGCGAGCAGTCGACCGGCCTTCACTTGCGGCGCGGCGAGTCCCACCGGCGGACATCCAAGCTGCAGTCGTCCGCCCATGAGATCCGTGAGGATTTCCTGCACCCCTTTGTACGGCACGTGCACCATGTCCAGATGCGCGTCGTCGAGAAACGCCTGGCACGCCAGATGCGTCGCGCTGCCAATGCCGGCCGAGCCGAAGTTGAGCTTGCCCGGATTCGCGGAGACCAGTTTCACGAAATCGGTCTGCGTCCTGGCGCCGAGCGCAGGACTCACCACGAGCACCGTGGGCGAGCTGCCGACGAGCGCGACTCCGGAAAAGTCGGCGAGCGTGTCATAAGGCAGCTTCTTGTAGAAGCTGGGATTCACGGCGTGCGCCGAGGATACGAACATGACCGTGTAGCCGTCGGCCGGCGCAGCGAGGAGTGTTACGGCGGCCACCACGCCGCCGGCGCCGGGCCGGTTCTCGACGACGAACGATTGTCCGAGCCGCTGGCTCAAGCGATCGGCATACATGCGCGCGACAAGATCGGCGTTGGTCCCCGCGGTGAACGGCACGAGAATGTGCACGGGTCGACTCGGATACGGCTCGTCGCCGAAACAGATGCCGATTGCGCATGCGACGACCGTCGACGCAGCAATGATTCTGCCAAAGAGCCTCATCATGTTCCCCTCCAGCCGGCCGTGCTCGGCTCAACTCATATGCGAACGTTCCTTTTCTTCTCCCTGGCTCACTCGACCGTGAACTCACTCCACGCGGTTGCGACGAGCTCGCCTTCCTCGTCCACGGCGCTTGCCGTCGTCGCCACGAACCGCCTGCCCGCGCGCACGATGCGCGCATCGATCGTCAGGTCGGTCATGGCCGGCCGGAAATAGATCGTTGTGTGTTCGCGCGTGACGGCGGAGTCGGGGGCTAATCGGCGAGATCGCTCGGCGAGTGCGCCGAAGATGGCGCCGCCCTGCGCTTCCTTCGCCCGGTTCAGAAGATGTTCCTGCAGCGGCCATCGGCAGCTTTCGCCAGCGAGGCCCTTATCGCCTAACCCCAGCAAATCGGCGTAGCGAACGTCGGCTCGCTCGAGCACGCGTTGCAGCGCGTCGGAGGCGGCTCGTTCATCGGCGCTCAGATTCAGCGACGACTCGGTCTCGCGGGAGGTGGGGCGGCCTTTTCCGAGCTCCCACGGAAGCGGCTGCCAGCCGCGCGGCGGGCGAACGGGAACGAATGTGGCGGTCGCGTGAGCGAGGGGGGCGCCGGAATCGCCCGAAAAGAGCGTCTCCGCCGCCGCATACTTCGCCAGGCTGCACAAAGCTCTGGCGGTCGCATGGATGTCGGAACAAGGCTCGGTCACGAAGCGGCGGACGGTGATATTCCTCGTCGCGAGTCGCTGTCCCGGATACGTCGCGAGCAGCGCCGTCTGCATCGCCATGTCGCCCAGCGTGGCGAGAGCGCCGATGGCAGGCAGGCCGCGCTCGTCGAGACAATGCGCGGCATTCGCCATGGTCGCTTCGCAAGTCTTCGCATTCACGGCCTCGCACCAGATTCCCAGCAAGTGCCCGTAGACGTGAAGACCGAGCTCGCGCGTGGCGACGAATGCAGCCGCCGCGGCATTCATGCCGCAACCTCCGCTTCCGCAAGATCTCGCCGAATCCGGCGCACGAGCTGATCCACGGTGGCTGCGGTCCTGATTCCAAGCTGTTCGAACGCTGCCGTTTTCGAGCGTGCCGTGCTCGCTTCACCTTCGATGAGCGCGCCGGCGTGGCCCATGCGTCTGCCGTCGGGCGCGGCATGACCGACGACGAGACCGTAGATCGGGAAGGGCAGGCCCGCGTCCCGCAGGTGTTGACACGCCTCGTGCTCCTGCCGCCCGCCGATCTCCCCCAGTATGGCCGCGGCTTTCGTTTTGCCATCGCTCCGGAGCCAGCCGAGCACTTCCGCGAATCCGTGCCCCACGATCGGATCGCCGCCGATATCGATGCAGACCGATTGGCCGACACCAGCATTCTTGAGCTGGTGCGCGACCTCGCTCATCAGCGTGCCGCTACGCGAGAGCAGCGCCATTGCACCAGACATGTACATCTCGTGGGCCATGATGCCGATCTTGACGCGTCCCGGAAGGATCAGTCCGGCGGTATTCGGCCCGATCAGACAACTACCGTTCGCGCGCGCCTCTTCAACGAGGTCAAGGGCGGTCTGGGCGGCGATATGCTCGGTGACGAGCACGATGAGGCGCATTCGTGCGCTGATCGCTTCAATCACCGCTTCGGGCGCTGCGCGTGGGGGAACCATGATCATCGCCACCCGGGCTCCCGTCTCATCGACCGCTTGCTTCATTCCATCGAAGACGGGGACACCTTCGATGGTCTCGCCACCATGCCCAGGCGCCACGCCGGCAACTACTCGCGTGCCGCTCTGCAGCAGCCGCATCACCTGCACCCGCCCCTGCCGGCCGGAGATGCCCTGAAGCACGATCGGCGTGGAGGCGTGGAGCAGGGCAAGCGGATTCATGCGGACACGGCCGCCGGCGCCAGTGCCGCGGCGAGCGATGCGACGCACTCGTCCATCGGATCGACGCCCGCATGGCGAACACCGCGCGACTGCAGCAGCGCCCGCGCCTCGGGCGCCCGGTAACCGGACATACGGACGAGCACCGGCATGATCTCGGCTGCGCCCGACGCGAGCACGCCCTCGGCGAGCAGCATGCAGTCGTTGAGCCCGCCATGCACGTTCACGAAGATCGCCTGCACCCCCGGAACGCGGCGCACGAGATCGATGGCCGTTTTCATGCGCTCGGCGCTCGCGCCGCCGCCGAGATCCAGGAAGTTCGCGGCCGATGAACCGCATGCGGAGATGGTGTCGACGGTGGCGAGCCCGAGGCCCGCGCCACTCGTGATGACGCCGATCTTTCCTCCAAGCAGCACCATCGGAAGCCCCAGCGAGCGGCCTTCGTCTTCAAGACCCGCGTCGCCTGCGTCGAGCCGCTCGATCGGCAGCTCGGCGTTGTCTTCGACCACGACCTTCGAGTCCATCGCGATGACTCGTCGCGCGTCGAGTCCCGCCGGATTCACCTCGACCTGCCGAGCGCCGGTCTCGATGAAGCACTCGACGAGTTTTTCGGTGAACGTGGCGAGCGCGGTTTCGCTTCCGACGGCGCAGCCGAGGCCTCGCCAGGTTTTCTGGAGCTCGTCGGCGGGCGGGCGGCTCTTCCGCGTGAATGCAATCGATCGCACGGCATCGCGGTGCGCCTCGACGTCGACGCCGCCCTCGATCGATACGAAGAGCTTCCGGGTACGCGATGACGTATCGAGCACGACGCAGGCATAGCACTCGGCCCTAGGCGAGAGCGCCTCTTCCACGAGGATGGCGCCGATGCGCTCGCCTCGATGCCGGGCGCCGAGCAGCGTTTCGGCCACCCGCTGCACCTCGCTCGGCTCCGCCACCTGAACGAGTCCTGCCTTGCCCCGTCCGCCCGCGAGAACTTGCGCTTTCAACACGACCCGCGTGCCGAGGTCGCGCTGGATGGCCGCAGCGTCGTCCGGCGTACGGGCGATCGCCCCGCGAGGCACGGCGATGCCGTACCTCGCGAGGAGCTGCTTACCTTCGCATTCGCGCAAGTCCACGACCGCGCCTCAGCGGCCCTTGAACACCGGCTTGCGCTTGCCGACGAATGCGCGAACGCCTTCCTGGTAGTCCTCCGTCTCGTAGTACTTGTTGCAGACGATGCGCGAGCGCCGATAGCCCTCGTACATCGGCACGCCTTCCACCGCGACGAGCGATTCCTTCGTGTACTTCACGGCCAGCGGCGAGCAATCGAGCAGCTTTTGCGCGAGCTCGTCGGCGCGCTTGAGCAGCCGCTCCTGCGACACGACCTCCAGGATCATGCCGATCCGGTACGCTTCTTCGGCGCTCAGAAGCTCGCCGGACATCATGTACCAGCGGCACAGGTTGGGTGACAGGTGATAGAAGCGCACCTGCCCCTCTCCGCCCGCCATGAAGCCGAAGCGCGTCTGCGGATAGCCGATCTTCGTTCCCTCCGCCGCGATCACGACATCGGCGCCCAGCGCCAGGCTGCATCCGCCCGCGACCGCCGCTCCATGTATGGCAGCGATGATCGGCTTCGAGTAGTAGTCGAGGTCGAAGTAGACGACGCCGTCGGAATGGAATTCGCCGTGGCTCAGCACCGTTTCCTTGTTCATGTCGACGCCGGCGCAGAATGCAGCTCCATTGCCGTTCAGGATCGCGACGCGCAGATCCGGATCCTTGTCGAAGTCCTTCCAGATCTCGCGCAGCTGTTTCTGCGTCTCGTATGTGAAGGCGTTGCGCACCTGCGGGCGATTCAGCGTGATGCGGGCGATCGGCCCATCCTTGCGGTAGATGATGTCCGTGAGCACCATCCGTCCCGCCTTTTCGATCAGGCGGCCGCCCCCGCTCTTGGCGTGCCGCGTGACGTCCGAAGTCCTTTCGATGACGCTTTCCTTTGCCATTCAAGCCTCCGCATATAAGAGTTCACGTTTCACTGCCTTCCCGGGCCGCTGGGCCTGCGCGCCCAGGGCCATGGAAATCTCCGATGCTGCTTTCTTCACGCGCGGGATGAGTTGCCTGACGCGGGTGGGTCCAAGACGGATCTCGGGGCCGTACACGCCCAGGGCTGCCAAGACGCGGCCGGACGCATCACGGACCGGAGCTGCGATGCCCACGACGCCTGCGACAGTCTCACCTCGCGTCACCGCGTAGCCGTTCGCCCTGATCTCCGCGAGCGCGCGCTCGAACTGGCGCCAGCTCGCGGGGGTGGCTTGCGTGAGGCTCTTCCAGTTCGAGTCAATTTCGCCGCGCAACGCCGCGAATTCCTCCTCGGGAAGAAACGCCACGAGCACCTTGCTGGCCGCGCCGCAATGCAGCGGGTAGCGCTGGCCGAGCTTGATGGAATAGCGCAGCGGCTGATCGCTCTCGACCTGGAAGAGGAGCACGCGCCAGCCGTCTTCGCGGACGTTCAGGCAGATCGTCTCGCCAGCGGCGGCTGCCAATGCCCTCATCGGGCCTTCGCTCGCGGCAATCAGATCGTCGGTAGTCGCGATGGAGGCGGCGAGCGCGCGTGAGGCGTATCCCAACTCATACCCGCGCGACCTCGCGTCCTGCCGCACGAACCCGCGTGACTTCAAGGTCGTCAGGCACCGCTGCACGGTGCTGCGGTCGATGGCGAGTCGTCGGGCCAGCTCTCGCACGCCGAGCGGCTGCTTCGATTGCGCGAGCTCCGTGAGCACCCGCAGTCCTCGATCCAGGCTTTTGAGCTCGTCCCGCATAGAGAGACACCGTCTCGTTAGTAGAACTCATCTAGCGCCGCAATCGAACGGGATGTCAACGGGAAATTGGCTGTCCCGTATCGCGAGACACCGCGCTGTTGGGGTTGTCGAAGCGCGTGAGTCTCTTCGCGGAATGCGGCGGCTCAGACACCGAGAGTGAATCGCGCGAGCCGGCGGTCGCGAGCGCTTGGCTTTAGCGCTCGCAACGAATCGGCGCGAGGATCAGCCTCAGCGCGATTCGCAACCCCCGGGGAGACGGGACTTATCGATCCGATCGATATCGATCGACCGCTTCAGCCATGCGCCGCTTGCTTGGGTGCGGCCGCGACCAAGCCGTATCGACCCATCACCTCGAGGAGCTTCGCCCGGTCGGGCGGCCCGCCGGCGCCGACGACGGCTGCGACGTCGCGGAAATATTGCTCGCCGATATCCGGTGTGAGCATGACGAGCGCGCGTGCGGTCTCCGAGCCGGGGTTGCTGAAGGCGTGCACCGATCCTCGCGGCGTCGACATCCACTCCCCAGCCTTCAGGTCGCGGGTCTCCTGGTCGACCGAGTACCGCAGCACGCCTTCCAGCACGTAGACGCACTCCTCGTTTTTGCTGTGGCTGTGGGGCGGAGGAACGTTCGAACCGGGAGGGATCGTCAGTTCGAACACGCCCAATCCGCGCTCTTGCGCGCCATCGACGAGATAGCGGATCTCCAGCTGGCCGACTTTCACGACTCGATCGCTCATGAAATCTCCGTGGTAGTGTGCGAGACGCGATCTGCAACCCGCGTCAATCTTGGCTCATCCTGGTCGATACGTCGAGGACGGCCGGCCGATCGGTGCGACAATGAAACCACACCTCAATCTGTCCTTCATCTCCGACGTCGCTTGCCCGTGGTGCGCCATCGGACTTGCGTCACTCGACCAGGCACTCGCGCGCATCGGCGGTGAAATCGAAACCACGGTGCACATCGAGCCCTTCGAGCTCAATCCCGACATGGGCCCGGAAGGAACGGAAGTGGTGCCGTACCTCGCGCGCAAGTACGGTCGCACGCCCGGGCAGATCGCGCAGACCCAGGCACGCATCCGCCAAAGCGGGGCGGCGGTGGGCTTCAAGTTCGGGGATCGCAAGCACGTATGGAACACCTTCGACGCTCACCGAATGCTGCACTGGGCGGGTCTCGAGGGTCGCGCCTTGCCGCTCGAGCGTGCGCTGCTTCGCGCGTATCACGGCGAAGGACGCAATCCCGCGGCGCCCGATGTCCTCATGGAGCTCGCCGGCGCGGTCGGTCTCGATTCGGCACGCGCCCGGTCGGTCCTCGAAAGCCGCGAGTTCGAGCCGGAGGTTCGTGAACGAGAGCGCTACTGGCTGCAGCGGGGAGTGTCCGGCGTGCCGCTAGTGATCGTCGAGGACAAGTACGCGCTCGAAGGCGCGCAGCCGCCGGAGCGCTATGAGCAGGCGTTGAGGCAGGTCGCGCAAGAGCACGGCACGACGTTCGGCCCGTAAACGACCGCCGCCGACCCCGCGTTGATGCAGCATGGAGCCGGCAGTACGATGTCCGCAATGAGCGCACTTCTCGATCACCCCCAGAAGCACCCGATCAGCGCCGCGGAGTACCTCCGCATGGGCGAAGCGGGCGTGTTTGCGCCCGAGGCCCGGCTCGAGTTGATCGAAGGGGAGATCATCGAGATGGCGCCGATCGGCAGCCCGCACGCCGGGTGCGTCAACAAGTTGACACGGCTGTTGGTCCAGCGCGCGGGCAATACGGCCGTCGTCGCCGTGCAGAATCCGGTCATCATCTCGAATCTCTCGGTGCCCCAGCCGGATCTGGCGCTCCTCAGGCCACGCGCCGACGACTATGCGAGCTCGCATCCGCAGGCGGCGGATGTCCATCTCGTCGTCGAGGTCGCCGACACGACGCTCGCGTTCGACCTCGGAAGGAAGGCGGCGCTTTATGCGCGTTGCGGCATCGCGGAGCTCTGGGTCGTGGACGTGAACAGTCGCGCCATACACGTCTTTCGCACGCCGAGCGAGAGCGGCTACGGCGAGACGTCCTGTGTGCGGAGTGGCCAGCGCGTCGCATGCGCTGCCTTGCCCGCAATCGTGGTCGCGGTGGACGAGCTGTTCTCGCCTTGATCGCGCTGGGCACTCGCCGGAACTATCCTCTCTAGCCCCGCCCCAGCACGACGCGCACGCCGCGCCCGAACCTCCGATTGGACACCGGCCAGCTCGCTTCCCTACAGCTCCTGCCGCGTCGGCCGGAATACGATCTCGTTCACGTCGACGTCTTCGGGCTCGCTGATCGCGAACGCGACCATGCGTGCAAACGATTCGGCGGGCAAGGCGATCTCGTAGAGCTTGCGCATCTTGTCGGCGATATCGGGTTCCGTGAGCCCTTGGGGCAACTCGCTGTCGACGGCGCCCGGAGAGATCACCGTCGTCCGGATGTTGTACGGTTTGACTTCCTGCCGCAGCCCTTCGGTGATCGCTCGAACGCCGTGCTTCGTCGCCGCGTAGACCGCAGTGGTCGGACGCACCTTGTGGCCGGAGATCGACGAGACGTTGATGATGTGGCCCGAGCGCTGCCGTTGCATCTGCGGCAGCGCCGCGGCGATCCCGTGCAGCACGCCGCGAAGATTCACGTCGATCATGCGGTCCCAATCGGCGATCTTCACGCGCTCGAGTAGCGAGTGCGCCATGAGTCCCGCGTTGTTGACCATGACGTCGATGCGGCCGAAAGCGTCCACGGCCCCGTCGACGAGGCGCTTGACCTGCTCGAATCGGGTGACGTCGGTTTCGAACGCGAGCGCCTTGCGATCGTTCGCGCAGAGCTGAGCCACGATGCTGCGCAGACGATCCACGCGCCGGGCCCCGAGGACCACGATCGCGCCTTCTCTCGAGAGCAGGCGAGCTGCCGCCTCTCCGAGCCCGCTGCTGGCGCCTGTGATGACGACGACCTTGCCTTCGATACCGTTTGCCATGCGTCGCCGATCCGGTCAGCGCTCAGCGCGCGGTCCAACCGCCGTCGACCAGGAGGGATGTACCCGTGATGAAACTCGATGCGGGAGAGGCCAACAGCACGGCCGCGCCGATAAGTTCTGCAGGCGAGGCGAATCGGCGCTGCGGGTTTTCTTCCATTATCGCGGCTCGCATCTCGGGGCTATGCTGGCGAGTGAGAGCCGTGTCGAAGTGCGCCGGTGAGAGCGCGTTGACCTGTACGTTATAAGGCGCCCATTCCAGGGCGAGCACCTTGGTGAGCTGCAGGATTCCACCTTTAGCCGCCGCATACGGCCCGATCGCGGGAGCGCCGACATGTCCCATGATCGAGGCGAGGTTGATCATCTTTCCCTTGCCCCGCTCCACCATGCTGCGGCCGACGGCGCGTGCGCACAGAAACGTTCCGCGCAGATGGACGTCCACCACTCGGTCGAACTCCTGCGCCGACATCTCCAGGATCGGCTTGCGGCAATTGTTGCCCGCATTGTTCACGCTGATATCGATGCGTCCGTACTCACGCAGGGAGCGCGAAACCATGTCCTCGACCTGCCCCTCGTCGGTCACGTCGACGGCGATCGCGAGTGCGCGACGTCCAAGGGCCCTTATCTGGTCGGCTACCCGCGAGGCGGCATTGGCGTCGAGATCGGCGATGACGAGATCCGCCCCATGGCATGCCAAACCCCATGCGATCGCGCGTCCCAGGCCGCTGCCGGCGCCGGTGACGAGCGCGATGCTGCCGCCCAGATCGAACTGGCTGCGCACGGTTTCGGGAGAGGGGAGAACATCGGCTTGCGGATCGGAATTCATGCTCGCATGGGCTACCAGGTTGATCGGCCGCCGCTCACGTCGTAGCACTGGCCGGTGACGAAGCTCGCGTCGTCGGAGAGGAGAAATGCGACGACCGCAGCGACTTCGTCCGGCTTGCCCGGCCGGCCCATCGGGATCTGGCGGATCGAGTTCTCGCGGAAGTGGTCGGGCATCGCCTTCTCCATTCCGGTCTCGCCGATGAGCGTGGGTGTCACGCAGTTCACGCGGATGCCAGAAGACACCGTCTCCCGCGCGGCCGACTTCGTGAGCGCGACGACCGCGCCCTTGCTCGCCGCATAGAGCGACATGAGGGCAGGACCTTCCTTCGCGGCGGTCGATGCGATGTTCACGATCGCGCCGGATTTCTGCCGCAGCATCACCGGCAGCACGGCCCGCAGGCAGTGGACGACACCCTTCACGTTCACGTCGAGCACCTGCGCGATGTCGCGGTCGGTCACCTCGACCAGGGAAACGCAGGGGCCGAGCACGCCCGCGTTGTTCACGAGGAGATCGATGCGACCGAAGCGGTCTGTCACCGTTGTGACCACCTTCGACACATCCGCGGGCCGCGTGACGTCCAGCCGGTTGGCGATCGCCTCGAAACCTCGCGCACTAAGCTCCGAGGCGCGCGCTTCCGCAGCGGCCGCGTCGAGGTCGGCCATGACCAGCGCACACCCGTCGCGCGCCAGGCGCGCGGCGATGGCGAAGCCGAGCCCGGAGGCCGCCCCCGTCACCACTGCGATCTTGGTCATGCCAGTGGCTTGCCCATCGCCTCGCGCGCTACATCTTGATGTGGTTGAGCGACGCGATCCGCTTGAGGTCCGCCTGCGAGACGTCCGGGAGCGTAGCCCACGTGGAACGGCCCTTCTTGCGCCACTCGTCCATCTGCTGCGCCGTGGGATCGATCATCGTCATGCCGTTCTTGATGCACATCTCGCGGGCCTTCTTTTCCCACTTGTCCTCCTCCTGGATGGCGACGTCCTCGGCCTCCTTCGCCGCCTGCAGGATGATCTCCTTCTGCTTGGGCGTGCGCTCGGCCCACCACTTGGTCGACACGTCGACGACCGAGGAGGTCGATGAGTAGCCCACGGGCGTGATGTACTTCGTCACCTCCCACAGCTTCGCGAGCGGCCAGGAGAGCCAGCTCGCGTCCAGCCCGTCCACCGTCTTCGAGGCGAGCGCGAGGTAGGTCTCGCCCCACGGCACGACCGTGGGATTCGCGCCCTCCGCCTTCCAGAACGCGAGCGGCACCGGCGATTGCGGCACCCGGATCTTGGCGTTCGCGAGATCCTCCGGCGTATGGATCGGCTTGTTCGTGCCGACGATGCGCATGCCGCCCGTCTCGAAGATCATGAGCGGGACGAGTCGGTCCTTCTCCGCGCGCTTGCGCAGCTCCTTGCCGACGTCTCCATGGATGATGACGTCGCGGAACTGCTGGTTGCTGTCGAAGAGGTAGGGCGCCTCGATCACGCGCCACACCTTGGTGAACGGGCTGTGGTTGGCCGCGCTTGCGAGCGCCATGTCGACCGTCCCGTCGAGCACGCCCTGGATGCCCTTGTCCTCGGAATAGAGCGTCCCGCCCGGATAGATGCGCGCCGTCATCTTGCCGCCGGAAAGCTCGGAGATGCGCTTGGCGAAGTGCTGGAACGCGATGCCCGATGGCATGTCCGCGGTGTAGGAATCGGCGATGCGCATCTTCAGCTCGGGGATCGCGTCGGCGGCCCGCGCGAGGGGTGCCGCCAGCAATGCCGCGATCGGAACGAGCGTTGCAGTCCACTTCAATGCTCTCGACATCTGATCCTCCTCGTTTATCGATGGCCCGGGAATGTCTGTGCCTGTGCGTTGGCGGCGGCGTCCGGGCACGTCGGAAGCGCCGCGCTCATTTCGCTTGACCCATGATGGTGTTGGGAACCCACACCACGAGCTGCGGAAACACGATGAAGAGAACGAGGCCGACGATGATCGCGATCACGTACGGCCACACCTCGCGCGCGAACTCCTCGATCGTGCAGCCGCTGATGCTGCACATCAGGAACATGCTCAGCCCGAATGGCGGCGTGATCAGCCCGGTCGTGAGCGCGATCGTCGCGATCACGCCGAAGTGCACCGTATCGATGCCCAGCGTCTGCACGAGCGGCATCATGATCGGCACCGTGAGGATGAGCAATGCCATCACGTCGACCAGGCAGCCGAGCAGCAGCAGGGCCGTCGTGATGAGGAACATCATGTACGTGGGATTGTGCGTGAGGTGAAGCAGCCATGCCGCGAGGTTTTCGCCGACCTGCTCCGAGACCAGGATCCAGCCGAATATGGCGGAGATTCCGACGATGAACATGATCGTGCCGGTGGCCGTCCCCACGGCGATCACGCCTCGATAGAATGCGCGCCACGTGAGCTCGCGGTAGATGAGGCCGAAGATGATCGTGTAGACGCATGCCACGGCCGCGGCTTCCGTGGGAGTGAAAGCACCGCTCAGGATGCCGACGATGATGATCACCGGGAGACCGAGCGCGGGAAGCGCCGACCAGAAGCTCGCGGCGAGCTCCCGCCAGCCCACCATGCTGCCCTTCGGATAGCCGCGCTTGCGCGAGGTGACGTAGACGCAGACGCCGAAGGCGAGGCCGAGGATGAGCCCGGGAACGATGCCGCCGAGGAACATGCGTCCGACCGAGGCCGAGGTGAGGCCGCCGATGACCACCATGATGATGCTGGGCGGGATGATCGGGCCGATGCACGAGGCGGCTCCGGTAACGGCCGCGGCGAAGGCAGTCGAGTAACCGCGCTTCTCCATGAGAGGGATGAGCGCGCTGCCGGTGGCGGCCGCGTCGGCCAGCCCCGAGCCGGAGATCCCGGCCATGAAGACGTTGGTGAGGACGTTCACCTGCCCGAGGCCGCCACGCATCCAGCCGACCAGCGCCTCGCTGAAGCGCAGCAGCCGCTGCGTGATGCCGGCCTCGCCCATGATGCCGCCGGTGAGCAGGAAGAGCGGGATCGCGAGCAGCACGAAGCTGTCGATGCCGGAAATGAGCTGCTGGGGAACGATCGAGAGCGGAACGTCGGCGACGTAGGCGGCGTAGATCGTGCTGACCAGCCCCACCGCGAACACGATCGGCATGGCGGCGAAGAACAGGACGAGCATCAGGATGAGGATCCAAGTCATGGCCGTCTCCGCGTCTATTCGTGCGAGAAGGTGGGGACGTCGGGATTCGCTCCGCCCGGCTTGGCGCTTTCGACCGTCTCGGGAGCGAACCAGGCCTCGATCGATTGCGTCACGAGGCTGAAGGCCATGAGGATCGACCCGATCGGCACGGCGATGTAGATGTAGCCGCGGGGCACGTTGAGCGAGACGTAATAGCTGGCCATGCCGCTGCGGAAATACTCGAAGCCCTTGACCGTGAGAATGGCCAGGAAGACGACGGCGAGCAGGTTGGTCATGATCAGGAGGACGAGGGCGATCTGCCGCGGCAGCTGCAGCGTGATGACGTTGATCACGTAGTGCTCGCGCCGCTCGGCGGCGACGGCCGCCCCGAGCATCACCAGCCACACCAGCGTCATGCGCGCCGCCTCCTCGAGCCAGTTCACCGGCGTGTGCAGGACGTAGCGCGTGAAGACCTGCGTGAAGACGAACCCGAGGATCATCAGCACCAGGACGAAGATGACCGCCTCGAGGCCCTGGTACAGGCGCACGCGCGCGGCATGCAGTGCCCGCACCGCCGGGTGGCGGTTGATCTTGGCTTGGACGCTGGACTCCATGGTTTCTCCTTTTGCGGCGCTTTAGTGCGCGGAGACGGTGCCCGGCGCTCCCAATATCACCGTCGCCTGGCTCGAGAGCACGCCGCCGTTGCCGTGCGCGAGCGCCACCTCGCAGCCGCGCACGTTGCGCTCGCCGCATTCGCCGCGAATTTGCCGCACGGCCTCGATGAGCAGGAAGATGCCGTACATCCCCGGGTGGCAGTACGAGAGCCCGCCGCCGTTCGTGTTCACCGGCAGCTCCCCGCCGGGAGCAATGCGCCCGCCCTCGACGAAGCGGCCACCTTCACCCTTCGCGCAGAAGCCCAGGTCTTCGAGGAAGAGGAGGGTGTTGATCGTGAACGCATCGTAGAGCTCGGCCACGTCGACGTCCTTCGGAGCGAGACCCGACATGGCGAACGCGCGCTCGCCGGAGACGCGAGCCGCGGTGACCGTGAGGTCGGGCATCGACGTGATGTGCCGATGGGTCGCAGCCTCTCCCACGCCGAGCACGTAGGCGGGCGCCTTCTTCCCGCGCTTCGCATCCTTCGCGGCCGTCATCACGATGGCTCCGCCGCCGTCGGTGACGAGACAGCAATCGCGCACCGTGAGCGGGGAGGCGATCATCGGAGCAGCGAGGACCTGCTCCACGGTAAGCGGCTTCTTCTCCCAGGCCTTCGGGTTCATGAGCGCCCATTCGCGAGCCGCGACGGCGACGCTCGCCAGCTGCTCGCGCGTCGTCCCGAACTGCGCCATGTGGCGCGAGGCAGCGAGCGCATACGCGGTGACCGGCAGCATCGGGCGATAGGGCGCCTCGTACGGGATGATCTCCTGCGGCGCCGCGTTCGAACGTCCGGCGGTCCGCTGCGTGCTGCCATACGCGATCACCGCGACCTTGCAGGCGCCCGCCTCGAGCGCAGCCTGCGCATGCGCGACGTGCGAAAGGAACGATGCGCCCCCGATGTGCGTGCCGTCCATGTAGCGCGGCTGGATGCCGAGGTACTCGCACAGATTCAGCACCGGCATGTTCATCTGCGTGGCGGCCGCGAAGACGGCGTCCACGTCGTCCAGCCGCAGCCCGCAATCGGCGAGCGCCGCCTCGACCGCCTGGGCCATGAGATCCGCCGGCGTCATGCCGGCGGCGACCTGGCCGAGGTCCGATTCGGCGACTCCGATGATGGCTGCGCTTCCGCGGGTCGGCATCGGTCTCAATCGCCTGCGGCGCTCGCCGGAACGAAGACGGGATAGGGCGGCTCGTCGCCTTCACCGGCGCGGAAGCGCACCTTCACGCGCATGCCGACGGCGACCGCGTCAGGCGCGGCCTCCTCGACGCGGCTCATCATGCGGATGCCTTCGTCGAGATCGACCAGCGCGACGTTGTACGGGCTTTCTCCTTTGCGGTGAAGCGTCGTCGTCGCGTACACGGTGCCGAGGCCGGTGCTGATTCGCCAATCGAGCGCACCGCCCGTACCGGGTGCCATGACCCGCGGCGGGAACACCGCCTTCCCGTCGGACGTTCGCACCTGGTAGGCGAGCTCCCCGCGGCGGCAATGCTCGACATAAGAAGCGTGGGGAGACAGCTTCTCGCTCATCGTTTGCCCTCGTTCGGGTCGCGCATCACCACGAGTGCGTCCGCAGCCACGACGCCTTGGCCCTTCGGCCGCACGAACACGGGGTTCACGTCGATCTCCGCAATGCGATCGGCGTGATCGGCGGCGAGCCAGGAAAGTCGCGCGAGCAAGGCGGCGGTTGCATCGAGGTCGAGCGCCGGCATTCCGCGAACACCCTCGAAGAGGGCGGCACCGCGGCTGCGGCGGATCATCTCGCGCGCCGCCTGCTCGTCGAACGGCGCGAACTCGTGCACGACCTCGTGCAGGACCTCCGTGAACACGCCACCGAGGCCGAACGCGATCACCGGCCCGAAGTAGGGATCGTTCACGGCGCCCGCGAGCACCTCCATGCCTTTGGCCATCTCCTGCAGCGAGATCGCCGCGATGCGCGCTCCCGGACGATAGGCCTGCGCCGAAGCGAGCATCTCACGCACGGCGCTGCGCAGCTCCTCGATCGAGGTGATGTTCACGCGGACGGCTCCCGCCTCCGACTTGTGCGGAAGATCGGGCGAATCGATCTTCGCGACGAGCGGGAAGGGCAGCGGTGGCGCATTCAACGCGAGCGCCTCGTCGACGCCGAGCAGCACCTCGCGCACGACCGGAATGCCGTAGGCGAGCAGGCACTGCTTCGAGTCGTGCTCGCCCAGTGGGCCGACACCCGTCGGGATCGCTGCTTTCGCGATAGGGCGCATGGGAGCCTGTCCGGCCGCGCGCACCGTGCGGCTCCAGAAGACATTCAGCGCGGCGGCCGCCGCGGCCGCACGCCCGGGCGTCGGATAGCACGGCAGGTTCGCCTTCGCGAGCGTGTCGAGGGCAGCGCTCGCTTTGCCCGGCGGTGCGCTCGAGCCGATCAGCATCGGCTTGTCGGTGCGTTTCGAGATGTCAGCCAGCTCATCGGCCAGGCGCTGCGCGGTCGCGCCCTGGATCGACGCGTTGTACACGATGACCTGGTCGATCTGCGGATCGGCGAGCACCGTATCGAGCACGCGTCGGAACATGGGCAGCTCGTTGAAGATCTGCGCCGTCACGTCGATGGGATTCGCGATGCTCGCGAACTCGGGCATGAACGAGCGCAGCTCCGCGGACGAGCTTTCGGAGAGCGACGGCAGAGCCAGGCCGAGTTCCTCGCACCGATCGGCGAGGAGCACGCCGGCCCCTCCGGAAATCGAGATCACTCCGACCCGGTTGCCCTTCGGCTGGCGCCGATGCAGGAAGCCCTTCGCGACGTCGACAAGGTCATCGACGTCGCGCACCAGCACGAACCCGGGATGGTCGAAGGCCGCGCGGTAAAGCTCGTAACCCGCGGAAAGGTTCGCGGTGTGCGAGGCGGCGGCCGCCTGTCCGGTCCGCGAGTTGCCCACCTTCCAGACGGCAATCGGCTTGCCGAGGCGGCGCGCCTTCTCGCCGAGGGCGAGCAGGCGACGGCCGTCCCGCACGCCTTCCATGTACGTCGCGACCACCTCGACGTTGTCGCGATCGAGCAGGTAGTCGATGAGATCGAGCGTATCGATGTCCGTCTCGTTGCCCGTCGACACGACGCAGTTGAACGCAAGGCCCGCGGCCTCGGCCAATCCGAGCACGGCGTAACCGAAGCCCCCGCTCTGCGTGACGAGCGCGACGCTGCCCGCGTTGGGGTGTCGGTACTGGAACGGCGCCCCGAAGCCGCAATAGACGTCCTTCTGGATGTTGAGCAGGCCCTGGCAATTCGGGCCGACCACGCGCACGCCCGATTCCGCGATCGCCGCGTCGAGCTGGCGCTGCATCTCGGCCCCGCCACGCACCTCGCGAAATCCGGCGCTCAGCACGACGGCGAACGGGATGCCCCGCTTGCCGCAATCGATGATGGCACCGGGCACCGCCTTCGCGGGCACGGCGATGAGCGCGACGTCGCACGGATCCGGCACCGCCTGGATGCCGGGATAGCAGGCGAGTCCCTTGATCTCCGGATACTTCGGATTGATGGGGTAGATGCCGCCGGTGTATCCGAATTCCGAGAGCGCGAAGATCGGCTGGCCGCCGATGCGCCCGAGGTCGGAAGAGGCGCCGACCACCGCGATGCCACGCGGGTCGAACAGGCGGTCGAGATCGGGCGCGCGGCTGCGCGCCGCCGGTTGCATGCTATCGAGCACCGTCATGCGAAAGCTCGAGGGTGAAGTCGTGTTTCCGGATGCTCACGCGCGCGAGCTTCGGGCGTTTCGCCAGCCCCTGGAGCAGCTCGGCGAGGGGCTGCTGGAACGCGTATTCCGTCTTCATCGGTCCGGCGGCGAGCATGTCGTCGACCTGCGAGCCGGCGAACATGAAGCGCAAGAGGCGCTCGTCGTCAGTGGCGCCCGGATATTTGCGACGCAGCGCCTCGACCGCCGGCGCCGGCGGCTCGGGATGCAGCGGAATGCTCGACGAGCTGTTCGCGATGATGCGATCGAGGATGTCCGGCTCGACGGGCGCCAGGAGCTTCCCGTAGTAGCCGAGGGCGTACTTGCGCACCTCGTCGGGAACGACCTTGTAGCGCTCGTCCTGGACGACGTTGAACACCGCCTGGGTGGCCACGAGCTGCGCGAAGGGCGTGACCATGATCGGCCAGCCCAGCTCGCGCCGGATCTGCGCGATCTCGGCGAGCACCTGCTCGTATTTGTCCTGCAGGCCCGCTTGCTCCAGTTGGAAGTGGAGGTTAGTGAGCATGCCGCCGGGCACCTGGTGCTCGTAGTGGAAGGCGTCGTATGCCATCGGGACGCCCAGGGGCTTGCCTTCCTGGCGCGCGACTTCGCGGAAGTGCGAGCCGACCTCGCTGATCAGCACGTCATCGACATCCACTCCATAGCCCATGGCGCGCAGGTTCGCGGCGATCGTCTGCGTCGCCGGCTGCGCGGGGCCGTTCGCGAGCGGATCGATCGCGCAGTCGACCTGGTCGACGCCGTGCTTCACGCCCTCGAGATAGACGAGCGGCGCGAGCCCGGTGATGCAGTGGCTATGCAGCTGAAGGGGAATGTCCGGGCCGATGGCGGCCTTCATCGCGGGCACCAGGGTACGGATCCGATCCGGCGTGAGCAGCCCGCCCGAATCCTTGATCATGATCGCCTCGACGCCGGCGCGGTCGACGAGCTCCTTCGCCTTGGCCGCGTACAGCGAATCGGGATGCACCGGGCTCTCGCAGAACACGAGCGCGCCGATCGGGCGCACCCCGAGCGACTTCGCATGCCGGAGCTGCGGAACGATGTTGTCGAGATCCGCGAGCGCGTCGAACGCAACGATTTGGCGGATGCCGTTTGCGACGAGGCGCTCGACCCAGAGCAGGTTGACGTCCTCCGCGAGCATGTCGAAGCCGACGAGACTGCGGCTGCGGATCGCGGCCTTGAGCGGCGTGCGTGTGACGCGCCGACGCACCTGGCGGATGCGCTCCCACGGATCCTCCTTGAGGTAGCGCACGCACACGTCGAACTGGATCATGCCCATGAAGTCGAGCGCGTGGAAGCCGATGCGGTCCATGCGCTCGGCCACGGGCAGCATCATCGCCGTCGTCATGCGAGTCGCCCAGAGGCATTGGTGCGCGTCGCGCAGCGTCGTGTCGACGATCTCGATCGTTTTCATGCGGGAGCCTCGGAAGACGTGGGAGCCATGTACACGGGCATGAAGGAGCGCTCGAGCCAGCTCGTGGTGACACTGCCCAGCTGGAAATCCCGATGCGCGATGACCGCCCGATGGAAGGCGATCGTCGTGGAGATTCCGGTCGCGCGGAACGAGGCGAGCGCGGCGTCCATCTTGCGCAGCGCGCTGCGGCGGTCGGCGTCGTGGACGATGAGCTTGGCGATCATCGAGTCGTAGAACGGCGGCACGAAGTAGCCGGGGTAGCAGTGCGTATCGACGCGGATGCCGTCGCCCTCGGGCGGTTCCCATTCGCCGATCCGCCCGGGGGAGGGCATGAAGTCGTTCTCCGGAATCTCGGCGTTGATGCGGCACTCGATGGCATGGCCGCGCAACTCAGGCTCGCGGCCGGCGTTGGCCAGCCTGTCGCCTTCGGCGACGCGGATCTGCTCGGCCACGATGTCGAAGCCGGTGATCATCTCGGTGACGGGATGCTCCACCTGTACGCGCGTATTCATCTCGAGGAAATAGAACTCCCCGGTATTCGCATCGAAGATGAATTCCACGGTGCCCGCGCCGACGTAGCCCTGGCCCGCGGCGAGGCGCATGGCCGCATCGGCCATCGCGCGGCGCAGCTTCGGCGTCATGACGGCGGAGGGCGCTTCCTCGATCAGCTTCTGGTGCCGGCGCTGCACCGAGCAGTCGCGCTCGCCCAGGTGGATCACATGGCCGTGCTGGTCTCCGAGGATCTGGATCTCGATGTGGCGCGCGCTTTCGATGTACTTCTCGATGTAGAGCTCGGCATTTCCGAAAGCGGCTCCCGCCTCCGCGCGCGCGCCGGCGAAGGCGGCTTCGACGTCTCCCGGTTCGCGCACGATGCGCATGCCGCGCCCGCCGCCGCCCGCCCGCGCCTTGAAGAGAAACGGATAGCCGATCCGTGCGCCGGTCTCGAGCGCCTCGGCCGGCGAGGGGACGTTGTCGGAGCCGGGCACGGTCGGAACGGCGAGTTTCTTCGCGGCTGCAATGGCGTTCAGCTTGTCGCCCATCGCATCGATGGCGGCCGCGGAAGGGCCGATGAAGCGAATACCGTTCTCGCTGCACAGGCGTTCGAACGGTGCGCGCTCGGACAGGAAGCCATATCCGGGGTGCAAGGCATCGCACCCGGTGCCGACCGCGGCGTGCACGAGCGCCTCCTTGTTCAGATAGCTCGCGGCCGCAGGCGCGGGCCCGATGCACACGGCTCGATCGGCGAGCGACGCGCCGAGGGAAGAGCGGTCCGCCGTCGATATTCCGATGACCGTCTCGAGGCCGAGCTTCTTGCAGGCCCGGATGATGCGTACGGCGATTTCCCCGCGGTTCGCCACGAACACGCGACGAATGCGGGACATCACTCTTTCGCCTTCGGCTCGATCACGATGAGCGGCTGGTCGTATTCGACCATGCTTCCGTTTTCCACCAGGAACTGCAGCACCCGGCCCTCGACGCCGGCCTTCAGTGTGTTGAAGAGCTTCATCACCTCGATCAGGCACACGGTCGTGTCGGCGCGCACCTCGGAACCCGCCTCGACGAAAGGCGGGCTACCTGGCGACTGCGCCCGGTAAAAGGTTCCAAGCATCGGCGCGCGCACCACCACGGCGCCCGGAGGTAGTGCGGAAACACTTGCTGCCTGCCTTGTCTCGACCGCGGGAGTCGGTTGCGGCGCGGTCGGCCCGGATGAACGTCGTTGCTCCGGAACGCTCGCGGTCGCATCGGGCGCGGGGGACGCCGCCGCGGCTCCCTGGCGCACCACATGCAGCTTCAGGTCGCCGTATTCGATCCTGATTTCGTTGTAACCCGATTCGTCGATGATCCGCAGGATGCGCTCGACGTCTTCGTGGGTGAGTCCCATCTGGTCCTCTTGCAATCTGCGGCGCGCGGGCTCGCCATCGGGGAATGGCGATCCGGGGCTTGGGATGGAAACGTGGAACGACAAGAAGCTCGTGAAACGATACTATTGGAATGTCGACATTGTGGCAAGTGGGAATGACAATCAAACGAGCCGATGTCACGCGCCCGTCCCGACCTCCACCATGGCTTATCGCTTCAACCCCAAGCTGACTGCGACGTTGCCCCTGCAGATCGCGGAACGCATCGGCGCCGGCATCGTCGAGGAGCACTACGCGCCCGGAGAGCGGCTGAAGGAGACCGAGCTGGCGGCGTTGTTCGGTGTAAGCCGGGCTACCGTCCGGGAGGGCCTGCGAATCCTCGAACATCGCGGCTTGGTGCACATCGTGCCGCAGCACGGCGCCCGGGTGACGGAGCTTTCTTCCAAGGAGCTCAAGGACTTGTTCGAGATGCGGGCGGCGCTGCTGGGCCTCGCAGCCCGACGGTGCGCCGAGCTTTTGACGCCCGAGGAGTTGGCGCAGCTGCGGGCGGGACTGAAGGCGCTCGAGCAGGCTGCCGACAATGGGATCCTTTATGCGCGGGCGAGCACGGCGATGGTGGCGACGATAGCGCGGCTCTCGCAGAATCAGCAGCTCGCCCATTACATCGAGGAGTTCTCTCAGCGTTTCGGGCGGTATGCGCGATTGGGGCTGGCGGGCGTCGAGCGCCGTCAGGAATCGCTCGCCAACTGGCGCCGGCTGGTAAGGGCAATAGCATCGGGCGATGGTTCGGCCGCCGAGCACACCCAGCGGGAGCTCTCCCTCACGAACCTCGTGGCCGGCCTTGCCGAAATCGAGCGGCGGCAATCCTCTTCCAAGCCGCATCGATCCGAGCGTGGGGAAGCTCGCAGGGGCCGAACATCCACGAAGCAAGCAACCAGGCGTAGGACCTCGAGGCAATGACAGTTCAGTTGATGCGGCGACAGGTGGCCGGCCCAGACAGAATGCGGTGAGCTCTTAACCCCTGCCCAGCACCCGCCCGGGCCGAGCGCCCGTCGGCCGGCCGTCCCGCCACACGATCTCCCCGTTCACGATCACGGTCTCGATCCCGCGCGCAGCGCTGATGGGTTTCTCGAACGTCGCTGCATCGCCGACTGTTTGCGCATCGAAAAGCGTGATGTCCGCTGCCATGCCCTTTCCGATGAGCCCGCGCCCTTCGAGCCCGAAGGTCTTCGCGGTGAGGCCGGTCATCTTGTGCACCGCGGTCTCGAGCGAGAAGAGGCCCACGTCGCGCGCGTAGTGGCCGAGCACGCGCGGAAACGTGCCCCATAGCCGCGGATGCGGGGCCGCGTCGTGCGGCAACCCGTCGGAGCCGACCATCGTGTCGCGGAAGGCGAGGATGCGCTGCACGTCCGCTTCGTCCATCGAGAAGTAGATCGCGCCGGCGGGAAGGAGCGCTTCGACGGCTTCCCGCACGCCCATGCCCATGCGCGCGGCGATCGCCTCGACGTCCATGCCCGCGAATTCGGGATGCGGTCGCGACCACGTGACCAGCGTCTTCGAGGCACCCAGCGTGCGATCGTACGAGAGGATCGTCGACGATGCGCAGTACGGATAGCAGTCGAGCCCGACGGGTTGTTCCCGCATGCATCGATCGATGAGGGCGAGCGTTTCCCGCGAGCGCCCGTGGTTGCGCACGCCCGCCACCTTGTGGTGGGAGATGACTACGCGCACGCCGAGCTCGCGACCGATGCGAAAGGTTTCCTCCAGCGAGGCCGTGACCGCATCGGCCTCGTCGCGCATGTGGGTGCAGTAGAGCGCGCCTCTTGCGGTAAGCGGGCGGCATACCTCGATCACCTCTTCGGTCGTCGCCGCGCGCGCGGGCTCGTACCAGAGCCCCGTCGAGATGCCGATCGCGCCCGCCGCGAGCGCCTCATCCGCGAGAGCGCGCATCTCGGCCTGTTCCGCGGCCGTCGCGGGCCGGTTCACATCGGAAACGGTCTGGAGGCGAAGCGCGCTGTGGCCGACGAGGAGCGCGCAGTTGGTGGCGGCAGGGCTCGCGTGCAGCGCCTCGACGTAGGCTCCGAACGTCGGAAACCGGAACCACGAGCCCTCGTCGTCGAGCAGGTCGAGCGGTGGCGTGACGGGGCGCGCCATGCCGTGCGGCGCGGGTGCGAGCGAGATCCCGCAATTGCCCGCGACGACCGTGGTGACGCCCTGGCTCACCTTGGGCGCCATCTCCGGCGCCGAAAGCATCAGCCGATCGTCGTGCGTGTGCGCATCGATGAAACCCGGCGCTGCGACGAGGCCCGTGGCGTCGATCTCGTGCGAACCCGGCGCCAAGTCGCGGCCGATGGCGCAGATCACGCCGCGCTGCACGCCGATGTCGGCGTTGTACCGTGGCGCTCCCGAGCCGTCGACGACGGTCGCATTGCGGATCACGAGGTCGTGCTGGGCCATGGTCATTCGTCGAGCGGATAGATCGGGCGGCGGATCTTGCGGTACTCGAACTGCTTCCAGTCGGAGGAGGCCACGCCCACGCCGTCGCACAACACCGAGCCCTTGGCGATCGGCAGGAACACCGGGCGATAGTACATGCGCGACTTGAGCAGCAGGTAGCGCTGCTTCTCGGGGCGGATGCCGACGCTCTCGAAGACGCCGCGATCCCACGGCTCCTGGTTGCGCTCGGTCACGACGATCTGCGCGCGCCCGGTATCGAGCACGGCGGTCCTGCCCATGTAGCAGCGCATGCCGGTGAATTGCGGGCCGGTGATCGTGTACTCGCCGTCGGTGATGTTGCGCACGACGCCGGTGAGCTCCATCGGCTCGCCCTTGCGGCCGATCGCCGGCATGTCCGCCTTGCCGCCGACGGGCAACGTGACGCGGTTGCCGATGCCCGCTTCGACCATGCGCGCCACGGCCTCGGAATCGCGCACCGGGCCCATCGCGATGCCGCCGAGGCCGAGGCGAAGCGCGGCCTCGAGGACGTGCATCGTGTCCTGCGTCGCGCCCGAAGCGCAGTTGTCGGCGTGATCGAGCAGCAGCACCGGCCCGCCGCTTTGCTCTCCGAGGCGCTTCGCCTCGACGAGCGCTTCTTCGAGGGCGCGGCCGCGGTAGATGAAATCCTCCTTGCGCTGCCACGCCGCATCGAGAATCGCGTCGCAGGCGGCCTGCGCCGCGGCGCGATCGCGATCGGCCACGACGATGGCGCTCACGCCCGCATCGTGGATGTCGGCGAGCTGGAACCCGCCGAACGCGCTCGCGGCGAGCATGCCGCGACGCTCCGCCGCGCGGGCCGCTTCCACGAAGTCGCGCATCGGGCCTTCACTCGTGTTCTGGCGCAGCGTGTGGGCGAGGAGCGGCCGGTTGCCCCATGCCATGACGGGGTCGATCTCGCCTCGCAGCTTGCGCAGCAGCATGCTGCCCGCAAGCTCGCCCGCCTCGTAGCCATCGACGTGCGGATACGTCTTGTACCCCGCGATCACATTGCAGTTGCGCACCATGCGGCCGGTCACGTTCGCGTGCAGGTCGAGCGACACGGCGATGGGCGTGTCCGGTGCGATCGCGCGAATGCGCTCGAGCAACGTGCCTTCGCCGTCGTCGGTGCGGCCATCGACCACCATCGCACCGTGCAGGTCGAGGAATATCGCGTCGCATCCCGTGCGCACTGCGTCGCACACGAGTGTGCAGATCCGGTCGTAGGCCCCGGCGTCCACCGGTCCGCTCGGATTGGCCCACGCGGCCACCGGTGTCACGATCTCCGCGCCTTGCCTGCGCGCGAGATCGATGAACGCCGCCATCGGCACGCGCGTGCCCTCGATCGCTTCGAGCGCCTCGCGCCCGATCGACGGGCCATGGTTGCCGAACGCTTCCCAAGGCGTGGGAACGGGCGAGAACGTGTTCGTCTCGTGCTGCATCTGGGCGATGACGAAGCGCATGGCGCTTACTCCGGGGTCTTCGAGGTCGCGGAGGCCGGCTCGCGCAGGTGGCAGGCGGCGTAGTGCTGCGGCGCCACCTCGACCAGCTTCGGCTCCTCGTTGCGGCAGCGATCGAACGCGTAGGGGCAACGCGTGTGGAAGCGGCAGCCGGCGGGCGGCTTGATCGGGCTCGGCACGTCGCCCGCGAGGATGATGCGCTTCCTGCGCGCCGTCGGATCGGGAACGGGCACGGCGGAGAGCAGCGCCTCGGTGTACGGGTGCAGGGGATGGTCGAAGATCTCGCGCGTCGCCGCGAGCTCCACCATGCGCCCGAGGTACATCACCGCGACCCGATGGCTGATGTGCTCGACCACCGCGAGGTCGTGCGCGACGAAGAGGTACGAGAGCGCGAATTCCCGCTGCAGGTCGACGAGCAGGTTGATGACCTGCGCCTGCACCGAGACGTCGAGCGCGGACACGGGCTCGTCGCAGACGATGAGCCGCGGCCGCGGGGCGAGGGCGCGCGCGATGCCGAGCCGCTGGCGCTGGCCGCCCGAGAACTCGTAGGGATACTTGCCCAGCTGGTCGGGCCTGAGGCCCACGCGCTCGAAGAGCCACGCCACGCGCTCGAGCACCTGCGCCCGCGGTGCGCTTTCGAAATTGCGGATCGGCTCGGCGACGATGTCCGCGGCGCGCATGCGCGGATTCAGCGACGCATACGGGTCCTGGAAAACCGCCTGGAGCTGGCGCCGATACGGGCGCATCGCCGCGCCGTGCAGGCCTTCGATGGGCTCGCCGCGCCAGCGGATGCTGCCGGCCGTCGGATCGACCAGGCGCAGCACGGTCCTGCCGAGCGTCGATTTCCCGCAGCCGCTTTCGCCCACGAGCCCGAGCGTCTCGCCCTCGCCGATCGCGAAGCTCACGTCGTCGACCGCGTGCACTTCGCCGCTCGCGCGCCCGAGGAGCCCGCCGCGCACCGGGAAATGCTTGGTGAGGTGCGCGACCTCGAGGAGCGGTTGCGCGGCGCTCACGGTGTCACCCGCTCCGAAAACCAGCATGCGGCCGAGTGGCCGGGCGCCTTCTCCTCGAGCGGCGGCGATTCGCGGCGGCAACGCTCCGCGGCGAGCGGGCAGCGCGGCGCGAAGAGGCAGCCGGGAATCGGCTCCATGAGCGAAGGAACGGTGCCGGGGATTTCGACGAGGCGTTGCCCGCGCGTGGCCGCCTTGAGCTTCGGCATGGAATCGAGGAGACCGCGCGTGTACGGATGCCGCGGGCGCGCGAAGAGGTCGCGGACCGGCGCTTCCTCGACCTTGCGCCCGGCATACATCACGACCACGCGCTGTGCCATCTCCGCGACCACGCCGAGGTCGTGCGTGATGAGGACGATGGCGGCACCCGTGCGGCTCGACAATTCGCGCATGAGGTCGAGGATCTGCGCCTGGATGGTGACATCGAGCGCGGTGGTCGGCTCGTCGGCGATGAGCAGCCGCGGCTCGCACGCGAGCGCCATCGCGATCATCACCCGCTGGCGCATGCCGCCCGAAAGCTCGTGCGGATACTGGCGGATGCGCCGCTCGGGCTCTGGAATGTGCACGAGGCGCAGCGCCTCGAGCACATGGCGCGCCGCGTCCTCGCGCGAGAGACCGCGGTGCAGCTTGAGAACCTCGGCGATCTGGCGGCCGATGGTGAGCACCGGGTTCAACGAGGTCATCGGCTCCTGGAAGATCATCGAGATCGCGTCGCCGCGGATGCGGCGCATCTCGGGCACCGGCAGCTTCAGCAGGTCGCGGCCTTCGAACATCACGCGTCCGTGCACGATGCGCCCTGGCGGAGATGCGATCAGCCGCAGGATGGAGAGCGAGGTCACGCTCTTGCCGCAACCGGATTCGCCCACGATCGCGAGCGTCTCGCCGCGCGCGACCGTGAACGACACACCGTCCACCGCCCGCACGATGCCGTCGCGCGTGAAGAAGTGCGTCCTCAGCTCTTCGACCGAGAGAAGCGGCGCGGCGCCGGGGAGGGCGCCGGCCGGCGTGACGACGCTCGCCTCGGGCGCGTTCATCTACATGCGCCGCGCGAGCCGCGGGTCGAGCGCATCGCGCATGCCGTCGCCCAGCAGGTTCACCGCGAGCACGGTCACGGACAGGAAGATCCCGGGATAGAGCAGCAGGTGCGGCGCGATCTGCACCAGGCTGCGACCCTCGGCCATGATGTTGCCCCAGCTCGGGATGTTGGGTGGCGTGCCGGCACCGATGAACGAAAGGATCGCCTCGGTGATCATCGCCGAGCCGCAGACGTACGTCCCCTGCACGAGCAACGGGGCCACGAGGTTCGGCAACAGGTGGCGAACGAGGATCTTCGGCATCGGCGTCCCGGCCGCGATCGCCGCCTCGACGTAGGGCTGCTCCCGCAGCGTGAGCACGAGGCTTCGCACGAGCCGCACGACGCGCGGCGCCTCCGCGATCGCGATGGCGGCGATCACGTTCCCCACGCTCGCCTTGGTGAGCGCCACGAGCGCGATCGCCAGCAGCACCGAGGGAATCGACATGAGCCCGTCCATCACGCGCATCACGAGCGCGTCGAGCACGCGCACGTAGCCGGTGACGAGGCCGATCGCGAGGCCGACGAGGGTCGAGAGGAGGGCGACCGAGAGCCCCACCTCGAGCGAGACGCGCGCGCCGTAGATCACGCGGCTGTAGACATCACGCCCGAGCATGTCCGTGCCGAACCAGGCGACCTCCGAGGGCGGACGGATGCGCTTGATGGGCGAGACCGCTTCCGGATCCACGGTGTGCAGCCATGGGGCGAAGACCGCGGCGCCGATCATCGCGAGCAGGATTGCCGCGCCCACGATCGCGGTCGGGTGGCGCCGGAACGCGTCGCGCAGCCGCTTCCAGGTCGGCGAGACCGACCGACCCGTGAGCCCTTCGGGTGCGACCGTCGCCGTGCTCATGTGTAGCGCACCCGCGGATCGAAGAAAACGTACGAAACGTCGACGGCGAGGTTCACCAGCACGTAGATCGCCGAGAAGATGAGCGTCACGCCCTGGATCACCGGGTAGTCGCGCCGCAGGATCGCATCCACGGTGAGCCGCCCGATCCCCGGGAGCGCGAAGACCGTCTCGGTCACGATCGCGCCGCTGATCAGCAGCGCCACGCCCACGCCGATCGTGGTCACGACGGGAATGGCCGCGTTCTTCAGCGCGTGGCCGATCAGCACCTGCCCGGGGGCGAGCCCTTTCGCCTCGGCGGTGCGGATGTAGTCGTGCGAGAGCACGTCGAGCATGCTCGCCCGCGTCATGCGCGTGATGAGCGCGATGTACACGGTGCCCAGCGCGATGCTGGGAAGGATGAGATGACGCAGCCATTCCCACACGCCCTCGTGGAAGCTGCGATACCCCTGCACGGGCAGGATCTCGAAGCGCACCGACAGCGTGAGGATCAGCGCATAGGCGATCACGAAGACCGGCATCGAGAATCCGAGCACGGAGAACGCCATGACGCCGCGATCGAGCCACGTGCCGGCCTTCGCCGCGGCGAGCATGCCGAGCGGGATCGAGACCAGGATCGACACCACGAGCGTGCAGAGCGTGAGCGAGAGCGTCGGCTCCACGCGCTGGGCGATGAGGTGCGCGACGGGAAGGTTGGTGAAGATCGAGGTCCCGAGGTCGCCGTGCAGCAGCCCCCATACCCAGTGCCCGAAGCGCACCAGGAACGGATCGTCGAGGCCGAGGTGCAGGCGGATGCGGCGGATGTCCTCGTCGGTCGCGATGTCGCCCGCGATCACCGCCGCCGGGTCGCCGGGCGTGAGGTAGAGCAGCGAGAAGACGACGAACGCCACGACGCCCATCACCACGACGGTCGAGAGGAGCCGGCGGACGACGTAGCGCGTCATCCGCCGCTCCCGATGCGGCGGCTAGCGATCGGCGCTCGTGCGGACAATCGCTAGTGCTTCTCGACGTTCCACATGAACGTCACCGGGGCGATGATGACGCCGCTGAGATTCGTGCGGTACGCGGTGGGCAGGATGAACTGGGCGGTCGGCACGTACGGCACGAACTCGAACGCGCGCTTCTGCACCGCTTCGGCCGCCTTCTTCGAGGCCGCGGGGTCCGTCGCGGCGAACCAGTCGTCGCGCAGCTTCTCGAGCGTGGGATCGTTCGGCCATCCGAACCACGCCTTGTCGCCCGAGCCGCGGATCGCGAAATTCACCGCGGGCGACGTGAGGTCGGGTCCCACGAGCCAGGTGTGGAAGATCGACCACCCGCCCTTGTCGATCGGGTTCTTCATCGCGCGCCGGGAAATGAGCGTTCCCCAGTCGCCCGCCTGGATCTCGACGTTCAGCCCGAGCTTCTTGAGCAGCTCGGCGGTGAGGAGCGTCTGCGAGTGGACGATCGGCTGGTCGGTCGCGGAGATGATCACGATCTTCTCGCCCTTGTAGCCGGCTTCCTTGATGAGCTGCTTCGCCTTGTCGAAGTCGCGCTTGCCCTTCATCGGCTCGGCGCCCACCTCGCTCGAAAGCGGCGTCCCGCACGTGAAGTACGAGTAGCACGTGCGGCCGTTCTTCATGCTGCCCGCGATCCCGAGCACGTAGTCCTTCTGGTCGAGGACGTAGAGGATCGCCTGGCGCATCTTCTGGTTGTCGAACGGCGGGAATAGGAAGTTGAAGCGCAGCACGCCCATCGAGCCGAGCGGATCGATGTTCTCGACCTTGATCTGCTTGTTCTTAGCGAGGACCGGAATGAGGTCCGGCGGAAGCTGCTCCCACCAGTCGGCTTCCCCGGCGTTCAGCGCGGCGGCCGCGGTGGCCGAGTCGGGAATGTAGATCCATTCGACGCGATCGACCTTCACGACCTTGCCGCCCGAGGCCCAGGAGGGCGGCTCCTTGCGCGGCACGTAGTCGGTGTTCTTCACATACACGACCTTGTTGCCGGGGACCCATTCCTCCTTCACGAACTTGAAGGGACCGGAGCCGGTCGCGTCGGTGATGTTGGTGAACGCATCGGTCTTCGCGATCCGCTCGGGCATGATGAACGGGACGTTGGACGAGGGCTTGGCGAGCGCGTCGAGCACGAGCCCGAACGGCTTCTTGAGATGCAGCGTGAACGTCTTGTCGTTCACGGCCTTCCACGCGTCGGTCGCCTCGGCGAGCTTCTGCCCCAGCGCGTCGCGCTTCGCCCAGCGCTCGATGGAGGCGATGCAGTCGGCGGATCGCACCGGCTGCCCGTCGTGGAACTTGAGCCCGTCGCGCAGGGTGAAGGTGTACGTGAGCTTGTCGGCGCTCACCTCGTACTTGTCCACCATCTGCGGCCGCACGTTGAATTTCGCGTCGATCGCGAAGAGCGTGTCGTACACCATGTACCCGTGGTTGCGGGTGATGTACGCCGTCGTCGTGATGGGATCGAGGATCCGCAGGTCCGCCTGCGGGATGAACTTCAGGACCTTCTGCTGCGCGAGACCCGCGGCCGGGAGCAACGTCGCCATGGCAAGAACGACGAAACCCAGGCCGCGGACGAGCCTGCCGCGTCCGTTCATTTCACCCTCCTCCAGGTGAGCGAGACGGCTGCATTCTAGCCCGCCTCGAAGCCGCCGCGCGGGATTTCAGGGCGGAAAGTGCCAGATTCATGACTCGCGGGCGACGCCGATATTAGATGTCGTCGCCCTGCGCGAACCGATAATGCGTCGACCTCGTGTCGATGCGGCTCTGGCGCACCTCGACGGGCAAGCCATTGAACGTATAGGCGATCCGCCTCAGCCCGAGGACCGGATCTTTCGGCTTCACGCCGAAGTACTCGCACGCGGCAGCGTCCGCGGGGATCGCCTTCAGCTCTTCCTGGATCCTCACGATCGTCACGCCGAACCGCTGCTGGAACAGGGCATAGAGCGTCTTGCCGTGCTCGCGGATCATCTTGACGCCGAGTCCCTTGAACAATCGCACGGGTATCGTGATGTCGGAGACGACGACAGGCAGTTCTCCGATGCGCAACACGTTGCGCATCCTGAAGACTTCAGGGGTTCCGCCCGATCGCGGCAGCTGCAGGGCATCCGCGGCCTCGTCGTCCGCGGTGGATTTCGAAAGCGAGATCAACTGGCTGACCGGCAACTCCTTGTCGCCGCCGTCGCGCACCACGTTGAAAAAGCGATAGACGCTGTCTTCGTCGCCATGTACGGCGACGAACGTGCCCCGGCCCGGACGTCGCAGCACGAGTCCCGCTTGGGCCAGCTCGCCGACAGCGGCGCGCACCGTGGAGATGCTGACGTCATAGAGCGCGGCGAGGCTCGATTCATTGGGCAGCATCTGCCCGGGCTTCCAGTCGCCTTTTCGCAGCGACTCGACGATGCGATTCTTGACGTGTTTGTAGAGAGGATTCGCGATCTCGGGCATGGGGTGGTTCGCGGCGATTCCGGTGGAAGCTTCTCAGTGGATCATCAGATGCCGCGCCTTGACCAGCTTCGCGTAATTGTCGCTTTCGACGAGCATCGCTTGCGCCATTTCGTCCGGCGAGTCGCCGACCGGAGCAAGGCCCAACGCGGCGAATCGCGCGCCGAAAGCCGGGTCGTCCAGCGCTTGCTTCGTGTCGCGATAGACCTTCTCGATGATGTCCTTCGGAGTGCCGGCAGGAGCCACGATGCCGAACCAGCCGAGATTGCTGAACCCGGGCACGGTGGCGCCGATGGGTGGCACGTCCGGCAGCTGTGGAACGGAAGACGCGCTGGTGACTCCCAACGCTCGAAGACGGCCCGCCTTCACGTGCGGAATGGCCGAAGACAGCGTTGTAACGCAGTAGCTGAGGTTGCCGCCGAGCAGATCGTTCAGCGCCGGAGGGTCGCCCTTGTACGGAACGGACACGACGTCGATCTTGGCCGCAGCCGCGAAGCCTTCGCCGGCGAGGTTCGTCTGCGATCCGATGCCCGCGTTCCCGTAAGTGTATTTGCCGGGATGCTTGCGAGCGGCGGCGATCAGATCGCCGACGGTCTTGAACGGCGAATCGGCCCGGACGACGAGCACTTGCGGGCTCGAAACGACTTTCGTCACGGGAGTGAAGTCCTTGTCCGGATCGTAGGCGAGTTTCGCATAGATGTGCTGGTTCGCCGTAAGCACCGAGCCCGATGGAAAGAAGAGCGTGTAGCCGTCGGGGCTCGCCCTCGCGGCCTCCGTCGCCGCGATCGCACCGCCCGCTCCGGGCCGGTTCTCGACCACGACGGGCTGGTTCCACACCTTGCTGAGCTTCTCGCCCAGGACTCGCGCGGCGAGATCCGTTGCGCCGCCCGCCGCGAAAGGGACGATGAAATGAACGGCCTTCTGCGGCCATTGCTGGGCCATGACGGCGGCGGAGAACAGCGCTGCCACCGCCAGCGCCGCGAATGAACTCAATGTCTTCACGTCTCCTCCTTTACGCGTGACGGGAGCAACTGCGCGAATCGCTACGAGTACTTGTCGAACCGGATCCTCGAAAGCGGCATGCGTGCCACGGTCACGAGGCTGCGAATGCCGGCGTCGACGGCGACGGGCGGGCCGGCAAGGAAGGCCATGGCGTGCCGCAGCTCATCCTTCTTGCGGAGAATCGCGACCTCGTGCACGAGCCCACGCTCGAAGTCGAGCTCCGGATATGTTCCAGCCACGCCGTCGTCGCCACCTTCATCCGAAAACGCGACGGTCACGCATAGGTTCGGGCCTGCAATCCTGCTCAGTTTCGCCAGCTCGTCCGCATAGAAGAGGTGCCTGGGGGTTCGCACCCCGAAGAACACGTCGACCCGATGCCGCTCGAGGTGGCGATGGAAGAGGGCGCTTCGCATGATCGACAGCATGCCTGCCACGCCCGAGCCTCCTGCGATGCACACGACGTCGCTGGCGGTCTCCGGCTCGAAGCACGCATTGCCGAGAGGGCCGAAGACCGTGAGCGGCTCGCCGACGTGGGCGGCGCTCGTCAACCATTCGGAAAATCCGCCACCCGGCTTGTGGCGCACGATCAGCCTGAGCTCACGGGCCGACGGCTCGTAGTTGACCATCGAATACGCGCGCGGGCCCTGCACGCCCGGCACTTCGAGCAGCACGAATTGCCCGGCGAGGAACGAGAGTGGCTGATCGATGCCGAGCGTGATCTCGGTCAGATCCGCCGCCAGGATGCGTCTCGACGAGAGCAGGGCACGTCGGAGGCAGGGGCGCGGGCGCGCTTCGCTCGTCGCGTTCAATCGCGCGACCTCGAGGGCGACATCGCCCGTGGGCGCGGATTGGCACATCAGGAGTTGGCGTCCGGAAGAGGCGAGGCTCTCGCGGCCGGGCGCTTCGGGCCACAAGTCGCGCACGCCACCTTCGTCGAGGGTCGCACGGCATTTTCCGCACGTCCCGCTCGCGCACTCGTACGGAAGAGCGAAGCCGGCGGCCAGCCCGGCATGCAGGATGCGCTCGTCCACGCCGCAATCGAACGAGCACGAGGCTGCAGCGCTATGGAGGCGAATCCGGGGCATGGCAGGTCTCGACCGACGCGCACTTCTCATGGTCGTACGCGAGCTCGCGCTCGACGTTCACCCACACTTCGCCATCGCGCAGCTCGCTCTCGTATGCGAGGAGCGGCGCTTCCGCCTCGCCGACGGGTGATCCATCGGGCACCGACCACTGCCACAGATGCTTGTTGCACGTGAGCACGCAGCCGTCGAAGAACCCTTCGGCGAGCTCATTGGCCATGTGCGGGCAGGAGGGCGGGATCACCATGAATCCCTGCTCCCCGCGAAGGAGTACCACGCGAACGTTGCGCGCCGACAACGGCCGCATATCGCCCGGAGCCAGCTCATCGAGCCTGCACAATCTTTCCCAAGCCATCGGCGGCGGCCCTCAGAGCGGAACGTGCGAGCCGATGTCGATCTGGCGCGTGTCCAGGACAACGGTGCGTGCAAGGAGCCGGGGCCCGCCATCTTCGGCGAGGCGGATGCGGTCCTCATACCTGCCGATCGCGAAGAGCTCCGTGCGCCCCGAGTCGAAATGCGAGTTCATTCCATCGAGCTGCGTGCGGTAGATGGCGACCTGGGTCGTGGCGCATAGCTCGTCCGGGACCTGGCCCGTGACGACCTTGTAGACCGTGGCATGACGGGTCAACGGCGAGTGGTCCGAGTTGTGCCGCGGCAGCAAGTCGAGCAAGCTCTTCAGTGCCTTGAAGTCGCGATCCATCCAGCACTGCTCGCGCCGGATTTCCGGGCTGTAGTTGATGATGCGGTAGCGGAACGCCCCTGGATCGCAAGCCGCCAGGAATTCGTGCCACTTCTCGGCGTTCATCGCCATGCACGTTTCGTAAATCAGCTCGGCCACGCGGTCCCGGGTCTCGTATCCGACGTCGCGGCGCGCCAAGGCGGTGTCGTTCGTCATGATGTTCATCGCTCGCCGCCCCCCCGGGGATCGCTCGCCTTGCGGCCGATGCGTCGCGACCACTCGGCGAAGTACGAGCGCAAGCCGATCTCGTCGTGGATCGTTTCGTTTTCCTCGCGCGCCATCAGCACGTACTTGCTTCCGGAGCCGGTCCGCATGGCGATGGATTGGTTCTGCACGGCGAGGAGGTCCTCGTGCAGGTTGCGCCCGAAGGGCCCCCAGATCGTGTCGTGGTCGGCGATGCGCTCTTCACGCTCGGATGGCGTGTCGCGCTTGAGGCCGAGCCCGCGGATCTCGATCAGCGTTTCGCGCTCGCTGATCGGCGTCATCACGCTCAACCGCAGGCACGAGGCGCGCAGGCTGAACGTGGCGGCGGGAAAGATGTTGACCTGCTTCCAGCCGTTCTTCGGCATGCCGGGGAACGTGAGCCCGCGGTCCTTGTTCCCTTCGTAGGCGTCGTAGGTGATGGTGGTCAGGCCCGTCGCCGCATGACCATTCGGGAACACCCGGTATTTGCGATCGAAGTAGCCCTTCTGCAGCATGCCCGTCGCGCGGTTGTGATAGTGCAGATAGTCGTGATAGAACTCGCGGCTCGTTTCGTGCCAGAGCTTGTAGTTGGTCCTGATGATCGCCTTCTGGTAGTGGAAGATCTCGAGCGGCTCCGAGTCGAGCTCGGTCTTCAGGAAGTCGAAAGCTCCGGCGATGTAATCGGCCAGCGGCTCGCAGCGTTCGTCCAGGTTCACCCAGACGAAGCCGCCATACGCCACTTCCGTGCGCAGTTCCCGCAGGCCCACGTCGGCCTTGCAAAGTCGATCCTGATAGCCTGCGCGCTCGCGCGGAATCTCGACGCACCGGCCTTGCGTGTCGAACTGCCACCCGTGGAACATGCACGTCATGTTCTTCGGGTTCCCGGACGGTTCGGCCTTGAGCAGCGACCCCGCAGGCGAGCGGACGATGGTGTTGCCGCGATGGGGGCAGACGTTCAGGAAGGTGCGGATCCGGTCATCGGCGCCGCGGACGACGACGATCGGCTTGCGACCCGCAATGCCCGCCGTGCGGTAGTCATACGGCGCTGGCAGCTCGCTCTCGTGGCAAACCGGCAACCACACGCGATGGAATATCCGGTCGATCTCTTCCTCGAAGATCCCGGGATCGGTGTACGCGAGTGTGTCGACGTAGTGGGTGTCCGGCAGATTCGGCCGGCGCGTCCACTGCTCGAGAGTCCGCGAGGTCGCGGCTCTTTCGCCGTCGGCGGGCGCCGCCTGCTTGTCGGTCAATACGCTGCTCATGCTTCCTCCAGGCGCACGTCCGGCATCAGGCCGGAACCGCGACTTTTTCGGACAACGCAGCGACGATGGCTGCGCAGAACGCCGGAAGGTCGTCCGGCTTGCGCGACGTGATGACATTGCCGTCACGCACCGATGCCTGGTCCACCCAGGTCGCTCCCGCGTTCCGTACGTCGTCGCGGATCTGGGTCGCGCCCGTCGCCCGCCGGCCGCGCAGGACATCGGCGGAGGCGAGCATCCAGGTGCCGTGGCAAATGGCCGCGACGACCGCACCGGATTGCACGTGCGAGCGCACCATCTGCACCAGGCGTTCATTCGTCCTCAGGAGATCGGGGGCATAGCCGCCGGGGATGACGAGCGCATCGAAGCGTTGGCCAGCTGCCTCGTCCGCGCCGATCTCGGCCGCCGCCGGGTAGCCGAGCTTCGACTTGTAGGTCTCGGCCTTCGGGCCCACGAGCGTGACTTTCGCGCCCGCTTCCCGCAGCCGGAAATAGGGCACCCAGACCTCCATTTCCTGGTAAAGGTTTTCCACAAGGATTGCCGCCTGGCGCCCGCTCAAGTCCATCGAGACCCCCATGAGTAATAGTTTCCGGCCCTACGGTGAATCATTCGAATGATTGGACAATGGCGCTACTTTTGATCCTTGTCAACATCCAGGAGGCCCAGGTGTGATAGCCGAGCCGCGGGGAAAACGCGAGCCGGTGAAGAGTCCGCGGGAAGTCGAGGACTTGCCGCCTGGAGCGGGGCGGGCGTAGCCTAAGACCGGCAGACGAGGACCGTTGCTCCTGCAATTGCGTCGAATTCGGGTGTGCACCGTTTGTCCCCCGGGACAATCCGCAGCCCCACCGAAGGAAGACCAATGCACCGAACCTGGGCCGATCGCCTCGATGAGGCGAACACGGAAACCGAAGTGCTCGCCGTCGCGCAGGACTTCCTCGCGGCCATCGATTCCTTCGAGGTCGACCAGCTTCCGTCCGCTTGCCGTCCTCGCAAGCTCGCCAGGGCGTCGGATCTCACCTCGTACGCATTCGACGTCGTCCGGTGCCAGTTCGGCAAGGACGACGAATGCGGGCCCCTGATCGCCGGCATGGCGTTCTTCTTCGCGAAGGCCGCCAACCGGCTCGCGGGCCTTCGGGCCCGGAAGGACGATGATGTCGACTTGCGGCGGGCCTAGCCCGGCGCTGTATCAGCCGCCCCTCGCGGAGACAATCGTTTGCAGAAAGCGCGGCGGTGCATCGGTACGCTCCACCGATCCGCATCTGCATGCCAAACGCACTCGCCTGAACGCCGGTGGGGCGTTTCCCAAGTCCCGCAATATCCCCCAGAGGTCGGGTCGTGGTCATCGACATCTACGCGAGCATCCTCAAGCCGACCGATGCCGGCGATCATCTGATCATCGTTTCCGGCTTTCCCGCGGAGCCCGGAGGTGGCGCGGCCACATTCCAGAATCGCACCGGCAAGGCGAAGAGCGCACAGGAGGCGAAGGCGCTCGCCGAGCGTCTTGCCGCCGACCTCAAGGACGAGCTGGAGCGATTCGGACATCAAGTGGGGGCCGTGCACATGAGGCTCCAGTAGCTCGCTGCTCCGCGCATCAACTGCCCCCGCACCACTCGGCGAACGCGGCTGCGCTCCATCTCCACCATCACGGCCATTAGGCTTCCTTGTATCCACGAGCCGGATGGGCGGCAAGAATTCGCGTCAATGGATCGATTCGACGATCAGCGTCGCCCAGTGCAAGCCGTCTGCATGGCAGTACCAGTCGCCGATCGAGCGATCCGCGAACGCGAACACCTCGTGGTCCGCGAAGGCGATGCCGTCGCGCGCTGAAAAGCTGGCGTAGGGTCCATAGCACCGGGTGCGCTTGCCGTCCACGCGAGTCACCCGAATCCGGATGTGGCAGTCGCAATCGAACCGTCCGAAGCGCTTGCCTTCGACCTGCCAGAAGTGGTCCTCGTGCACCGCGACCGGCGGGCCGCCACTCTGCGCGCGCAACGTTTCGCCCTCGAGGAAAAATCTCTCGTAGGGACCCTTCACGAGAGTATTTCCTTCCGCATCGGAGAAGGTGAGGTGCATGGGGTGCGGCATGGATCTGCCGGTGCAATGTCCATGCCGCTCGAGCCGCTATTGCAGACATCCTTGAGCGACCACCGCATTGACGCTCGCGCTGAACTCGGGGCTCGCTATGAACGCCTGGCGCAATTGCTCTCGCGTCTGCGCGCCCGAATCCAGCTGGCCGATCCAGTACCGGACCCCTGCGAGGTCGCCGCCGCGGCGCAGGAACGCGTTGTAGAGGTCCCCCACGTACTGGGCGTTCGTGCGATTGCGTCCCGCGTATTCGCCGCCGTTGACGAACGCGCTCGAGATCGCGTCGGCCTGCGCCGTCACCGCGCCGGCGCCCTGGCATTGGGCGGCGCGGAACTGCCCGACCCAGAACGTGAATCCCGAATCGTCGGGCAGGCGGCCGAGCACGCCGCGATAGAAGTCGACGACCGCGTTGATTTCCGCCCGTGCGGCGGTATTGCCGAATATGTTCTGCGTGAAAGTCGTGAACTCGCCCGAGAACATGAACGACGCGAGCATCACCTCGCGCGGCAGCCCGGAGCCCAGTTGCCCGACCCAGAACGCGAGGCCTGCGCCATCGGGCGGCCGGTTGAAGAACGTGTCGTAGAGATCGGTGACGAAGTCCGAATCGCTGCGAGCGAACCCGGCGTACTCCGCGCTGGTGTAGAACGACATCGACATGGCATACCAGGTCTCGTTCACGTTCGCGCCGAGCGACTGCATGCGCGCCGCTTCGCTCGTCCAGAAGGCCTTGCCCGGGTCGTCGGGGGCGCGGCGAAGGATCGAGCGATAGTAGTGCGTCACGAGAGAGCGCTCGCCGGTGCCGGCCAGTTTGATCGCCGTCGGGCCGCCGTTGGCGTAGTTCAATCCCAGGAAAGTACCGATGGCCCCGTCTGCAGTCGGCGTGAACGTCAGGGCAACCTGGCACGTTGCGGCGGGAGCCAGCGTGGAACAGTTGTTGGAGGCCAGCGCAAACCCGGGTCCTACGAACACGCCAAGAATTGCCACGCTCGCGGGTGACGTGTTGGCGATGGTTGCGGTGAGCGGAGGTGATGTGGTGCTGATCGACTGTCCGCCGAAGTCGAGGGACGAGGGCGTCGGCGTGAGCAACTGGAAGCCTGCATTCACGTCCTGGGCCAGGAGATCCGAGGGCCCGCCCGCGTAGCTCGTGCTTCCCGAGTAGACCGCCACGATCGAGTGGCTTCCCTGCGACAGGGCGTCCGTCGTGCATACGGCCGTTCCTGCAGAAAGAGGAACTGCCTGGCAACCTGGAATGACGCCTGCTCCGTCGACAAAGGCCATGATGCCGGTGGCAATGCCCGCGGCACCCGTGACGGTCGCGGTGAAAGTCACTGGCTGCGTCAGGCTCGAAGGATTGTTGGACGACGTAAGGCTCGTGGAGGAAGTCGCGGGAGCCGCAGCTTCGACCACCTGCTGTGCAAGCGCGGCGCTCGTCGCGGGCAGGTTCCCTGAATTGTCACCCGAGTACTCGGCGGTAATGAGGTGCAGGCCCGCGTTGCCAAAGGTCCACGTCAAGCTGGCTGTGCCATTGCTGAGTGCCGCGGTGCCGATCACGGATGACCCCTCGCGAAACGTCACGCTACCGCTCGGCACGACTCCCGACACGGTTGCGGTGAGTGCCACGCCCGCTCCGGCGAGCGACGGGTTCGGAGTCGAGCTCAGTCCGACCTTCGTAGAGACTGCGGCGTAGACCGTATGCGACAGCGCGGACGAAGTGCTCGCCGTGTTCTGATTGTCGCCGGAGTATGCGGCGACGATGCTATGGGATCCGGTCCCGAGCCCCGCCGTCCGCAGCGTGGCAACGCCGTCGACGACCGGTTGCGGCGCACCGAGGGTCGTCCCATCGTCGCTGAACTGCACCGTGCCCGTCGGGTTGTTGCCGACGACGGTGGCCGTGAATGACACCGTGCTTCCGAGCCGCGAGCTCGCAGGACCTGCGAGATCGACACTCGAGCCTGTCGGCGCGGTTTCGACCTCGTGAATGAGTGGGATGACCTCGACGGTTGGACCCCAGTTGTTTATGAAGTCCCCCGAATACTTGGCGCCGATGCTGTGCGTCCCGAGCGTCAGCTTCGATGTCGTGATGGATGCCGTGCTCAGCAGATCATTCGATTTGACAAGCGTGATCGGCGCGAGCAGCGCGCTCGCTCCGTCGCTGAACTGCACCGTACCGGTGGGACCAAGACCCACTACGGATGCCTTGAAGGTCACGGGGGTGCCGAGAAGCGAGGCGGGTGGCCCGTCCAGATAGACGCCGAACAACACGCAAGGCGCCCCGGCCTTGGCCCCAGTCGCGCCCGGCAATGAGAGGACTTCACTCAGCAGTTGCGAAGCGAGCATTCCGTCGACTGATTCTCCGTACCCGATGCAGAATCTGGCCCTGGGAATCTGGGGCAACGCGACGTTTTGGAACACATCGATTCCCGCGCCGATCGAGCTTGCGGTTTGCTGCAGCAACGGGATGAGTGTGCCTCCGACCAAAGCCCATCCACCCGGGATGAGCTGGACGGGCACCAGCGATTCGCCCGCCTTGAGGCTCGCTTCGATCTTCGCGACGGGAGGAGTGCCGGGCGCCGCTTTGACGAGGTTGAAGAACGAAGGTGGAACGAGTCCCAAGACGTAGTGGTTGAACGTTCGTCCATAATCGGCCGCGCGATAGCTCAGGGTAACGTCGAGAGAGCTGCTCGCCGTCGGGCCGGACAATTGCGACTGCACGATCAGCTTCGGGAGGAATGTCGCGGGAATCGTCGCCGCATTCAGGGGATCGAGATCGAGATACCAGTCGTTCGCGTCGAGATTGCGAGCGGCTCGCTCCGTCAGCACCACCGTGGGGATCGTCTTGGAAGCATAGGTGCCGTCGCCGATCTTGCCCGTATCGTTCTCGCCCCAGCAAAGGACGCCGCCTCCGACGATGACGGCGCAACTGTGAAACCCGCCGCCCGCTATCGCGACGACATTGGCGAGGCCCGCAATGGCGACGGGCGCGCTGCGGTTGGTGCGCGTACCGTCTCCAAGCTGTCCCTCCGTGTTCCTGCCCCAGCACCTTACCGTCGCATCCGAAGCGATGACGCACGTATGGTTGCCTCCGGTGGCGATCCTGGCCACCACCGGAAGGCCGGACACATCAACCGGCGTCGGGCTCGAGACCGTCGTGCCATTCCCGAGCTCGCCTTCGCCGTTCCATCCCCAACATTTCACGCTGCCAGTTGCCAGCAATGCGCACGTGTGGGAGTAAGCAGATGCAATGGCAACTACGCCGCTGCCCAGGCCCACGACATCGACCGGTGAGGTCTTGCTGACGAGAGTGCCATCCCCAAGCTGGCCCTCGCTATTCCGTCCCCAGCAGCGGACACCACCGGCCGGCGTGATGATGCACGTATGGGCGCCCCCAGCAGACACCGCCACCGCGGTGGAACCGTTGAGAAACGCCGAAACAGGAGTATTGCGATCGGTCGTGGATTGATCACCGAGTTGGCCGAAGTCGTTACGTCCCCAGCACTTCAACGCGCCGCCAGTCGTGATCGCACAAGTGTGGTAACCACTCGCATTTGCGCTGAGCGACGTCACTCCGGAAAGACCGACGACATCCACGAGAAGCAGCCCGGGTGCCGTGTTGCCGTCGCCGAGTTGTCCGCGCGAATTGTCGCCCCAACACTTCACGCCGCCGCTTGAGGTGAGGGCGCACGAATGGGAAGCTCCAGCCGTTATGGCCGCCAAGTTCGCAGCGCCACCGCCGACGTTCACGGGTGCGGTGCGCGAGAGAACGGCGCCATAGAAGTCCCCCAGCTGCCCGCTCGAGTCGTCGCCCCAGCATTTGGCGCCTCCCGCCACGGTGAGCGCACACGTGTGGCCTACTCCACCCGCAATTCCGGCCGCAGTTACGGCGGCGGCGGGGTTGCCTGCGGTTACCAGCAACGACGCGTACGGTCCGGGGCCAACGGCGTTCGCGGCCGTCAAGTAAATCGGAACAACGTCTCCTGGTTGCGTGGCCCCTAGCGAGATGACCGCCGACTGCTGGTTGGTGGGACCGACGATCGACACCGACCCCGTGAAAGATCTTGCGATCCACGAGTACGAGGTCGCTGCCGGGTTGCAATTCGCAGTTACTGTGAATGTTGTGCCGGGGGCGATCGGCTCAGGAACGGATGCAGTGACCGTACATACAGGCCCGGGAACCGCGGCCATAATGGTCGCTGACAAAGTCGTCGTTCCGCTTGGACTCGTAACCGTTACTGAGTACGTGGACGGCTGCACGGTCGGTGCGACGACCTGAATGCGCTGTGTCGTTTCTCCAGTGCTCCACGCATACGTTGCCCCCGCTATGACGGGGGGCGGGAATTGTCCGCTGCCCTCGCAATAGACACCCATGGGTACGATCGAACCGGGGGTGGCAACAATCGGCGTCCCAACGAATAGCCCACCTCCTGGCAACGAGATGTCGAGCCTTTGACTTGCGAGCGCGCAACTGACTTGCGCGATCGCTGCTGGACTCAGGAGCAGTGCGAGCGCTGCGGCGAAGAAAGCTCTGCGCGGCATCGTCGC
>CAYOGL010000021.1:0-83594 GCA_964403515.1 uncultured Burkholderiales bacterium | reverse complement strand
GTAAACGCTGGAGCGGGTGAAGGGAATCGAACCCTCGTCGTAAGCTTGGGAAGCTTCTGCTCTGCCATTGAGCTACACCCGCAGCTCGCGAAGCATTTTACCGTTTCGCGCCGCCCGGCGGCGGCCCGTCGCAAACCCGCCCCGGTGCACGGAGCCGGCGTTACGATGCGGGCCATGAACGATCCCGCCGCCTTTTCCGAGCCGCTGCGCTTCCACCCGCTGGAGCTGATCCCGTTCTTCCGGCGCTTCCCGTGCAGCCGTTCCCGCAACCTCGTCTACACGTTGATCTGGAACGTCCTGCTCGGCGGTGTCTTCCTGCTCGTGAACGCCGGCATGTCGGGGCGAGTCCCCGGTCCCCGCGTGATATGGCTCTACTTCGTCATCGCGAACTTCATCGGGTTCGCCATCCACGCGCTCTACGAGGGCGGTGTGATCCTCGGGCTCGAACGCTGGGCGCGCTGCCACGGTGTAGCGGCCAAGGCGCTCTACTTCACGGCCATTCCGATCCTCGGCGTGATCGCCGGCTTCCAGGCCGCCGACTGGATCGTGGGCATCGGCTTCGGCAACTGGATGGTGGCGCCCGGCTGGATCGTCTCGATCGCAGCGACGGGCGTCGTGGTCTCGGTGTTCTGCGCCGTCGTGTTCCACCTGCGCGAGCGCGAGGCCCATGCGGACGCGGAGCTCGCGCGCCGCAAGGTCGAGGCCGAGCGCCTCGAGCGGGCGGCGATCGCCGCGAACCTGCGCGCGCTGCAGGCGCAGATCGAGCCGCACTTCCTGTTCAACACGCTGGCCAACGTCGCGAGCCTCGTCGATCGCGAGCCGGCGCGCGCGAAGCACATGCTCGAGCGCCTGAACCGGTTCCTGCGCGCGAGCCTCGAGGCGACGCGGACCGAAAGCACCACGCTCGGCGCCGAGCGCGAGCTCCTCGCCGCGTACCTCGACGTGTTGCAGGTGCGCATGGGCGAGCGCCTGCGCTACGACGTCGCGATCGAGCCCGGGCTCGAGGCGTTCCCGATCGCACCGATGCTGCTGCAGCCGGTCGTCGAGAACGCGATCCGCCACGGCCTCGAGCCGAAGGTCGACGGCGGCAGCGTGCAGGTCGCCGCGCGGCGCGACGCAGCGTACGTGGTCCTCGAGGTGCGCGATACCGGCGCGGGATTCGCGCCGCGCGATGCGGCGGGGGTCGGGCTCGCCAACCTGCGCGAGCGGCTGCGCGGCCTCTACGGCGGCCGGGCGTCGCTCGCCATCATCGAGAACCGGCCCGCGGGAACGGTCGTGAGCCTGCGCATCCCGGCATGAGCCCGCGCGCGCTCATCGCGGACGACGAGCCGAATCTCGCGCTTCACCTGCGCGAGCGGCTCGGCGCGCTGTGGCCGGAGCTCGAGATCCTGCCCATCGCCGCGAACGGCATCGAGGCATTGCGCAGCGCCTGCGACGATGAGCCCGACATCGCGTTCCTCGACATCCGCATGCCGGGCCTCACCGGGCTCGAGCTCGCGCAGCGCGTCGACGCACGCACGCACGTGGTGTTCGTGACCGCATACGACGACTACGCGGTGGAGGCGTTCGAGCGCGAGGCAGTCGATTACCTGCTCAAGCCCTTGACCGACGAGCGCCTCGCGCGCTGCATCGAGCGGTTGAAGCGGCGGCTCGCGGCCGCGGAGTCGCCCGCGGCGATCGCCGACGTGCTCGAGAAGATCGCGCGCGTGCTTCCCGAGGCGGCGGCGCGCGGCAAGCTGCGCTGGGTGCGGGCGCTCAAGGGCGAAACGGTGCACCAGATCGCGGTCGAGGACGTGCTCTACTTCCAGGCCGCCGACAAGTACACGCGCGTGGTGACCCGCGAGGGCGAATTCCTGATCCGCACGCCGCTCGCTGAGCTCGCCGGGCAGCTCGATGCCGAGCTGTTCTGGCAGATCCATCGCGGCACCGTCGTGAACGTGTCCGAGGTCGCCTCCACGCGCCGCGACCTCGCGGGGCGGGTCTACGTGCAGCTCAAGGACCGGCGCACGGAGCTTGCCGTGAGCCGCGCCTACGGGCACCGCTTCCGGCAGATGTGAGGGCGCCCGGGGACCGCGGGGCCGCGTGACGCGCGTCATGGGGCGCCGCCCGCATCCCATCTATAATCCCCTCATGTCCGCGCCCATCCGCATCACGCTCAACGGGGCGCCCCGGGAATTTCCCGCGCCGCTCACGTTCACCCAGCTGCTCGACGAGCTCGCGCTCGCCGGGCGGCGCCTGGCCGTCGAACGCAACGGCGAGATCGTGCCGCGCAGCCGCTTCGGCGATGCGCGCCTGGCCGACGGGGACCGCATCGAGGTCGTCGTCGCCGTCGGAGGAGGTTGATGAACGCACCCGAAAAGATCGCCCCGGCCGACGCCCTGGTCGTCGCGGGCAAGGCCTACAACTCGCGCCTGCTCGTCGGCACCGGCAAGTACCGCGACTTCGACGAGACGCGCCGCGCCATCGAGGCGAGCGGCGCGGAGATCGTGACGGTCGCCATCCGCCGCACGAACATCGGCCAGAACCCGGGCGAGCCGAACCTGCTCGACGTGCTCCCGCCCGCGCGCTTCACGATCCTGCCGAACACCGCCGGTTGCTACACCGCCCAGGATGCGGTGCGCACCCTGCGCCTCGCGCGCGAGCTGCTCGACGGCCATGCGCTCGTGAAGCTCGAGGTGCTCGGCGACCAGCAGTCGCTCTACCCGAACATGCCCGAGACGCTCGCGGCGGCCAAGACGCTCGTGGCCGACGGCTTCCACGTCATGGCGTATTGCAGCGACGACCCGATCCTCGCGCGGAGCCTCGAGGATCTCGGCTGCGTGGCGGTGATGCCGCTCGCGTCGCTCATCGGCTCGGGCATGGGCATCATCAATCCCTGGAACCTGCAGATCATCATCGACCGCCTGAAGGTCCCGGTGCTCGTCGACGCGGGCATCGGCACGGCTTCCGATGCGGCGATCGCGATGGAGCTCGGCTGCGATGGCGTGCTCATGAACACGGCGATCGCCAAGGCGCGCGATCCGGTCCGCATGGCGCGCGCGATGAAGCTCGCCGTCGAGGCCGGGCGCGAGGCCTATCTCGCCGGCCGCATGCCGCGCAAGCCGTACGAGGCGAGCGCCAGCTCGCCCGAGAGCGGGTTGATCGCCGCGGGCAAAGGCTGATCCGGTCGGCGGCTCAGAACCGCCAGGTGACGCCGACGGAGAAGAGGTCCGAATCGGGCTCCGACGTGAGCGGCGAGCCGAGCGGCGAGTAGCGCTCCATCTCCGCGCGGATGCCGAACGCCTGCGTGAGGTCGTAGCGCACACCGAGACCGTAGCGCCAGCGCGTGCGTCCCGCATCCGAGGCGAGGAGCGAGGTCGAATAGCTCGAGAACGCGAAGCGCGGCTCGCCGTGGTACGCGCCCATGCGGCCGTAGAACGAGAAGCGCGACAGCGGCAGCGTCGCGATGGTGTCGAGGCCGAAGCCCGTCGAGCGGAACGCGCTCGCGAATCCCGGCGTGCCGAAGAGGTCCGCGGGCGCGCGCGCGAGGTCGCTCACCTCGCCCTCGACCTGCAGGAAGCGCGAGTACTTGTAGCCCAGCTTCAGGCGGAAGCCGCTATCGGCCGGCGCGGCGGCCGGCACCGGCGCCGACATCGCGGAGAACGAGTACAGGCCCACCGGCTCCGGAAGCCCGCCCTTGGGCAGCTTGAGCGTTCCGACATAGTCTTCGGCCCCGGCCGCGAACGGCAGGGACGCAACGGCCAGCGCGAGGAAAAAGTTGCGCTTCTTCATGATCTCGTCGGGATGGCTCGATCCGGAATTTAGGCGGCGCCGGGGGCGCTGTCAATCGGACGGCAGGCCCTATAATCCGGCGCTCCTGTCGCCGCTCTTCCCGTGACCCAACGACCGATCCGCAGTTACGTCCTGCGCCAGGGGCGTTTTTCCCCGGCCCAGCAGCGCGCGTATACCGAGCTGATGCCGCGATACGGCATCGCCTTCGCCGCCGCGCTCCTCGATTTCCCGGCCCTCTTCGGCCGTCGTGCGCCCGTCGTGGTCGAGATCGGCTCGGGCATGGGCGAGACCACCACGCGCATCGCGGTCGAGAATCCGGACATCGACTACGTCGCGATCGAGGTGCACGCGCCCGGCGTCGGCAGCCTGCTGCGCCAGGTCGCCGACGCGGGGATCGCGAACGTGCGCGTGGTGCAGCACGATGCGGTCGAGGTGCTGCGCGAGATGGTCCCGGCCGGCTCGCTCGCCGCGATCCACATCTTCTTCCCGGATCCGTGGCCGAAGAAGCGCCATCACAAGCGGCGCCTGCTGCAGCCCGCGTTCGCCGCGCTCGCCGCCTCGCGCCTGCAGCCGGGCGGGCGGTTGCATTTCGCCACCGACTGGCAGGAGTATGCGGATCACGCGCTGGCGGTGCTCGCGGCCACGCCGACGCTGCGCAACACGGGCGCGGGTTTCGTGGCGCGCCCGGCGTGGCGCCCGGAGACGAAATTCGAACGCAGGGGGATGCGGCTCGGCCATGGCGTATGGGATCTCGTCTTCGTCCGTGAGTAGCGCGTGAACGGCGCGTCGCTCGCTCGCCGCGCATGGCTGCGGCGCGTATCCGCGGCCGCGATGGCGGCGCCGCTCGTGCGGATCGCGCGCGCGCTCGCGAACGGCAAACTGCCTTCCGGGATCCACGACGCGCAGGGAACGGTCACGGTGTCCGGGCGGCGCGCCGCGCTCGGCACGCCGGTGGCGATGGGCGACTCGGTGAGCACCGGCCCCGACAGCCGCGCCGTCGTCGTGCTCCACCAGGACGCGGTCCTGCTGCGGGCCAACACCGTGATCGAGGTGCGTGGCCACGAAGGCACGCTCCAGCACCTCCTCGTCGCCACGGGCAAGGTGCTGTCCGTGTTCTCGAACAAGCCGCTCACGATCCGCGCGGGCCAGGCGACGATCGGCATCCGCGGCACCGGCGCCTACCTCGAGGTCGGCGAGGCCGACCTGTACTTCTGCCTCTGCTACGGCGAGGCCGCGCTCGACGGGCCCGGCATGGCGCGCAAGGTCGTGAAGACCACGCACCACGACGACCCGCTGCTCATCGAGACCGCGGGCGGCATCATGAGCGCGCGCCCCGGCGCTTTCCGCAACCACACCGACGACGAGCTCATCATGCTCGAGGCGCTCGTCGGGCGCGAGCCGCCGTTCCTCAGGGACGGGAAGTATTCGCGCGGGAGATACTGATCGTCCTGCGCGTGGCGGGCGCGGCCCTCTCGGGCAGGAAGCGCTCGAGCAGGTCGTTCAGGAAGCGCCGGCCGCGGGCGCTGGGACGAATCGAGAGCGCGTCGCGCTCGATGAGCCCGGCGGCCTGCGCCGAATCGAGTTCGCGTGCGACGGCCGTGATCGGAAGCCCCGTGCGTTCCGTGAACAACGACGCGGGAAAGCCCTCGACGAGGCGCAACGCGTTGAGCATGAACTCGAAGGGCAGCTCCCCGGGCGACACGTCGCGGGACTCGGCGACGGCCGCCCCGGCGAGCGCGGCGCGCAGGTACGTCTGCGGCTTGCGTTCGCGCACCTCGCGCACGATCCGGTCGGGAAACGAGATCTTGCCGTGCGCGCCGGCGCCGAGGCCGAGGTAGTCGCCGAAGGTCCAGTAGTTCACGTTGTGGCGGGCGCGATGGCCGCGCTTCGCGAAAGCGGACGTTTCGTAATGCGCGTAGCCCGCTGCCGCGAGCCGCGCCTCGATGCGCTCCTGCATGTCGGCGGCGACGTCGTCGTCGGGCAGCTGCGGCGGATGGCGATGGAAGTGCGTGTCGGGCTCGAGCGTGAGGTGGTACGCCGATACATGGGGCACGCCGAACCGGATCGCTTCCTCGATGTCCGCCATCGCCTGCCCGAGCGCCTGGCCCGGCAGCGCGTACATGAGATCGGCGTTCACGGTGGGAAAGATCTCGAGCGCGGCGGCGAGCGCGCGTCGCGCCTCCTCGCCGCCGTGCACGCGGCCGATCGCCTGCAGGCTCGCGTCGTCGAAGCTCTGCACGCCCACCGACAGGCGGTTCACGCCCGCCTCGCGGAAGCCGCGGAAGCGCGCCACCTCGAACGTGCCCGGATTGGCCTCGAGCGTGATCTCCGCTTCCGGATCGACCGGAATCAGCGTGCGCACGGCCGTGATCAACCGATCGATCGCCTCGGGCGAGAACAGGCTCGGCGTGCCCCCTCCGAGGAAGACGGTGGAGAGGCGCCGTCCCCACACGTGCGGCAGGCTCGCCTCGAGATCGGCGACGAGCGCATCCACGTACTCGCGCTCGGGCAGCTCGCCACGCTTCTCGTGGGAGTTGAAGTCGCAGTACGGGCATTTGCGCAGGCACCACGGGATGTGCACGTAGAGCCCGAGGGGAGGCAGCTCGCGCAGCCGGACGGTGCCGGCGCGCGCGCCGGCGCGGGGATCCATTCCGGAATTATCCCACGCGGGTGCGCGCCACCGCGCGCTTCAGCGCGGCGCCCGGTTTCCCAGGCGCGTGGCGAGTGCGGCGAGCGCCTGGCCCCGATGGCTCACGCGATTCTTGTCCGCGGGGGCGAGCTCGGCCGCGGTCTTTCCGCCCTCGACCATGAAGTAAGGGTCGTAGCCGAAGCCGTTCGAGCCGCGCGGCGCGGTCGCGATCGAGCCATGCCACTGCGCGTCGGCCACGAGCGGCGCGGGGTCGTGCGGCCCGCCCACGAGCACGAGGACGCAGTAGTAGAACGCCGTGCGGTCGGTGTCATCGCGCAATGCCTCGAGGAGCCGTGCGTTGTTGCGCGCGTCGCGTTCCTCGCGCGTGCCCTCGCGGCCCGCGTAGTACGCCGAGTGCACGCCCGGCTCGCCGCCGAGCGCCGGCACGCACAGGCCCGAGTCGTCCGCGAGCGCCGCGAGCCCCGTCGCCCGGCTCGCATGGCGCGCCTTCGCGAGCGCGTTCTCGAGGAACGTGTCGTGCGGCTCCTCGGCTTCGCCCACGCCGAGCTCAGCCTGCGCGATCGCCTCGATGCCGAGCGGCTCCAGCAGCGCGCGCAGCTCGCGCAGCTTGCCCGGGTTGTTCGAAGCGATGACGACCCTGTTCACGAAAAAGCAGGAACGCAGATGAACGCAGATGTAACGCAGATCGACGCAGAAGGAGCTCTGAGTCGCCGTCCTGGGAGGCCGTGTTGCACGAAGGGATCTCGAGACTGGATCTGATGCCCGCCGTTATCTGCGTTCATCTGCGCGGTTATCTGCGTTCATCTGCGTTCCTGCTTGAGCCAAGCGCTTCGCGTTGAAGCGCGACCAGCTGGGCGATCCCCTTCGAGGCGAGGTCGAGCATGCGCGACATCTGCTCGCGCGTGAAAGGCTCGCCCTCGGCGGTGCCCTGGATCTCGACGAAGCGGCCGGAACCGGTCATCACCACGTTCATGTCGGTGCCGCAAGCGGAATCCTCCGCGTAATCGAGGTCGAGCACCGCATCGCCCGCGACGATGCCGACCGACACCGCCGCGACCATCTCGCGCACGGGATCGGCGGCGAGGAGGCCGCGCGCGCGCAACGAGGCGATCGCATCGCACAGCGCCACCATTGAGCCGGTGATCGACGCGCAGCGCGTGCCGCCGTCGGCCTGCAGCACGTCGCAGTCGATCGTGACCTGGCGCTCGCCGAGGCGCGCGAGATCCGTGACCGCGCGCAGGCTGCGCCCGATGAGGCGCTGGATCTCCTGGGTGCGCCCGGACTGCTTGCCGGCGGCCGCTTCGCGCGTGCCGCGCGTGTGCGTCGCCCGCGGCAGCATCCCGTACTCGGCGGTCACCCATCCCGTGCCCTTGCCCTTGAGGAAGGGCGGCACCTTTTCCTCGACGCTCGCGGTGCACAGCACGCGCGTGTGGCCCATCTCCACGAGCACCGACCCCTCGGCATGCATGGTGAAGCCGCGCACGAAGCGCACGGGACGCAGCTGCTCGCTGGAGCGATCGAACGAACGGGGCATGGGACCTCTAGCGCGGGACTTTCTTGATCGCGTTCTGGATCTCGGCGATGGCGCGCTCGATGTCCTCGTCGGTCACGTCGTCGACCGGCGCGTTCGCCGTGGGCAGCTGCTCCGTGGTGTTGGTGAGCGTGGCGAATTCCTGGTCGTCCATGCTCTGCGTGTCCGGTACGCTCGCGTCTTCCTGGTTCTCCCACGTCATCGCGACGACCGACAGGTTGTCCGATTCGCCCTGGGCGCGGCGTTGCGCCTCGGTGAGGAGCGGCGGCATCACGTCCACGACCGACTGCTTGCGCAGCAGCGTGCCGAGCAGGCGCGCGGGGATCTGGCTCCAGAATCCGTCGGTCGAGAGCACGATCGTGTCGCCCACCTGCAGCTCGAAGTCCTGGCCGATGTCGATCATCGGCGGCACCACGCCGCCGAGGCAGCTGTAGATCTTGTTGCGATCCGGGTGGCGCGCCGCGGCCTCGGCGGTGATCGTGCCCGCGTCGATCATCTGCTGCACGCGCGAATGGTCCTGCGTCACCGCGACCATCTCGCCCTGGCGCAGCACGTACAGGCGCGAGTCGCCCGCGTGCGCCCAGAACGCGCGGCCGTTCTGCACGATGCACGCCACGCACGTGGTGCGCGGGCATTCGAGGAGGTTGTGCTCGACCGCGTGGGAGACGATCGCGCGGTGCGCCGACTGGATCGAGGACACCAGGAAGTCGAACGGCCGGCGCAGGCGGTTGCGCGCTTCCTGCTTGAAGCGCTGCGTGATCTCGTTCACCGCGATCTCGGCGGCGACCTCGCCCTTCGCATGCCCGCCCATGCCGTCGGCGATCACGAGCAGCACCACGTCGCGGCTGTACGAGTAGCCCACGCGGTCCTCGTTGCCGGTGCGATCCCCGACGCGACTGTCCTGGTAGATGGTGAAGCGCATCGCGCTACCGACTCAACGCGAGAACAGCTTCGACAACGGCCGGTTGATGGTCTCGAGGAAACCGCGCTTCTCCTCGGGCGGCTCGTTCATGAGGCGGCGCTGCAGGTCGAAGGCGGTCTGCGGGCGCTTGAGGTAGTCGACCTGCAGGCACGTGTCGACGATGTCGTACAGGTCGTCGGAGTACGCCTGCCGCGCCAGCGTGCGCAGCGGGATCATGTTGTCCTGCTGCTCGCGCTGATCGCCCGCCTGGGGCGGCGTGCCCGCGATGCACGTGTAGATCGTGGCGCCCACCGAATAGATGTCGCTCCACGGTCCGAGCTCCTCGGGCTGGAAGCGGTAGTGCTCGGGGGCGGCAAAGCCCGCCGTGTACATGGGCTTGAGCTTCGTCGCTTCCTTCGACAGGGTGATGCGCGCGGCGCCGAAGTCGAGCAGCACCGGCCGGCCTTCCATCGAGATGAAGATGTTCGCCGGCTTGATGTCGAGGTGCAGCAGCTTGCTCGAGTGCACCTCGCGCAGGCCGTTCATCAGGTGGATGAACAGGCGCCGGATGAAGGCCTCGGTGAATTCGTGGCGGTTGCGCTGGATGTGGAACTGCAGCGTGCGGCCGCGCACGTACTGCATCACCATGTAGCACGTCTCGTTGGCGCGGAAGAAGTTCTCCACCCGCACCACGTTCGGGTGCGAGATCATCGCGAGCGCGCGTCCTTCCTCGAAGAAGCACTTGAGGCCGTGGCGGAAGACCGACAGGTTCGCCTCGTCGCTGATGTGCACCTCGACGCCCTCGGGCCGCAGCGACATCGACGAGGGCAGGTACTCCTTGATCGCGAACGGCGTGCCGCTCTCGTCGCGCGCGAGATACACGATGCTGAAGCCGCCCGAGGACAACGGTTTCTCGATGCGATAGCCGTTGAGCACGTAACCGGCTGGCAACGGCTGATTCGCCTGCTGGGGCATCTGGGGGAGAGCGAGGTTCGGATATAATTCCGGCTCATTGTCGGCACTCGCCTGCGCCTTGTAAAGGCGACACTTCACAAATCCCCGCCAGCGCCGCCATCTCTCCCATGATCGCCAGCATGACCGGCTTCGCCGCTGCCACGCTCGAGAGCGCGCGGGGCAGCCTCGCGCTGGAGCTGAAGACGGTGAACCACCGTTACCTCGAGTTCCAGACGCGCATGCCCGAGGAGATCCGGCCGCTCGAGCCGGCGATGCGCGAGGCGGTCGCCGCGACGCTCTCGCGCGGCAAGGTCGACTGCCGCATCACCTTCACCGCCGCCACGGCCGCGACGCGCGCGATCACGCCGGACCGGGAAGCCCTTTCCGCCTTGCAGCAAGTCTCGAGCGTCGTTCGCGAGCGCTTTCCCGAGGCGCGCCCGCTCTCGGTGTCGGAGGTCCTGCACTGGCCCGGCGTGCTGCCCGAGACGTCGCTTTCCGCCGACACGATGAAGGAGGACGTGCTCGGGCTGATGGAGCGCGCGCTGGCCGAGCTCAACCAGACGCGCACCCGCGAGGGCGCGAAGCTCGCGGCGGTGCTGCGCGAGCGGCTCGACCGCATGGAGGCGCTCGTGAAGGACGCGGGCCCGCTCATGCCGGCGGCGATCAAGGCGTTCCAGGAAAAGCTCGCCGCGAAGATCGCCGAGGCGGCCGCCGCGCCCTCGGACGAGCGGGTGCACCAGGAGATCGTGCTCTACGCCGCGCGCATCGACGTCGACGAGGAGATCTCGCGCCTGGCCACGCACATCGTCGAGTTCCGCCGCGTGCTCGATCGCGGCGGGGCGTGCGGCAAGCGCCTGGACTTCCTCTGCCAGGAGCTCAACCGCGAGGCGAACACGCTCGGCTCCAAGTCGGTGGCCAACGAGATGACGCGCATCTCGGTCGAGCTCAAGGTGCTGATCGAGCAGATGCGCGAGCAGGTCCAGAACATCGAGTGATGGGACGCGCCCGGATGATTTTCGCTGCCGCCGTGCCGGCGAAGATCGGGGCCCGTCCCCGCGGCTAGCCCATGCCGGGCAATCTCTTCACCATCGTCGCTCCCTCGGGGGCGGGCAAGACGAGCCTGGTGAACGAGCTGCTCGCGCGCGAGCCGAGGCTGCGCCTGTCGATCTCGTACACGACGCGCCCGCCGCGCGAGGGCGAGGCGCACGGGCGCGAGTACCACTTCGTCGACCGCGCGACCTTCGAGCGGATGATCGCCTCGGGGGATTTCCTCGAGCACGCGAACGTGTACGGTAATTACTACGGCACCTCGCGCCGCTGGATCGAGGGCGAGCTCGCCGCGGGGCACGACGTCGTGCTCGAGATCGACTGGCAGGGCGCGCGCCAGGTGCGCGCGCTCTTTCCCCACATGGTCGGCGTCTTCATCCTGCCGCCGTCCATGGCGGAGCTCAAACGCCGCCTCGAGCGGCGTGCGACCGACGCCGCCGACACCATTGCGCGCAGGCTCGCCGGGGCCCGCGAGGAGGTCTCGCATGTTCTTGAATTTCAATATATAATTGTCAATGAACAGTTCGACGTCGCGGTCGGGGACCTGCAGGCCATCGTGCGCGCCACCCGCGTGGCGCGCGACCGGCAGGCCGACCGGCTCGCGCCGTTGATCGCCGAATTCAGATAACGGAGACCGGCCATGGCCCGCATCACCGTCGACGACTGCATCAAGCACATCCCGAACCGCTTCGAGCTCACGCTCGCCGCGACCAACCGCGCGCGCCAGATCGCGCTCGGCGCCACGCCGCTGATCGAGGGCAACAAGGACAAGCCCACCGTGCTGGCGCTACGCGAGATCGCCGCGGGCAAGGTCGGCAAGGAGCTGCTCAACCCGCCCGCGCCGACACCGCCGGTGCTGTGAACCCGGCCTGAGCGTCCATGCCTGCGCTCGGCCTCCAATCCGTCGCAAGCATCTTCAAGCGTCCCGGAGCATCGCTGCCCGGGCCGGGCCCGGACGAGCTCACCGCGGTCCTCGGCTACCTGAAGCCCGAGGACATCGAGGCGATCGAGCAGGCCTACTCGGTCGCGCGCGCCGCGCATTCGGGCCAGTACCGGCAGAGCGGCGAGCCCTACATCACCCATCCGCTCGCCGTCGCGAAGATCCTCGCCGAGTGGCGCATGGACGCCCAGGCGCTCATGGCCGCTTTGCTGCACGACGTCGTCGAGGACACGCCGACCACCAAGAGCGAGCTCGCGCGCACTTTCGGCAAGGCGGTCGCGGAGCTGGTCGACGGCGTCTCGAAGATCGAGCGCATCGAGTTCGCCACCCTGCAGCACGCGCAGGCCGAGAACTTCCGCAAGATGCTGCTCGCGATGGCGCGCGACGTGCGCGTCATCCTCATCAAGCTCGCCGACCGGCTGCACAACATGCGCACGCTCGAGGCGGTGCCGCCCGAGAAGCAGGAGCGCATCGCGCGCGAGACGCTCGACATCTACGCGCCCATCGCCAACCGCCTCGGCCTCATCGCCCTCTACTACGAGCTCGAGGACCTCGGCTTCCATTTCCTGCATCCGACGCGCTTCAAGGTCCTCGAGAAGGCGCTCCGGAAGGCGCGCGGCAACCGGCGCGACGCGGTCGGCAAGATCCAGGAGGCCATCCAGGCGCGGCTCAAGGAGTTCAAGGTCGAGGCGCAGGTGAGCGGCCGCGAGAAGCACATCTCGTCGATCTACAAGAAGATGCTCGAGAAGAACATCTCGTTCTCGGAGGTGTTCGACATCTACGGCTTCCGCATCATCGTGCCCGACGTCGCGAGCTGCTACCTCGCGATGGGCGCGCTGCACACGCTCTACAAGCCGATCCCGGGCAAGTTCAAGGACTACATCGCGATCCCCAAGGCGAACGGCTACCAGTCGCTGCACACCACGCTCTTCGGCCCGTTCGGCATGCCGATCGAGATCCAGATCCGCACTACCGAGATGCACAAGGTGGCGGAGGCGGGCGTGGCCTCGCACTGGATCTACAAGAGCGCCGAGGGCGAGACCAAGGACGTGCAGCTGAAGAGCCACCAGTGGCTGCAGTCGCTGCTCGAGATCCAGAGCGAATCCGGCGACGCGCTCGAGTTCCTCGAGCACATCAAGGTCGACCTCTTCCCCGACGAGGTGTACGTGTTCTCGCCGAAGGGCAAGATCTTCGCGCTGCCGAAGGGCGCCACGCCGATCGACTTCGCGTACGCGGTGCACACCGACGTGGGCAACCATTGCGTGGCCGCGAAGGTGGACGGCGAGCCGGTGCCCCTCGGCACGATCCTGCGCAACGGCAACCGCGTCGAGATCGTCACCGACCCGCTCGCGCGCCCGAACCCCGTGTGGCTCTCGTACGTCGCCACGGGCAAGGCGCGCTCGCACATCCGCCATTACCTGAAGACCATGCAGCTGCAGGAGTCGGCGGAGGTCGGCGAGCTGCTGCTGGTGCAGGCGCTGCGCTCGCTCAAGGCCAATCCCGACGAGATCGGCGAGCCGCACTGGACGCGCTTCTTCAAGGGCGACGCGGCGAAGCTGCGCGAGGAGGTGCTCGCCGACATCGGCCTCGGCAAGCGGCTCGCGGTCGTGGTCGCCAAGAAGCTGCTTTCCATCGGCGAGCCCTCGCCCGCGGGCGACAACCGTCCCGACTCGATCACCATCCGCGGCACCGAGGGGCTCGCGGTGCAGTTCGCGCCCTGCTGCCGGCCGATTCCCGGCGACCCGATCATCGCGCAGATCAAGAAGGGCCAGGGCCTGGTGATCCACACCCACGACTGCCCCGCGATCCACCCGTTCCACTTCGATCCGGAGAAGTGGGTCGATGTGCAGTGGGACCCGTCCTCGGAGCGCTTCTTCGACGTGACGATCCGCGTGGTGGTGCACAACCAGCGCGGCGTGCTCGCGCGCATCGCGGCCGCCATCGCCGATGCCGAGTCGAACATCGACCACATCGAGACCGAGCAGCGCGAGAGCCGCGACTACGTGGTGAACGTGTTCACCGTGCAGGTGAAGAACCGCATGCACCTCGCGCACGTGTTCCGGGCGCTGCGCCGCATCCCGGAAGTGGTGCGCATCTCCCGCGTGAAGAAGAAGCAGTCATGACGCCGATCTCCACACCCGACGCGCCGGCCGCCATCGGCACCTACTCGCAGGCGGTGCGCGCCGGCGACACGGTCTATCTCTCCGGCCAGATCCCGCTCGACCCGAAGTCGATGCAGCTCGTCGAGGGATTCGAGAACCAGGCGAAGCGCGTGTTCGAGAACCTGCGCGCGGTGTGCCGCGCCGCGGGCGGCGATTTCGACCGCGTGGTGCGCGTGACCGTCTACATCACCGACCTCGCCAACTTCGCGAAGGTGAACGAGGTGATGGCGAGCTATTTCCGCGAGCCGTTCCCGGCGCGCGTCGCGGTGGGCGTGGCCTCGCTGCCGCGCGGCGCGCAGGTCGAGATCGACGCGGTGATGCACCTGGGACCCGCCGGGGGCCGGTGAAGGTCGCCGCGGCGCCCGCGGCGCGCACGAGCCTCGCGTCGCGGCTGGAGAAGCTCGGGATCCGCTCGAAGCTCGACCGCGTGCTGCACCTGCCGCTGCGCTACGAGGACGAGACCCGTCTCACGCCGCTCGCCCAGGCACGCCCCGGCACGCCCGTGGCGGTCGAGGCCGAGGTGGTCGAGGCCGAGGTCAAGTACCGGCCGCGCCGCACGCTCGTCGTGAAGCTGAGTGACGGCGAACGCGACCTGTGGGTGCGCTTCCTGCACTTCTATCCGAGCCAGCTCAAGCAGTTCCAGCCCGGCCGCCGCATCCGCCTCTTCGGCGAGGTGCGCCCCGGGTTCTTCGGCGACGAGATGGTGCACCCGCGCTACAAGGTCGTGGAACCCGGCGCGCCGTTGCCCACCTCGCTCACGCCGGTGTATCCGACCACCGCGGGACTCTCGCAGGCGGCGTTGCGCACGATGATCGGCGAGGCCCTCGACGAGCTCACCCTCGAGGACACGCTCGACGAGGCGACGCGGGGCAAGCTCGGGCTGTGGGGATTCCGCGACAGCGTCACGCTGTTGCATCGGCCGCCGCCGCAGGTCGACGCGCGCGCGCTCGAGGATCGCACCCATGCGGCATGGCGCAGGCTCAAGTTCGACGAGCTCCTCGCGCAGCAGCTCGCGATGCGCGTGGCCTATCGCGAGCGTCGCGCGCGCACCGCGCCCAGGCTCGCCGACGACCACACGCTCACCAACGCGCTCGTGAAATCGCTGCCCTTCGCGCTCACGCGCGCGCAGCGCCAGGCGTTCGCCGCGATCTCGAAGGACCTCGCGCAGCCCCACCCGATGCGCCGCCTGCTGCAGGGCGATGTCGGCAGCGGCAAGACGCTCGTCGCGGCGCTCGCGGCGCTGCAGGCGGTGGAGAACGGCTGGCAGGCCGCGCTCATGGCGCCCACCGAGATCCTCGCCGAGCAGCATTATCTCAAGCTCGCCCACTGGCTCGAGCCGCTCGGCGTCAAGCTCGCATGGCTCGCGGGCGGGCTCAAGCCGCGCGAGAAGAAGCAGGCGCTCGCGGCCATCGCCGAGGGACATACGCAGCTCGCCATCGGCACCCACGCGCTCTTCCAGGAGGAGGTCGCGTTCGCGAAGCTGGGGCTCGCCATCATCGACGAGCAGCACCGCTTCGGCGTCGAGCAGCGGCTGGCGCTGGCGGCGCGGACGAGAGGGGGCGGCCCGGACTCGGACTCTCGAAGAGTGGAGCGGGCAGGGTCGCCGGCGAGCGAGGCGACATTCGACGTGCGCGGCTTGGGTGGCGGAGCGAGCGAGCCGCACCAGCTGATGATGAGCGCGACGCCCATCCCGCGCACGCTCTCGATGAGCTACTTCGCCGATCTCGACGTCACGGTGGTCGACGAGCTGCCGCCGGGCCGCTCGCCGATCGTGACCAAGCTCGTCTCCGAGGAGCGGCGCGACGAGGTGATCGAGCGCGTGCGCGCGAGCTGCGCCGAGGGTGCGCAGGCCTACTGGGTGTGCCCGTTGATCGAGGAATCCGAGCAGCTGCAGCTGCAGACGGCGATCGAGACCCACGAGACGATCAAGGCGACCTTTCCCGATCTCGCGGTGGGCCTGGTCCACGGTCGCATGAAGCCCGCGGAGAAGGCCCGGGTCATGGCCGACTTCAAGGGCCGCAAGATCCAGCTCCTCGTGGCGACCACCGTGATCGAGGTCGGGGTCGACGTGCCCAACGCGACCCTCATGGTGATCGAGCACGCCGAGCGCATGGGGCTCGCGCAGCTGCACCAGCTGCGCGGGCGGGTCGGCCGCGGCGCGCAGCAAAGCCTCGCGATCCTGCTCTACTATCAACCCCTTTCCGAGATGGCGCGCGCGCGGCTCAAGGTGATCTACGAGAACCAGGACGGATTCGAGATCGCCCGCCAGGACCTGCTCCTGCGCGGGCCGGGCGAGTTCCTCGGCGCGCGCCAGAGCGGGGCGCCGCTGCTGCGCTTCGCCGACCTGGAGCGCGACACCGACCTGCTCGAGGAAGCGCGCAAGCTCGCCGATGCGCTGCTGGCGACCCACTCGCCGGCCGCGGGCAAGCATCTCGACCGCTGGCTCGGCACGCGCCGCTTCTATCTCAAGGCGTAGCCATGCGAGCGATCTCCGCGCGCCTCGACGCCTACGAGAAGCTGGTGCGCCTCGACCGGCCGATCGGCATCCTGCTGCTGCTGTGGCCGACGATGTGGGCGCTGTGGCTCGCGGCGCGGCGTGCGCCGCCGCCCGTGATCCTGTGGGTCTTCGTCCTCGGCACGGTGCTCATGCGTTCGGCGGGCTGCGCGGTGAACGACTGGGCCGACCGCCGCTACGACAAGCATGTCGAGCGCACCAGGGGCCGGCCGCTCGCCGCCGGAACGATCCAGCCCTGGGAAGCGCTCGTCGTCGCCGCTGTGCTCGCCGCTGCCGCGTTCGGGCTCATCGTGCGGCTGAATCCGCTCGTGATCCGCCTGTCCTTCGTCGCGGTCGCCATCGCGATCATCTATCCGTTCACGAAGCGCTTCTTCTGGATGCCGCAGGCGTGGCTCGGCATCGCGTTCGGCTTCGGCATCCCGATGGGCTTCGCCGCGCTCACCGGCCGCGTGCCGCCGCTCGCCTGGGCGCTGCTGGGCGCGAACGTGTTCTGGACCGTCGCTTACGACACCGAGTACGCGATGGTCGACCGCGACGACGACGTGCGGCTCGGCATGCGCACCTCGGCGATCCTGTTCGGCCGCCACGACGTGCGCGCGGTGATGGCGTGCTACGCGCTCTTCATCGCGTCGCTCGTCGCGATCGGTGCCTGGCAGCGCTACGGCGTGCTCTACTATGCGGGCGTCGCGCTCGCCGCGGGCATCGCGACGTCGCACTACTTCATGATCCGCGATCGCAGCCGCGCGGGTTGCTTCCGCGCCTTTCTGCACAACAACTGGGTGGGCGCGGCGGTGTTCGCCGGCATCGTGGCGGACAACGTCGCCTGGCACCACGTCATGGAGTGGCTCTCCCGATGATCGAGATCGTGTACGCGCATCCCTACCCGTCCCGCTCGCGCGCCTGCGCGGCGCTGCTCGAGGCGACGCTCGGCATGCCGGCGGTCGAGGTGCGCTCGCTCTACGAGCTCTATCCCGACTTCGACATCGACGTCGCGGCCGAGCAGGCGGCGCTCGAGCGCGCGCGCCTCATCGTGTTGCTGCATCCGCTCTTCTGGTACTCCACGCCGAGCCTGCTCAAGCTCTGGTTCGAGGAGGTGCTCGCGCGGGGTTGGGCGTACGGGGAGGGCCGTCGCGCGCTCGCGGGCAAGGACGCGCTGTGGGTGCCGACCACCGGCGCGCCGGAGAGCGAGTACCGCGCGCAGGGACGCCACGAGCATCCCCTCGAGGCGTTCGAGCCGGTGATCAGCCAGACGATGCGCTACTGCGGCACCAATTGGCTCAAGCCGTTCGTGCTGCACGGCGCGCACATCATTCCCGACGCGCAGCTGCGCAACGCGGCCCGCCGTTTCCGTGCGCGCCTCGAGGAGTGGCAGGCGCGCGCCACACCCACCCCGGCCTGATGCGCGAAGCGCTGGTGTTCCTCGCCGCGGCCGTGGTGTGCGTGCCGCTGGCGGCGCGGCTGCGACTGGGATCCGTGCTCGGCTACCTCATCGCGGGCGCGGCGATCGGCCCGTGGGGCCTGCGGCTGGTGGGCGACGTCGCGGCCACGCAGAACCTCGCCGAGCTCGGCGTCGTGCTGATGCTTTTCGTGATCGGCCTCGAGCTCGACCCGCGCCGCTTCCTCGCGATGCGCGGCGTCGTCTTCGGCGGCGGCACGCTGCAGCTCGCGGCGAGCGGGGTCGTGCTCGGCCTCGCGCTCGCCTTCACCGGCCTCGCGTGGCAGGCGGCACTGGTCGGCGGCCTCGCGCTCGCGCTGTCTTCGACCGCGATCGCGATGCAGGCGCTTTCCGAGCGCAACGAGCTCGCCACGCCCACCGGGCGCTCGGCCTTCGGCATCCTGCTCTTCCAGGACATCGCCGCGATCCCGTTGATCGCGCTCGTGCCGTTCCTGGGCGGCGTCGAGGACGCCCATGCGCCGCCGCTCGCCGCACGCATGGCGATCGCCGTCGCGGCCGTGACCGGCGTGGTGGTCATCGGCCGCTACCTCACGCGCCCCGCGTTGCGGCTCGTGGCGCGCTCGAACCTGCGCGAGGTGTTCACCGCGTTCGCGCTGCTGCTCGTGGTCGGCATCGCCGAGATCATGTCGGCCGCCGGCTTGTCGATGGCGCTCGGCGCGTTCCTCGCGGGCGTCCTGCTCGCGGGCTCCGAGTTCCGCCACGCGCTCGAATCGGACATCGAGCCGTTCAAGGGCCTGCTTCTCGGGCTCTTCTTCATCTCGGTCGGCATGACGATCGACTTCGGCCTGCTCGCGAGCCGCCCGGCGACCGTCGCGTTGCTGCTCGCGGCCTTCCTCGCGCTCAAGATCTTCTCGCTCTGGCTGGTCGCCTGCCGCATCGAGATCTGCAGGCAGCGCTGGCTCTTCGCGTTCCTCCTGTCGCAGGGCGGCGAGTTCGCGTTCGTGGTGTTCGGCGCGGCGCGCGCGGCGCACGTCTTCACGCCCGAATGGGAGGCGCTGCTCACCATCACCGTCGCGCTTTCCATGGCGACCACGCCGCTGCTGCTGCTCGCCCACGACCGCTTCGTCGGCCGGCGCGCGCGCGACGAACGCGCGGCCGATGCGGTCGCTCCGGAGGGACCGGTCATCATCGCCGGCTTCGGGCGCTTCGGCCAGATCGTCGGGCGCCTGCTGCTCGCCAACGGCGTGCGCGCGGTCGTGCTCGACCACGACCCCGATCAGGTCGACACGCTGCGGCGCTTCGGCTACCGCGTGTTCTACGGCGACGCCACGCGTCTCGACCTGCTCGAGGCGGCCGGCGCGCGCGGCGCGCGGCTGCTGGTGAACGCGATCGACGATGTGGAGGCGAGCCTCGCGCTGGTCGATCGCGTGCGCGCCAACTTCCCCGGCCTCGAGATCCTCAGCCGCGCGCGCAACGTGAGCCACCATTACGAGCTGCGGCTGCGCGGCGTGCAGGTGGCCGAGCGCGAGACGTTCGAGTCGGCGCTGCGGGTCGGCCGCTCGGCGCTCGAGCGCCTGGGCGTCGACCGCTTCCGCGCCAAGCAGCTCGCCGACGCGTTCCGGCGCCACAACGTCGCGAGCGTCGAAGCGATGCTGCCCTTCTACCAGGACGAGGCGCGGCGCATGTCGATGGCGAAGGCGGGGCGCGAGGAGCTGGAGCGCCAGTTCGCGCGCGACCGCGAGCGCTTCGAGCGCGAGCGCGGGGGCCGCGAATGGCCATGAGGCCGTCGCGCTACGAGCTCGCCGCATGGATCCTGGCGGCATGCGCGCTCGTCGCCGCCATCGAGCTGCGGCTGCTGCCCGCGTTGCTCTCCGGCCTGCTCACCTTCGAGCTGGTGCACGTGCTCGCGCCGCGCCTTCGCCTCGGCCGCGGCGGCGCCGCCAAGCTCGCCGCGGTGGCCGTGATCGCCGTCGCGGTCGCGGCGCTCCTGACCGCGCTCGCACTGGGCATCGTCGCGATCATGCGCAGCGGCCACCTGCCGACGCTGCTGCAGCGCATGGCCGACATCCTCGAGCAGTCGCGCGCGCGGCTGCCCGAATGGATCGTCGGCGGCATGCCGTCCGATGCCGACGCCGTGAAGGACGCGGCGATCGACTGGCTGCACGAGAACGCGGCCGAGCTGCGCCACATCGGCGGCGAGGTGGGCACGCTGCTCGTGCACCTTCTGATCGGCATCGTGATCGGCGTGCTCGTCTCGCTGCGCGAGGCGCGCCCCGTGAACGAGGGCGGCCCGCTCGCGCGCGCCCTCGGCGAGCGCGTGACGCGCCTGGGCGACGCGTTCCGCCGCGTCGTGTTCGCCCAGGTGCGCATCGCGGCGTTGAACACGGCTTTCACCGCGATCTACCTGGTCGTCGCCCTGCCCGCCTTCGGCATCGAGCTGCCGTACGCGAAGACGCTGGTCGCGATCACGTTCGTATCCGGCCTGATCCCTGTGATCGGCAACCTCATCTCGAACACCGTGATCGTGGTGATGAGCCTGAGCATCTCCGGCGGGCTCGCGGCCGCCTCGCTCGCGTTCCTCATCGTCATCCACAAGCTCGAGTACTTCTTGAACGCGCGCATCGTCGGCGCGGGCATCCACGCGGCGGCCTGGGAGCTGCTCGTGGCGATGCTCGCCATGGAGGCGGCGTTCGGCATCGCGGGACTGGTCGCGGCGCCCATCTACTACGCCTACCTCAAGGACGAGCTCGCGGCGCGCGGGCTGCTCTGAGCGCGTCAGCGCGCGCGGTCCTCGAGCCCGAGCGCGGCGATGATCGAATCGACGATCCGCCCGGGCGCCGCCGCGATCGGCACCACGATCGGCGCCTCGTCGGGCGTCGGCTCCTCGAGCGTGTCGAACTGGCTCTGCAGCAGCGAAAGCGGCATGTAGTGGCCGGTGCGCGCGGCCATGCGCCGCTCGACCAGCTCGCGATCGCCCTTGAGGTACACGAGCCGCACGTCGTCGCGGCCGCGCACGAGGCGCTGGCGATAGCTGCGCTTGAGCCCCGAGCAGGTGACCACGCCATGCCTTTCCGCGCCGCGCGTGCGATCGATCCAGGCGGCGATGGCGTCCAGCCACGGCCAGCGGTCCGCGTCGGTGAGCGGGATGCCGGCGCGCATCTTCTCGACGTTCGCCCTGGAGTGGAACTCGTCGGCCTCGGCCAGCGGCCATCCGAGCCGCGCCGCGAGCTCGGCGGCGACGGTGGACTTGCCGCTGCCGGCCACACCCATGACTACAATGACGGAAGGAACCGGGCCTCGCATCGGCATTCGCGGGAGATGGAGGCCGCATTATCCCAGACCCGCGCGAGGATCCCCATGCAACTCGGCGTCGTCGGCCTCGGACGGATGGGCGCGAACATCGCGCGCCGGCTCATGCGCGCGGGGCACGCGTGCGCGGTGCACGATCGCACGAGCGAACCGGTCGACGTGCTCTGCGCCGAGGGCGCGAGCGGCGCGCGCACGCTCGACGCGCTCGCGGGGGCGCTCCCGGCGCCGCGCATCGTCTGGATCATGCTGCCCGCCGCGGCGGTCGATGCGACCATCGCCGCGCTCGTGCCGCGCCTGGCCGCGGGCGACATCGTGATCGACGGCGGCAACTCCCATTATCGCGACGACGTGCGGCGTGCACGCGAGCTGGCCGCGCGCGGCCTCCGCTACGTCGACGTCGGCACGAGCGGCGGCGTGTGGGGCCTGGAGAGCGGCTACTGCCTCACGATCGGCGGGGATGCGGCGACGGTGCGCGCGCTCGAGCCGATCTTCGAGGCGCTCGCGCCCGGAGTGGCCGCCGCGCCGCCCACGCGCGCGCGCAAGCCGGGCGGCAGCGCCGAGCGCGGCTGGCTTCATTGCGGCCCCGCCGGCGCGGGCCACCTCGTGAAGATGGTGCACAACGGCATCGAGTACGGAATCATGGCCGCGTATGCGGAGGGCCTGAACCTGCTGAAGCACGTGAGCGAAGGAACGTGGACACCGGAGTCGGACCGGCAGACCGCGCCGCTCGCCGAGGCGAAGAACGAGCGCTTCGCGATCGACGTCGCCGAGGTCGCCGAAGTGTGGCGTCGCGGGAGCGTCATCCGCTCGTGGCTGCTCGACCTCACCGCCGACGCGCTCGCGAAGGACCCGCAGCTCGCCGGGCTGCAGGGCGTGGTGTCCGACTCGGGCGAGGGCCGCTGGACCGTGCAGACCGCGGTCGACGCGGCCGTGCCCGCGCCGGTGCTGTCCGCGGCGCTCTTCGCGCGCTTCGCCTCGCGCGGCGAGGACGACTTCGCCAACCGGCTGCTGTCCGCGATGCGCCGCGAGTTCGGCGGCCACGTCGAGGAGAAGTAGCCTCAGCTCGGCCCCAGGAAGTCGCGCTTGCCGACGTCCACGCCGTTGTGCCGCAGGATGTCGTAGGCCGTCGTGACGTGGAAGTAGAAGTTCGGCAGCTGGCGGTTGAGCAGGAAGGCCATGCCCTGCATCGACCGCGCGCCGTGGCTCGTCTGCCAGGTCACGGTGCGCTCCTCCGTGCCGTCGACCTGCTCGGGCTTGAACGTCTTCAGGTACTCGACCGTCTTGCGGCAGCGCTCGACGAGCTCGGGAAAGGTCTTCTCGGTGTCCTCCCAGAACGGCGGCTCCGCACCGGCGAGGTAGGCGACGGCCTTCTTCGCCGCGTCGGCCGCGATCTGCACCTGCTGCGAGAGCGGGAACATGTCGGGAAAGAGCCGGCTCGCGATCAGCACGGCCGGGTCGATCTTCCTTTCGGTCGCGTGGCGGTCGGCCTTTTCGAGGATCGCCGCGAGATTGCCGAGCATGCGCGTGAACACCGGAACGCTCGCCTGGTACATCGAGATCGCCATGGTTCCTCCCGGGGAAACGATGCTGCCATCCTACAGCGTGGGCTCGACGGTCGCCCCGGCGCGCACCTTACCGGAAGCGGACCTTGCCCACGACGCGCAGGCGCACGGTCGTCTCGCCGGGCTCGAAGCTGGGCGCCACCATCGGCGCCGGAGGGCCGCCGCCGACGGCGGCGCTGCGAGCGACGGCGAGCGGCTCCGCGGCGTAGCGTCCCGTGCCCTCGTAGTCGAGCGTATCGAGCGCCGCGTCCGACGGATCGCGGCCCATGGCGCGCGCGATCGCGCCGATGCGACCGAGCAGGTCCGAATAGGCCGCGGCGATGCTCGCGTCGTCGGCCGCGCGGGCGCTCGCCTTCGACAGCCCGAAGCGCAAGCCGTCGAGCGTGAGCGCCTGCTGCGCCGCGGCCACGGTCTTCGGCAGCCGAGCGAGGTCGTTCGTCGTCACCTCGAGCGACTCGACCACGCGCCACGCGACGATGGGCGCCGCCTGCGCGCCCGGGCGCGGCGGGTTGTCCGCGTACACGGGGAAGGTGCGGTAGTCGCGCGTCCTGAGGCGTGCGCTGCCGTCCTCCCGCTTCACGAGGGCGGTGCCGCGGCGCATGCGGTCGTTCACCCGCGAGGCCGCCGCTGTCGCGTCCTTGTCCTGCTCATCGGCATCGAAGACGACGACCGCCTCGTCGTTCGCGCGGGTCGTCTCCCCGTAGGCGGGCACGATGGCGAGCGTCCCGCTCGTGCCCACGGCCGGCGCGTCGGCGAAGGCCGCGGTGCCCGCGAGAGCGAGCAGTGCGAAGACGAGATCGAGACTCTTCATGCGATCCTCCCAGGCCGAAGTATAAGGCGCGCAGCTCAGGTGGCCGGCGCCTTGATGAGGCGCGGCTCGAGCGTGACCGAGCTCGCCTCGTCGGCGAAGATCACGTGGCCGTCCTGGATCGTGGCGTTCAGCCGCATCGTGCGCTGCGCCATCGCGGCGAGCGCGCGCGTGGCTTCCGGCGCGAGGTCCACGACCGTGAGGCGCTCCTGGCGCTCGAGGCCCTTGCGCGCCGACTCCCACCACAAGTCGACGGCACGACCGCCGTAGGCCACCACGATCACGTCGCGCGCGCGGCCGCACGCCTTGCGCACTTCGCGCTCGTCGGGCAAGCCCACCTCGATCCACTGCTCGACCGCGCCGGTGAGATCGCGGCGCACGAGGTCAGGCTCGTCCTCGGTGCTCAGCCCCCGGCCGAACTCGAGCGCCGCATCGGCGTAGAGCGCGAAGGCGAGCACGCGCACCATCATCCGCTCGTCCGTCTCCGAGGGATGGCGCGCGAGCGTGAGCGCGTGGTCGGCGTAGTAGCCGCGGTCGATGTCGGCCACCGCGAGCTCCGCCCTGAAGATCGTGGATTTGAGTGCCATGCGGAAATGCTCGCGCCGCGGCGAACGCGCGGCGCGGGTCGAACGCGCCTGCAGTATAGCAATCGCCCGGCGCGCGCCGATCGTGCAAGAATCGGGCGATGGACAGCGCCGATCCCCTCACCCGCGACGTGCGCGCGCTCCTCGATCGCGTCTATCGCGAGGAGTCGCGGCGCATCCTCGCCACCCTCATCCGCCAGCTCGGCGATTTCGATGTCGCCGAGGAAGCGGTGCACGAGGCGTTCGTCGCCGCCGCCGAGCAGTGGCCGCAGCAGGGCGTGCCGGACAATCCGCGCGCGTGGCTCATCACCACCGGCCGCTTCAAGGCGATCGACCGCCTGCGCCGGCGCTCGAAGCACGACGTCGCGCTCGACGACGTGGAGGAGGCGCTCGCCGCGCTCACCGACGGCACCACCGCCGAGGACGGCGGCAGCGTCGAGGACGACCGGCTGCGCCTCGTCTTCACGTGCTGCCACCCCGCGCTCGCCGCGGACGCGCAGGTGGCGCTCACGTTGCGCGAGGTGTGCGGCCTCACCACCGAGGAGATCGCGCGCGCCTACCTCGTGCCCGCGCCGACCATCGCGCAGCGCATCGTGCGCGCCAAGGCGAAGATCCGCGACGCGCGCATTCCCTACGAGGTGCCGCGCCACGGCGACCTGCCCGAGCGGCTCGAGGCCGTGCTGCGCGTGGTCTACCTCGTGTTCAACGAGGGCTATCTCGCGACCTCGGGCGAGTCGCTCACGCGCGCGGCGCTGTCGGCGGAGGCGATCCGCCTCGGCACGCTGCTCGTGGAGCTGCTGCCCGAACCCGAGGCGCTCGGGCTCCTCGCGCTCATGCTGCTGCACGAGTCGCGGCGCGCGGCGCGCACCAACGCCGCCGGCGACCTCGTCACGCTCGAGGAGCAGGACCGGTCGCTGTGGGACCGCGCGCAGATCGCGCAGGCGGCGAAGCTGGTCGAGGCCGCGTTCGCGACGCGCCGCTTCGGCGTGTACACGGTGCAGGCGGCGATCGCGGCGCTGCATGCGCAGGCGCCGAGCGCCGCCGCGACCGACTGGGCGCAGATCGTCGGCCTCTACGACCTGCTCGAGCGCATCGATCCGTCGCCGATCGTGCAGCTCAATCGCGCCGTCGCGGTCGCGATGCGCGACGGCCCCGGCGCGGGCCTCGCGCTCGTCGATGCCCTTCTCGAGGGCGGCGCGTTGCGGCGTTATCATCTCGCGCACGCGGCGCGCGCCGACCTCTGCCGCCGGCTCGGGCGCCGGCCCGAGGCACGCCGCTCGTACGAGGACGCGCTCGCCCTGGCTCCGCAGGCCGCGGAGCGGCGCTACCTGGAGCGGCGGCTCGCCGAGCTCTAGCGTGCCTCCCGAAATTTTTGTTTGCGGGGCTGTCGAAACCGCCCCGAACCGTTCGACTTTCCCTCGAGGGCCGTCCGTCCGGCCGCGGAGACAGCCGTGAGATATCTTTGCCTGATCTACCTCGACGAGAGCGCGCTCGCGGCGATGCCCGAGCGCGACATGGACGCGCTGAACGCGCAGCACCTCGCGTTCAACGACGGCCTGCTCGCGAGCGGTCATTTCATCGAGGCCGAGGCGCTCGCGCCGGCGGCGGCGACCACCTGCGTGCGCGTGCGCAACGGCAAGGCCGCGCTCACCGACGGCCCGTACGCGGAGACGAAGGAGATGGTGGCCGGCTTCTACCTCATCGAGGCGCGCGACCTGAACGAGGCGATCCAGGTCGCCTCCCGCATCCCGAGCGCGCCGCTGGGCACGCTCGAGGTGCGTCCCTGCCGCGACCTGGTGGTCGGCGGCGTTTCCCATCCGGCGTCGCGCAAGCCACGCTGAATCCACATCCACCGAGGAGGCGAACATGCGATTCATGGTCATGGTGAGGGCGACGAAGGATTCCGAGGCCGGCGTGATGCCCGACCGCAAGCTGCTCGAGGACATGGGCCGCTTCAACGAGGAGCTCGTGAAGGCGGGCGTCATGCTCGCCGGCGAAGGGCTGCAGCCGAGCGCGAAGGGCGCGCGCGTGAAGTTCGGCGCCGACAACCGCCGCGCCATCGTCGACGGGCCCTTCCCGGAGACGAAGGAGCTCATCGCCGGCTTCTGGATCTGGAAGGTGGCCTCGCGCGCCGAGGCGCTCGAGTGGCTCGAGCGCTGCCCCAGCCCGTTTCCCGGCCAGGAATGCGTGGTGGAGCTGCGCCAGATCTTCGAGGCCGAGGACTTCGGCGCCGAGTTCACGCCCGAGGAGCGCGCCCGCGAGGAACGGCTGCGCGAACAGATCGCGCGCAAGGCCTGAGGAGCGCCCATGGTCCAACCGTATCTCTTCTTCGAGGGACGGGCCGAGGAAGCGCTCGAGTTCTACGCGAAGGCGCTCGGCGCGAAGGTCGAGTTCCTGATGCGCATGAAGGAAAGCCCGGAGCCGCACCCGCCCGGCGCGTTGCCCGAGGGTGCGGGCGAGAAGATCATGCATGCGTCCATGCGCGTCGGCGAGTCGGTGTTGATGGTCTCCGACGGCGGCTGCTCGGGCAAGCCGCGCTTCGAGGGCTTCGGGCTCGCGATCACCGCTGCGGACGAGCCGCAGGCGGACCGCTGGTTCGGCGCACTCGCCGATGGCGGCGAGGTGCGCGTGCCCCTGGGCAAGACGTTCTTCTCGCCCCGCTTCGGCATGGTGACCGATCGCTTCGGCGTTCTGTGGATGCTGATGGTGAACGCCAAGGCCTGAGCACGCGCCGGCGGATGGGATCGCTCGTCAGGGCTGCCTTTCGATCGCCGCAAGGATGCCGCGCACGAGCGCCCACGGCGTCGGCGGGCAGCCGGGAATCACCGCGTCGACCGGAATGACGTTCGCGACCGCGCCGCACGAGGCGTAGCTCGCGCCGAACTCGCCGCCGTGCGCGCCGCATTCGCCCACGGCGATCACCAGCTTCGGATCCGGCGTCGCGGCGTACGTGCGGCGCAGCGCCGCTTCCATGTTGCGCGAGACGGGACCGGTGACGAGCAGCATGTCGGCATGGCGCGGGCTCGCGACGAAGTGCACGCCGTAGCGCTCGATGGCGTAGTACGGGTTGGCGAGCGCGTGGATCTCGAGCTCGCAACCGTTGCACGAGCCGGCGTCGACCTCGCGGATCGCGAGGCTTCCGCCGAAGCGCTCGCCGATGCGCGCCTTCAGCCGCGCGCCGATCTCCTCGAGCGCGGGCGCCTCGGCGCCCGGTGCCGTCTCGGTGACGATGCCGATGCGCTGGATCTTCGCGAGGATGCGCAGCATGGCTAGAGGTCGTGGCCCGAGTACGACGCGTTCACGCTCTTGTTGCAGACCGGGAAGTCGGGAACGATGTTGTCGTGGATGAGCACCTCGAGCGCGGGCCACGTGGTCCACGACGGATCGCGCGGGAAGAAGCGCGCGATGCGGCCGTCCGCGCCGAAGCGCACGAAGGTCACGATCTCGCCGCGCCAGCCCTCGATGGCGGCCAGGCCCTCGGCCCCGGCCGCGGGCACCGGGAACGCCGCGCGGATGTCGCCCGCGGGCAGGAGGTCGACGATGTCGTCGACGAGATCGAGCGCGGCGTGGATCTCCTCGACGCGCACCCGCATGCGCGCCGCGACGTCGCCGTAGCGATACACCGGAACCTTCGTCGTGAGCTTGTCGTAGGGCGCGTACGGCGCGTCGCGGCGCACGTCGAAGTCGACCTCGGAAGCGCGGCCGACGAAGCCCGTGCAGCCGAACGCCTTCGCGTGGGCCGGCTCGAGCACGCCCGTGGTGGCGAGGCGATCCTTCACGGACGGCAGGTCGTTCACGATCGCCATGAGCTTCACGAGCTCGCTGCGCAGCGAGCGGTTGTCCTCGCGCATCGCGGCCAGCGTGGCGGCGGGCGGCTCGAGCGCCACGCCGCCGGGAACGACGAGGTCCATCATGAAGCGATGCCCGAGGGCCTCGTGCGAGCGGCGCAGCCAGTCCTCGCGCAGGCGCGTGAACTGGTAGAAGCCGAAGGCGAAGGCGATGTCGTTCAGTATCGCGCCGACGTCGCCGAGGTGGTTCGCGATGCGCTCGCGCTCGCAGGCGAGCGCGCGCAGCCACGCGGCGCGGGCGGGCACGGCGACGCCGCCCGCCTTCTCCATCGCCATGCACGCGGCCCATGCATGGGCGACGGTCGAGTCGCCCGAGACGCGACCGGCGAGCCGCGCGAGCGCGACCGCATCGCGCCCCTCGGCGATCTTCTCGATGCCCTTGTGCACGTAGCCCAGGCGTTCCTCGAGGTTGAGCACGGTCTCGCCCACGGCCTGGAAGCGGAAATGACCGGGCTCGATGATGCCGGCGTGCACCGGTCCCACGGGAATCTCGTAGACGCCGCTGCCGAGCGCATGCAGGAACTTGTAGTCGGAATCGGGCGGCGTGGCGCCGTTCGCGCGGCCGGCCGCGGGAAATTCGCGTCGCAGCGGATGCTCGTGCGCGCTCCACGCCCGGTGGCGCGTCCAGCGCCGCGGCTCGCCGTAGCCCGAGAAGTCGATGCCGAGCAGGTCGCGCGTGTGGCGCTCCGGCCGCTCGGCACCGGGATACGACGGGGCTTGCGAGGGCAATGACGGCTGCGTGCGCGCCACGCTCGTGCGCGCGACGACGTACCCGCCGGACATCTCGAAGCACGCGTTCACCGCGAGCGTCTCGCCCGCGTCCTCGCCCCAGCCGGCGACCCAGCGTGCGCTGCAGGCGCGCGCCTCGTGCGCGAGCCTCGCCCAGTCGCCGCTCGCTACGGCGATCAGGCGCGCGGGAGAAAGGCCGGGCGCATCGTGCTGCTCCACGGGCACGCTCGCCGCGGCGAGACGCTCGAGGAATGCCGCGAAGGATGCGGCGCGCTTCACAGCGGCGAGGCCCCCGCGATGAGCACGGTCGCCTGCTCGAACCAGCGCGCGAGGAACGCCGGGATGACGAGGCCGAGCCACAACACGAGCACGAGGTGCACGGCCACCGGGATCATGTTCGCGTGCACGGGCTTCTGGCCCGGTGGCGGCGCCCCGAACACCATCGGTTGCACGTTGCGGAAGAGTCCCGCGAACGCGATGCCGAACCCGGTGAGCAGCGGGATGGCGAGCCACGGCCACGACTTCATCGTCGCCATGAGCAGGAGGAACTCGCTCACGAACACGCCGAACGGCGGGAAGCCGCAGATCGCGACGGTGCCGACGAGCAGCCCCCAGCCGATTGCGGGCTGCGTGCGGATGAGGCCGCGGATCTGGTCGATGCGCTGGCTGCCAGCGAGCTGCGAGGCGTGGCCGACGGTCACGAAGATCGCGCTCTTGGTGAGCGAGTGCACCGTCATGTGCAGCAGCGCCCCGAACGTCGCGAGCGGGTTGCCGATGCCGAAGGCGAACGTCATGAGCCCCATGTGCTCGATCGACGAGTAGCTGAACATGCGCTTGATGTCGTGCTGGCGGTGCAGGAAGAGGCCCGCCACCATGAACGAGAGCAGGCCGAAGCCCATCATCAGGTGGCCCGCGAGATTGGTGTGCAGAGAGGCGTCCACCAGCATCTTCACGCGCACCAGCGAGTACAGCGCGACGTTCAGCAGCAGCCCCGAGAGCACCGCCGACATCGGCGTGGGGCCCTCCGAGTGCGCGTCCGGCAACCAGTTGTGCAGCGGCACGAGCCCGACCTTGGTGCCGTACCCCACGAGCAGGAACACGAACGCGATCGACATGACGGCCGGATCGAGGCCGCTCGCCGCGGACTGGTGCAGCACGGTCCACAGCATCGTGTCCTGGCGCTCGCCGCCGAGCCTCGCCTCCGCGGCGAAGTAGACGAGCACGGTGCCGAAGAGCGCCTGCGCGATGCCCACGCCGCACAGGATGAAGTACTTCCACGCCGCCTCGATCGCCTCGGGCGTGCGGTAGAGCGACACCAGCAGCACGGTCGAAAGAGTCGCCGCTTCCATCGCCACCCAGAGAATGCCCAGGTTGTTCGTCGAGAGCGCGAGCAGCATCGAGAACAGGAACCCCTGGTACATCGAGTGGTAGAGCCGCAGGCGCCTTCCGGTCACGCGCCCGATCTCGATCTCGTGGCGCATGTACGGGCGCGAGAAGACCGCGGTGGTCATGCCGACGAAGGCGGTGAGCGCGATGAGGTAGACGTTGAACGCGTCGACGTAGAACATGCGCCCGCCCGACAGGCGAGGGCCGTGCGCGAACACGTCGAGGGCGAGGGCCGCCGACGCGGCGAGGGTCACGGCGCTGGTCGCCACGTTGATCCAGCCGCCCAGCGGGCGCTCGCCGAGGAGCGCGAGGAGCACGCTGCCGACGAGCGGCGCGATGAGCGTGATCTCGAGCAGCGTCATGCGCGCTCTCCCGCCCGCTCGCGCGCCGCGGCTTCTGACGCCGCATCGCGCGCCTCGGACAGCCGGTTGAAGCGCACCACGTCGAGCGAGTCGAACGAGTCGCGCAGGTGCACGAAGAACACGCCGAAGAGGATGGCCGCGACGAGCACGTCGAAGGCGACGCCCAGCTCGACGATGAGCGGCATGCCGTAGGTCGAGACGACGGCGGAGAAGAAGAGGCCGTTCTCCATGGACATGAAGCCGATCACCTGGGCCACCGCGGTGCGGCGCACGCACATGAGGAGCAGCCCGTTCAGCTCGACGGCGATGCTCACCGCGATCGTGTTGCGGATGGCGAGCCCCGACAGGTGCACGATCGGCAGCGCCACGTAGTAGCTGAAGATCACGAGCCCGGCGCCGGCGAGCAGCAGCAGCGACGGGTGCTTGATCGCCTCCGCGTCGTAGTGCATGTTCAGGCGCACGCTCAGCCGGTAGAGCAGCCAGGGGATCACCAGCACCTTGAGCGCGATGGTGAGCGCCGCCGAGACGTACAGGTCGCGGTGGCCCGAGACGACCGCGACGAGCGCCGTCGTGACCGCGAGCAGCACGCCCTGCCATGCGAACGTGAAGATGAGCGGCAGCGTGCGCGTCTGCCCGAGCATGATGAACGACGTGAACAGCACGAGCGCGGCGAAGAGGATCACCGCCTGGCTGAAGAGACCGAGCTCGGCAAGGGCCATCTAGGGCCTCCTCGCGAACGCGACGGCTTTCAGCGCCATCGTGTCGGCGCCGGCCATGCTGCCCGCCCCAAAGCAACACATACGCCGAGTCCGCATGGCCTAGCCTCCCGTCTCCAGCACGACGTTGGTGAGCATGCCGAGCAGGGCGAGCAGGAACGCGAAGCCGAGGAACTGGGGCACGCGGAAGAGACGCATCTTCGCGAGCAGCATCTCCCAGTTCACGAGCAGCACCATGAGGCCCATGAGCTTGGCCGCGACGGCGACGATCCCGATGGCGATGTCCACCGGGGTGAACGCGGTGGCGATGCCCCACGGGAAGAAGAAGTCGACGATCAGCACGCCGTAGATCATCAGCTTTACCTGCGAGGCCCACTCGATCAGCGCGAGGTGACGGCCGCTGTACTCGAGGATCATCGCCTCGTGCAGCATCGTGAGCTCGAGATGCGTGGCGGGGTTGTCGATCGGGATGCGCCCCGCCTCGGCGACCGTCACCATGGCGAGCGCGAGCAGCGCGAAGAAGAACGACGGGCGCAGCACGAGGCCCGCGTCGAGCACGTACTGCGTGGCCGAGGACAGGTTCGTGGTCGCGGCCGTCATGGACAGCGTGAAGATGGCCATGAGCATCGCCGGCTCGGCGAGCGCCGCGACCATCATCTCGCGCGAGGCGCCCATGCCGCCGAAGGCGGTGCCCACGTCCATGCCGGCGAGCGCCGTGAAGAAGCGCGCGAGCGCGAAGAGGCCGACCAGCACGATGAGGTCGGCGATCGCGGTCGTGGGCAGGTGCACGGCGACGAGCGGCACCACCGCCGCGGCCAGCAGCGTCGCGCCGAACACGACGTAGGGCACCGCGCGGAAGAGCCACGACGCGTTTTCGGCGAGCAGCATGTCCTTGCGCAGCAGCTTGCCGAGGTCGAGGTACGGTTGCCACACCGCCGGCGCGACGCGGTTCTGCATGTGGCACTTCACGCGCTTCACCCAGCCGGCGAGCAGCGGCGCGGCGGCCACGAAGATGAACGCCTGCGCCAGCGCGAGCGTCCAGGCGGTCAGCTCACGATCCATAGGAAGACGAGCAGCGTCACGAACGAGTACTTGAGGTAGGTGTGGATGTTGCCGGTCTGGATGAACCCGATGCGCCGCGCCGCCGCGAGCACCAGCCGGCCCACCGGCACGTAGGCCTTGAGCCACGACCAGTCGTGCACGTGCAGCTCGTGGTGGATCGAGATCGCGCGCGGCACCGGGCCGGGCGCGGCGACGATGTCCACGCGCTCCTCGACCTTCCACGTCGCGCCGAAGACGCGCCGGATCGGCTGGCTGAAGGCGGTCGACGTGTACTGCATGCGCTGCGTGAGCCCGCCGAAACCGCAGTCCCACGGCTCGCCGCGCCGTGCCGGCACCGCGCGGCGCTTGAGGAACAGGTAGCCGGACGCGAACACGGCGACGATCGCGATCACCAGGAAGGGCGCCGAGTACGAGGCGACGTGCGGCGCGATCGGCGTGAGCCACAGCCATCCCTGCGCCGCGGCCGAGGGCAGCGCCTCGCCGACGAGCCCGCGCGTGACCGGCGCCATCGCCTCGATCACCGAGGTGGGAAAGATGCCGAGCAGCAAGCACAGCACGGCGAGCAGTGCCATGCCCGCGAGCATCCCGCGCGGCACCTCGCGCGCCCGGGCCACGCGCCGCGTGCGCGGCCGGCCGAGGAACGCGATGCCGAACGCCTTCACGAAGCACGCGGCCGCGAGCGCGCCGGTCAACGCGAGCATCGCCGCGGCGATTGGGATGCCCGCGCGCAGCACGCCGTTCGCGATGCGCGGCGCCTGCAGCGCCGCCTGGAACGTGAGCCACTCCGACACGAAGCCGTTGAAGGGCGGCAATGCCGAGATGGCGACGCAGCCGACGAGGAAGAGCAGGGCGGTGACCGGCATGCGGTGGATGAGGCCGCCCATGTTCTCGAGGTCGCGCTCGTGGGTGCGGTGCAGCACCGCTCCCGCGCCGAGGAAGAGCAGGCCCTTGAAGAGCGCGTGGTTGATCGTGTGGTAGAGCGCGGCCACGAGCGCGAGCGTGCCGAGCACCTTCTCGCCGCTGCCGAGGAAGATCATCGCGAGCCCCAGGCCCATCAGGATGATCCCGATGTTCTCGATCGAGTGGTAGGCGAGCAGGCGCTTGAGGTCGTGCTGCACGATCGCGTAGAGCACGCCGAGCAGCGCGGAGGCGGTCCCCACGGCGAGCACTGCCACGCCCCATTCCCAGCGCACGTGGCCGATGAGGTCGAAGCTGGTGCGCACCATGCCGTAGATGCCCATCTTGATCATCGCGCCGCTCATCAGCGCGGAGATGTGCGAGGGCGCGACCGGATGCGCATCGGGCAGCCACACGTGCAGCGGCACGATGCCGGCCTTCAGGCCGAAACCCAGGAACGCGAACGCGAAGGCGAGCGTCGCCCAGAGCGGCGTGAGGTGCGCGCCGCGCATGCTGTCGAAGCCGAGGCCGCCGCCGAACGCGGCGAGCACGCCGAAGGCGATGAGGATCACCAGCGCGCCGACGTGCGCGAGCAGCAGGAAGAGGAACGCCGCATTGCGGTTCGCCGCGTGCTGGTGCTGGTAGGCGACGAGCATGTAGCCCGCGACGGACATGAGCTCCCAGAACACCATGAACGTGAGCGCGTCGTCGGCGAGCACGAGGACCTGCATGCCGACGACGAAGAGCGCGGTGAACACGCCGAGCGGTGGCAGCGGCTGCGGCGCGGGGCCCCGGGCGAATTCGCGGGTATAGCTCGGCCCGTAGAGCGAGACCGCGACCACCAGCGTGCCGATGAGGATCTCGAAGAAGCCCGCGAGCGGATCCAGGCGCACGCTCCACGAGATCCACGGCAGGCCGAGGGCCAGGCGGCCGGTGACGGTCGCATCGTCGGCGAGCGTCCAGGCGCCCGCGGCGAAGCCCGCGACGCCGGCCACGAAGAGGAAGAAGAACGCGCCGAAATGCAGGTACCCGGGGTGGCGCCGCCCGGCGGCGAGGGAGACGACGCCCGAGCAGAGCGCGGCCACGACGGCGAGGAGGGCGACGCCCAGCGGATCCGTCGCGAAGCCGCTCATCGGCGCATCACCGGGGCGCCGCGCACGACGCGAACCATGGGGGATTCATTGGGAGATCGTACCGGCCGCCCCCCGCCCGGACCTGCGCCCGATCAAATGGCGCGGGTCCCGGGATGCTGGGGATCAGATGGTTTCCACCGGGGAGTTGAGGTAGTAGCCGGCGCCGCGCTCGGTGCGGATCAGCGACGGCTGGTTCGGCTTGTCCTCGATCTTGCGACGCAGGCGCAGGATCTGCACGTCGATGGAGCGGTCGTAGATGTCGTCGTGCAGGCGGCTCGACTCGAGCAGCTGGTCGCGGCTCAGGATGCGCTGCGGCGCCCGCAGGAAGGCCACGAGCAGCGCGTACTCGCTGTTGGTGAGCTCGACGTTGCGCCCGTCGGGGCTCTTCAGGCGCCGCGTGCCGGTGTTGAGCTCCCAGCCGGAGAACTTGAACATGCGCACGCTCTCGCCGCGGCGCGAGGCGCGCTTGCTCTCGGTGCGCCGCAGCACGGCCCGCACCCGCGCGAGCAGCTCGCGGTTGCTGAACGGCTTGGTGACGTAGTCGTCGGCCCCGAGCTCGAGCCCCATCACGCGGTCGACCTCTTCCTTGCGGCCGGTGAGGATGATGATGGGCAGGTCGAGGGACTCGCGCAGGCGCCGCGCGATGGCCAGGCCGTCCTCGTCGGGAAGCTTGAGGTCGAGGATCACGAGGTCGACGATGTCCGCCCCGAGCACGCGATCCATGTCGGCGCCGGTCTCCGCCACGGAGACCTGGAAGTCGTTCTCCGTGAGGTATTCCCGGATCAGGTCCCGGATGGCGGCGTCGTCGTCGACGACGAGGATATGAGCTTCCAACGCGGCTGGCTGTGATTTTGTTTGGGGCAATCTTACGCCGGAGACCGTAGAATCCGATAGAGCATGCTCAAGAAATCGGCCGGGGGGCCGGCGGCGCGATGAGCGCACCGTCTCCCACCCTCGCCAGCGCCACCCCGTCGGTCTCGGTCCGGCAGACCCTGGCCTTCGTCGCGTTCGGCGCCGTCTACTACCTGCTCGCGGCCTACGCGGCGAGGCTGCCGACCCATGCGCAGCTGCCCCTGTTCATCTGGCCCGCCCACGGCGTGGCCCTGGGCACGCTCCTCGTGGCGCCGGCGCGCCGCTGGCCCGGCTACCTCGCCCTGGTCGCGATCGCCTCGGTCGCGGTCGGCCTCGACCAGGGCGCGAGCGGCGCGACGATCGCCGCCACCGCGATCCTCAACTGCGCCCAGCCGCTGCTCGTCGCGGTCGGCCTGCTGCGGCTCGCCGGGCCGCGGGTGCAGATCGCTACCGTGAAGGGCGTGTCGGCATTCCTCGTCGGCATGCTGCCGCTCGTGGCGGTGATGGCGCTGGTGGATGCCTCGCGCGCGTACGTGCAGTCGATGGGCGTGTTCCGCGAGCAGTGGTCGGTGAGCTTCATCTCGATGATGCTCGGCATGCTGCTCACCGCGCCCCTCATCCTCGCGTGGAGCCGCAGCGGCTTGCGCGAGGCGCTGCGCGTGATGGGCCAGCGCTGGCCCGAGCTGCTCTCGCTCTACACCGGGCTCGTGCTGTCCGTGAACTACGTCTTCGGCGGGCAGGTGGTTGCGACCGGGTACATTCCCCCGCTCGCCTATCTGTGCGCGCCGTTCCTCATCTGGGCGGCCCTGTCGTTCGGGCTGCGCGCCGCGACCTTCGGGCTCGCGCTCTTCGGCCTCATCGTCTACTGGCATACGGCGCACGGGCTGGGGCCGTTCTCGGTTCAGGCGATGCCGGACGTGCGCCAGCTGCTGCAGCTGCACGGCTACCTCGCGACGATCGTGGTCACCACGCTCTTCGCCGCCGCGCTGCTGGTCGAGCGCCAGGACGCCGCGCGCGAGACCGAGGCGTGGCGCAACCGCCACGAGGCGGTGATCCGCGCGAGCGGCAGCCTGCTCTACGAGATGGATCCGGCGAGCGGCAACGTGCTCTGGGACGGCGACACCGTGGCGGTGCTCGGCACGCGCCGCGAGAACCTGGTGCACCTGCGCAAGTGGATGGAGCGCGTGCATCCCGACGACCGCATGCGATTGAAGGGCCTGCGGCAGAAGCTCGCGAGCGGGGAGCTCGCGCACGTGGCGATCGAGTACCGCTTCCGCCGCGACGACGGCCAGTACATCACCGTCGGCGTGAACGGCTACCTCATCTCGGAGACGGCCGGGCCCGCCGGCGTGGGCCGGCGCGTCATCGGCTTCGTGAAGGACGTCTCGGACAAGGTGCGCGCCGAGGAGGAGCGGCAACGGCTCGCCGCGCAGCTGCGCCAGGCCGAGAAGATGCAGGCGGTCGGGCACCTCGCGGGCGGCATCGCGCACGACTTCAACAACATCCTCGGCGCGATCCTCGGCTACGGCGAGCTCGCGCAGCAGAAGTCCCAGGGCGACATGCGCCGCTACCTCGACACGATCATGAACGCGGGCAACCGCGCGAAGGCGCTCGTGTCGCAGATCCTCTCGTACAGCCGCGCCGAGGATGCCGAGCGCCTGCCGGTGATCGTCGCGCCCATCGCGCAGGAAGTGTGCGACCTGATCCGCGGCTCGTCGCCCAGATCCATCGACGTGCGCTTCGCGGGCCAGGCGGCCGACGCCGCCGTGCTCGGCGATCCCACGCGCCTGCACCAGCTGCTCATGAACCTGTGCACGAACGCCGTGCAGGCGATGCCCGAGGGCGGCGTGCTCGACGTGATCGTGGCGCAGGAGCGCGTCGGCGCGCGGCGCAAGGTGCGCACGGGCGAGATGCCGGCGGGCGACTACGTGCACATCACGGTGCGCGACACCGGCCACGGCATCGCGCCCGAGGTGATCGACCGCATCTTCGAGCCGTTCTTCACGACGAAGCCGGCGGGCCGCGGCACCGGCCTCGGCCTCGCGCTCGTGCACTCCGTGGTGATGGAGCACCGCGGCTTCCTCGATGTCGCGAGCGAGCTCGGGCGCGGCAGCACCTTCGACGTGTGGATGCCGCAGGTGCCGGCGGAGGAAGGCGAGGGCGAGCAGGCCGAATCGTATCCGCAGGGCCACGGCGAGACGATCCTCGCGGTCGACGACGAGCGCGAGGTGCTCGCCGCGCTCGAGGAGATGCTCGCCTCCCTCGGCTACGAGCCGGTGGGCTTCGACGACAGCCGCGACGCGCTGGAGGCGGCGCGCGCGAACCCGCGGCGCTTCGACGCGGTGGTGAGCGACGAGGTGATGCCGCTGCTCACCGGCACGCAGCTCGCGATCGAGCTGCGCAAGCTCAATCCCACGCTGCCCATCGTGATCGCGAGCGGCTATGGCGGCGCCGGCTTCGAGACGCGCGCGCTCTCGGCCGGCGTGAACCGCGTGCTCAAGAAGCCCTACCGCATGGCCGACATCGGCGAGGCGCTCGCAGCGTTCTTCGTCGAGCGCTGAACGGGCAGCGTTGCAACTGCAACCGGGTCGCGCAACCCGGTAACGCCCGGGTAATGCTCGGGGGCCAGAGTCAGGGAAGGCCGGCTAGAGACCGGTCCCCGTTGCAGGAGCGCACATGGCTTTCAGCTTGGAACCCGAGGCATCCGCCCCCGACGCGCTCGGCGCGGAGCTTTCCGACACGCCTTCCATCGCCCAGGTTGCCGAGGACCGGGTACGCGCCGGCGCGGGCCCGAACCTGCCGTGGCACGGGGCGATGCTCACGACCGCTTTCCAGCCGCTCGTCTGCGCGCGTCGCGGCGAGTGCGCGGGCTACGAGGCGCTCGTACGCGCCGAGTCGGAAACGGCCACGCCGATCCCGCCCGGCCAGCTCTTCGAGCTCACGGAGCCGGGCGGCCAGCGCGCGGTGCTCGACTGGTCGTGCCGGGCGCTGCACCTGCGCAACTTCGCGCGCCTCGATCCGGGCAACCGCATGCTCCACCTGAACGTCCATCCCGACGCCGCCGCGCAGGACGCGACCGATGCGCCCGAGCTCGACGGGCTGATCCGCTATTACGGCCTCGTGCCCAAGCGCGTGTGCGTGGAGATCGGCGCGACCGCCGCGCCCGAGGCGGTGCTGCGCGCGGCCGTGGCGGCCTATCGCGAGATCGGCGTGCTGGTCGCGCTCGACGAGTTCGGCAGCGGCGCCTCGAACCTCGATCGCGCCGTCGCGCTGCGTCCCGACATCGTGAAGATCGACCGCAAGCTCCTCGCCGGCTCGGTGCTCGGTCGGACGCGATCGCGCCACCTGCTCGCGCAGGTGATCGACATGCTGCACGAGCTCAACGCGCGCGTGGTCGTCGAGGGCATCGAGAGTGTGGCCGAGGCGCACGCCGCCCTCGACGCGCAGGCCGATTTCCTGCAGGGCTTCCACTTCGCGGCGCCCGCGGGCGACCTCGACGGCGAGAAGGCGGCACACGCGCGCTTCGCCGAGCTCACCGGGGCGCGCGGCGGCCGCCGCCCTCTATTCGCTTAGATGTCGGGCACGCGTCGGATCGCACCGACAGGCATTTAAGGCGGCTCCGACAGCCCGCGTCGCGTTCCCGCGGTTCAATGGGTCTCGCGGCCCCCGCGGCGGGCCGTTCCCATTTCTCGAGGAGACGCCATGAACGCACCGATGCCCCAGCGCCAGGGCAAGAACGGCCTGACCGATGTCCGCACGCTGCGCGAGAGCGCGCGCCGCCACATCGAGGAGGGCGCCGTCACGGAGCGTTACTCGGCGGATCGCGAGACCGTCGTCCAGCTGCTGAACGAGGCGCTCGCCACCGAGCTCGTGTGCGTGTTGCGCTATCGCCACGACTATTTCATGGCGCGCGGCGTCGATTCGAAGGCCGCGGCCGACGAGTTCCTCGAGCACGCGACCGAGGAGCTCGCCCATGCCGATCGCATCGCCGAGCGCATCGTGCAGCTGGGCGGCGAGCCCAAGTTCGACCCGAGCGGTCTCACCGATCGCAGCCACTCGGAATACCGCATCGGCAAGACGTTGCAGGAAGCGGTGCGCGAGAACCTGGTGGCCGAGCGCATCGCCATCGACAGCTACCGCGAGATGATCCAGTTCATCGGCGACAACGATCCGACGACGCGCCGCATGCTCGAGGAGATCCTCGCGAACGAGGAAGAGCACGCGGACGACCTGGCGGACCTCCTGGGAGGATCCGCCGGGCCGGCGAAGGGGAACGCGTGAGGGCTAGCGGGCCGGAGGGCGGCTCGCCGAGGCGTGGCGCGCCGGGAAGCTCGACTCCGCCATGCGCCGCGATTCCGCGAGCGAGGCCTCGAGCCGGCCGAGCAGGCGCTCGCGGCGCCCGGCGATGCGCAGCCACGGATCGTGGGTGACGCGACCCCAGCTCTCGAGGGCCCAGCCCTTCACCTCGCGCCAGTGGCCGTGGATCTGATCGCTGTTCATCGTGCTGTCTCCTGTCGGGTTCACATCCAGCGCCCGCGCTCGTGCAGGGCTGAAACTTTCTGGATACGGGCGGTCAATAGGGCACGGTGCACCGCCATGCAGTCGGGTTTCTCGGGGGCCTGCGCACGGCTGGGTGCGCATTCCTTGCCCAGCGGCGCCGAATCCTCGATCACGAGGACGCTGACGGTTCCGAGGGCAAGCGCCGATGCATCGCCGAGATTCTCGGCAGCGAGGCCGGCGGGAAGGCAGCAGGCCAGGCCCAGTGCGAGGAGTTTCTTCATGTTGCCGTCTCCCTTGGTCGTTCGTTCAGTTTGAAGAGGGCGACCAAGGCAAGAAGTCGGACAGACGTCTAACCGGCCTAGGACTCCGCTGATGTTCGTGTCGGATGGGTCCTACACGCCTGCGCGCGTCGCGCATCGCGAAAAAACTCCACGCCGCGGCGTTGGCCGGGATGAAAAAGCCCGCGATCGGTCGCGGGCTTTCGGGTTGCTGCCTCCCCCTCGGGGAGGGCCGGGGAGGGGGGCGGGCTACTTCACGATCTCGAGGTGCTCGAGGCCCGAGCCCAGGTCGCGGTTCTTCGCGTTCTTGCTCTCGAGCTTGATGCGCAGGCGCAGGTCGTTCACCGAGTCGGCGTTCCTCAGCGCATCCTCGTAGCTGATCTGGTCGGCCTCGAACAGGTCGAAGAGCGCCTGGTCGAAGGTCTGCATGCCGAGCTCGCGCGAGCGCGCGATGAGCGCCTTCATCTCGTGCACCTCGCCCTTGAAGATCAGGTCCTGCATCAGCGGCGAGTTGAGCATGATCTCGATCGCGGCCACGCGGCCCTTGGTGCCCTTCTTCGGGATCAGGCGCTGCGAGACGATCGCCTTGAGGTTGAGCGACAGGTCCATCAGCAGCTGCTGGCGCCGCTCCTCGGGGAAGAAGTTGATGATGCGGTCGAGCGCCTGGTTCGTCGAGTTCGCGTGCAGCGTCGACATGCACAGGTGGCCGGTCTCCGCGAAGGCGATGCCGAACTCCATCGTCTCGCGCTCGCGGATCTCGCCGATCAGGATCACGTCGGGCGCCTGGCGCAGCGTGTTCTTCAGCGCCGAGAACCAGTCGTTGGTGTCCACGCCGACCTCGCGCTGCGTGACGATGCAGTTCTTGTGCTCGTGCACGTACTCGACCGGGTCCTCGATGGTGATGATGTGGCCGTAGCTGTTCTCGTTGCGGTGACCGATCATCGCGGCGAGCGAGGTCGACTTGCCGGAGCCCGTGCCGCCGACGAAGATCACCAGCCCGCGCTTGGTCATCGCGACGTCCTTGAGCACGTGCGGCAGGCCGAGGTCGTCGAACTTCGGGATCGTCGTGGTGATCGTGCGCAGCACCAGGCCCACGCGGCCCTGCTGCACGAACGCGTTCACGCGGAAACGCCCGATGCCGGTCGGGCTGATCGCGAAGTTGCACTCGTTGGTCGCCTCGAACTCGGCCGCCTGCTTGTCGGTCATGATCGAGCGCGCGAGCTCCTGCGTGTGCAGCGGCGACAGGCTCTGCTGCGAGACGGGCGTCACCTTCCCGTCCACTTTCATCGCCGGCGGAAAGCCCGCGGTGATGAAGAGGTCGGAGCCCTTGCGTGCCACCAGCGCGCGCAGCAGGTCGTGCATGAACTTGAGGGATTGTTCGCGTTCCATGGCGTTTCCTTCGCGCGCCGGCCGTTCAGCCGACGAAGAGGTCCTTGTTGGCCGCTTTCGTGCGCGCTTCGCCCGCGGCGATGAGGTTGCGCTTCACGAGATCCTGCAGGTTCTGGTCGAGCGTCTGCATGCCGAGCCCGCCGCCCGTCTGGATGGAAGAGTACATCTGGGCGACCTTGTTCTCGCGGATCAGGTTGCGGATGGCGGGAGTGCCGATCATGATCTCGTGCGCCGCGACGCGCCCCGTGCCGTCCTTGGTCTTGCACAGCGTCTGGGAGATCACCGCGCGCAGCGACTCCGACAGCATCGCGCGGATCATCTCCTTCTCGGCGGCGGGGAACACGTCGATGATGCGGTCCACGGTCTTGGCCGCGGACGAGGTATGCAGGGTGCCGAACACCAGGTGCCCGGTCTCGGCGGCGGTCATCGCCAGGCGGATGGTCTCGAGGTCGCGCATCTCGCCCACGAGGATGATGTCCGGGTCCTCGCGCAGGGCGCTGCGCAGCGCGTTCGCGAACGAGAGCGTGTGCGGGCCGACCTCGCGCTGGTTGATGAGGCACTTCTTCGACTCGTGCACGAACTCGATCGGGTCCTCGACGGTGAGGATGTGCCCGTACTCGTTCTCGTTCACGTGGTTGATCATCGCCGCGAGCGTGGTCGACTTGCCCGAGCCGGTCGGGCCGGTGACGAGCACGAGGCCGCGCGGCTGGTTGGCGATCTCGGCGAAGATCTTCGGCGCGTTGAGCTCCTCGAGCGTGAGCACCTTCGAGGGAATCGTCCGGAACACGGCGCCCGCGCCGCGGTTCTGGTTGAACGCGTTCACGCGGAAGCGCGCGAGGTTCGGGATCTCGAACGAGAAATCGCACTCGAGCGTCTCCTCGTAAACCTTGCGCTGCGAGTCGTTCATGATGTCGTACACCATGCCGTGCACGCCCTTGTGGTCGAGCGGCGGCACGTTGATGCGGCGTACGTCGCCGTGCACGCGGATCATGGGCGGCAGCCCCGCGGACAGGTGCAGGTCGCTGGCCTTGTTCTTGACCGAGAACGCGAGCAGTTCGGCGATATCCATGTGTTCTTGTCCCTGATTGGCGTGAGGCGCGAAGCGGGACGGCGCGAGCCGTGGGTTAGAATGCGCCTCGGAAAGTCGAATCGATTATGTCCCCAATCGCCGCGAACCTGCAAGCTGTGAGACGGCGCATTTCCGAGGCATTACAAGGGGATAGCCGCGAGGTGACCGTGCTGGCCGTGTCCAAGGCGCATCCCCCCGAGCAGCTGCGCGCCGCATTCGCCGCCGGCTGCCGCGATTTCGGCGAGAGCTACGTGCAGGAAGCGCTCGCCAAGATCGCCGCGCTCGCCGACCTTCCGGCGACGTGGCATTTCATCGGCCACGTGCAGACCAACAAGGCGCGCGACATCGCGCGGCACTTCGCGTGGGTGCACGGCGTCGACCGCCTGCGCGCCGGCGAGGCGCTCGCGAGGGCGCGGCCCGCGGAGCTTCCCGCGCTGAACGTGTGCGTGCAGGTGAACATCAGCGGCGAGGCGACCAAGGGGGGCGTGGTGCCGCGCGATGCGGCCGCGCTCGCGCGCGAGGTCGCGGCGCTGCCGCACCTCAGGCTGCGCGGCCTCATGGGCATGGCGAGCGCCACGCACGACGTGGCCGAGCAGCGCGCGCAGTTCGCCATCCTGCGCCGCGTGCGCGACGAGCTGGAGGAAGACGGCATGGCGCTCGACACGCTGTCCATGGGCATGAGCGACGACTTCGAGGCGGCGATCGCCGAGGGCGCGACGATGGTGCGCATCGGCACGGCGATCTTCGGCGCGCGGCCGGGACGAAGCGCGCCGACGGGAGATCCGAAGCGATGACGACCCTCTCCCCAACCCTCCCCCGAGGGGAAGCGGGCGAACGCCGGACGCCGTTTCGCGAGCGCCTTCACCCATGAAGATCGCCTTCGTCGGCGGCGGCAACATGGCGCGCGCGATCCTGGGCGGGCTCGTCGCGAAGGGCTATCGCGCCCAGGACATCGTCGCGATCGAGATCGATCCCGTGGCGCGGCTGAAGCTGGTCTCGGATTTCGGCGTGCGCGCGATCGAATCGCCCACCGCCGAGCTCGCCCATGCCGACGTGATCGTCTTCGCGGTGAAGCCCCAGCAGATGCGCGAGGCGGCGCGCGCGCTCGCCCCGCGCCTCGGCGACCCGCTCGTGGTCACCATCGCCGCGGGCATCCGCCTGATCGACCTCGCACGCTGGCTGGGGCGCGAGCGCCTCGTGCGCGCGATGCCGAACACGCCGGCCCTGGTGCACGCGGGCGTCACGGGACTGTTCGCGCCGCCCGGGGTGAACGCCGACGACCGCCAGGCGGCCGAGGACCTGCTCGCCTCGGTCGGGCAGACGTTGTGGTTCGAGCACGAGGCGGATCTGGACGCGGTGACCGCGGTCTCGGGCAGCGGGCCCGCGTACGTCTTCTATGCGCTCGAGGCGCTCGAGCAGGCGGCGCGCGAGCTGGCGCTGGCCGAGGGCGCCTCGCGCTCGCTCGCGTTGTGGACGTTCGTGGGCGCGACCAAGCTCGCGATCGAGCGCGGCGAGGAGCCGGCCGCGCTGCGCAGGCAGGTGACCTCGAAGGGCGGCACCACGGAGCGCGCGCTCGAGCTGCTCGAGGCGGCGCGCGTGAAGGACAACTTCGTCGCCGCGGTGAAGGCCGCGTGCGAGCGCTCGCGCGAGCTCGGCGACGCGCTCGGAAAGGACTGAGCCCCATGATCGCGCAGGCCCTCGCCCTCGTGCTCACCGCGGTCTTCGACCTGGTGATCCTCGGCGCGCTCGTGCGCTTCTGGATGCAGGCGCTGCGGGCGCCGGCGCGCAACCCGATCGCGCAGTTCTCCATGGCGCTCACCGACTTCCTCGTGCGGCCGCTGCGCCGCGTGATCCCCGGCCTGCTGCGCCTCGATCTGGCCTCGTTCGTGGTGGCGTGGCTGCTCGAATTCGTGCTGCAGGTGCTGCTCGCGCTCCTCTACGGCGCCTCGATCGTGGACTACCCCGCGGTGATCCCGATCCTGGTGTTCCTCGCCTTCATCGAGCTCGTGCGCCTGTCCATCTACGTGTTCATGGGCGCGATCATCCTCGGGGCGGTGCTGTCGTGGGTGAGCCCGCACCATCCCTTCGCCCCGTTCTTCGACGCGCTCGCGCGCCCCTTCCTCAAGCCGGTGCGGCGGGTGCTGCCGCCGATCGGCGGGATCGACATCTCGCCGCTCTTCGTCTTCCTGTTCTTCCAGATCCTGCTGATGCTGCCCGTAGCCTGGTTGGAGCAGGAGGCGGCGCGCATGGTCCAGCACGCCCTGCTCTAGGCGGTCTCCAGGCGGGCGGCCGGGTTGCGGCTGTCATCCGGGGTGTGCGCCATGTCACTCGGGAACCGGCGCAAACTCGGCTACACTGGGCCGGTCATGCAGCCGCCGGGCCCATGGAAAACGCGCCGTCCAACGCCTTCGAGACCGAGATCGCCCGCTTCAACCGCTGGCGCGAGGAGCTCACGCGCTCGGTGAACGAGTACCACGACTGGCTCGAGCACGCGGGCGAGCTCGACGTGCAGCAGTCGATCCGGTTCTACGACCTGCTCGAGAACCTCAACAAGGGCCGGCTCATGCTCGCCTTCCTCGCGGAGTTCTCGCGCGGCAAGTCCGAGCTCATCAACGCGCTCTTCTTCGCCGATTTCAAGGAACGGCTGCTGCCCTCCGACGTGGGCCGCACGACGATGTGCCCGACGGAGATCTTCCACGACCCGGCCGAGGAGCCGTACCTGAAGCTGCTCTCGGTCGAGACGCGCTACCGCGACGAGTCGATCTCGCAGCTCAAGAACATGCCGGTGGAGTGGTCGAAGATCCGGCTGAACGTGGGCTCGGCGAAGGAAATGAAGGACGCGCTGAAGGCGCTCGCCGACACGAAGAAGGTGTACGCGCTCGAGGCGCGCATGCTCGGGCTCGCGCCCATGCTCGAGACGGGCGAGCCGGCGGGCGAGGAGGAGCTGGTCGAGGTGCCGGCATGGCGCTACGCCATGATCAATTACCCGCATCCGCTGCTCTCCAACGGCCTGGCGATCCTCGACACGCCGGGCCTGAACGCGCTCGGCATGGAACCGGAGCTCACCGTGAGCACGGTGCCCAATGCCCACGCGATCCTCTTCCTGCTCTCGATCGATACCGGGGTCACGAAGAGCGACCTGGAGATCTGGGAGCGCTACGTGCGCCCGGGCCTGCCGCAGAAGATCGCGGTGCTGAACAAGATCGACCTCATGTGGGACGAGCTCAAGACCGCGGGGGAGATCGACCGGGCGATCGCGCGCATGGTCGACACCACCGCGCAGACGCTGCAGCTGCCGCGCGAGCGCATCTTCGCGCTCTCGGCGCAGAAGGCGCTGCTCGCGAAGGTGCGCGAGGACGGCGCGCTCCTCGAGAAGAGCGGCCTGGCGCGGCTCGAGCGCTTCCTCGCCGAGCAGATCATCCCGATGAAGCGCCAGATCCTGTGCAAGGCGGTGGTGAACGAGATCGGCGGCATGATGGCCTCGTCGCGCGCCTCGATCGCGAAGAAGCAGGAGGCGAACCGCGCGGAGGTCGCGCAGATGCAGGCGCTCTCCGGCAAGAGTCGCGACGTGGTGCAGAAGATCTGGGCCAAGATGACGGCCGAGAAGAACGCCTACAACGCCGCGCTCGCCGAGTTCAAGGTCACGCAGGCGCAGTTGAGCGCGCGGCGCCTGGCGCTTTCCGAGATGCTGAGCGCCGAGAAGATCGACGGGATGCTCGCCGAGAGCGCGCGCTCCATGGAGGATTCCTGGACCACGGTGACGCTGCAGCGCGCCATGCGCGAGCTGTCGCGCGAGATGAGCCAGGACTTCCAGGCGGTGTTCGTGGCGAGCGAGAACCTCAAGTCGATGATGCAGGGCGCGTACGACGTCTTCATCCAGAAGTTCGCGTTCCAGCCGATGCAGCTGCCGGCGCTCGACCTCGACCCGCACCGCACGAAGCTGAAGCTCCTCGTGCACGAGACCGAGGCCTTCGCCAAGGACCCGGTGAACGTCGCGCACTACAAGGGCCCGTTCGTGCGCAAGTTCTACGGCACGCTCGTCAAGCAGGCGCGCGACATCTTCGCCGACGCCAAGAACCAGACCGAGCGCTGGATCCAGGCCGTGACTCTACCCCTCGAGGTGCAGATCAAGGACCACAAGGCGCAGCTGCAGTCGCGCCTCGACAACCTCGCCAAGATCAACGAGAAGGCGACCACGATCAACGAGCAGATGGCGATCCTCAAGGAGGCCGAAGCCGACCTCGCGCGCCAGCGCGGGATGATCGACGGCCTGGTCGCCCGCGTGGCGCGTCAGGAAGCGAAGACCTCGCTGCTGGCGGACCTGCCGCCGCCGGTCGCGCACGCGCCGATCGAGACGCCGATCGAGTTCATGAAGCCGAAGCATCCGCCGGCCGCGCCGCAAGCGGCGGAAGCGAAGCCCGCGCCGGCGCAGGCGAAGCACGAGCCCAAGCCCGCGCCGGCCGCGTCGGCGCCGCTCGTCTCCGACGACCTGATGGCCGAGCTCTCGCGCATTCCCGTGCCGCGGCGCGACGACCCGACGGCCACGCAACCGCTCGCACCCGCCTCGGCGCCCGAGGCCGATCGCACCCAGATGCTGCCCGCGTTCGATCCTTCGGCGCCGCGCCCCGCCGAAGAGCCGGAAGCCGAGCCCGCGACGGCGGACGCGAGCGTGCCGCGCGACGACTCGATCTGGCGGCTGCAGGAAGCCAAGCGCATCCTCCAGGGCATCCGCCGCAAGTAATTGGACTAATTGGGGACAGGCACGGCGTGGAATCAGGGGTCCGTCCCCCGATTCGTCAGGCGAGGATCACGTCGTACTGTTCCTGCATGTAGGCGCTCTCGACCTGCATCGAGATGGGCTTGCCGATGAAGTCGCCGAGCTGCGTGAGGCTGCCCGACTCCTCCTCGAGGAAGAGGTCGATCACCTTCTGCGAGGCGAGGATGCGGTACTCCTTCGCGTTGAACTGGCGGTCGGCGCGCAGGATCTCGCGCAGGATGTCGTAGCAGACGGTCTGCGGCGTCTTGAGCTCCCCGCGTCCCTGGCAGACCGGGCACGGCTCGCACAGCACGTGCGCGAGCGATTCGCGCGTGCGCTTGCGCGTCATCTCGACGAGCCCGAGCTGCGAGAACCCGTTCACCGTGACCCGCGTGCGGTCGCGCGCGAGCGCCTTGCGGAACTCGGCGAGCACGGCCTCGCGGTGCTCCTGCGTGTCCATGTCGATGAAGTCGACGATGATGATGCCGCCGAGGTTGCGCAGGCGCAGCTGGCGCGCGATCGCCACCGCCGCCTCGAGGTTGGTCTTGAAGATCGTGTCGTCGAACGAGCGGCCCGAGACGAAGCCGCCGGTGTTCACGTCGATCGTGGTGAGCGCCTCGGTCTGGTCGATGATGAGGTAGCCGCCGCTCTTCAGGTCCACGCGCCGCGCGAGCGCCTTCTCGACCTCCTCCTCCACGCCGAACAGGTCGAAGAGCGGCCGCTCGCCCGTGTAGTGCTCGAGGATCGGCAGCGCCTGGCGCGTGTAGCGCCCGGCGAATTCCTGCACCTTCTGGAATGTCTCGCGCGAGTCGACGATGATGCGCTCGGTCGCATCGGTCACGAGGTCGCGCAGCACGCGCGTGGCGAGCGACAGGTCCTGGTAGAGGAGCTCGCGCGCGGCCGCGGTCTGCGCCGCCTCCTGGATCTGCTTCCACAGCGTGACGAGATACTCGATGTCGGCGGTGAGCTCGGCCTCGGTCGCGGTCTCCGCCACGGTGCGCACGATGAAGCCGCCGGCCTCGCCCGGCGGGATGAGCGAATGCACCTTCTCGCGCAGCTGCTCGCGCTCGGCCTCGTCCTCGATGCGCTGCGAGATGCCGATGTGCGGGTCCTGGGGCAGGTAGACGAGCAGGCGCCCCGCGATCGAGATCTGGGTGGAAAGCCGCGCGCCCTTGCTGCCGATCGGATCCTTCACCACCTGCACGAGCAGCGCCTGGCCCTCGGTGAGGATCTTCTCGATCGGGCGCTCGCCGGCGCCGTTGCGCGCCGCCCAGATGTCGGCCACGTGCAGGAACGCCGCGCGCGGCAGGCCGATCTCGACGAACGCCGACTGCATCCCGGGCAGCACGCGGCACACGCGTCCGAGATAGATGTTGCCCACGAGCCCGCGGCTGGACGCGCGCTCGACGTGCAGCTCCTGCACCGCGCCCTGCTCGGTGACCGCCACGCGCGTCTCCTGCGGCGTGACGTTGATGAGGATCTGCTCGTTCATCTGTCGGTCCCATGCGGAACCACAGATGAACACAGCTGAGCACAGATGGGTTCAGGCCGGGCGGGACGCACCCGAACCTGGACTGTTCGATAAGGACCTAGACGCTAATGCTCTCCCCGATCATCCGTGCCAATCCGTGTTCATCCGTGGTTTCCTTGCTTTTGCGAATTCTTAGGGGACCGTTACCCCGAATAGTCTCAGGAGGTTGGCCGTCTCGTAAAGCGGCAGGCCCATGACCCCCGAATAGCTGCCCTCGATGCGCGAGACGAAGGCCCCGGCGCGGCCCTGGATGCCGTAGGCGCCGGCCTTGTCGAACGGCTCGCCGCACTGGACGTAGGCCTCGATGCGGCGCTCGTCCAGGCTGTCGAAGGTGACGAGCGACTCGCTCACGGCGATCTCGAGGCGCTGCTCGAAGGCCACGCCGACCGCGGTGAGGACGCGGTGCTGCGTCCCGGAGAGCAGCCGCAGCATGCGCGCGGCGTCCGCGGCGTCGCGCGGCTTCGCGATGATCTCGCCGGTGAGCGTGACGGTCGTGTCGGCCGCGAGCACCGGCTTCCTCTGCAGTCCCCGGCGCATCACCACGCGCTGCCATCCGGCCTCGGCCTTCATGCGCGTGACGCGCCGCACGTATTCTTCGGCGGTCTCGCTGGGGCGCACCGACTCGTCGGTGTCGGCATCCTCGCGCGGGCCCTCGCGGAACAGCAGCGGCTCGAACTTGACGCCGATCTGCGCGAGCAGCTCGCGGCGGCGCGGGCTGCGCGAGGCGAGGTAGATGCTGGCCACGCTTCCGCTCAAATGTTCCCTCCCAGGACGCTCTTCAGTTTTCCGCCGATCAGCTCGGCGCATTTTCTGGGCGCCACCTCGAGGGCGAAATGCGGTCCCGGGAAGCGCAAGACCTGCGCATTGTGACAGACCGCCTCGAGCTCGCCCTGGGCGGCGGCGTCGATCACCTGGTCGCGGTCGAACTGCAGCAGCACGATCGGCACGCGCAGCATCGACAGCTCGTGGCTCACGTCCTCGGTGGCGATGATGCGCAGGCGCTCGGCGATCACGTCGTTGTCGAGGGCGAGCATCGAGTCGGTGAAGCCGCGCGACCACTGGACGTGCAGCGGGTCGCGCGTGTCGAGCGGGATCGCCTTGAGCAGCCGCACGCCGAGGCGCACGAGGCTCGGCAGCGCCGCGCCCACGCTCGCCGCCCAGCGCACCGGGTTGCGCGCGAACGACGCGCACAGCACCACCGCGATCACGTGGGGGTCCATCGACGCCCAGCGCGCGGCGACCAGTCCCGAGAACGATTCGGCGATCAGGATGTGGCGCGACTGCGGCGGCACCTGCGAGGCGGCGTAGCGGCAATACCCGTTCAGCGATCCCAGCGCGCGGTTCGGATAGCTGATGGCGCGCGCCGGATGCTGCAGCTGCAGCGCGGCGACGAAGGAGGCGCGCAGCTCGGCGGTGCCGTCGAAGCCGGGCAGGAAGACGATCTCGGTGGGTGCCTTCATTCGCGGTGGTAGGGATGTCGGGAGATTATGGTCCAGGCCCGATAGAGCTGCTCGGCGAGCAGCACGCGCACGAGTCCGTGGGGCAGCGTGAGCGCGGACAGGGACACGATCTTGCGCGCGCGCTCCTTCACCTCGCCGGCGAGGCCGTCGGCGCCGCCGATCGCGAACACCGGGTGGGAGCCGTCGCGCATCCATTCGGCGAGCATCACGGCGAGCCCCTGCGTGGAGACCGCGCGGCCGCGCTCGTCGAGCGCGACCAGCGTCGCGCCCTCGGGCACGGCGTCGAGCATGCGCTCGCCCTCGAGGGTGCGTGCCTTGTCCGGCGGCTTGCCGGGGCTGCGTTCTTCGGGCTTGAGCTCGACCAGCTCGATGCGGACCTCGGGCGGCATGCGTCGAGCGTACTCCTGGAACCCGTCGGTGATCCATGCCGGCATCTTGTGGCCCACCGACAGGATCGTGACGCGCATCGCCTAGGCGGCGCTGCGTCGGCCGCGCGGCTCGGCGCCGGCGGCCTTGCGTGGGGCGCGCGCCTTGCGCCTGGCCGCGGGCACCGGCGCGGAGGAGTTCACCGGCTTGTCGAAACGGCCCTCGCTCCACAGCTCCTCGAGGTTGTAGTACTCGCGCACCGCCGGCTGCATCACGTGCGCGACCACGTCGCCCGCATCGACCAGGATCCACTCGCCCGAGTCCTCGCCCTCGGTGCCGACGATCGTCGAGCCCGATTCCTTCAGGCGGTCGCGCACGTGGCGCGCGAGCGCCTTGGTCTGGCGCGCCGAGTCCGCGCTCGCCACGATGACCCAGTCGAAGATCGAGGTCACCTTGCGCACGTCGATCGCCTGGATGTCGTGCGCCTTGATGTCTTCGAGGGCGGAGATGACGAGCTTCTTCTTGCCGAGGGTCGAGAGTTTCTTCATCGGGTGGTTTCGGATGCGAGGACGCGTGCCTCGCTGTTACGGGAATAGATGCCGTGGGCGCGCACGAATTCCGCCACCGGGTCGGGCGTGAGGTAACGGATCGAGGCGCCGTCGCCCACGAGCGCGCGGATCGCGGTCGAGGAGATCGCGAGCGGCGTCATGGCGAAGGTCATCACCTTGCCGGCCGGTGCGCCGAGCAGCTCGCGCAGGTTGAGCGTGATGCGCGGCCACACCTCGCGCGGGAAGGCGCCGGGTCCGCGGCTCGCCCAGTCGGTGTCGCCCGCGCGGATCGCCACGGCGAAATGGGCGAGGTCGAAGAGCTCGGCCGCGCGATGCCACGAGCCGACCTGCGCGAACGCGTCGCTGCCGGTGAGGAACACGAGCACCGCGTCCGGCCCGCGCTCGCGGCGGATCTCGCCGAGCGTGTCGTAGCTGTACGTCGGGCCCTCGCGCCGCAGCTCGCGATCGTCCACGTCGAAGAGCGCGTCGCGCGCCGTGGCGAGCTTGAGCATCGTGAGCCGCTGCTCGTTCGTGGCATGCGCCTCGCGCCCGCGATGGTACGGAAGCCCCGCGGGCAGGAACACGACCTTGTCGAGCCGGAACGCCTCGGCGAGCTCGGTCGCGAGCCGCAGGTGCCCGAAGTGCACCGGGTCGAACGTCCCGCCGAAGAGCCCGATCGCCAAAATGGAGTTCAGTCGCGCACGTGGCCGTCGCCGAGCACGATCCACTTCTGCGACGTGAGGCCCTCGAGCCCGACGGGCCCGCGCGCGTGCAGCTTGTTGGTGGAGATGCCGATCTCGGCGCCGAGCCCGTACTCGAAGCCGTCGGCGAAACGGGTCGAGGCGTTCACCATCACCGAGCTCGAGTCGACCTCGCGCAGGAAGCGCTGCGCGCGCGACCAGTCCTCGGTGACGATCGCGTCCGTGTGCTGCGAGCCGAAGCGCGCGATGTGCGCGATGGCCGCGTCGAGGTCGGCGACGACCGCCACCGAAGCCACCGGCGCGAGCCATTCGGTGGCGAAGTCCCGCTCGCTCGCCTCTTGCGCCGCGAGCCCCGCGCCCTCGAGGATCGCCTTCGCCTCCGCGTCGGCGCGCATCTCCACGCCCTTGGCGGCGTAGATGCGCCCGATCGCCGGCAGCGCGTCCTTCGCGATGCCGCGGGCGACGAGGAGCGTCTCCATGGTGTTGCAGGTGCCGTAGCGCTGCGTCTTCGCGTTGTCCGCGATGGCCACCGCCTTGTCGAGGTCCGCGCGATCGTCGACGTACACGTGGCAGATGCCGTCGAGGTGCTTGATCACCGGCACCCGCGCTTCCTTCGCGACGCGCTCGATGAGTCCCTTGCCGCCGCGCGGCACGATGGCATCCACGTAGCGATCCATCGCGACCAGCGCGCTCACGGCCGCGCGGTCCGGCGTGTTCACGAGCTGGATGCACGCCTCGGGAAGCCCCGCGGCCTTGAGGCCCACGGCGAGGCACGCCGCGATCGCCTGGTTCGAATGCAGCGATTCGCTGCCGCCGCGCAGGATGCACGCGTTGCCCGACTTGAGGCACAGCGCGCCGGCATCCGCGGTCACGTTCGGGCGCGACTCGTAGATGATGCCGATCACGCCGAGCGGCACGCGCATCTTGCCCACCTGGATGCCCGAGGGACGAAAGGCGAGCCCGGTGACCGCGCCCACGGGATCGGGCAGGCGAGCGACCTGGCGCAGGCCCTCGGCCATCGACTCGATCGCCTTCGCGGTGAGCGTGAGGCGGTCGACGAAGGCGTCGTCCCGGCCCTCGGCGCGCGCGCCCTTAACGTCCTTCGCGTTCGCGGCGAGCAGCGCGCGCTCGCGATCGACGAGCGCGTCGGCGGCGGCCTCGAGCGCGCGGTTCTTGGCGGCGGTCGTGGCGCGCGCGAGCACGCGGCTCGCCGCGCGCGCGGCCTCGCCGAGGGCGAGCATGAGGGCGTTCAGGTCCGTCGTCGTGTTCAGGTCGTTCGGCATCGTCCGGAAAGGATACTGCGGGGCGTATGGGCCGAGCGGGCTCAGGCGGCCGCTTCGGCGAGCACGGGCTTGCCGGCCAGGCCGAGGGCGAGCTCGAGCACGCCGTCCCACGGATCGCCCGTCTCCACGCCTTTAATCATGCGGTCGATCCGGTGGGCTCGCAAGGTCTCGCGGGCGAAGGATGCGGCGTCGTGCCGCCGCGCGGTCCGGCCGATCGCATCGACGCGCTCGGGCGGGAGGAAGCCGCGCGGGCGCTGGCCGGAAGCCACCGCCATCAGGCGGCGCAGCTCCTCGGCGAGCGTCCACAGCAGCAGCGGCAGCGGCTCGCCCTCGGCCTCGAGCGATTCGACGACGCGCACGATGCGCGCGGCATCGCCCGCGTGGATCGCCTCGAGCAGCGTGTCGCGATCGAAGCGCGCGACGTCGGTCACCGCCTCGCGGATCGCGGCGAGGCTCACGTCGCCGGCCGGCAGCAGCAGCGCGAGCTTCTCGACCTCCTGCTTGGCCGCGAGCAGGTTGCCCTCGACGCGGTCGGCGAGCCATTCGAGCGTCTCGACCGAGGCGCGCTGTTGCTGGCGCGCGAGCCGCCCCGCGAGCCAGTCGGGCAGCTCGTCGCGCGAGACCGGCTTCGCTTCCACCACGACGCCCGCGCGCTCGAGCGCCTCGAACCATTTGCTCTTGAGCTGCTGCCATTCGAGCTCGGGAAGCAGCACGAGCAGGATCGCGTCGTCGGGCAGGCTCGCGCACCACGCCTCGATCGCGCGCGCGCCTTCGGTGCCCGGCTTGCCGGTAGGAATGCGCAGCTCGACGAGCCGCTTCGAGGCGAAGAGCGAGAGGTTGGCCGCGGCCGTGCCGAGCCTGTTCCAGTCCACGCCCGGCTCGGCGAAGAACACCTCGCGCTCGGTGCAGCCCGCGCGGCGCGCGGCCTCGCGGATGCGGTCCGCGGCCTCGAGCGCGACCAGCGCCTCCGGGCCGTGGATCGCGTAGAGGCTCGCGAGCCCCTTCTTCAGCTGGCCCTCGAGCTGGCGCGTGCCGATCCTCACGGGCGCATCGACTCGCGGCGCGCGATCGCCACCTGGCGCAGGATGCGTCCGGCGAGATCGGCCTGCATGTCCTTGTAGAGCAGCTGCTCCTCGGCTTCCTTCGCCGCCGGGGCCGCCTCGCTGTACGTGACCAGCCGCACCGCGCTCACCTCGCTCGGCGCGATCACCGCATCCTCGCGTCCGGGCGCGGTCATCTGGTAGCGCACCACCAGCTCGAGCTTGAACTCGTAGACGCGGCCCGTGCCCGTGATGGTGTACACGCTGCGGTTGCGCGATTCGCCGAGGATGCGCAGGTGCGCCTCGGCCTCGCGCTCGCTGCCGACGAGCTTCGTGGTCCCGGTCGCGAGGATGCGCCGGATGTTCGTCATCACCTGCGAGGGAACGTCGGAGGTCACGTAGAGCGTCTTCAGGCCGACGCTCGGCTCGCCGCGCAGCTCGAAGCCGCAGCCTGCGAGCGCGAGCGCGACGCCCGCGACGAGCAGCCGCGCGCTAGACAACGACGTTCACCAGGCGGCCGGGGACGACGACCACCTTCTTCGGCGCCTGTCCCGCGGCGAACTTGAGCACGGCTTCCGAGCGCATCGCCGCGGCGCGGATCTCGTCCTGCGTCGCGCCCGAGGGCACCTGGATGTGGCCGCGCAGCTTCCCGTTCACCTGCACCACGAGCTGGATCTCGTCCTGCACCAGCGCCGCGGGGTCCACGGACGGCCACGGCTGGTCGATGAGGCGCGTGCCCGGACGAAGCTCGGCCCACAGCGCGGTGGCGATGTGCGGCACGATCGGCGAGAGCAGGACGATCGAGTCCTCGAGCACTTCCTGCGCGACCGCGCGCGCGACCGGGCTGCGATCCTGCAGGTCGCCGTAGAGGTTGAGCAGCTCGCGCACCGCGGCGATCGCCGTGTTGAACTGCAGGCGCCGGCCGTAATCGTCGCCCACCTTCTCGATCGTCTTGTGCAGCTTGAAGCGCAGGTCGCGAAGGGCGGTGGAAAGATCACCGTGTCCGTAACGCGCGGCCGGACCACCCGCCTCGACATGGTCGTACACCATCTTCCACAGCCGGCGCAGGAAGCGCGCGGCGCCTTCCACGCCCTTGTCCGACCAGAGCACGGTGTCCGTGGGCGGGCTCGCTTCCATCACGTACAGGCGCGCGGTGTCGGCGCCGTAGCGCTCGATCATGTCGGTTGGGTCGACGCCGTTGCGCTTCGACTTCGACATGGTGCCGATGCCGTCGTAGTCGACCGCGGCTGCGTCGGTCTTCAGCTTCGCGCCGGTGATGCGTCCCTCGCCGTCCTGCACGACGTCCACCTCGTCGGGCGCGAAGTACTCGATCCCGCCCTTCGGCGTGCGGCGCGAGAAGATGTGGTTCAGCACCATGCCCTGGGTGAGCAGGTTGGCGAACGGCTCGTCGACGCGGATGAGGCCGAGGTCGCGCATCGCCTTGGTCCAGAAGCGCGCGTAGAGAAGGTGCAGGATGGCGTGCTCGATGCCGCCGATGTACATGTCGACGGGCATCCAGTACTGCGCGCGCGCATCGACCATCGTGTCCGCACCGGGGCACGCGTAGCGCATGAAGTACCACGACGAGTCCACGAACGTGTCCATCGTGTCGGTGTCGCGCTTCGCGGGCCCGCCGCACTTCGGGCACCTGCACTGGTAGAAGGACGGCGTCTTCGCGAGCGGGCTGCCGCTGCCGTCGGGCATCAGGTCCTCGGGCAGGACCACGGGAAGCTGGTCGTCCGGGACGCCCACGTCGCCGCACTTCGGGCACAGGATGATCGGGATCGGCGTGCCCCAGTAGCGCTGGCGCGAGATGCCCCAGTCGCGCAGCCGGTACTGCACGCGCTTGGCGGCGGGCACGCCGAGGGCGTTCAGCTTCGCGACCACCGTGTCGATCGCCGCCGCGTAGTCCTTGCCGTCGAGCTCCGGGAAGCGCGCGCCCGAGTGCACGTTGCGGCCGTAGTCCGCGTACCACGGCTGCCACTCGTCGGTCGAATAGGGCTTGCCGTCGACATCGATCACCTGCCTGATCGCGAGGCCATACTTCTTCGCGAACGCGAAGTCGCGCTCGTCGTGGCCGGGCACCGCCATCACGGCACCTTCGCCGTAGGCCATGAGCACGTAGTTGCCGACCCACACCTCGACCTTGTCGCCGGTGACCGGATGCAGCACGTACAGGCCCGTAGGCATGCCCTTCTTCTCGAGCGTGGCGAGCTCGGCTTCCTGCACGCCGCCCTTCTTGCACTCGTCGATGAACGCGGCGAGATTCGCGTTGCCCCGCGCCGCCACCGTGGCGAGCGGGTGCTCGGGCGCGACGGCCGCGAAGGTGATGCCCATGATCGTGTCGGCGCGCGTGGTGAAGACCTTCACGCCCAGCTTGCCGTCGTTCATCTTCGCGGCCGTCTCGGGCGCGTAGGGCAGCGTGAACTCGACGCCGTAGCTGCGCCCGATCCAGTTGCGCTGCATCTGCTTCACCTGCTCGGGCCAGCCGAGGCCGTCGAGCGAGTCGAGCAATTCGTCGGCGTACTGCGTGATCCGCATGTACCACATCGGGATCTCGCGCTTCTCGACCGGCGCCCCGGTGCGCCAGCCGCGGCCGTCGATCACCTGCTCGTTGGCGAGCACCGTCATGTCGACCGGATCCCAGTTCACGACGCCGGTCTTCTTGTAGACGATGCCTTTTTCCCACAGGCGCAGGAAGAACCACTGGTTCCACCGGTAGTAGCCCGGGTCGCAGGTCGCGAGCTCGCGCGACCAGTCGAACGCCCAGCCCATCGCCTGGCACTGCATCTTCATGTACGCGATGTTCTCGCGCGTCCACTTCGCGGGCGGCACGCCATTGGCCATCGCGGCGTTCTCCGCGGGCAGCCCGAACGCATCCCAGCCCATCGGCATGAGGACGTTCATGCCCTTCATGCGCATGAAGTGGTAGAGCGCGTCGTTGATCGTGTAGTTGCGCACGTGCCCCATGTGCAGCTTGCCCGAAGGGTAGGGCAGCATCGACACGCAGTAGTACTTCGGTTTCGCGGACGAGTCGGGCGCGGCGAAGGCGCGGGAGGCCGCCCAGTCCCGTTGGACGGCGGGCTCGATGGCCTTCGGGTGGTATTGCGGATCCATGGAGAAGAAGGGGCGTGCGCGAAGCGCGTGCAAAAGCGAATTATAGCAGGGGCGTTATGGCAACCCCTTGATTTGTCATGCAGTCTCGGGCATGTTGCGGCGGATCGGGGACGCGGAGGCGCACATGGCGGCGAGGGGCTGGATCGCGGCGGCGGTGTTGGCGTTGGTGTCGGTCGGCGTGCGCGCGCAGGCCCCGACGGTGAGCGCGGTGCAGTTCCCCGCGTGGATCGAGCGCGGCGGCAACGCGGCGCCGCTCACGCCCGGCGTGCGGCTCCTTTCGGGTGACCGCTTGCGCACCGGGACGAACGCGCGCATCGAGCTGAAGCTCCCCGAGGGCAGCACGGTGAAGCTCGGCGAGAACGCGCAGTTCGTCATCGAGCGCATCGACCAGCACGGCCTCTTCCGCGCGGCGCTGCGCGTGGTGAGCGGCGCCTTCCGCTTCACCACGCAGGCGCTGCGCAAGACGCAGCATCGCGACATCTCGGTGCGACTGCGCAACGTGACCGCCGGCATCCGCGGCACCGACCTGTGGGGCCGCTCGAACGACGACGCGGACCTCGTCTGCCTGCTCGAGGGGCGCATCGAGGTGGGCTCCGAGGGCCATCCCGTGGTCACGCTCGACGAGCCGCGCGCCTTCTACGTGAAGCCGGTCGAGGGCGAGCCGAAGGTCGACCGCGTGGACGAGGCGCAGATCAAGACGTGGTCGGCGACGACGGAAATCGAGCCCGGCGCGGCGTGGGCGCGCGCGGGCGGCAACTGGCGGGTGATCGCGAGCAAGTTCGAGCAACGCGATGCGGCGCTCGCGCTCATGCGCGCGCTGCGCCAACGCGGCTATCCCGCGCACGTCGTGGACGAGGAAGCCACGGTCTTCCTCGTGCGCATCGACGGGCTCGCCGGCGAGACCGAGGCGCGCGCGTTGATGGCGCAGTTGCGCGACGTCCCCGGGGTGCGCATTCCCTCGGTCCAGCCGGTGCAGGATCGCTAGCGGAACTTCGCGCGCCCGCCCGTTGTCCTTCGAGGGTCCCGCCTTCGGCGAGACGCAGCAGTTGGGGCAGACAGTTGGGGCGTCCTCGTGGACGCCCCTTTTTTCGTTCTCCGCGCGGACCGCGACGCGGCGCATGCGAAAATCGATGTCGCCGTTTCCCCGCTCGCCCCCATGCGCGACCACCTCTCGAATCTCAACCCCGAGCAGCTCAAGGCCGTCACCCTGCCGCGCGAATCCGCGCTCATCCTCGCCGGCGCCGGCAGCGGCAAGACCCGCGTCCTCACCACGCGCATCGCGCACCTCATCCAGTCGGGCGAGGCGAGCCCGGGCGGCATCCTCGCGGTCACCTTCACCAACAAGGCGGCACGGGAAATGCTGGCGCGGCTGTCCGCGATGCTGCCGATCAACACGCGCGGCATGTGGGTCGGCACCTTCCACGGCCTGTGCAACCGGCTGCTGCGCGCGCACTACCGCGACGCGGGCCTGCCGCAGCTCTTCCAGATCCTCGATTCGGCCGACCAGCTCGCGCTCGTGAAGCGCCTGGCGAAGGCGCAGGGCCTCGACGAGGAGAAGTTCCCCCCGCGCCAGCTCGCGAACTTCATCAACAACTGTAAGGAGGCGGGACTGCGCGCCAACGCGGTCGAGGCGGGCGACGACTTCACGCGCAAGATGGTCGCCTTCTACGCCGACTACGACGCGCAGTGCAACCGCGAGGGCGTGGTCGACTTCGCCGAGCTGCTGCTGCGCACCTTCGAGATGCTCGGGCGCAACCTCGACCTCCTGCAGCACTACCAGGCGCGCTTCCGCTACATCCTGGTCGACGAGTTCCAGGACACCAACAAGCTGCAGTACAAGTGGATCAAGCTCATCGCGGGCACGAACGGGTGCGTGTTCGCGGTGGGCGACGACGATCAGTCGATATACAGGTTCCGCGGCGCGGAAGTCGGCAACATGAACGAGTTCGTGCGCGACTTCGGCGTGAAGGACGTGGTGAAGCTCGAGCAGAACTACCGCTCCCACGGCAACATCCTCGACGCGGCGAACGCGATCATCGCGAGGAACAAGGCGCGCCTCGGCAAGAACCTGTGGACCGCCGAGGGCAAGGGCGAGCCGCTGCGCGTCTACGCCGCGGCCAACGACGAGGAGGAGGCGCGCTTCGTGGTCGACGAGGTGCGCCAGCTGCATCGCGAGGGCATCGCGCTCTCCGACATGGCGCTGCTCTACCGCTCGAACGCGCAGTCGCGCATCCTCGAGCACGCGCTCTTCCGCGCGAACGTCGCCTACAAGGTCTACGGCGGCTTGCGCTTCTTCGAGCGCCAGGAGGTCAAGCACGCGCTCGCCTACCTGCGGCTCGCCGCCAACCCCGACGACGACACGGCGTTCACCCGCGTGGTGAACTTCCCGCCGCGCGGCATCGGCGCGCGCTCCATCGAGCAGCTGCAGGACGCGGCCGAGCGCGGCATGGGAAGTCTCATGCACGTGGCGCGCGCCGGCCTCGTCACCGGGCGCAGCGGCACGGCGCTCGCGCAGTTCGTGGCGGTCATCGACGGGCTGCGCGAGTCGGCGCAGCGCCTCACGCTGCCCGAGCTGGTCGAGGAGGTGGTCGAGAAGAGCCGGCTGAAGGACCATTACGCCGCGGAGAAGGAAGGCCAGGACCGCATCGACAACCTGCAGGAGCTCTACAACGCCGCGGCGCTCTTCGCCGAGGACTTCGAGCACGGGCTCGAGCCCGCCGGCGAGGCGCCCGACGACGTGGCCGACGTGGGCACGCCCGAGCAGCAGATCCTCGCCGCCTTCCTCTCGCACGCGAGCCTGGAGGCGGGCGAGCGCGAAGCGGCGCCCGGGCAGGACGCGCTGCAGCTGATGACGGTGCACTCGGCGAAGGGGCTCGAGTTCGGCGCGGTCTTCATCTCCGGGCTCGAGGAAGGGCTCTTCCCGCACGAGAACAGCATGCTCGAGGACGGCGGGCTCGAGGAGGAGCGCCGGCTCATGTACGTCGCGATCACGCGCGCGCGCAAGCGGCTCTACCTCTCGTACGCCGGCAGCCGCATGCTCCACGGCCAGCCGCGTTACGGCATCGTCTCGCGCTTCGTGGAGGAGATCCCGCCGCAGCTCTGCAAATGGATCGTGCTGCCGGAAAAGCAGTTCGAGAATCGCGGAATGAGCCCGTCGTACGCGGGCAATGCGCATGGAGGCAACGGCGGCGCCTGGAGCTCGGGCGGTGGGCGCGCGCCGGCCGCGGATCGCAACCGCTATCCGACCGCGCCGCAGCGTGCGGACTTCGAGAAGAAGCGCCCCGACGAGCAGCCGTTCGCGATCGGGCAGACGGTGCACCACGCGCGGTTCGGCGAGGGGGTGGTGCTCAACTTCGAGGGCCGCGGGCTCGACGCGCGCGTCCAGGTGCGCTTCGCGCGCGAGGGCACGAAGTGGCTGGCGCTGCAGTACGCGAAGCTCACGGCGGCGTGAGGTCCGCCTCGAACACCTCGTGATAGCTCACGTACGTGCTGATCACCATGAGCGGGATCACCACGAGCAGGCCCAGCGCCCAGGGCAGCAGCGCCACGAAGAAGATCGCGAAGAGCACCGCCGCGTAGACGATCATCGGTCCCAGGTTCGCCATCGCGGCGTACAGGCTCCAGCGGATCGCGTGGCCGGTCGTCATGCCGTGGAAGGCGATCAGCGGCGGCGCGAACCACAGCGCGCCCTTCACCACCATGGTGAGCAGGAACCCCACGGCGAGGATCCACTCCTTGTCCTTGAGCGCCTCGACGTATTCGGTGAACGTGAAGGCATGGTTCTCGGGGCCGGAGAGCGGCAGGCCGAGCAGCGCCATCAACGCGAAGATCGCGATCTCCGCGAGCAGCAGGATCGCGCCGAGGTTCACCAGCGCGCGCAGGTTGCGCCGGAATCCCACGAAGAGGTCGCCCATCGCGAGCGGCTCGCCCGCCGCCTGCTTGTACGCGGCGATGGCGAAGCTCGCGAAGAACGCCGGCTGCAGGAAGTTGGCGACCACGCCGCCCAGGATCGGGATGAGGATCAACGCGAACGTGATGGTGATCCAGCCCGCGCTCAACCCGATCCACGGGATCGGCGCGCGGCGGAAGAGCTGGAACGATTCGCGGATCCATCCGGCGCCGCGCGAGGCGGGCAGCTCCGCGACCCGGAAGCGGGCATCCATCAGTCGAGCGGGCGCGCGTGCGCGATGTGGTGCTCGAGCAGGCGGCGCGAGAAGCCGTGGTCCTTCGGCACCGTCATGTGCGATTCACGCGGGAAGTAGTTGTACCCCAACCGTCCGAGCCACGTGCGCAACGCCGCGCGCCGCAGCATCGCCGGCCACATCGTGCGCTCGAGCGCCTCGAGCGGGCGCTCGCGCCCGTAGCCTTCGAGCAACGCGGCCACGCGCGCGGGATCGAGCGTGGCGTCGCTGCGCACGCACCAGTCGTTCACGGTGATCGCCACGTCGTAGAGCAGCACGTCGTCGCACGCGAAGTAGAAGTCGATCACGCCGCCGCGGCCTTCGTCGTCCCACAGCACGTTGTCGTGGAACAGGTCGGCGTGGATCACGCCCTGGGGCAGCACCGTGTCGTCGTGCAGCGCCTGGTAGCGGTTCTCCGACTCGATGAGCGCGTTCTCCTCGGCCGACAGGTGGCGGGCCACGTCGCGCGCGAAGCGCTCGCGCCACGCGCGTCCGCGCCAGTTCTCGAGCGAGGCGTCGTAATCGACGGCGGCCACGTGCAAGCGCGCGAGGATCTCGCCCACGGCCAGGCAGTCCTCGACGTCCGGGCTCGGGTGCGGCGCGCCCGGCAGGCGCGTGACGATGCACGCCGGCTTGCCGTTCAGCTCCGCCAGCATCTCGCCGTTCTCGCGCCGCATCGGCTGCGGGCAGATCACGCCGCGATGGGCGAGATGGTCCATGAGCCCGACGTAGAACGGCAGGTCCGAGCGCGGGATGTGCTCGAAGAGCGTGAGCACGTATTCGCCGGTCGTCGTGGAGAGGAAGTAATTGGTGTTCTCCACGCCCTGCGCGATGCCTTCGAGGCGCTCGAGCTCGCCGAGCGCATAGTGCTCGAGCAGGGCGCGCGCCTGCGCGTCCGAGACCGGGGTGAAGACCGACATCGTGCGGCTAGAACGTGAGCAGGACCCACTGCGGGACGCGGATGTTCTCGTCCACGGTGTTGTCCTGCTTCGTGAAGGTCCCGTCGCCGCGCAGGTCCATGAGGATGTACGGCTGCCCGTGCCGCGGCGTGACGCGCTGCATGTACAGCTTGCCGTTCACGCGGTATTCCTGGATCGTGTTCTCGCCCTCGGCGCGCGTCGTCACCTCGGGCTCGGGCTGCGCGGTGATCATCGGCGGAGGCGGCGGCACTTCCTCGAGCGGATGCGTGCCCGGCGGGCGCGGACGCGGCTCATTCTGCGCAAACGCGGGGACGGCGGCGAGGAGGAGCGCGGCGACGAGCGCGGGGGCGGTGCTCCGCGCGTTCGAAGGGGTATTCATCGGGGCCTCGATTCGGGACGCGAAGTGTACAGTAAGTATTAGAACGCGGCTCGGGCGGGCCGTTCTGCGAAGCCGCAAACCGCGGCGGGGAGGTCGCACATGGCGCGGATACGGCACGCGTTCCTCATCATCACGCTCGCGGCGTTCACCGCGATCGCGTACGCGGCCACTCCCTCGGTCGGCAGCGGCGCGCGCATCAGCGCCGTGCTCGGGCGCGACGGGGTCGTGCGCACGATCGGCGACGACTCGTCCGGCGCGCTCGGCATCGGGCGATCGCTGCAATCCGGGCTTCCGTCGGCGGTCGCGGGCGCCGCGGGCATCCTCGCCATCGCGGCGGGCGATGCGCACGTCATCGCGCTCAAGTCCGATCGCACGCTCGTCGCGTGGGGCGACAACGAGAACGGCCAGCTCGGCGACGGAACGACGACGCGCCGCTCGACGCCGGTCGTGGTCGCCGGCCTCGCGAACGTGCAGGCGATCGCGGCCCGCGGCGCGCACTCGGTCGCGCTCACGTCCGACGGCAACGTGTGGGAATGGGGCGGCGCGACGCTGGCCACGCAAGTCGCGGGCATCGGCGATGTCGTGGAGATTTCCGCCGGCGCCGCGTTCACGCTCGCGCGCCGGCGCGACGGCACCGTGTGGGCGTGGGGCCGCAACGACTATGGCCAGCTCGGCGACGGCACGCGATCGGATCCGTACACGGGCCGCGCGACGCCCGCGCCGGTGGCCGGGCTCGCCAACGTGATCCGCATCTCCGCAGGCGGCGACCACGCGCTCGCGCTGCTCGCCGACGGAACGGTGCGCGCCTGGGGCGCGAACCGCCGTGGCGCGCTCGGTGACGGCACCACCACCGATCGGCTGGTTCCCGTGGCCGTCGTCGGGCTCTCGGGCGTGACCTCGATCGCCGCCGGTGCCGCGACCGCCGACTACGGCCATTCGGTCGCGATTCGCGGCGACGGGACGGTTCTCGCATGGGGAAGCAACGCGTACGGCGAGCTGGGCGACGGCACGTACACCGATCGCCTCACGCCGGTCGCCCTGACGGGGCTCGGCGGCGCGGTCTCCATCTCGAGCGGGTTCCTGCATTCGTTCGCTCTCATTGCCGGTGGAACGCTCGCGGCATGGGGCACCAACGAGAACGGCCAGCTCGGCGATCCCTCCGTGGTGCGCCTGTCCACGCCCGCGCCCATCGCGGGCATCTCGGGCATCGCCGACGTCCGGGTGGGCGATCTCTTCACCGTCGCGTTGAAGACGGACGGCACCGTGCTCGCCTGGGGCGACAACGCGTTCGGCCAGCTGGGCAACAACGCCCTCGTGTTTCGCTCGACGCCGAGCGTCCCGCTCTCCGGCGTGGCGAAGCTCGCAGTCGGCGGCTTCCACGTGCTCGCGCTCAAGACGGACGGCAGCCTCGTCGCATGGGGCGACAGCCGCGCGGCGCAGGTCGGCGATGGCACATCGGTGAACCGCTCGGCGCCGGTTCCCGTATCCGGCCTCGGAGCCGGCAGCGGCATCACCGACATTTCCGCAGGTGGCCTGCACACGCTCGCGCTGAAGTCCGACGGCACGGTGCTCTCGTGGGGCGACAATTATTCGGGCGAGATCGGCAATCGGGAGAGCGCCGACGCATCGGTTCCCTCGCGCATCGTCGGCCTCGCCGGCGTGACGGCGATCTCGGCGGGAGGCGCGCATGGGGTCGCGCTCGCGGCCGACGGATCGGTGTGGACGTGGGGACTCGACGACTTCGGCCAGCTCGGCGACGGCACGCAAACCGCGCCTTACGTCGGACGCTCGACGCCGATGCCCGTCCCGGGTCTCACGCAAGTCGTGAAGATCTCCGCCGGCGGCAGCCACACCATCGTGCTGAAGAGCGACGGGACCCTTTGGGCATGGGGCCGCAACCTCGAAGGCCAGCTCGGTGATGGCACGTTCACGAACCGGTCCTCTCCGGTGCAGGTGGCGATCGGCCTCACCGGCGTCGTCGCCGTGTCCGCGGGCGGTTCGCACACCCTCGCGCTGCGCCGCGATGGGACGGTGTGGGCGTGGGGCGCGGGCTATGGATACCAGCTCGGCAACGGCGCCGGCGACGACCATGCGACTCCGGTGCAGGTCGTCGGCCTCACCCATGTGGTCGCGATCTCCGCGTCGGGACATTCGATGGCGCTCAGGGACGACGGCACCGTGTGGGCGTGGGGTCCGAACGGCGCGGGCGAGCTGGGCGACGGCACGCTGATCGATCGCGCGCTGCCCGTCGTCGTGCTGCGCGAGGGCGGCGCCGGCAGCGTGCGCACCAACGACTGGTTTCTCGCGCTCGAGCCATCGCTCTCCGCGGCCATTCCCGCGGACAAGATTCCGGTGTTCCTGCTCGTCGCGGCCGCCTCGGGCAGCGATGTCACGGCGACGCTGCGTTATCGCGAGCAGGACGTGGGGACCCAGGGCAACGTCTACGTCTTCGCGCTGGCGCCGCGCGCGCTCGTCAAGGACGCGCGGCTCGACAAGGACGATGCGTCGCCGTGCGTGCTGGCGCAGGTCGATTCGAGCGGCCAGCTCACGCAGCAATCGGTGTCGACGCTGCAGTCGTACTTGTCCGGCGTGCTTTCCGCGCAGGGTCAATCGGTTTCCGTGCTGAACGGCATCGCCGCGAGCCAGGCGGCCGGCGCGACGTTCTTCGTCGGCTATGGCGCGAATGCGAACGCGATGGTGGGCAACGGGACCAACCGCAGCGTCGTCTCGCTCGCGGGCACGCAGCAATGCCCGGCCGCACTCGCCGCCTCGCCCGGTCCGCTGAGCGGGCTGTGGTGGAATCCCGCCGAATCGGGCTGGGGTGTGGACTTCACGCAACGGCGCAACGTCGTCTTCGCCGCGTGGTTCACGTACGACTCGAGCGGCAACCCGACGTGGTATGTCGCCTCGAGCTGCGCGATGCCCTCGACGGCGACAGGCGCCTCCGGCACGTGCACCGGGACGCTCTACCGCGTCACCGGATCGGCGTTCTTCGGCGCGACCTTCGATCCCACGCGCGTGAACGCCGCGGCCGCGGGCACGCTCCAGGTGAGCTTCGCCGATGCGAACGACGCGACGATGACGTACAGCGTGGGCTCGCAGACCCGCACCGTGCCCCTGCAGCGCCAGGTGTTCGCGAGCGCCGCGACCGCGCCGCCGGTCGACTACACCGACCTCTGGTGGAACCCGGGCGAGTCGGGATGGGGCCTGGCGATCGCGCACCAGGGCGCGGTCATGTTCCTCGCCTGGTACATCTACGATGCCGGTGGATCGCCCGTGTGGTACGTCGCCTCGAATTGCGCGGTGACCGCGAGCGGCTGTTCCGGAACGCTCTACCGCGCCACCGGGCCCGCATTCGGCCCGTCGTTCGACGCGTCGCAGGTGCGATTGGTCGCGGTCGGAACGGCGAGCCTCGCCTTCAGCGACGCGAACAACGCGACCCTCGGCTACACGGTGAACGGCGTCACCGCGACGAAGGCGATCACGCGCCAGCTCTTCTAGAGGGCGAGCTCGGCTTCGCGCTCCGCGAGGCTCGGCTCGAAGCCGCGGCCCTGGTAGTGGTCGAAGATCGCGTCGACGATCTTCTGCGGATCGTCGATCACCTGCATGAGGTCGGGATCCTCGACGCCGACCATGCCGTCGTCGATGAGGCGGCCGCGGATCCACGCGAGCAGCCCCGACCAGTAGTCGGAGTTCACGAGGACGATCGGCACCTTGCGGATCTTGCCGGTCTGCACCAGCGTGAGCACCTCCATCAGCTCGTCGAGCGTGCCGAAGCCGCCGGGCATCATGATGAACGCGCACGAGAGCTTCACGAACATCACCTTGCGCGCGAAGAAATGCTGGAACGTGTGCGACACGTCCTGGTAGGGATTCGCGCTCTGCTCGTGGGGCAGCTGGATGTTCAGGCCCACGCTCGGGCTCGCGCCTTCGTACGCGCCCTTGTTCACCGCCTCCATGATGCCGGGGCCGCCGCCGGAGATGACCGAGAAGCCGGCGTGCGAAAGGCGGCGCGCGATGTCCTCGGCGACCTTGTAGTAGGGATGCTCGGGCGTCATGCGCGCGCTGCCGAAGATCGCCACCGCCGGCTGGATCGTCTGCAGCCGCTCGGTGGCGGTGACGAACTCGGCGATGATCTCGAACATGCGCCACGCCTCGCGCGCGGAGTTCTGCGAGCGGCGGACGAGCTGCGGATCCGAAGGCTTCGGAACCTTGGGGGATGAAGCGGCCATGGAGGGGACCTGCGCGAAAGAAGTTGACAAGCGGGGTGGATTGCCCACGATTATATGCGCGCGGTCACGCCGGCCGCGCGCCAACAACGCCAAGAAGTTTCCCGCCGTACCTTCGGGCGCACAACCCGACGCTTCCCGCGAGGGAGGCGAACGCATCGAACTTCAAAGGGGAAAATTGCAATGCCCAGAATCACCTTCGCGGTTGTGCGCGCGCTCGTCGCATTCGTCGCGCCGGTCGTGGCAGCCACGGCCGCCGCGGCGCCGCCTTCATCCGACCACGGCCCGCTCGAGGTGAGCGCGGCCGTGTCCCACGACTTCCTGCCCTCGCTGCGCGGCACGAGGACGCACCCCGACGATCTCGCGCGGCACGAGATTCCGATGCGCCCGCTGCCCCAGCTCGAGGGCCCGGGTCCCGGCACCGACCCGGTCGCGCAATCGTCGACATCCGGCTACGTGAGCACGGTGCCCGGCCTCGGCATCGACGGCGTGGGGCAGGGCTTCACGGGCCCCCAGGGCACGTTCACCGTGAACGCGGCGCCGCCCGACACCAACGGCTCGGTCGGTGCGACGCAGTACGTGCAGATCGTGAACACCGACTTCGCCGTGTTCGACAAGTCGACGCAGGCGGTCGTGTACGGTCCCGTGCCGATCAACACGCTGTGGTCCGGCTTCGGCGGCCCGTGCGAGACGGACAACAGCGGCGATCCGGTCGTGCTCTACGACAAGGCCGCGAATCGCTGGGTCATCTCGCAGTTCGCGACCGCCGCCGCGCCGTACTACCAGTGCGTGGCGATCTCGGCCACGTCGGACGCGACCGGCGCTTATTACCGCTACGCGTTCGATTACGGCAGCGTCTTCCCGGACTATCCGAAGATCGGCGTGTGGCCGGACGCCTACTACATCACGTTCAACATGTTCAACGGGAACACGTTCGTCGGCGCGAAGCTCTGCGCCTATGACCGCGCGAGCATGCTGAGCGGCGCGGCGGCCACGCAGCAGTGCTACCAGCTCTCGTCGAGCTATGGCGGCGTGCTGCCCGCGGACGTGGACGGCGCGACGGCCCCGCCCGCCGGCTCGCCCAACTACCTCGTGAACCGCGGCGCGAGCTCGCTCAACCTGTGGCGCTTCCACGTCGACTGGGCGAACACGGCGAGCACTTCGCTCGCCGGTCCGGTCAACATCCCGGTCGCCGCGTACACCCCGGCGTGCAACGGCGGCACGTGCATCCCGCAGTCGGGCACGAGCCAGAAGCTCGACTCGCTCGCCGACCGCCTCATGTACCGCCTCGCCTACCGCAACTTCGGCACCTACGAGTCGCTCGTGGTCACGCACTCGGTGCAGGTCGGCTCGAAGCGCAGCTCGTACACCGGGGTGCGGTGGTACGAGCTGAGGAATCCCGGCGGCACGCCCGTGGTCTACCAGCAGTCGACGTTCGCGCCGGACTCGAGCTACCGCTGGATGGGAAGCGCGGCGATGGACAAGCAGGGCAACATCGCGATGGGCTACAGCGTGTCGAGCGGCTCGATGCATCCGGCCATCCGCTACACGGGACGGCTCGCGAGCGACCCGCTCTCGACCATGCAGGCGGAGACGAGCCTCATCGAGGGCACCGGCTCGCAGCTCGCGAACCTGAGCCGCTGGGGCGACTACGCGTCGATGTCGATCGACCCCGTCGACGATTGCACGTTCTGGTTCACCACCGAGTACCTGAAGGCGAACGGCACGTTCAACTGGAGCACGCGCATCGCGTCGTTCAAGTTCTCGGGCTGCCAGTAGGCGATTCTCCGCCTCACCGGCAAGACGGCCGCGCGAGCGGCCGTTTCCATTCCTAGCGGCACGGCTCGTTCGCGGCCTGCAACTCGGCGATCCGCAACGCGGCCGCGCGGACCACGCCCGTCGGCAAGACGCGGTTGAGGTTGGTCAACGTGCCGCGTCGTGAAGCGCAAACAATTCATGGAAGCGGTGAACGGGGAACGACATGGTCGGCCGCATGATCGTCATTGGCGCCTCGCTGAGCGGCATGACCGCGCTCCTTCAGGTCGTCAAGGCATTGCCAAAGGACCTGAAGGCGGCGGTCCTGGTCGCCCAGCACATCGCCTCCCACAGCCCCGGCTTCCTGCCGGGAATCCTTTCGCGCGCGGGCGCCTTGCAGGCCACGCATCCGCAGGACGGCGACGAGATCGTCGAAGGCCGCATCTACGTCGCGCCGCCGGACCGGCACATGCTCGTGGCCAACGGACTCATCCGGCTGTCCCACGGCCCGAAGGAGAACCTGACGCGGCCGGCGATCGACCCCTTGTTCCGCTCGGCCGCGCTCGCGTACGGCCCGGCGGTCATCGGCGTGATCCTCACCGGACAGCTCGACGATGGCACCGCCGGCCTGCTCGCCATCAAGGACCGCGGCGGCATCGCGATCGTGCAGGATCCGGAGGAGGCGACCGCGCCGTCGATGCCGATGAGCGCGATAGCGCATCTCGCCGTGGATCACTGCTGCCGCCTGGAGGCGATCGGGCCGCTGCTCACGATGCTCGTCGCGGCGCCTGCGCCCGCCGATCCGCCCGGCAGCGCAGAGCTGATGGAGATCGAGGGCCGGATCGCCGCGGGTGACTTCCGCATCGAGGACTGGTGGGAACTGGAAAAGCTGAGCGAGCCTTCGGGCCTCAACTGTCCCGATTGTCGCAGCGCGCTCTACGAGATCGCCGACAAGCGTGTCCTGCGCTTCCGCTGCCGGGCCGGACATGCCTTCTCCGCCGAAAGCCTCGCGAGCGGCCAGTCCGAAGCGCGCTACAGCGTGCTCTCCTCCCTCTACGGCGCGCTGATGGAGGAATCGACCGTGCTGCGGCGGCTTGCGGGAAACGCGGCGCATGCGGCCACGCCCGGGTTCGCCGCCGACAAGCGCGAGGAGGCGACGCGGCTGCAGGCGCAGACGGAGCAGGTCTGCGAATGGCTGCGCTCGATGGCCGGGTTGGTCGAACCGGATCGCGCGAAGAACGACGAGACATAGGTCGACCGCGCGAGCGGCGAACGCGAGCGCGCGGGCGGGACGGTCCGGCGAACCTGAGATAATCGGGGATTCTCCGGCGCCCTCCGCCATGAACGACGCCCCCAAACGCCTCCTGCTCGTCGACACGCCCAGCTACTTCTATCGCGCGTTCCACGCGATCAAGGAGCTGAGGAGCCCCGCGGGCGAGCCGACGAACGCGATCTACGGCGTGGTGAACATGCTGCGCAAGCTGCGCCAGGACTTCCCGGCGGACTACATCGCGTGCGTGCTCGATCCCAAGGGCAAGACCTTTCGCGACGACATCTATCCCGAGTACAAGGCGACGCGGCAGGCGATGCCCGAGGACCTCGCGCACCAGATCGAGCCGATGCTCGAGACCATCGAGGCGCTCGGCTGGCCGGTGGTCGTGGTCGACCGCGTCGAGGCGGACGACGTGATCGCCACGCTCGTCACCGAGGCGCAGAACAAGGGCTGGCAGTCGGTGATCTCCACCGGCGACAAGGACCTTACCCAGCTCGTGAACGAGCACGTGCTGTGGGTGAACACCATGGCCGTGCCGATCGAGAAGCTCGACCCCGACGGCGTGAAGGCGAAGTTCGGCGTGCCGCCGGAGAAGATCGTCGACTACCTCGCGCTCATCGGCGACGCGGTCGACAACGTGCCCGGCGTGGAGAAGGTCGGCCCGAAGACCGCGTGCAAGCTCATCGAGCAGTACGGCTCGCTCGAGGGCGTGATCGAGCATGCGGGCGAGGTGAAGGGCGTGGTCGGCGACAACCTGCGCAAGGTGACCGGCTGGCTTCCCACCGGGCGCGAGCTCCTCACCGTGAAGACCGACGTCGCGTTGCCCTTCGGGATCGAGTCGCTCAAGGACCGCGGGCCCGACAACCAGAAGCTCGTCGCCCTCTACACGCGCTTCGGCTTCCGCACCTTGCGCGATGCGCTGGCGAACAAGGAGGACGCGCCGGAGAAGGGCGCCTCGGCCCTCTCGGCCCCCTCCCAAGGCGCGGGGAGCACGCCAGCGCGCAACTTCGCGCTCCTCAACTGGAACGTCGACCAGGTCCACGATGCCACGCCGTTCGTCGCGACGCGCAACTACGAGACGGTGCTCGACGGCGAGCAGCTCGAGGCGTGGGCGCGCAAGCTCGAAAGCGCGCCGATCGCCTGCTTCGACACCGAGACCACGAGCCTCGATCCGATGGTGGCGCAGCTCGTCGGCATCGCGGTCGCGACCTCGCCGGGCGAGGCCGCCTACATCCCGCTCACCCACCGCTACGCGGGGGCTCCCCAGCAGCTGCCGCTCGAGAACGTGCTCGCGCGCCTGCGCCCGTGGCTCGAGGACGCGAAGAAGCTCAAGGTCGGGCAGAACTCGAAGTACGACCGCCACGTGTTCGCCAATTACGGCATCACCGTGCGCGGCGTCGTGCACGACACGCTGCTGCAGGCTTACGTGCTCGAAAGCCACCAGCGCCACGACATGGACGCGCTCGCCACGCGCTTCCTCGGCGCGAGCGGCCTGCTGCAGTACACCGACGTGGCGGGCAAGGGCGCCTCGCAGATCCCGTTCGACCAGGTCGACGTGAAGCGCGCGACCGATTACTCGGCCGAGGATGCGGACGTGACGCTGCAGCTGCACGGCGCGTTGTGGCCGCGCGTCGAGCGCGACCCCAAGCTGAAGCGCATCTACGCCGAGATCGAGATCCCGGTCTCGGGCGTGCTCCTCACCATGGAACGCAACGGCGTGCTCATCGACACCGCGCAGCTCGCGCGCCAGAGCCAGGAGCTCGCGCAGAAGATGCTCGAGCTCGAGCGCAAGGCCCACGAGCTCGCGGGCGGACCCTTCAACCTCGCCTCGCCCAAGCAGCTCTGCGACGTGCTCTTCAACCGCCTCAAGCTGCGCACCATCAAGAAGACGCCGACCGGGTCGCCCTCGGTCGACGAGGAAGTCCTCGAGAAGCTCGCCGAGGACCACCCGATCTGCGCGGTGCTGCTCGAGCAGCGCGGCGTGGCGAAGCTCAAGAGCACCTACACCGACAAGCTGCCGCGCATGGTGCATCCGCGCACGGGGCGCGTGCACACCAACTATGCGCAGGCGGTCGCGGTGACGGGACGCCTTTCCTCGACCGATCCGAACCTGCAGAACATCCCGGTGCGCACCGCCGAGGGCCGGCGCATCCGCGAGGCGTTCGTGGCTCCCCCCGGCTCGAGGATCGTGTCGGCCGACTACTCGCAGATCGAGCTTCGCATCATGGCGCACCTGTCGGGCGACAAGAGCCTGCTCGACGCGTTCGCCAAGGGCGAGGACGTGCACCGGCACACCGCCTCGGAAGTGTTCGACACCGCGCCCGAGGAAGTCACGAGCGAGCAACGCCGCTACGCGAAGGTGATCAACTTCGGGCTGATCTACGGGATGAGCGCGTTCGGCCTCGCGTCGAACCTCGCCATCGAGCGCGCGGCGGCGCAGAGCTACATGGACAAGTACTTCGCGCGCTATCCCGGCGTGGCCGCGTACATGGAGCGCACGCGCATGGAGGCGCGCGAGCGCGGCTACGTCGAGACGGTGTTCGGCCGCCGCCTGTGGCTGCCCGACATCCGCTCGTCGAACCAGCAGCGCCGCCAGGGCGCCGAGCGCCAGGCGATCAACGCACCGATGCAGGGCACCGCCGCCGACCTGGTGAAGATGGCGATGATCGCGGTGCAGTCGTGGATCGAGAACGAGCGGCTCGCGACCAGGCTCGTGATGCAGGTGCACGACGAGCTCGTGTTCGAGGTCCCCGAGGCCGAGCTCGAGCGCGCGAAGCCCGCGATCGAGAAGCTGATGAGCGGCGTGGCGGCCCTCGACGTGCCGCTCGTGGTCGAGGCGGGCGTCGGCGCGAACTGGGAAGAGGCGCATTGATGGATCGCGTGGCCGAGGCCGCGCGGCGACTCGCGGCGGGCGAGGTCATCGGCATTCCGACGGAGACGGTCTACGGGCTCGGCGCCGATGCGCTCAACGTCTCGGCGGTCACGAGGATCTTCACGGTCAAGGGCCGTCCCGCCGACCATCCGCTCATCGTGCACTTCGCCGATCCTGGCGCGCTCGAGCGCTGGGGCCGCGACGTGCCGCCGCCCGCGCGCACGCTCGCACGGCACTTCTGGCCGGGGCCGCTCACGATGATCGTGCACAAGGCGCACGAGGTGCCGCGCGCGGTCACCGGAGGCCAGGACACGGTCGGATTGCGCTGTCCCTCGCATCCGGTGGCCCGCGCGCTCCTCGAGGAATTCGCGCGCATCGGCAGCGGCGTGGTCGCCGCGCCTTCGGCCAACCGCTTCGGGCACGTGAGCCCCACGACCGCGCGGCACGTGCGCGACGAGTTCGGTCCGGATCTCTTCGTGCTCGACGGCGGCGCGTGCGAGGTGGGCCTCGAGTCCACGATCGTCGACCTGTCGCGCGGCGTGCCGGTGCTGTTGCGCCCGGGCGCCATCAGCCGCGGCGACATCGAGTCGGTGCTCGGCGCCGCGCCCGAGGAGCGCGATGCGCAGGCGCCGCGCGCCTCCGGAACGCTCGCCGCGCACTATGCGCCGCGCACGCCGCTTGCGCTCGTGGACGGGTCGACGCTCACCGAGCGCCTCGCCGCGTCGAACGACGTCGCCGTGCTGGCCTTGCACGCCGCGCCGGCCGGGACGAAACTGCGCGCATGGATCGCCGCGGCGGCCGAGCCCCACCGCTATGGTCGCGACCTCTACGCGAATCTTCGCGCGCTCGATGCGAGCGGCGCGCGGGTGATCCTCGTCGAGGCGCCGCCCGCGAAGCCGGAATGGGAAGCGGTGAACGATCGCCTCGCGCGCGCGGCGGCGGGAACGCCGGGCCTCGACGACGACCCCTGAATGCGCGTGCGAGCGCTTCGACGTGAAGCGCGCGCTCGCCATCACCGCGGTCATCGTCGCCGCGATGCTCGCGCAGGCGCGGGCCGCCGGCCTTTATTCCAGCCCCGCGATCGACGGGAACATCGTCGATGCGCACACCGGCGCGCCCGTCGCGGGCGCCGTGATCGTCGCGCGCTGGGAATGGCTCGAATACAGTCCCCGGCTCCACGGCGAGCAGTACGGCAACGCGGGCCATCCGTTGCACGTGGCCGAAGCGATCACCGACGGGCGCGGCCGTTATCACATCGACGCATGGGGCCCGAAGCCCGCGGGCAATGGCCATCCCGACAACCATCTCGACCCGATGCTCGCGGTCTTCAAGCCCGGGTACGAGCCGCGCGTGCTGCGCAACGAAGCGTGGACCGACTACGTCCGCGACAACCCCGCGATGACGCGCGGCTCCGAGTGGAACGGCAAGTCCATCGCCCTCACGCCATGGCGGGCAACGCCGAAGGAGTACGCCGAGCGCATCGCGCGCATGCAGGACGGGTACCCCGACGGCGGGCTCCTGTGGCGCGCCCCGCCGACCGACCCGCGCTGGATGCCGCGCATGGTCGAAGCCCTTCATCGCGAGAAGCGCCGCCTCGGAGCCGACGGTGGCGCGATCCTCGGCGTGAACGACATGCCGGGACGCTCGGGCGCGGGGCTGGTGGTCGATGCGGCGACCGGCGCGAGTCTCGACCATGCGGTCGTCGCGATCGCGTGGACCCTCCGGCGCACGGACGGCCACGGAACGCGCACGTTCGTCGAGCAGCGCAGCGGCAGCGCCCTGAACGAGGCCGGCCGATTCTACGTTTCGCCGTGGCGCGTGCCGGGGCCGAAGCTGCCTGAAGGCTGGGAGATCGCCACGAACGCGAAGCCGCTCGTCAGCGTTTATGCGAAAGGCTACGAGCGCCTCGCGGGCATCGAATGGGAAGAGCAGGGCGGCACCGTGCAACTGAAGAAGCTCGGCGACGGCGCGGACGCGATGCTCGCGCAACTGAGACTATGGCGCCACGATGTCGACGCGACCCTCGCCGCCGCGGCGGATCGCGACGAAGGCCTCGAGTCGAGCCGCGAGCTCGCCCGCGCGATCGTATTCGAATGCCGCACGCTGGTGCCGGAAGCGCGGACGGGCATCTGCTTCGAGCCGGACTCCGACGTCGTGCGCTACGTCGAGGACTGGCAGAAGCGCGGCATCTTCACGGTCGAGACGTCGCAGGGCCCGAGGGAGATGAAGATCGTGGTGGCCTCCCCCGGCATCCAGGCGCACGCGGCCGTGCCCGGCATGTCCGCGGCGACCGCGACCGCGGGCGTCGCGGCCATCGGCGCGCGGGCGAGCGCTCCGCTCATGGCGTCCATGCCACGCCCGTTTCCCGGACCCGTGTCGGTGCGCGGGTTCTCGATCGAACCGGTCGCGACCCGTCCGCGATGAGCGGCGCGCACGGGCCGATGCGCATGTCGTTCGCGGCGCTCGCGCTCGCGGCGTGCGCCGTCCTCGCCGTCGATGCCGCGCCGCTCACGCCCGAGGAAAAGGCGCTCCTTCTCGGGGCGGCAATCTCCGCGGAAGCGGCCACCGCGATGGGCCGCGCCGGCGATGCGGCCGGCCTCGAGCGCGTGGTCGCCCTCGGCGATCCCGCGCTCGTGCGCGACTTCGATCACGGGATGCGGCAGGCGAACATGACGCAGCTTCCCCCCGCGGTGGAGGCGGTCGTCCTCGCGCACTTCGACGACGCGCGCGTCGGAACGGCGCTGCGCGCGTTCACGCCGCACTACCGGACGCGGGCCCTGTTCGACCGGCACTATGCGCGTGTCCAGGCGGCCGTTCGCAACGACGAGCCTTCGTTCGCGCAGCTGCTGAACACGGACGCGCAAGACATCGAGCCGCAGGTCGCGAAGGTCGCCGCGAAGTATGCATCGACCCCGCAATCGGCCAACGCCGCATTGATGTTCCTCGCGCGCCGCCATTACGAGCCGGCCGCGCCGATGCTCGTCGCGGGGCTCGAGGCGAGCTTCCGCGGCCATGCGCCGGCCGCATACGACGCGGTGCTCGGCGCGCTCCTCGACTATCCTTCGCCGCCCGTGTGGCGCCAGGCCTCCGCGGAGGTCGAGCGCCTGCACCGCGCGGGCCGCCTCGACGATGCCGCGCATGCCGAGGCGCGCAAGCGCATCGACCCGCTGCTCGCCGATCCGCAGGCGTCCCTGGAGCGCATGCGCCAATCGCACCTGCTGCAGGCGTACTACCAGCGCCGGGGCGCCATCCGGCCGAGCCGCGAGGAAGTGCGTGCGCTGCGCTCGAAGCCGCGCGAGTACGTCGCCGCCTACCTGCGCTACCTCGAGCAGCTCGAGTCGATCGCGAACGCCTCGGATACCGCGGCGGCGCGCGTCGAAGTGGCCGGCGGCTATCTCGAGGTGGGATTGGCCGAGCGCTTCGCACTCGACGACGCGAACGCCGCACTGGCGCATTTCCAGCGCTCGGCCGCTACGGGCTACGCGATGGGGCAGGTCGCGCTCGCCGATACCTACCAGTTCGCGCTCCACGATCCGGCGCGTGCGCTTGCGGCGTATCGCGTCGCGCTCGAGGCGGCGAGCAAGCCCAATCCGCCGCAGCCGCCGTGGCCCTACGCCGCCAGCGGATCGCCGATGAACGAGCACTGGAAATCCTGGCTCGCCGCGGAGGTGGATTTCCTCGAGACGGGTGAGCGCTTCCACGGCAAGGTGAGCGAGGCGGCGATCGAGGGGTTCTTCCAGGCGCTCACGGGCAATGCCTACCTGATGCGCGACGCGCTCGGGGAGGTCGCCACGCCGTTCGATGCGCGAGCGCCTTCGCGCCTCACGCTGAACGTCACGCTCGCGGAGATGAGTCGCATGCGGGATCCGGACGCCTTGCTGCGCTATCTCGAGCGCAACGATCCGAGCGGCTACTGGAGCGCATGCCTTCTCGCGACGGTGAGCTATTACGCCGCGCGCGGGGCCGCGGGACACGACGAGGCGATGCGCAGCGGTGTCGCCGCCTTCCTGCCCGGCGTCGTCGAGACGGCGCAGGGCGCATCGATCGTCGCCGCGGCCGACCGCTTCATGGCGGCACGCGGCTTGCGCGTGAAGCCCGAGCCGCCGAAGGAGGCTCGATGACGATGCGCGCGATTGCGTTGCCCGCATGGATCCTGGGCATCGCATCACTCGTGCTTGCCGGCGTGGCGAGCGCACAGGCGCCGGCGCCCGCGCCCGGCGATCGCAACGCGCAGGCGATGGCGCTCGCGCAACGCCTGGGCGGCGAATGGAGCGTCGAGGGTTTCGAGACGGTCGTGCGCTCGGGCAACCCGGACCTCGTCATCGCCTACGAGCGCGGCTTCCGCACGACGTCGTTCAAGCGCCGCGAGGAGGCGGGACGGCGCAAGGTGCCGCTGCCCGAGCCGATCGAGAAGATCATCGTCGAGCACTACCGCGATCCGGGGATGGGACGCGCGATGATGCAGCTGTTCAACGCGAGCGGTGCGAGCTACCGGTCGCGCGCGCTCTTCGACCTCATGTACGCCGACTGGCGCAGCGGCAGGATCCCGCACGGCAGCCTGCTCATGCGCGACGCGATCCTGAGCACCGATCTCCCCGGCATCGAGCCGCAGGTGCTCGAGGCGCTCGCCGGCCTCGACGCGGGCGACGGCGGCGACGGCGGCGGCATCGCGTCCTTCCTCGCCGAACGCCGGTACGCGCCCGCCATCCCGGTGCTGGTCGAGCGCCTGCGGCAGGCGAAGCCCGGGCGCGGTACGAACATCACGGTCGTGCTCCTCGAGTTCGCCACACCCGCCGCCGTGGGTGCGGTCCTCGAAAGGCTCGCCTGGTTGCGAACGCAGCCCGCATCGCCCGACGTGGTGAGCGAGAGCACGTCCATCGCGCAGCAGGTCGCGAACCTGCCGCCGACCGTTCCCGTGGATTACGCCGCCTTCCGCAAGGGACTGGCCGAGACCGAGCGCGGCGCGCTGCTCACGTTCGCCACCAAGCGCAACGAGAAGAACGCCGTGCCCGACATGCTCGCCATGCTCGGCGATCCGAAGCTCGCGCAGGGCGCGCTGCGCGTGCTCATCGCGACCGACTCGCCCGAGGTGTGGCGCCAGGCGCGCGCCACGGTCGAGCAGCTCAAGCGCGAAGGCCGCATGGACGAGGGTCACTATCGCTACGCGACGTCGATGCTCGACGCCAAGATCGCCGATCCCGCGAAGCACTTCGCCGAGCAGAAGCAGGCCGAGCGTGGGAAGGCGTACGAAGCGCGCAAGGCGCCGCTGTCGCTCGCCGTGCAACGCGCGCGTGGGTTCGCGCGGACGGACGCGGAGCGCTACGTGCGCGAGATGCCGGGCGCGCTCGACGCGCTCGCGAAGCTGGCCGACGAGTACGCGGACCTGCCGCAGGCGAACGTCGGCCTGCGCGGCGAGATCGCGAACGAATACCTCGCGCTCGGCCATGCGGCGCGCTTGCGCCTGCACCGGCCGCAGCAGGCGATCGTCTTCTACCAGGTCGCTCGGCGCAACCGGCTGGGAACGGGCGCATTCGCGGTTGCCGACACCCAGCAATTCGATTTGCACGATCGCGCGGCGGCGCTCGCGACGTACCGCACGCTGCTCGAGGAGAACCGCAGCGCGGCGCTTCCCGCGAACGACATGGAGGCCGGCCTCGCGCAATGGGCGCGGCGCTGGCTCCAGGCGCAGGTCGCGTTCCTCGAGCGCGGCGAGCGCTTCGCGGGCCCGGTGTCGATGGAGGACCTGGGCGCGGTGTCGCTCGCCATCGCCTACGGCGGCGCTGCAGGCATCGAGGACTTCGGGCTCGCGCCGCTGCAATCCTTGATCGGCGGCGAGGCGACGCGCATCGCGGTGAGCCGGCGCGAGGTCGGCCAACGGCTCGCCGCGCTGCCGGCCTCGGGCTTCGCGTTGCTTGCGAGCGCGCCGTTCCTCGGCTTCATGCCCGATGCGGACGCGGTCCTCGCGCATCTCGAGAAGAACGATCCGGCCGGGTTCGCGAGCGCGTGCTACTTCGCGCTGGTGCAGAAGATGCAGGAGGGTGTGCCGACGGGCATCGGGCGCGGCGCGTTCATGCTGCCCCAGGCCGACCCGAGCCCGCTCGCCGCGGCGGCGCAGCGCTTCTTCGCCGCGCGCCGCGTCGTGCTGCGCACCGCGGCCGATCCGCGCATGGCCACACCGGAGAAGACCTGGGAGCTCCTGCTCGACGCGCTCGGGCGCAACGACCTCGACACCGCCGCCGCGTGCCTCATGCCCGGGCAGCAGGCCAAGTTCATGCCGATGTGGCGCGCGATGACGCCGCAGCAGCTGCGCGAGATGGCCGGATCGTTCACGCCGCTCAAGGTGACCGGCTCACCGATGGGCCGCGGCATGGTCGAGGGCTTCGCGGCGCGCGGCTCCCACGGCGGCCTGATCTATTTCGTGAACGTCGGCGGAGCGTGGAAGATCCAGGAGATGTGAGCGCTTCGCGGCCGGTCGCTACGGCTTGAGCGGCGGATACTCGCGCGAGTAGACCGGCGCGGCGAGGAATTTCTGCGGCGCGAAGCTCCAGAACTGCGTGACGTCCGGATAGGTCGCGACGATGGAGTTCACCAGCCGGCCGTTCTTGCGCTCGACCTTGCGCACGTAGATGTTGAGCACGGGCTTGCCGTACTCGTCGAGGCGCACGGGGCCGATCGGGCTCGAATCGAGGCGCACCTCGTGCAGCGCGCGGATGAACGCGGGCCGGTCCTCGATGCGGCCGCCGATCGATTTCAGCGCCGCTTCCAGGTACATCGCGGCGACGTACGTGCTCGCGGTGTAGAAGCCGGGAACGACGTGGTATTCCTTCGCCACCGCATCGACGAAGCGCTTGTTCTCGGGAGAGTCGAGCTCGGCCGAGTACCAGCTCGCGGAGTACACGCCGAGCGCCTCGTCGCCCATGTTGCGCAGGATCCCCTCGTCGACGCAGGTGGGATTGCCGAACACCGGCTTCTTCATGCCGTACTCGGCGTATTGCTTCAGGAAGCGCAGGCCGTTGATGCCGGCGAAGCCCGCGTAGACGGCCCCCGCATCGTCGCGCACCTGGCTCACGTACGAGCCGTAGTCGGCGACATTGAGCGGCGGCCAGAGCTTCTGCACGACGCGTCCGCCCGCGGCCTCGAATCCGGCCTGGAAGCCGGCGGAGCCTTCGTGGCCGTAGGTGAAGTCGTCGGCGACCGAGGCGATGGTCCTGATGCCGAGCTTCTTCGCCGCGAAATCGCCGAGCACGTGCATGGGCTGCGCGGCCGTGCCCACCGCGTGCACCACGTAGTCGCTCAGCTTCTGTTGCGCGAGGTCCTTCTGAGCGGCGGAGGTCGGCGTGATGAGCGGCACGCGCGCCTGGCGCATGTAGTCGTCGATGGCGAGCGCCTCGAAGGTCGCGAGCGGCCCGATGATCGCCTGCACGCGCTCCTTCTCCACGAGCTCCTGCGTCTTCGCGCGCGCCTGCGGAGGCGAGCCGCCGGTGTCGGCGACGATGAGCACCACCTTGCGGCCGGCGATCATGCCGTCGCGCTCCTTGAGGAAGAGGTTGATGCCTTCCTCCATCTGCTTGCCGCCCGCGGCGAGCGCACCGGTGCGCACCGTGAGGAACCCGACGCGGATCGGCTCGCTGGTGGCTTGCGCGAACAGCGCAGCGGGCAGGACGGATGCGGCGAGAAGCGCGGCCAGACGCAGCAGCGGGCGCGAGAGGTTCACGGGCATCCTTTCAGCCTGTTTGGGCTATTCGGGGACGGACCCCGATTATCGGGCAATGATAATTGGGGTCCGTCCGCAATTGTCAGTATCCGGTCGATTCGCGCATGCAGGAGCGCCAGCGCTGGTAGCGCGCGCGCAGGGCGGCATCGTTGCGCGGGGCGAAGACGTTCTCGCGATGGGCGTCCTGGTTCCACGCGGCGGGGCGGCCGGCCGCGAGGAAGCCGATGCCGCGCGCGGTCGCTTCGGGGTCGTCGCGCCGATGCACGGGCATCCCGCTCACGGTCGCAAGAATGCGGCACAAGCCGTCGAGGCGCGAGACGCCCCCGCTCACGCGCATGCGCCGGGCCGGGGGCACGCCGCGCGCGTCCATCTCGTCGATGTTCGCCTGCAGCAGGAAGGCCATGCTCTCGATCACCCCGACCGCCTTGGCGCGCGGATCGCCCTCGCCCACGAAGCGCGACGGGAAATCGGCGACCCAGAACGGACCGCCCAGTCCCGCGATGCCGTTGAGGAAGAGCGGCGGATCGCGATCCTCCTCGAGCCACGCGGGCAGCACCGCGGGCGGATCGTCGATGCCGAGCCCGGTGCGCATCCACTCGAGCGCGGTGCCGGCGCCGTTCACGTTGCCTTCGACGCCGTACACGGTCGTCGTGCCGTCCTCGAGGATGATCCCGGTGAGCTGCCGCGGCAGGTACGGCGGCGTGCGCTCGAGCGCGCGCTGCACGAACGCGCTCGTGCCGATGTTCACGTAGGCCGCGTCTTGCTCGGGCGCGCCGAACGCGAACACCGCCGCCGACTGGTCGCCGTTCACCGCCACGAGCGGGATGCGCGTGCCGTCCACGACCATCGTGCCGAACGCGTGGCACGTGCCGACGCTCTTCGGCAGGAATCCCGCGGGCAGGCCGAACAGCTCGAGCAGCTTCGCGTCCCAATCGCGCGTGCCGATGTTCCAGAGCTGCGTGCGCGCGGCGCATTGCGGATCGGCGAGCAACGGGCGCTCTTCGCACAGGCGAAAGACGAGGAAGCTCGCCTGCGGTCCCCACGCGAGCGTGCCGTCGTCGCGCGCGCGCCGCACCCGGGGCAGATGGTCGAGGGCCCAGCGCAGCTTGCTCGCGCCGTAGTGCGGCGAAAGGAAGAGCCCGGTGCGCCGGTGCACGTCCTCGCCGTGCGGGGCGAGCTCATCGATCCAGCGATGGGCGCGCCGGTCCTGCCAGCTGAACACGGGCGCGAGCGGCCGGCCGTCGCGGCGATCCCAGCACGCGCAGCTCGAACGCTGGCTCGCGAGCCCCGCGGCGACCACATCGGTGCGGCGCCCACCCGACGCGGCGAGCGCCTCGCGCGCGGCATCGACCACCGAGGCGACCATCGCGTCGCCGTCCTGCTCGGCGCGATCGGGTTCGGGCCGCGCGAGCGCGAGCGGCCGCTGCGCCTGGCTCACGACCTCGCCGCGCGCATCGAGCACCACGGCTCGGCTCGCGTGCGTGCCCTGGTCGAGGGCGAGATAGAGCGCAGCGGTTTTCATCGCCAGTTAACGCAAACGTTAAGCGCGCGCGAGTCTCGATCGCGGTTGCGTGCAGTCAAGCGCTTGCGCACGGGCCGGAATAGTTTCTCCATCGACGCCAAGCGCCCGCTCCGCTCCTTCGCGAAAGGACACGCCATGAACCCGCACCTGCTGCTTCCTTTGGTCGGCATCGCCGCCATGCTGCTTCCCGCGACGCCCGCCGGCGCCCAGCCCCGCGAAGGCCTCGATTGCCAGTACCAGAACATTCTCGTCGATGCCTCGACGCGGATCTACGTCCCCTCGGGTTACGGCATGACGTGCACCGATTACTCGTCCGCGGCGATCCGCGGCACCATCAACGGCATCATCGACACCTGCGAGAAGGGCGACGTGGTCGCGACGCCCGCGGGAACGGAGAACGCGTCCGGCACGCCGGTCCCGTATTACCACGTCCATCGCGTGAACCAGATCGTCTCGCGCGAGGGGTTTCTCTTCCTGCACGAGTACGGCGCGTATGCGGGATCGCCCGCGACGATCGACAAGCCGCTGCAGGCTTCGCTCATGCACGTGACGGGCGGGGACGGCAAGTTCGCGGGCGCGAGCGGCGTGCTTGCCGTCACGCCCGAATGGCCCATCGACGCGGACCTGCGCATCGCGGGCGTCGTCTGCGTGCCGCGCAGGTAGCCCTCCTCGGCACCCTGCCGCCTGCGCTCGCGCGCGCGGGCGCCGCCGTCACATCATCCCCATCACGCGCGGCAGGAAGAGCGAGAGCTCCGGCCAGTACGTGACGATGAGCAGGAAGATCACCATGGTCACGAGCCATGGCAGCACCGCCTTCGTGAGCTCCGTGATGCCGAGCTTCGAGATGCCCGAAGCCACGTAGAGGTTCAGCCCCACGGGCGGGTGGCACAGGCCCACTTCCATGTTCACGTCGATCAGGATGCCGAGGTGCACCGGGTTGATGCCGAGGCTCACGGCGGTCGGGTACAGGATCGGCGCCATGATGAGGATGCACGACGACGGCTCCATGAAGTTGCCCGCGAGCAGCAGCATCACGTTCGCGATCAGCAGGAACTCCACCCACTGCATGTCCTTCGCCATGAACCAGCCGGCGAGCGCGTTGGGGATGTTCTCGTTGGTGAGGATGAACGAGAAGAGCACCGCGTTGGTGATGATGTACAGCAGCATCGCCGACATGTTCGCCGAGTTGAGCAGCACCTTCGGCACGTCGCGGAACTTGAGGTCCCGGTAGACGAACACCGAGACGAAGAACGAGTACACGGCCGCCATCGCCGCCGCCTCGGTCGCGGTGAAGATGCCGGAGTAGATGCCGCCAATGATGATGACGACGAGCATCAGGCCCCAAACGCTCTTGCGGAACGCCACCCAGCGCTGCTTCCAGGTGCTGCGGGGCAGCCGCGGGTAGTTGTTCTTGCGCGCGATCCACCAGGTCACCGTGCACAGCATGAACGTGAGCAGGATCCCCGGGAAAAGCCCGGCGACGAACAGCGCGCCGATGGACGTGTTCGTCGCTACCGCGTAGATCACCTTCGGGATCGACGGCAGCATGAGGATGCCGAGCGAGCCCGCGACGGTGATGACGCCGGCACCGAAGCG
>CAYOGL010000020.1:0-83656 GCA_964403515.1 uncultured Burkholderiales bacterium | reverse complement strand
AGAAGGACGCGGCGCTCGAGCGGCGCTTCCAGAAGGTGCTGGTGGATGAGCCCTCGGTCGAGGACACGATCGCGATCCTGCGCGGCCTGAAGGAGAAGTACGAGCTGCACCACGGCGTCGACATCACCGACCCGGCGATCGTCGCCGCGGCCGAGCTCTCCCACCGCTACATCACCGACCGGTTCCTCCCCGACAAGGCGATCGACCTGATCGACGAGGCGGCCTCGCGCATCAAGATGGAGATCGACTCGAAGCCCGAGGCGATGGACCGCCTCGACCGGCGGCTCATCCAGTTGAAGATCGAGCGCGAGGCGGTGAAGAAGGAGCGCGACGAGGCCTCCATGAAGCGCCTCGAGCTCATCGAGGACGAGATCAAGCGCCTCGAGAAGGAGTACTCCGACCTCGAGGAAGTCTGGAAGGCCGAGAAGGCGCGCGTGCAGGGCTCGACCCACGTGAAGGAGGAGCTCGAGAAGGCGAAGCTCGCCATGGAAGAGGCGCGGCGCAAGGGCGACTGGCAGAAGATGAGCGAGCTGCAGTACGGGCGCATCCCGGAGCTCGAGAAGCAGCTCAAGCAGGCCGAGAAGGGCGCCGCGGGCGAGACGAAGAACAAGCTCCTGCGCACCCAGGTCGGCGTCGAAGAGATCGCCGAAGTCGTGTCGCGCGCGACCGGCATCCCGGTCTCGAAGATGATGCAGGGCGAGCGCGAGAAGCTGCTCCTCATGGAAGATCGCTTGCACCAGCGCGTGGTCGGCCAGGACGAGGCGGTGCGCCTCGTCTCCGACGCGATCCGCCGCTCGCGCGCGGGGCTCTCCGATCCGAACCGGCCCTACGGCTCGTTCCTGTTCCTCGGGCCGACGGGCGTGGGCAAGACCGAGCTCTGCAAGGCGCTCGCCGAGTTCCTGTTCGATTCCGAGGACGCGCTCGTGCGCATCGACATGTCGGAGTACATGGAGAAGCATTCGGTCGCGCGGCTCATCGGCGCTCCGCCGGGATATGTAGGCTACGAGGAAGGCGGCCACCTCACCGAGGTCGTGCGGCGCAAGCCCTACTGCGTGATCCTGCTCGACGAGGTCGAGAAGGCGCACCCGGACGTGTTCAACGTGCTGCTGCAGGTGCTCGACGACGGGCGCCTCACGGACGGGCAAGGCCGCACCGTGAACTTCCGCAACACCGTGATCGTCATGACCTCGAACCTCGGCTCGCAGATGATCCAGTCGATGGCCGACCAGGACTACCAGGTCGTGAAGCTCGCGGTCATGGGCGAGGTGAAGACGCATTTCCGCCCCGAGTTCGTGAACCGCATCGACGAGATCGTCGTGTTCCACGCGCTCGACGAGGCGAACATCGCGAAGATCGCCCGCGTGCAGCTCAAGTACCTCGAGCGCCGCGTCGAGTCGATGGACATGCACCTGCAGGTCTCCGACGCGGCGGTGGCGGAGCTCGCGAAGGCGGGATTCGACCCGGTCTACGGCGCGCGTCCACTCAAGCGCGCGATCCAGCAGAGCCTCGAGAATCCGCTCTCGAAGGAGATCCTGCTCGGCCGCTTCGGGCCGAAGGACACGATCTACGTGGACTTCCGCAACAACGGCTTCACCTTCGACAAGCGCCACGTCGAGGAGCACAAGAAGGCCGCTTGACGCGGTCAAACGTCTTGCGAAGACTGGTACGAAAGACGAAGGCCCCGTCCTGCGCGAGGAGGCGGGGCCTTTCTTCGTGCGCGCCGGTCAGCGCCGGCCGAGCGGCCGTTTCGCGGCGATGGGGGCGGGATTGCCGGTGAAGCTGCGCTGGACCTGCGTGGCGGTGCGGCAGATCGCGCGCGCGAGCGCCGCCGAGCCGTCGGCGAGCGCTTCGCCGAGGCAGACCGCGTGCTCGAAGCGCGCGTTGCGCACGAGGCGGTCGAAGTCGCGATAGGTGGCGTGGTTTCCGAGGTTCATGCCGTCCTCCGGGTTGGGGCATCGATGCGCTGCCCCGGCAAGGTGAATCTAGGCCTCTTGCTGCGGTGCAGCAAACGATTTCTTTTCGTCCGATGCCGCAAAGAAATTGCGCCGCCCGCGGGGCGATCCGCCGGTTCGAGCCGCGCGCAGGGCACAATGCGCATCCGGCCGGCGCTCGGCCACACCCGGGGAAGCGCATGGAAAGGCAAACGCCGAAGGCCCTCTTCTTCGACGTGTTCGGCACGCTCGTCGATTGGCGCACCGGTGTCGCGCGCGAGGCGCGCACGCTGCTCGAGCCGCTCGGCCTGCGCTTCGACTGGCTCGCCTTCGCCGAGGCGTGGCGCGCCGAATACCAGCCCGCGATGGAGCAGGTGCGAAGCGGGCGCCTGCCGTTCGCGCGCCTGGACGTGCTCCATCGCCGCATGCTCGAACCGGTGCGCGAGCGCTTCGGCCTTTCGAAGGTCGACGAACCGACGCTCGCGCAGCTCACGCTCGCCTGGCATCGGCTCGACGCGTGGGACGACGTGAAGCACGGGCTGATGCGGCTGCGCGACCGGTTCCGGCTCGCGCCGCTGTCGAACGGCAACATCGCGCTGCAGGTCGACCTCGCGCGCCGCAACGGCTTCCCGTGGGATGCGATCCTCGGCGCGGAGATCGCCGGCGACTACAAGCCCAAGCCCCGCGTCTACCTGGCGGCGGCCGAAGCGCTCGCGCTCGGGCCCGAGGAATGCGTGATGGTCGCCGCGCACAGCCACGACCTCGAGGCCGCGGCAAGGCTCGGCTTCGCGACCGCGCACATCGCCCGGCCGAACGAGGGGCCCCACGGCGAGTCGGCGCCCAAGGTCCGCGTCGACATGGCGGTCGCTTCGCTCGAGGAGCTCGCGGCGAAGCTCGGCGTGTAGCGCACGTGCGCGCGCATCGGTATCGAAAGGCGGCTCGCGTGGCAGCGCCCGATTGACTTTCGTCGCGCCTCACGCCTAATCTCGTCGCTGGGGGCCACAGGACCCCCGGGATTCATCCCTCCAAGACGGTGCCCCGTCCAATCCTGAGGCGTTGCGCGCGAGCGTGGGCACTGTCGGACTTCCAAGCCAGACGATGCCGATGATCGCAGCCCCCGGGCGGCGCGACGCATGTTCACGTCTTGCCCTTGGAGGTTGACGATGCGTTATACCCTGAAGCAGATCCATTGCCGGCCCTGGACGTTGAGCGGGATGTCGCTGAAGCTCATCGAGAGCCATTACGAGAACAACTACGGCGGCGCGCTGCGGCGCCTGAACGCGATCACCGAGCAGCTCGAGGCGCTCGACTTCGCGACCGCGCCCGGCTACGTGGTGAACGGGCTCAAGCGCGAGGAGCTCGTGGCGCTCAACTCGACGCTGCTGCACGAGCTGTACTTCGCGTGCCTCGGCGGCGACGGCAAGGCGACCGCCACCATGGCCGAGGCGCTCGCGCGCGACTTCGGCTCGTTCGATCGCTGGCGCGCGGAGTTCAGCGCGATGGGCTATGCGCTGGGCGGCGGCTCCGGCTGGGTGCTGCTCACCTACGTGCCGCGCGACCACCGGCTGATCAACCAGTATGCGGCCGAGCACAGCCAGGCGGTCGCGGGCGGGATCCCCATCCTCGCGCTCGACATGTACGAGCACGCCTACCACATCGATTTCGGCGCGAACGCCAAGGCCTACGCCGACACGTTCCTGCGCAACGTCGATTGGCGTGCGGTGGAAGAGCGCTACGCCGATGCCCTGCGGGTCGAGCCGCCGCGCCCGGTCGTGCAGGAGGAGTACGGCGACCTGCCCAAGGTGCCGGTCGAGGAAGTGAAGGCCATGCTCGCCTCGGGCCAACCGGTGCAGGTGATCGACGTGCGCCCGCGCCACTTCGTGTCGCGGCAGCAGGACATTGCCGAGGGTGCGGCGTGGCGCGACCCGGACCGCGTGCAGGAGTGGATCGGCGAGCTCTCCCGCTCGGAGCCGGTCGTCGTGTACTGCGCGTACGGCTATCACGTCGGTTGCGGCACCGCGATGAAGCTGCGCGAGGCCGGCTTCGATGCGAAGTACATGGACAGCGGCCACATGGGCTGGAAAGCGATCGGCGCTCCCGTGAAGCTGACGGCGTGAGCGGGGCGCGGCCGGGCGAGGCATCGCCCGGCCGGCGCGGCTCAGCGCGGGGATCGTGAAGGCGCTGGCACCCGCGCCATCCTGCGCTCGAGCATCGCCTTCACTTCGGGCCACTCGGTGTCGATGATGCTGAAGCGCACCGAGTTGCGCTTGCGGCCGTCGGGCATGATGCGCTCGTGGCGCACGACGCCTTCCATCTTCGCGCCGATCGCGAGGATCGCCGCGCGCGAGGCCGCGTTCAGCTCGTCGGTCGTGAACTGCACCCGCACGCAGCCCATGGCCTCGAACGCGTGGCGCAGCAGGAGGTATTTCGCCTCGGTGTTCGCGCCGGTGCGCTGCGCCGAGCGCGCGAGCCACGTGTGGCCGATCTCGAGCTTGCGGTTGGCGCGGTCGATCTTCCAGTAGCGCGTCGTGCCGAGGACGCGGCCGCTCGCGCGGGCCACGATCACGAACGGCATCACCGTGGCTTGCGCCCGCCCCTGCAACGCGGTGGCGATGTAGCGGTCGATGGTGTCCGGGCCGGGAACGACGGTCACCGTCATGTTCCACAACTCGCCGTCGGCCGCCGCCTCGAGCAGCGCCGCGCGATCGTGCGCCTCGAGCGGACGCAGGATCACCGCCTCGCCCGTCAAGGTGGGCTGCGCCTGCTCGGTCCCGATGTCGTTCACGTCGCCCGCCACGCGAAGGCTCCCGCTGCCAACGGCCGCCCTCGTTATACGACATTGCGGCCCCGGATGCAGCCACCCGCTCGCGTGCAGCCCACGCGCGGCGCTACTCGACCAGCGAGAGCGGGCGTGCGACCGCCTCCAGCGGCTTGCATTCGGCATCGACGCCGAGGCGCAACGCGACGAGCGCGGCGGCGATCATGAGCGCGGCGCCGAGGGCGTAACCCGAGGCGATCGCGGCCGGCGCGCCGGTGCCGATCAACAGCCCGAAGAGCCAGGGCGCGCCGATGCCGCCGATCGCCGTGCCGAGCGCATAGAAGAAGGCGATGGCGAGCGCGCGCACCTCGAGCGGGAAACACTCGCTCACGGTGAGATAGGCCGAGCTCGCCGCGGCGGAGGCGAAGAAGAAGACAAGCGTCCACGCCGCGGTCTGCGAGACGGCATCGAGGCGGCCGTCGACGAAGAGCAGCGCGGTGGTCGCGAGCAGCAGCCCCGAAAGCGCGTAGGTGGACGCGATCATCGCGCGCCGTCCCCAGGTGTCGAACCAGCGCCCGAGCACGAGCGGTCCGAGGAAGTTGCCGGCCGCGAAGGGCAGCAGGTAGAGCCCGACCGATTGCGGGGCGATGCCGTAGAAACGCTCGAGCACGAGCGCATAGGTGAAGAAGATCGCGTTGTAGCAGAACGCCTGCGCGACCATGAGGGAGACGCCGAGGAGGGCACGGCGCGGATAGAGCCGGAAGAGGCTCGTCGCGAGATCGGCGAGGCTCGCGGCCGGTCGCATCCGCAGGCGGACGCGGGAATGCGCTGCGCGCGAATCATCGGTGCCGCGGACTTCGCGCTCGACCGCGAGCGCGATCGAGCGCGCTTCCTCGCCGCGACCGTGCAGCAGCAACCAGCGCGGGCTCTCGGGCAGCAGGCGGCGCAGGAAGAGGATCGCGAGCCCGAGCGCCGCGCCGAGGCCGAACGCGATGCGCCATCCCACGTCGGGCGGAAACCGGCCCGGCTCGAGCAGCACGCTGGAACCGATCGCTCCGAGCGCGGCGCCGACCCAGAAGCTGCCGTTCACCGCCAGGTCGGTGCGGCCGCGGTAGCGCGCGGGAATCAGCTCCTGGATCGCGGAATTGATGGCCGCGTATTCGCCGCCGATGCCCGCGCCGGTGACGAAGCGCGCGAGCGCGAACGCGATGAGCCCCGGCGCGAGTGCCGTGGCCGCGGTGCCCGCGACGTAAACGCCGAGCGTCACGAAGAAGAGCCGCTTGCGACCGCGGCGATCGGCGAGGCGTCCGAACAGCAGCGCGCCGAGCACCGCGCCGACCAGGTACGCGCTCGCCGAGAGGCCGACCTCGGACTCGGTCAGGTGCAGCACCGGACTCGCGACGAGCGCTCCGGATACCGCGCCGGCGAGCGTCACCTCGAGCCCGTCGAGCACCCACGTGATGCCGAGCGCGACGACCACGCGCGTGTGGAAGCGCGCCCACGGCAGCGCGTCGAGCCGTGCCGGGACGTCGCTCTCGACGGACGCGGCCGCCGCCTGGTGTCGATCCATGGCGCTTCGATGAACCGTGGCGCACGAGGTTCTCGCCGGTTTCGCCGTGCATAGTCCGTTGGGGCGGTCATGCCGGCACAACTTTCCCGCGAGGCGAGTGTCCCGCCGTTATGATTCCCGATACCCGGAGGTTGCGATGAAGACCGCGCTCATGCTCGCCATTGCCGCGCTGGCCGTCCCGTTCGCCGCGAGCGCACAGGTCTCGTATTCCCACGCCGCGATCTCGGGCCCGCCGCCGGTCCCGGCCTACGCGTATCCGGCGGCGCCGTACAGCTGCTCGCAGCAGCTGGCCGCCCTCGACGACCGGCGCGCCTCCATCGCCGACCAGCGCGCCGCCGACGACCGCGAGCTCGAGGCGATCAACCGCGAGGGCGCGCGGCTCGCCGCCGATCGCGCGAACCTGAACCTCGGGGATCGCGCCGCGGTCGCCGACTTCAACGCGCGCACCGCTGCCCACAACCAGCGCGTGGCCGACCACAACCGCCGCATCGCCGACCTCAACGACGCCGCCGCGCGCCTGAACCGCGAGAACGCCGACTTCATGGCCGATTGCCGCTGACCCGAATCCGGCGAATTCGGCGAATCCGCGGCCAGACCCCAACTATCAGCGGCCGATCCGCTAGCGCGGCAGGCCGAGGAAATCGAACGCTTCGTCGAGGGAAGCGGTGGTGCGCACCGCCGCGCCGCGGTTCGACGCGGTGTTCTCGAGGGTCTTGGTGAACATGTTCTCGGGGCTCACCAGGATCGCCATGCGCGCGCGGCCCGCACCGTAATCGGCGAACTGCGTGGCGAGGTCATAGCGGTCGGCAACGGACACCGGCGTGGTGAGCGCACGCGCGTCGATGAAGATCTTCCCGAGCTGGCGCGCCTGGCATTCGCGCAGCACTTCGCCGAGCGCGCTGCGCGCGCGGCGCGCATCGAACGCTCCGCGCACCGTCACCCGCATGTAGTCGGGCCGCGCTTCGTATTCGATGTCCATGCGCTCGACCGCGGGGAAGGGCACAGGCCTCGCGCCCCCGCCCGCTCCCCGGTTTACTCGACCTTCGCGCCCGACTCGACCACGACCTTCGACCACTTCTCGGTCTCGTCGCGGATCGTCTTGCCGAAGTCCTCGGGCGTGCCGGGGATCGGGACGCCGCCCAGGTCGGCCAGGCGCGCGCGCACCTTCGGATCGGCCAGCGCCTCGTTCACGAGGTGGTTGATCTTGTCGATCGCCTCGCGCGGCGAGCCCTTCGGCATGCCGATGCCGAACCACGCCGTCGCCTCATAGCCCGGCACGGTCTCCGCGATCGTCGGCACGTCGGGCAGCGCGGGGCTGCGTTGCGCCGAGGTCACGCCGAGCGCGCGGATGCGCCCGGACTTCGCGTGGCCGATCGACGAGGGCAGGTTGTCGAAGATCACGTGCACTTGCCCGCCGATCAGGTCGGTCAGCGCGGGGCCCGCGCCCTTGTACGGCACGTGCAGCATCTTGCAGCCGGTCATCGTCTTGAAGAGCTCGCCCGACAGGTGCACCGACGTGCCGCTTCCCGACGATGCCATGTTGATCTCGTTCGGATGCGCCTTGCAGTAGGCGATGAACTCGGCCACCGTCTTCACCGGCAGCGAGTTGGTCACCGTCATGAGGTTGGGCGTGCGCACGATCCCCGCGACCGGCGCGATGTCGTTCACGAAGTTGAACCCGAGGTGCTTGTAGAGCGTGGCGTTGATGCCGTTCGCGGGATTCACGAGCAGCATCGTGTAGCCGTCCGGCGGCGACTTGATCACGAATTCGGTGCCGATGTTGTTGCCGCCGCCCGGCTTGTTCTCGACGATCACCTGTTGCGGCAGGTGCTCGGAAAGATACTGGGCCATGATGCGCGCGAGCACGTCGGTGGTGCCGCCGGGCGGGTACGGGACCACGAAACGGATCGGGTGCGTCGGATACTCGGCGTACGCGAGGCCCAGGCCGGCGAGGGCGGTGACGATCGCGAGCGCGAACACGCGGGCGAAGCGGAACATTGAGTCGATTCTCCTCTCGGGGGCCGCGGCGGGCGGCAGGCTCTCGTGCGAAGCGTGTCGAAGGATAACGCGTTCGCCGCGGGTCGTCATGAGCGCGGGATCAAGGATTCGAGCTGGTCGAGGAGCGGGGCCTGCCCCGCCAGGATGCGCCGCTTCGCCTCGGGCAGCGCGAACCATGCGGCGCGATCGACCTCGGGAAACTGCGCCTGCCGTCCCGAGCGCGGCGGCCATTCGAGCGCGAACGTGTTGCTGCGGATCGCGGCCGGATCGCAGTCGCCTTCGGCGGCGAACGCGAGCACGACCTTGCCACCCGCCTGCTTCACCGGCGCGAGCGGCGTGAACGGGCCGCCGGGCGCGAAGCCGGTTTCCTCGAGGAACTCGCGGCGCGCGGCGGCGAGCGCCTCTTCGCCCTCGGCGAGCTCTCCCTTGGGGATCGACCATGCGCCCGCGTCGCGCTTCGCCCAGAACGGGCCGCCGGGATGGACGAGAAACACCTCGAGCGCCGCGCCGCGCTCGCGATAGAGGAGGATGCCGGCGCTGGTGCGCGAGCGGGCCACGGCGCTATGTCCGGCGCGGCTCGAGTATCGCGCGCAAAACCTTCGTCCTTTCGTGCACGCGCTCCTCCGGCAGGGCGGCGGAAGAGCATACACTGCGCCGCATCGCCGCAAGGTCCGGACAAGAAGCCAAGGGAGCGTATCCGAAGAGCGCGCGCGAGCGTCCGGGCGTCTTCCGCCTGAACGCAACGCCCGAGCGCCGGTCTGTGGATTTGCTCACCGCCACAAAAGGAGAAACGCCATGGCGAAGTACGGCAAGAAGGCGCAGCGCAAGGTGAAGAAGGTGATGGAGGAGTACAAGGAAGGCAAGCTCAAGAGCGGGCGCTCCGGCCGGAAGGTGAAGAGCCGCAAGCAGGCGATCGCGATCGGCCTGTCGGAGGCGCGGCGCGAGGGCGACAAGGTGCCCGCGCGCAAGACCAAGAAGAAGTCCGCGAGCCGCAAGAGCACGAAGAAGCGCACGACGAAGAAGCGCACGACGCGCAAGTCGTCCTCGCGCAAGTCGCGCAAGTCGGCGCGCAAGGCGTAGCGGCCGGGCGCGTAGTTCGAACGGACCATGCGGCCGGCGGGCCGCGGATGGGAGAATGCGTCAGCCCTTCCGCCCGCCGCCGTGCCGCCCGCCTCGAAGCCCGTCCTCGTCCTCGCGCTCGCGCTCGCTGCGGCGGGCATCGCGCACGCGCAGAAGAAGACCGTCTGCACGATCACGGTCAATTCGGCTGAAGAGCGCGAGGCGTTCCGCCGCAATCTGCCGCCGGACCGCTTCGACTTCGTCGAGCTGGTCGAGCACGGCCGTCCCGACTGGCTGCATGCCGCGTGCGAGCGCCACGTGCGCTGCGACGTGCTCGTGGTCTCGGGCCACTTCGCCGGCACCGAGTTCTACTCCGACCGCCCGGACGTCGACGAGACGCTCGGCGTCGACGAGATGGAGCGCGTGTCGTGCGGCGGCTCGTGCCCCGACCTCTTCTCGCACTTGAAGGAGGTCTACCTGTTCGGCTGCGACAGCCTGAAGAGCGAGCCGGTGCGCTCGGCGATGCCGGAGATCGTGAACACCCTCGTGCACGAGGGCGGCTCGCGGGCGGACGCGGAGCGATTCGCGAAGGCCCTGAGCGAGCGCAACGGCGAGGACGCGCTCGACCGCATGCGCCGCGTCTTTCCCCGCGTGCCGGTGATCTACGGCTTCGCTTCGCTCGCTCCCTACGGGCGCGTCTCGGGGCCGCTGCTGCAGCGCTGGTTCGACCTCGGCGGCGCCATCGGCACGGGCGCGCCGAGCGAGAGCCTGCTGCGACTCTTCAGGCCCACGAGCATGGTCGCGACGCGCGGCATGGCCGACGACGATCCGGGCGCGGGTTCCCGCAAGCAGGTCTGCCGCTTCTACGACGATCGCCTCGACGCGGCCCGCAAGCTCGCCGTGGTCTCCGAGGCTCTGCACGCCGACATGCCGGAGCTGCGCATGGGCTTCGACCGCGTCGAGAAGTTCTTCGCGACGCTGGGCCCGTCCGATCGCGCGAGCCCCGCGTTCGTGACGGCGATGGCCGCGCTCACGGCCGATCGCGCGGCGCGCGAGCACTATCTCGCGATCACCCGCGCGACCACCGAGCCGATGCTGCGCCTGCGCATGATCGCGCTCGCGGCCACCATCGGGTGGCTGTCGCCTGCGGAGCGCCATGCCGAGCTCGGCCGCCTCATCGGCGATCTCTTCGCCGCCCCGGCGATCGGCGCGGGAGACGTGGACCTCGTGTGCACGCTGAACGCCGACGGAACCCTGGCCGACGCGCTTGCCGTGGTGCCGCCGCAAAGGATCGTGAAGGATCCGGCCGCGCGTGCGGCGGCGCTCGCGTGCCTCGGCAGCGCTCCGGCGCGAGTGCGCGTGCTGCGCGCCCTCGCGAGCGCGGACGAGGACGACGTGCGCGCGGCCCAGGCGTACCTGCGCCATCAACCGATCACCGATGCGAGGGAGCTGCGCGAGGTGGCGGCACATGTCGCCGCGATCCCGAACGTGGCCGCGCAGGTGCGCGCGCTCGATACGCTCGCGCGGCTCGACATCGACGATCGCGCCACGCTCGAGGCGCTCGCCGAACTCTTCGCGCGCACGCGCTCGCTCGCGGTGCAACGCGCGCTCGCCGAGGTGTTCCTGCGCGCCGATCGCCATGCGCTTTCTCCCGCGGCGCTCGCCGTGCTGCTCAGGACCCACCGCCGTCCCTCGCCCGACGGGGCCGACCTCATCGACACGCTCGTGCACCAGCTCGAGCGGGGATGATGCGAGCCATCGAGAGTGATGCGGGAAAAAGGCTTGGTTGCATCGCCTTGGCAGCGCCAGCGGCCAGATGGAGTAGGAGCCCTCCGACCGGCGGTTCTGGAGCGTTCCGGCAGATTTCTCGCCCGTTTTCGACGAAGGTTCCAGCATGTCCCGCTGGCCTCTCGTCCTCCTTTTCCTCGCCGCCACGTGCGCCGCCGTCGCGAGGGCGGAGACGAAGACCGTCTGCACGATCACGGTCAACTCGGACGACGAGAAGGAGACGTTCCGCAAGCGCCTGCCGCCCGGCCACTACAAGTTCGTCGAGCTGCTCGAGCGCGGCCGCGAGGACTGGCTGCACTCGGCGTGCGAGGAGCACGTGCAGTGCGACGTGCTGATGATCTCGGGCCACTTCAACGCCGGCGAGACTTTCTACTCCGACAAGGTCGACGTCGAGGAGAGCCTCAAGGTCGACGAGCTCGAGCGCGCCTCGTGCAGCCAGTCGTGCCCCGCCCTCTTCTCGAAGCTCAAGGAGGTCTACCTCTTCGGCTGCGAGAGCCTGAACCCCGATCCCACGAAGTACGCCTCGACCTACGGGGAGAGCGGGCGCGAGCGCATGCGCCGCATCTTCGCCAACGTGCCGTCGATCTACGGGTTCTATTCGTCCGCGCCGATCGGGCCGACCGCGGCGATGCTGCTGAACAGGTATTTCGACGCCGGCGGCAGCGCGCGCTTCGCGACCGGGCGCCCGAACGCGAAGCTGCTCGCGATGTTCTCGCACAACCACATGACGCGGGTCTCCGGCATGACCGAGGCCGACCCGGGATGGTCGACGCGGCACCAGATCTGCGAGTTCTTCGACGAGCGCCCCGGTCCCGGCGACAAGGTGCGCTTCGTCCACGACATGATGCGCCGCGATCCGACGCAGGCGGTGCGCTTCCTCGAGCGCATCGAGCACCTGTTCGCGGGCTTCACCGAGGCGCAGCGCGAGACGCCGCAGTTCTCCGCCGCGCTCGCCGAGCTTTCCGCCGACGATGCCACGCGCGACAGGTACCTGGCGATCGAGCGCGGCGAGAAGCCGGCGATGCGCACGCGCATGATCGCGCTCGCGACCACCTTCGGGTGGCTCTCGCCCGCGGCGCGGCGCGACGAGCTCACGGCGATGCTGAACGACCTGTTCGCCTCGCGCTCGCTGGGCTTCGGCGACGCGGATCTCGTCTGCGGCCTGAACACCGACCATACGCTCGACGCCTCGCTCGCGAAGCTGCGCGCCCCGGTCGCACAGGGCGCGGCCGCGCAGGCGGCGCTCGCCTGCCTGGGCAGCCCGGACGCGCGCCGGCGCATCGTGGCGGCGCTCGCGAGCCCGCGTCCGGAAGATGTCGAGATCGCCGAGCTCTACCTGCGCTATCACCCGCTCGGGGACGGGGCGCAGCTGCGCGCCGTGGCCGACGAGGTGGCGCGCATGCCGCCCTCGCCCGCGCAGCTGCAGGCGCTCGGCGCTCTCGCACGCATGCACATCGCCGACCGCGCCATCCTCGACGACCTCGCGCGCGCCTTCGCGCAGGCGAAGTCGGTCAACGTGCAGCGCGCGATCGCCGAGGTGTTCATCCGCTCCGATCCCGACGCGCTTCCGAAGCCCGATCTCGCCGGCATCCTGCGCGACCACCGCCTCAAGTCGCCCGACGGCCACCCCGACCTCATCGACGTCCTCATCCGCCAGCTCGCCGGCTGACGATTGGGGTCCGTCACCAATTACGCGGCAATTGGGGACCAGACCCCAATTAGCGATAGGTGGAACGACTGCCCTCTTCGCCGGCGGTGCGATCGAGATCTTCGAGCAGGCGGCGTACGCGCTCGGCCCACGCGGGGCCGTTTGCGGCAGCGCCCGCCTCGAGCTCGCTCGCCTCGCGCCATTGCGCCATCGCGCGGGAGCGCCGCTCGATCAGCTTCGGCAGCTGCTCGTCGCAGCGGGCGATCGGGGTCGGATACGCGCGCACTTCGTCCTGCAGCTCGCGGGCGCGTTGCTCGAGGCGCGCGCACAGGGCGGCGAGGACCTCGCGGCTCGGAAGCGAGACGTCGGCTTTCATGCGGCCTCCCTCGGGAAGGACGTGCGCACCTTCATCACGTCCGGGTTCACGACGTTGATCGGCGATCCGCGCAGGTAGGCGAGGATCTGGTCGAAGATCTCCTCGAACTGCAGCTGGTATTCCTCGCGCGTCGCGTACCCGATGTGCGGCGTCGCCAGCACGTTCGGCAGGCGCAGCAGCGCGTCGTTCGGGTCCGTGAGCGGCTCGTGCTCGAACACGTCGACCGCGGCCATGCCGGGTCGGCCGGCCTGCAGTGCCGCGACGAGCGCGCCCGGCTCGATCAGCGGCGCGCGGCTCGTGTTCACGAGCAGCGCCGTGGGCTTCATGCGCGCGAGATCGGCCGCGGTCACGATGCCGCGCGTCGCCGGATACAGCCGCATGTGCAGCGAGATGATGTCGCACTGCTCGAAGAACGCCTCCTTCGACGGTGCCGTGGCGAACCCCTCCGCGCGCGCCTTCTCGCGTGAGGCCTCGCGCGCCCACACCACGACATCCACGCCGAACGCCTTGGCATACTCCGCCACCGCGTGGGCGATGCGGCCGAAGCCATAGAGCCCGAGCGTCTTGCCACGGACCGTGGAGCCCACACCCATCTGCCAGTTGCCCGCCTTGAGCGAGGCGACCTGCCGGGGCAACTGGCGCAGCGCCGCGAGCACGAGCAGCCACGTGAGCTCTGCCGCGGCGAAGCACGGGGTGCCCGGGTGCTGGCTGGAGGAAACGACGACGCCGTGGTCGGTGCATGCGTCGATGTCGATGTGCGGGTAGACGCTCCTTTGGCTGATCAGCTCGAGGCGCGGCAGCCGGCGGATCAGCGCAGCGCGGACCTGCGTGCGCTCGCGGATGAGGACGAGCACCTCGGTATCGGCCAGCCGCTTGGCGAGCACGTCGTCGTCCTGCACATGGTCGGTCCAGATCGTGACGCGGTGCCCGTCGAGCTTGCGGAACGCGGGCAGCGTGCGCACGGTGTCGAAGTAGTCGTCGAGGATCGCGATGTTCATGGCACGAATTCGGGGACGTACCCGTTGTTGATCGCAATTGGGGCCCGTCCCCAATTATCACCCAGCGGATTGCCGGGCCGGTAGAATCGGGCGATCCCATGGACGATTCCCCCGTTACCAGGCCCCGGTTCGACGGCGTCGTGCGCGAAAGCGGCGCGGTGGCCACCCGCAATTACGTCGGCGTGTTCGTCACCTCGAATTGCGCCGCGACCGCCGCGCGCCGCATCGCCGACCACTTCGACCGCGACCGCCTCGCGGCCTTCCCGAACGTCGACGGCGTGGTCGCATTCGTGCACGAGCTCGGCTGCGGCATGGAGATGACCGGTGAGCCGATGGACCTGCTGCGGCGCACGATCGGCGGCACGGTGCGCAACCCGAACGTCGCGGCGGCCATCGTGCTCGCGCTCGGCTGCGAGCGCAACAACGTGTACAAGTTCCTCGAGCACCAGGGGCTCGCGCGCGGACCGCGCCTGCACACCATCGTGCTGCAGGAGGTGGGCGGCACGGCGAACGCGATCGCCGAGGGCATCGCGGCCGTCGAGCGCATGCTGCCGCTCGCCGATGCGGTCGAGCGCGTTGCCGTGGGCGCGGAGCATCTCGTGCTCGGGGTGCACACCGCGGACGATGCAGCGCAAGCCGCGAACGCGGCCCACGCCGCCCTGGGGCACGCGGCCGATCTCGTCATCGCCGCGGGCGGCACCGTCGTGCTCTCGGGCACGCGCCGGCTCGAAGGCATCGAGGAATCCGTCGCGGAGCGCGTGTCCGATCCGGCGATCGCGCGCAAGCTCGTCGAGCGCGTCGCGTGGTGGCGCGACGGCAACGACGTGCGCGTGGCCCGCGAGCGCCAGGCGCCCGAAGGCAGCGCGCGCGAACGTGCGCTGGCGGAGGCGCGGCGCTGGGGTCGCTATCCGCTCGCCGACTTCTGCGCCTACGCGCAACCGGTCACGGCGAAGGGACTCGTGTTCATGGATACGCCCGCCTACGAGGCGATCGCGGCGACCGGCCTGATGGCGGGCGGCGCGAACGTGCTGTGCCTCGTGGCCACGCGTGGCTCGGGCTTCGGCAGCGTGCCCGCGCCGACGCTCAAGCTCGCCGCCGACTCCGGCGTGTTCCGCCGTTTCGCCGACGACATGGACCTCGATGCGGGCGATGGCGCGTCGAACGCGGAAGCGCTCGGCCGGCGCCTGTTCGAGGCGATCCTCGCCACCGCATCGGGCCGGCGCACGAAGAGCGAGACGCTCGGCGTGGGCGAGGACGAGTTCGTGCCGTGGCCCGTGGGACTCACCGCATGACGAGCGCGCCCAATCCGTTCATCCGCCTCGATCCGCGCGACAACGTGGTGGTCGCGCGCATGGACGTGCCCGCGGGCACCGCTGCGCCGGGCGAAGGCGTCGCCGCGCGCGAGAACGTGCCCGCCGGCCACAAGATCGCCACCCGTGCGCTCAAACGCGGCGAGCCGATCCTCAAGTACAACACCGTGATCGGCTTCGCGGCGGTGGACGTCGAGCCCGGCACGCGCCTGCACAGCCACAACATCGCGTTCGGCGACGTGCTCAAGGACTATCGCTTCGCCGCGGACTACCGGCCGGTCGAGCGGGTGCCTGCCGCACAGCGCGCGCGCTTCCAGGGCATCGTGCGCGCGGATGGCCGCGTGGCGACGCGCAATTACGTGGGCGTCTTCATCGTCGGCAACGGCGTGGCGACCGTCGCGCGACGCATCGCGCGCAGCTTCCCGCGCTCGCGGCTCGCCGCCGACCATCCGAACGTCGACGGCGTGATCCCCTTCGTGCACGAGGGCGGCAACGGCATCGAGGCGCGCGGCGAGGGCCTCGAGGTCCTGCGCCGCACGCTGGGCGGCTACGTGCGGCATCCGAACGTCGGCGCGGCGCTGGTGATCGCGCGCGGCGACGAGCAGAACGCGCTCGAGGCCTTCCTCGCGCACCAGAGGCTCGCGCGCGGCCCGCGGCTGCGCACGCTCGTGATGGAAGAAGCGGGCGGCACGCGGCGCGCGATCGAGGCGGGCATCGCGCTCGTGCGCGAGATGCTGCCGCTCGCGAACGAGGCGCGGCGCGAGCCGGTGTCGGCCGAGAACATCGTCGTGGGCCTGCAATGCGGCGGCTCCGACGGCTTCTCGGGCCTTTCCGCCAATCCCGCGCTCGGCGCGGCGATGGACATCCTCGTGCGCCACGGCGGCACCGCGATCCTGTCGGAGACGACCGAGATCTACGGCGTCGAGCAGACGCTCACGGCGCGCGCGGTGAGCGAGCCCGTGGGACGCAAGCTCGTCGAGCGCATGGACTGGTGGCTCGCCCACGGCAAGGGACGCGACATCCAGATCAACGGCAACGTGAGCCCGGGCAACAACGCGGGCGGCATCTCGAACGTGCTCGAGAAGTCGCTCGGCGGCGCGAAGAAGGGCGGCAACAGCCCGCTCATGGCGGTGTACGAATACGCGCAGCCCGTGACCGAGCGCGGCCTCGTGTTCATGGACACGCCCGGCTACGACCCGGTCTCCGCCACGGGCCAGATCGCCGGCGGCGCGAACATGATCGCGTTCACGACCGGTCGCGGCTCGTGCTTCGGCTCCTATCCGGCTCCCACCATGAAGCTCGCCACCAATACGCCGATGTACGAGCGCATGCGCTCGGACATGGACCTGAATTGCGGCGTGATCATCGACGGCGTGGCGACCATCGAGCAGATGGGCGAGCGCATCTTCGAGCAGCTGCTGCGCCACGCCTCGGGCGAGGCGACGAAGAGCGAGTCGATCGGCGTGGGCGAGGACGAGTTCGTGCCGTGGCCGCTCGCCGCACTCGCCTGAATCAGCCCGACTCCTCCGGCAAGACGAGCCGATAGCCCACGCCCGTCTCGGTGAGCAGGTGGCGCGGCCGCAGGGGATCGGCCTCGAGTTTCTCGCGCAGCTGCTTCATGTACACGCGCAGGTAGTGCGTGTCGTTCTCGTGGCTCGGTCCCCACACGTCGCGCAGCAGCTGGCGATGGGTCACCACCATGCCGTGATGGTCGAGCAACGCGCCGAGCAGGCGGAACTCGATCGGCGTGAGGTGCACGGCCGTGCCGTCGCGCTCCGCGGTGCGCGCCGCGAGGTCGATCGTGGTCGCGCCGAGCTGCACGCGCCGCGCACCGGGGACGTTGCGCAGCCGGTGGCGCAGCGCCGCGCGCACGCGGGCGAGGAGCTCGCCCACCGCGAAGGGCTTGGTGACGTAATCGTCGGCCCCCGCGTCGAGCGCCTCGATCTTGGAGCGCTCCTGGGCCCGGGCCGACAGCACCACGATCGGCATGCCCGACCACTCGCGGATGTGGCGGATCACGTCGAGGCCGTCGGTGTCGGGCAGCCCGAGGTCGACGATCGCCATGTCGGGACGATGGGTGCCCGCGTCGATCGCGCCGCGCCGTCCGGTGGCCGACTCGACCACGCGGTAGCCCTCGGAGCCGAGCGATGCCCGGAGGAAATGGCGCACCTCGGGCTCGTCCTCGATCACGAGGATCGTGGCGCGCGGCGCGCTCATTCGGGGGCGAGCGCGGGCTCGGCCGGCACCGGCGGCGCGGGCTCGAGCGGCAGCGTGAAGCGGAAGGCCGTGCCTCCCTCGGCGATGCGCTCGGCCCACGCGCGGCCGCCGTGCAGGCGCACGATCGCGCGGCAGATCGCGAGTCCCAGGCCCACGCCGCCCGCCGGTCCCTCGAGCCGTCCGCGGTGGAACTTCTCGAACACGCGCTCCATCTCGCTCTCGGGCAGGTCGCCCGCGAAATCCTCGACGGAGACCAAAAGCTCCTGCTCGCGACGTTGCGCGCGCACCCGCACCACGGTGCCCGGGCGGGTGTGCTTCGCCGCGTTCTCGAGCAGGTTGAAGAGCGCCTGCTCGACCAGGCCGGCGTCGACGCGCACGAGCGGCAAATCGGGCGGGACCTCGACCATCACGTAGTGACCGGCGAGGCGCTCGCGCAGGCGCTCGAGGGCGGACGCGACGATCTCGCCCACGGACGCCCAGTCGCTCTCGACCTTCATCGAGCCGGTCTCGAGCCGCGTCATCTGCAGCACCTTCGCGACGTGGTCCGACATGTCGCGCGCGCTCTCGGCCACGCTCCTCGCGAGCGCCCGCCGCTCCTCGGCATCGAGCTGCTCGCCGCGCTCGGCGAGCGTGGAGGCGCCGCCCATCACGACGGCGAGCGGCGTGCGCACGTCGTGCGAGATCGAGGCGAGGAGGGCGCTGCGGATGCGCTCGCTCTCGGCCTCCACCTGCAGCTTCGCCTCGGCGCGGGCGCGGTGGCGCACGTCGTTCACCAGCTGCGAGATGACCAGCGCGACCGCGACCATGATCGCGAAGGTGAGCAGGTACTGGAGGTCGTCGACGGTGAACGTGCCGTAGGGCGGGACGAAGAAGTAGTCGAACGCGGCCACCGAGAGCATCGAGGCGAGGATCGCGTCCGCGCGCGTGAAGCGCACCGCGATCACCACGACCGCGAGGAGGTAGACCATCGCGATGTTCACGAGGTCGAAGCGGCCGCGCAGCGCGAATCCCGCGACGGTGGCGGCCAGCACGCCGCCCGCGGCCGAGGCGAAGCCGATCCAGCCTTGCCCGAGCTTCATGGCGCCCACTTTACTGCGCGCGGCGCCGGTGCGCGTCAAGGCCGCGTAAAGATTCGCTGCGCGCGGCCCGGGGCCCGGCTCAGTCGCGCGGGGTCGTAACCTCGCGCGCGCCGTTTTCGCGCAGCAGCCGGCCGAGGCGATCGCGCTCGCCGTCACTGTAGACGTCCACCGTGAGCGCGCAAACACCGCTGCGCACCGCCTCGTTGTAGGGCGCGGCGCGGTCCTCCGAGCGCGGCTCGCCCGGCTGGTTCTCGTACGATTCGCCCGGCGCCTCGGCCGCGATGCCGTCGCGCGTCTGGCTCACGCTCATCGCCATGTTGTCCGGCGTGACGCCGGCATCGAGCAGCGCGCGGCGCGCGTACTCCGCGTCGGCGCGGCTCGCGAAGATGCCGGTGAGCCGCACCTAGCGCTTCCTGCGTGCGGCGGCCTTGTTCGACGGTCCCCCGCCTTCGCCCTCGTCGAGGTCGTCCGTAGGAAGCTCCTCGACATGGTCGGGCGCGATGTCCGCCCCGGCCTCGGCGATCGTGTCGCGCGGCTCGCTCGCCGCCTCGCCCGTGCCGCCGCGGTCCGAGTCGCTGTCGAGATTCGCGTCGCCGACGTCGGGCCCCGCCGTCATGTTCGCGGTGCTGGTCTCGTCCTCGCTCGTGTCGTCGTGCTCGAGGCCGAAGCCGTCGACGTCGCCGGCGAGGCCCTTGGCGCCGTGCAGGTCCGCGCCGGTGTCGGAGCTGTCGCTGGGCCCGAGCGCATTCGTGCCGTGGCCGCGCCCGAGGCGCCGGTCGCGCTTGCCGCTGGTGTTGGAAGGATCGAGGGGACTGGTCGCCATGGGGTTTCCTCCTTCAATTGCAATTCGATGGCGCCCCCGGGAATCGGTTCTTCGCGCCGCCATCGGCGCATTCCGACGCCTCCGTAGCGTAAAATCGAGCTTGTTTCCCCCGACGTTTGCGAGGTAGCGGTGCCGCTTCGGCTCGCGTTCCCGGCGCGGGTCATCAAGAGGCGGTATCCATGAGCTCCCCTTCCGCAATCGCGGCCGAGACGGCCCGGCGCCGGACCTTCGCGATCATCTCGCACCCGGACGCGGGCAAGACGACCCTCACCGAGAAGCTGCTGCTCTTCGCGGGCGCGATCCAGATCGCGGGCAGCGTGAAGGCGCGCAAGGCCACGCGCCACGCGACCTCCGACTGGATGGAGATCGAGAAGCAGCGCGGCATCTCGGTGGCGAGCTCGGTCATGCAGATGGAGTACCGCGGCCACGTCGTGAACCTGCTCGACACGCCCGGCCACCAGGATTTCTCGGAGGACACCTACCGCGTGCTCACCGCGGTCGACGCGGCGCTCATGGTGATCGATGCCGTGAACGGCGTGGAGGCGCAGACGATCCGCCTGCTCGAGGTCTGCCGCGCGCGCCATACGCCGATCATCACGTTCATCAACAAGCTCGATCGCGAGACCCGCGAGCCGCTCGCGCTCCTCGACGAGATCGAGCGCGTGCTGAAGATGCCGACGGTGCCGTTCACGTGGCCGGTCGGCATGGGCAAGCGCTTCGGGGGCGTGTTCGACATCCGCGCCGACCGCATGCGCGTCTTCCGCCCGGGCGGGGACCGCATCCAGGGCGACGAGGAGATGATCGCGGGGCTGGCCAATCCCGAGAGCGAGCGGCGCTTCGGCGACGCCTTCGCCCAGGCGCGCGGGGAGATCGAGCTGCTTCAGGGCGCCTCCGAAGGCTTCGACCGCACGGCGTTCCTCGAAGGCCGCCAGACGCCGGTGTTCTTCGGCTCGGCGATCAACAATTTCGGCGTTCACGAGGTGCTCGACGCGCTGGTCGAGCTCGCGCCGTCGCCGGGACCCAAGCCCGCGGTGCAGCGCGCGGTGCAGCCGACCGAGGAGAAGTTCACCGGCGTCGTGTTCAAGATCCAGGCGAACATGGATCCCGCGCACCGCGACCGGGTCGCCTTCGTGCGCGTGTGCTCCGGGCGCTTCGAGCGCGGCATGCGGCTCACGCTCTCGCGCACCGGCAAGGAGGTGAAGACGGCGAGCGCGATGTCGTTCCTGTCGCAGCGGCGCGAGGTGCTCGACGACGCGTGGCCGGGCGACGTGATCGGACTGCCGAATCGTGGCGTGCTGCAGCTCGGCGACACGTTGACCGAGGGCGAGACGCTGCAGTTCACCGGGCTGCCCTTCTTCGCGCCGGAGATCTTCTACACCGTCGAGGTCGCCGATCCCATGCGCAACAAGCAGCTGCGCACGGGCCTGCAGCAGCTCGGCGAGGAGGGCGCGATCCAGGTCTTCCGGCCGTCGCAGGGCGGGCCGCTGCTGCTCGGCGCGGTGGGCGCGCTGCAGATCGACGTCGTCGCGCACCGGCTGCAGCACGAATACCAGGCGCAGGCGCGCATGACGCCTTCGAGCTACAAGCTCGCGCGCTGGGTGACGGCGCAAGATCCGGCCGATCTCGCGCGGTTCATCGAGGCCAACGCCCACCGCATCGCCTACGACGTCGTGGACGCGCCGGCGGTGCTCTATACCCATCGCCTCGAGCTCTCGGCGGCCATGGACATCTGGCCGAAGATCGCCTTCCACACGATGCGCGAGCACGGCGGCCTGGTCGTGCATGCCAATCGCCTGGCGGCTTGAGCGGTTCGTGATGCTCGCGTGTTACGGATGTAAGGCGGATCGTTGAAATCGTAAGACTCGCGTAAGGGATCGCTCCTAGCCTGTGCGAAATTTCACACGGGGGAGCGGTGAGGCGCTACATCATCAAGGCGCGCGTCGAGCAGCCGAGGCCGGGCGAATTCCTCGCCGTGGCCTGGGCCGAGCCGCTCGATTCCGAGCCGCGCATCCCCGAGGCGGAGTCCATCGAGTCGCGGGCGCTCACGCACGAGCACGCGGCACGCATGCTGCCCGGGCTCGCCTCGACGCTCGCGGGGGCCATCCGCCTGCGCGGCGATGCGGTCGACAGCGTTGAGATCGAGGGCGGCGAACCGTACCCGGCGGCCGGCGCCTCGTGACGGCGTGGAGGGCCGTCGTATAGAGTATCGCGCTGCGACATAGGAGGGCCGCCTTGCCTCAGCGCCAACTGCGCCGGCTAGCAGAGCCGTACGTCCTTTTTCCCGTCATCGCGCTGGTGCTGCTCGGCGTGGTCTGGGGCATGACCGCGAACCTCATCGAGGTCGAGCGCGGCATCGCGCGGCGCGCGGCGGCCTCTTCGACGCAGGAGCTCGCGAACACCTACGAGGCGCAGGTGCTGCGCGCGATGCGCGAGATCGACCAGACGCTCAACCTGGTCAAGTTCACCTACGAGGGCGACAACGGTCACCCGCAGCTCGAGGCGCTGAAGGAGCGCGGGCTGCTGCTGCCCGACCTGCTGTTCGTCGTGAGCGTGGCCGACCGCACCGGGCGCATCATCTCGAGCACGCGTCCGGCCGATCTCGCGAGCGTCGCGCGGCGCCGCTTCTTCGAGCGGCAGAGTCGTGGTGCCGAGGAGTTCGCTGTCGGCACGCCGCGCCGCGCCGCGGACGGCGAGTGGAAGCTCGACTTCAGCCGCCGGCTCGCGGCACCCGACGGCTCCTTCGCCGGCGTCGCGCTCGTATCGGTCGCCGCGTCGTTCTTCGTGAGCGACTGGCCCGAACGCCTGGGCCATCGCGGCTTGCTCGCGATCGTCGGGCGCGACGGCGTGTTCCGCGCGCGCCGCTCGGGCGACGCGTTCTCGAGCGGCGACTCGACCGACTACGCGGCGCTGCCCGCGCGCGATCCCGATTCCCCGCCGCAGCTCGTCACCAACCCGTGGGACGGCGTGCGCCGCTACACGAGCATGCGCGAGCTGTTCGGCTTCCCCGTGGCCGTGGTGGTCGGACTGTCGGAGGACGAGCAGGTGGCGCCGGTGGAGCGCAGGGCGCGGGCGTACCTCTGGCGCGCCGCCGGCGGCAGCCTCGTCCTCACGCTGCTGCTCTGCGGCCTGGGCGCGATGAGCTGGCGCCTCGCACGCACGCGGCTCCTCGCGAACCAGGCGTTGCAGGAGGAGATCGGCGTGCGCCGCCGTGCCGAAGCGGCCCTGAACCTGCGCAATCGCGCGATCGAATCGAGCGTGAACGCGATCCTCATCTCCGACCGGCGCCGCCCCGGCTACCCGATCGAGTACGTGAATCCCGCCTTCGAGCGCATGACGGGCTATCCGGCGTCCGAGGCGATCGGCCGCGATCCCGAGTTCCTGCTCGGGCGCGAACGCGACCAGCCCGCCATGGGCGAGATCCGCAAGGCGTTGCGCGAGGCACGCGACGGCCACGCGGTGCTGCGGACCTACCGCAAGGATGGCAGCCCCTTCTGGAACGAGTACACCGTCGCGCCGGTGCGCGACGAGTCGGGCGAGGTGACCCACTACGTCGGCGTGATGAACGACGTGAGCGAGGCGAAGGAATACGAGGAGCAGCTCGCGCGCCAGGCGAACTTCGACACGCTGACCGGGCTCGCGAACCGCAACCTGCTGCGCGACCGCCTGCAGCAGGCGATCGCACGCGCCCGGCGCGACACCGGCACGTTCGCCGTCCTCTTCCTCGACGTCGACCACTTCAAGATGGTGAACGACACGCTCGGGCACAACGTGGGCGACGAGATGCTGCGCCTGCTCGCCGAGCGGCTGCGCGGCTGCGTGCGCGAGAGCGACACCGTCGCGCGCCTGGGCGGCGACGAGTTCGTGCTCGTGCTGCTGAAGCCCGAGGCGGGCCTCGCGCTCGAGTCGCACGCGACCGCCGTGATGAACAAGCTGCTCGCGCGCATCGCCGATCCGCTCGTCCTCGGCGAGCGCGAGCTGCGTCCCGGCTGCAGCATCGGCGTGAGCCTCTATCCGCAGGACGGCCTGGACGCGGACACCTTGCTGCGCAACGCGGACGCGGCGATGTACCGCGCGAAGGAGCTCGGGCGCGGCCGCTACCAGTTCTTCACCGCCGAGGTGCACGAGCGCATCCGCCGGCGCATGGAGCTCGAAACGAGCCTGCGGCTCGCGCTCGCGCGCGGCGAGTTCGAGCTGCATTACCAGCCGCAGGTGGCCCTCGACGACGGCCGGATCATGGGCGTGGAAGCGCTCCTGCGCTGGCGCCATCCCGAGCGCGGGTTGATCGGGCCGGCGGAGTTCGTCGGGTTCGCCGAGGAGACGGGACTCATCGTGCCGATCGGCGAATGGGTGCTGCACCGCGCGTGCGAGCAGAACCGCGCATGGCAGGACGCGGGGCTGCGGCCGGTGCCCATCGCGGTCAACATGTCGGCCCGCCAATGCGAGCAGGCGGACGTGGGCGACCTGCTGCGCTCGGCGCTGCGCGACTCGGGCCTCGACCCGCGCTTCCTCGAGCTCGAGATCACGGAAAGCGTCTCGATGGCGCGGCCGGAGCAGAGCGCGCCGCTGCTGCACCGGCTCAAGGAAACGGGCGTCGCGCTGTCGATCGACGACTTCGGCACCGGCTTCTCGAACCTGAGCTACCTGAAGCGCTTCCCCATCGACCGCCTGAAGATCGACCTGTCATTCGTGCGCGAGATCACGAGCGACGCCGGCAGCCTGGCGATCTCGGAGGCGATCATCACGCTGTCGCACAGCCTCAATCTCGACGTGCTCGCCGAGGGGGTCGAGAACGAGGCGCAGCTCGCGTTGCTCGCCGCCCGTGGCTGCGACCAGATCCAGGGTTTCTTCTTCAGCCCACCCGTCACCGCCGACGCCTTCGCGAGGATGCTCGCGGAGGAGCGGTGCCTTCCCGCCGCGCTCCGCGCGCGCCCGCTCCCGAGGACCGAACTCCATGCCCATCGCGCTCCGGCCTGATCCCGCCCGCATCGCGCTCGCCACCTTCCTGCTCGGTGCCGCAGCCACCGCGTTCGCGCAGGAAGAGCGCGCCTTCTCCTTCAGCGGCTACGGCACGCTGGGCGTGGCGCACTCGGACAACGATCGCGCCGACTACCTGGTCGACGCGTTCAGGCCTTCGGGACCCGGCTTCACGCACGACTGGAGCGCCGACGTCGACAGCCGCTTGGGCGCGCAGGTGACGGCGAGCCTCGGCTCGCGCGTCTCGGCGGTGGTGCAGGTGCTTTCGCATCAGGCCTACGACGATTCGTACCGGCCGATGGTCGAATGGGCGAACGTGAAGCTCCAGGCGACCCCCGACATCGCGGTGCGCGCGGGGCGCGTGGTGCTGCCGATCTTCCTCGAGACGGACTCGCGCCGCGTCGGCTATGCGAACCCGTGGGTGCGGCCGCCGGTCGAAGTCTACAGCCTCGTTCCGGTGACGACGAGCGACGGCGTCGACGGCAGCTGGCGCATGCAGCCCGGCGATTGGGTGAACACGGTGCAGGTGACGCTCGGGCGTTCCGACTCGCACTTTCCCGACTCCGGGGGATTCAAGGCCGGCACGGCGAAGGTGCGCAACGAGCTTGCGGTCGTCGATACGCTGGAGCGGGGATTCGCGACCTTGCGCCTGAGCTATGGCCAGGCGCGGCTCACGGTGGACGCATTGCAGCCGCTCTTCGACGCGTATCGCCAGTTCGGTCCCACCGGCGAGGCGCTCGCGCAACGCTTCGAGGTGAGCGACCGGCTCGTTCACTTCTCCGGCGTCGGTGCTTCCTACGATCCCGGGCGGTGGTTCGCGATGGCCGAGTGGGCACGCTTCGACACCGATTCGCTGCTCGGCGTGAAGAGCGGCTGGTATGCGAGCGGCGGCTGGCGCTTCGGGCGGCTCACGCCCTACGCCACTTACGCGCGCGTGAAGGCCGACAGCGATACGTCGAACCCGGGCTTGCCGACGCAGGGACTGCCGCCGCCGCTCGCGGGCCTGGCCGGCCAGCTCAACGCCGCGTTGAACAACGAGCTCGGCCTGATCCCGCAGCAGCACACCGTGTCGCTCGGCCTGCGCTGGGATGCGCTGCGCAATGCCGCGTTCAAGCTGCAGTACGACCGGGTGGCGGTTGCCGCGTCGTCCTATGGGACGTTCGGCAACATCCAGCCGGGCTTCCATCGCGGCGAGACCGTCGACGTCTTCAGCGCGGTCGTCGACTTCGTGTTCTAGGGGGCGCCATGTTCCAGGATCGATTGCCCGCCGTCCTGCTGGTCGCGTGCCTTGCCGGGTGGCCGTGCATGGCCGCGAACGGCGACGACGGCGTGGTCGCGGTCGTCTCCGCGAAGAGCCCCGTGACCGCGCTCAATGCCGAGCAGGTGGCCGACATCTTCCTCGGCAAGACCAGCCGCTTTCCGGACGGGCGGCCGGCCGTTCCCATCGACCAGCCCGAGGACTCGCCGGTGCGCGACAGGTTCTATTCGGAGTTCACCGGCAAGTCGCCCGCGCAGGTGAAGGCGTGGTGGTCGAAGCTCATCTTCACCGGGCGCGCGCAGCCGCCGCGGCAGGCCGCCGACAGCAGCGACGCGAAGAAGATCGTCGCGGCCAACCCGAACGCGATCGGATATATCGACGCACGACAGGTCGATTCGAGCGTGCGCGTGCTCGCCTCGCGCTGAGCGCGAGGCGGGCTTCAGGGTTTGCGGTGCTTCGCGTGGCGCGCGGGCTTGGGCGCCGGCTTGTGCGCGACGTGCTTCGCCTTCGTCTTGCGCGCGTGGTGCGCGGCCGCGGGCGCGTTCAGGTCCACCGGCTCGACGCGCGCCACCGGCACCGACGGGCGCGGCGGTTCGGTCGGAGCTGGCGATGGGGTCGATTGCGCGAGCACGCTGCCCGCGATGCCCAGGGCCGCGGCCGCGACCCAGAAGCGAAGCTTTCGCATTGTTCGTTCCTTGTGGCGATGGTGCGGCGATTCTCGCGGCTCGCGCAGCGGGAAACAAGCCCCGGCGTCAATTGCGTCGTGCCACGACCCATCGCGCTACTTGAGCGAGTGGTGCCGCCGCTCGGCTCGGCGCCGGCGCTCTTCCTTCGATCCCTTGTCCGGTGCCTTCTCGTCGTGGCCGCCCGCGGCCTCTTCCTTGCCGCCTTCGCCGCCCTTGCCCTCGCCCGAAGCTTCCCTGGATGGGCCCTCGGTCGCCGCCTTCTCCCCGGACGTGGTTTCCTTCGCGCTGCCCTCGGTCGTCGTCTTGTCGCCGGACGCCGATTGCTTCGCGCTGCCCGCCGCCTTCAGCCGCTCGATGACCCGCGCGCTTTCCTTCTCGAGCTGCGCCTTGCGCTCGGTGATGCGCGCCTCGTTGCGCGTCGGCCGGTAGAACTCGGGCACCTTCTCGAGCACTTGCGGCGCGCGTCCGTCGTGCGGCGCGAATCCGGCGTGGCCGGCGCCGACCTCCACCCTGCCCGCGGGCGTGTCGATGTAGGTGGCTCCCGTGTTCACCTTGTCGTAGGTTCCCGGCGGCCCGGCAGGATCGCCCGGGGGCAGGAAGAGCGGCTCGTGGTCGGTGCCGCGGATGCCGATCGTGGCGTTGCCGGCATGGATCTGATAGCCGTGCGGCCGCAGCTTGGCGGCCCAGCCGGTGATGATGCGCAGCGTGCCGCGGGCGAGTGAGAGCAGCACCGAGTCGTCCGCACGCCCCGCCGCGCGATATGCCTGCACCGTGAGGCGCGTGTTCGCTCGCAGCGCGAGGAATCCCGAATCGGTCGTGTGCGCATGCAGCTCGCCGTCGGCTCCCGTGACGAGCGTCTCGCCCTCGAGGATCGTCTGCCCGACCTGCGCCGGACGCTCGTGCCCCTGGACGTCCACGATGCTCACGTGACCCTCGACGAACTCGACCTCGCCGAAGGGCATGGCGGCGCGCGCCACCGCAGCCGCCGCGATGAGGACCATCCACGCGAGGGCGCGCACCGCGAGCGCCGCCTTCACAGGTCCCACCCGACCGTGAGGCCGCCGCCGCGATCCGGGCTCTGGTTCGACCAGCCCTTCAGCACGTACGCCTCGATCGAGACGCCGCGCCGCGGATAGAAGGTCAGATAGAGCCTCGCGTCGGTTCCCGCCGATTCGCTGCGCGTGGGCGACTGGCCCCAGTCGTAGGTCGCACCGACGCTCCACGCGCGGTTGAGGTGCGCGTTCACGTCGAACGAGCCGTACGAGGCGTTGCGCAGGTCGAGGCCGGGCGCCTTGCCCACGAAGGTATAACCGAGCGTGAGCGTGGCATCGACCGGCCCCAGGCTGCGACCGAGCGCCGCCTGGACGCTGTCGTCCATCTTGCCGGTGCCGAGCCCTTTGGCCGCCGAGGCGGTGCCGAACTTGACGATCGTGCCGAGATCGAGGTCGATTCCGCTTCGCTCCTGGTTGAGCACGTAGCCGGTCAGGCCCGCCGTCACGTCGCCGATGCCGCTCGCGCGCCGGTCGGGGCCGAAGACGATCACGGGCCGGCGCCCGGGAAGGAAGAGCACACGTCCGGGCCCACGCTCGCGCAGGTACGGCACCAGCAGGTCGACGCCGAACGCGTCGCTGTCGTACGAGATCGTCGCCGATGCCGTCTCGGTCGTGGTATCGCGCAGCGCGCCGTACTTGCCTTGCTCCCAGTCGTAGCCGAGCTTCGCGTTCCACGTGGCGTCGGCGGATCCCGAGCCCGCGGCGAAGGCCGCGAGAGGCAATGCCAGGAGCGTCGCGGCGTAGATGCGGCGCATGTCAGTGCTTCCGGCGATGGTGGTGGCTCACCATGCGGCGATGCTGGCGCCGCTCGTGCCGCGCCTCGTTGGCGCGCTTGGCCTCATCGTTGGGCTTGGCATCCCCGGTCGAAGTCTGCTGCGTCGCCGGCGTGCCGGGTGCGGAAGGGGCGGGTTGCGCGACGGCGGCTCCCGCCAGCGCGATTCCGAGCAATAACCACACGAGCCTGCGCATGGGCGTTCCTTTCCTGATGTGCACGTCGCTCCAATTGTCGACGGCGGCGCGCGCTAAAATCAATGGGTTTCGTCACTAATCGCCCGCCCTTGATCCCGTTCACGACACGTCCGGAAGTCCGCGGCACCTTCGGCGTGGCCGCGTCCACCCACTGGATCGCCGCGCAGGTCGCGATGAGCGTGCTCGAGCGCGGCGGCAATGCCTTCGATGCGGCGGTCGCCGCCGGCTTCGTGCTGCAGGTCGTCGAGCCGCACCTGAACGGCCCCGGCGGCGAGGCGCCCATGGTGTTCTGGTCCGCGCGCGAGCGCCGCACCCGCGTGTTGTGCGGGCAGGGCGGGGCGCCGGCGGCTGCCGATGCGGCCGCGTTCAAGCGCCTCGGCCTCGATCTCGTGCCGGGGATCGGCCTTCTTCCCGCGACGGTGCCGGGCGCGTTCGGCGCGTGGATGACGCTGCTGCGCGACCACGGCACGTGGCCGCTCGCCGACGTGCTGCGGCCCGCGATCGAGTACGCACGCGACGGCTTCCCGCTCGTTCCGCGCGCGGTGCAGGCGATCGTATCCGTGCGCCCGCTGTTCGACGCGGAATGGAAGAGCTCGGCGCGCGTGTGGCTGCCGGGCGGGCGCGTGCCGCGGCCGCTCGAGAACTTCACCCACCCGACGCTCGCGGCGACCTACCAGCGCCTGGTCGAGGAAGCGCAGCGCGCGGGCAGCGGCCGCGTGGCGCAGATCGAGGCGGCGCAGGAGTGCTGGTACCGGGGCTTCGTCGCGCGCGCGATCGACGCCTGCTACACGCACGAGCAGGTGCGTGATACGACCGGCGAGCGCAACCGCGGCCTGCTGCGCTACGACGACCTCGCGAGCTGGCAGGCGCGCTACGAGGAGCCGGCCACACTCGACTTCGGCCGCTACACCGTCGCGAAATGCGGCCCGTGGAGCCAGGGCCCGGTCTTCCTGCAGCAGCTCGCGCTCCTCAAGCACGCGGGCCTCGAGTCGCACTCGCCCGACTCCGACGAGTGGGTGCACCGCGTGGTCGAGGCGGCGAAGCTCGCGATGGCCGATCGGCTCGCGTGGTACGGCGATCCCGACTTCGTCGACGTGCCGCTCGCCGACCTGCTGTCCGACGCCTATGCGCGCGAGCGCTGGCAACGCTTCGGCGACACGGCGAGCGGCAAGCTCGATCCCGGAGCGCCCGGGGGCCGCGCGCCGCGCCTGCCGGACCTGGAGGCCGCCTCGCGCACCTTGCGCCGCTCCGACGTGCGCTTCGGCATCGGCGAGCCGACGTTCGCGGAGCTGCCGCCCGCGTGGGAATGGGGCGAGCACGAGCTCTTCGTCGGCGACACGTGCCACGTCGACGTGATCGATCGCGAGGGCAACATGGTCTCCGCGACGCCCTCCGGCGGATGGCTCTCGTCGAGCCCAGTCGTTCCCGAGCTCGGCTTCTCGATCAACACGCGCCTGCAGATGACGTGGATCGAGGAGGGCGTGCCCGGGCAGGTCGCGCCGCGCAAGCGCCCGAGCTGCACGCTGTCGCCTTCGCTCGCGCTGCGCGACGGCGAGCCCTACATGGCCTTCGGCACGCCGGGCGGCGACCAGCAGGACCAATGGCAGGTCGTGTTCTTCCTGCGCCATGCGCTGCATGGCCTGAACCTGCAGGAGGCGATCGACCATCCGTCGTGGCACATCAACCATTTCCCCGCCTCGTTCTGGCCGCGCGAGACGGTGCTGAACCGCATCACGCTCGAGTCGCGGCTGCCCGCGATGACGATCGAGGCGCTGCGCGCGCGCGGGCACAACGTCGTCGTGGGCGAGCCGTGGTCCGAGGGTCGCCTCACGGCGTGCGCGCGCGAACGCGACGCGCGCGGCCGCTGGCTGCTCAAGGCCGCCGCCAATCCGCGCGGCATGCAGGGCTATGCCGTGGGGCGCTGAACCGCATCATCTTCCTCCCCTTCGAAAGCAGATCATGTCTTCCATCCGCTCCGTCCTCGGCCACCTGCTCGGCGCGCTCGGGCTCCTCGCCGCGGTGGCACCCGCGCACGCCGCGTGGCCCGACCATCCGCTCCACATCATCGTGCCGTGGGCGCCGGGCGGATCGACCGACATCCTGGCGCGCGCGGTGGCCGACAAGCTCGGGCAGTCGCTCGGCGAGCCCGTGATCGTCGACAACAAGCCGGGCGCCTCGGGCAACATCGGCTCGGAATACGTCGCGCGCTCCAGGCCCGACGGCTACACGATCCTGTTCGGCTCGATGAGCACGCACGCGATCAACCCCGCGATGGACTCCAAGATGCCGTTCCGCGGCGTCGAGGACTTCACGCCGATTGCGATGCTCGCGTTCGTCACCAACACCATGGTGGTGAACCCGTCGCTGCCGGTGAACGACGTGAAGGAGTTCATCGCCTACTGCAAGGCGCATCCCGGCAAGATCGCCTACGCTTCGGCGGGCCCCGGATCGACCAACCACCTGTCGGCCGCGCTCATGGAGAAGATGACCGGCTGCAAGATGCTGCACGTGCCGTACAAGGGCGGAGCCCCGGCAGTGCTCTCGGTCGTGTCCGGGGAGACGCAGGTGCTCTTCACCGCGGGCACCCAGTCGCTGCCGCACGTGAAGGCGGGCAAGCTGAAGCTCCTCGCCGTCACCGAGAACCATCGCTCGCCGCTGCTGAAGGACGTGCCGACCGTCGCCGAGACGATCCCCGGCTACGAGATGGCCGTGTGGTACGGCGCGTTCGGGCCGGTCGGACTGCCCCCGGAGATCACGAAGAAGCTCAACGCCGAGATCGACCGCATCATGATGCTGCCCGACGTGAAGTCGCGCATGGAAGCGATCGGCGTGGAGCCGGTGAACGAGACGCCCGAGCAGTTCGGCAGGATCCTGCGCGCGGACGCCGACAAGTGGGGCAAGCTCGTGAAGGAGCTCGGCATCCAGGCGGAGTAGCGGCCATTCCGCGCTTCGTCGTCCCGTTCGGGCGCGATGGTGCCGCCGACCGCGCGGCGCGCGCTTTCGCCGCGGCGCTCGCCGCGCGCGGCATCGGCATCGCGATCGAGAACGTGCCGGGCGAGGGCGGGCTGAAGGGCGTGCGCGCGGCCAACGCGCTCGCGCACGCGGGCCAGCCGGTCCTGCTCCTCGGCACGCCGAGCACGCACGTGCTGCTGCCCGCGCGCGACGCCGGCGCCCCCGACGGCGCGTTCGTGGCCCTGGCCGGGCTCGGCTCCGCGCCGAACGTGCTGCTCGCCGCGCGCGCTCTCGGCGTGGCGAGCGTGGGCGAGCTCGTCGAGCGTGCACGCAGCGAGCGGCTCACGTATGCGTCCGCCGGCACGGGGCAGACGATCCACCTGTGCACCGCGTGGTTCTGCGCCATGGCCGGCATCGCGATGGAGCATCGCCCTTACGAGGCGGGAAGCATGGCGGCATACGCCGATCTGGCGGCCGGTCGCGTGCACGTGTACTTCGACAGCAGCCTCGCGTGCCGCGAGGCGATCGCGATGCGGCTGGTGACGCCGCTCGCGGTGTCCGATGCGCGCCGCACGTTGCTGTTGCCCGACGTGCCGACGCTCGCCGAATGCGGCTTCCCGCGCCATGCGCTCGACGTCTGGTTCGGCGTCTTCGGCGCGCATCTCGATGCCCGCGTCCGCGAGGCGATTGTCACCCTCGACCGCGAGCCCGGGCTGCAGCGCGCGCTGCGCGGGCTGGGGCTCGCCGGCGGCATCCTCGATGGGAGCGGCCTCGAGGCGCGCATCGCGGATTCGTCCGCGGCCTGGCGCGAGGCGCTCGCCGCCGCCTGAGCGGTCACGCGCTGGCGCTGGCCGCCGGCGCCGGAACGATCGGCGGCGCGGCGAATTCCGACAGCGCGATGCCCATGAGCGCGAGCATCGCCACGAGCACGAGCGGGCCGGCGGCGCGGTCGAGCCAGCGGCCGGCGAAGCGCGGCGCGGCGGGCTGCGGGCGGGGGTCGTGATTCGATACGATCGTTGCCATTTTATTCTCCGGTTGGGTTCGCTTGCGAGCCCAATGTACGAGGCGTACGCTCGCGGCACAAACGATTTGTTTTCCCGGAAAATGTGAGCGCGATTCACAATGACAGGGCGCCCGCGGCGAGCGGCCCGCGGCTGCCGGCGATGCAGGCGCTGCGCGCGTTCGAGGCGGCCGCGCGCACCGGCAGCCTCACGCGCGCGGCCGAGCAGCTGCACCTCACGCACGGCGCGATCAGCCACCAGATCAAGGCGCTCGAGGCGGATTTCGGCGTGCGCCTGGTCGAGCGGGCGGGACGCGGCATCCGCCTGACCGACGAGGGCGCACGCTTCGCCGCGCGGCTGCGCTCGGCGCTGGGCGAGATCGCCGAGGCGGTGCGCGAGCTCACCGAGCGGCGCAACCCGCGGCGGCTGCGCGTGAGCGTGCTGCCGTCGTTCGCGGCACGCTGGCTCATGCCTCGCGTCGGTGGCTTCCTCGCCGCGCATCCCGACATCGACCTCGACATCCGCACCACCGACCAGCTCGCCGACTTCCGGCGCGACGACGTCGACGCGGCGATCCGCTTCGGGCCGGGCGGATGGCCCGGCGTGGTCGCCGAGCGGCTGATGGACGACGAGCTTTTCCCGGTGTGCTCGCCGCGATTGAATCGCGGGCGCCTTCCGCGCGAACCCGGGGATCTTGCGCGCTACACGCTGCTGCGCTCGGAAGGGGAGTGGTGGAAGCCCTGGTTCGAGGCGGCGGGTCTGGACTGGGAAGAGCCCTCGCGCGGCTCGGCGTTCGAGATGTCGTCGCACGCGATCCAGGCGGCGATCGACGGCCACGGCATTGCGCTCGCGCGCCGCACGCTGCTCGCCGACTCGCTCGAGAACGGCGAGCTGGTGCGCCTTTTCGGGATCGCGGTGCCGACGCGCTGGAACTGCTACCTCGTCTATCCGCCGCGGCTCGCGCAGGCGCCGAAGCTCCTCGCCTTGCGCGCATGGCTCTTCGACGAGGTAGCGCGCGATCGCCGCAAGGCACGTGCCGGTTCACGTGCGCGGCGCACCTCGAAGCGCGTGCGCCGGCCGCGAGCGAGCGCCTGAATCGTCACGCGCCGCCCTTCTTCGCCTCGAGCGCTTCCCAGCGCGCGAGCAGCCGCGTGAGCTCCTCCTCGATCGCCTCGTGGCGCGCGTTCAGGCCCCGCACGTCGGCATTGCGGTCCAGGTAGAGCGCGGGATCGGCGAGCCGGGCCGCGATCTCGTTCTGCTCGCGCTCGAGCGCCTCGAGCGTCGCGGGCAACGCCTCGAGCTCGCGCGCCTCGTGGTACGAGAGCTTCACGGGTCGGCGAGCGGCCGCGGGCGGCTGGGATCCGGAGGGCGCCGGACCCTCACCCGGACCCTCGCCCGAGGCAGAGGGCGAGCTTCGCTCGGCCGCCGGGCGCATCCTCACCCAGTCGCTGTAGCCGCCCACGTATTCCTGCCAGCGCCCGTCGCCCTCGGAGGCGATGGTCTGCGTGACGACGTTGTCGAGGAACTCGCGGTCGTGGCTCACGAGCAACACCGTGCCGTCGTAGTCCTGCAGCAGCGACTCGAGCAGCTCGAGCGTCTCGATGTCGAGATCGTTGGTGGGCTCGTCGAGCACGAGGACGTTGGCCGGGCGGCTGAAAAGGCGTGCGAGCAGCAGGCGGTTGCGCTCGCCGCCGGAGAGCGACTTCACCGGGGCGCGCGAGCGCTCGGGCGGGAAGAGGAAGTCGCCGAGATAGCTGATCACGTGCTTGCGCCCGCCGCCGATCTCGACGAAGTCGCTGCCAGGCGAGATCGTATCCGCGAGCGTGGCCTCGTCGTCGAGCGCGCTGCGCAGCTGGTCGAAGTAGGCGGCCGACACCCGCGCCCCGAGCCGCACGCGCCCGGCGTCGGGGGCGATCGCGCCGAGGATGAGCTTGAGGAGCGTGGTCTTGCCGCTGCCGTTCGGGCCGATGAGGCCCACCTTGTCGCCGCGCAGGATGCGGCACGAGAAGCCGCGCACCACGTCTTTTCCGCCGTAGCGCTTGTCGACGTGCTCGAGCTCGGCGACCAGCCGCCCGGAGCGCTCGCCGCTGTCGACCGCGAGCTCGACGCGCCCGAGCCGCTCGCGCCGCGCCGCGCGCTCCACGCGCAGCTGCTCGAGCCGCTGCACGCGCCCTTCGTTGCGGGTGCGCCGCGCCTCCACGCCCTTGCGGATCCATGCCTCTTCCTGCGCGAGGAGCTTGTCGAACTTGCGCGCGCGCACCGCTTCCTCCGCCAGCTGCTCGGCCTTGCGCGCCTCGTACGCCGCGAAGTTGCCGGGGAACGACAGCAGGCGGCCGCGATCGAGCTCCACGATGCGCAGCGCCACGCGGTCGAGGAAACGCCGGTCGTGCGTCACGAAGAGCACGCTGCCCGCGAACGCGACCAGGCGGTCCTCGAGCCACTCGATCGCGCCGATGTCGAGATGGTTCGTGGGCTCGTCGAGGAGGAGCAGGTCGGGCTCGGCGACGATGGCGCGCGCGAGCGCGACCCGCTTGCGCATCCCGCCCGAGAGCTCGGCCACGGGCACGTCCTCGCCGAGGCCGAGCCGGCTGAGCGTCGCCTCGATGCGATGCTGCAGCGTCCAGCCGCCGGTCGCATCGAGCTGCTCGTGCAGGTGCTGCAGGCGTTCCAACGCACCGGCGTGCGCGGCGGCGTGATAGTCGACGAGGAGCCGGCGAGCGGCGCCGAGGCCGCTCGCGACCGCATCGAACACGCTCTCGCCGGGCGCGAACGCCGGCTCCTGCTCGACGGCGGCGATGCGCGCATCCGGCGCGAGCCACACCGTGCCCTCGTCGGGACGCGCGCGACCCTTGATCAGTTTGAGCAGGCTCGTCTTGCCGGTGCCGTTGCGGCCGATGAGGCCGATGCGCTCGCCCGTTTCGATCACGAGCTCCGCGCGGTCGAGCAGCGCGACGTGCCCGTACGCGAGCGAGACGCCGGCGAGCTGCAGGATGGGCATCGTTCGCGGGTGGCGGCAGGCGCCCCGGCTACCAGACGCGGCAGCGCTTCTCCGGGGCCATGGGCTGCCCGGGCTTGCACTGGAACGCACGGGCGAACTCGGGCATGTTCGCGACCACGCCGTTCACGCGGTACTTCGCGGGCGAATGCGGATCGGTCACGGCGCGCACCCGCTGGTCCTCCGGCCGGATGTTCTCGCACGCCCACTGCCCGTAGCCCACGAAGAAGCGCTGCTCGGGCGTGAGGTCGTCGCGATCGGCGAGCGTCGCGTGCGCGGTCTGCGTCTTCCACGCCATGTAGGCGAGGATCGCGCCGCCGAGGTCCGCGATGTCCTCGCCCTGCGTGAGCTGGCTGTTGATCCTGATGTCGTCGACGACGGTGTACTGCCCATACTGGCCGGCGATGCACTGCGCCCGCTCGTCGAACGCCTGCGCGTCCTTCTTCGTCCACCAGTCGCGCAGGTTGCCGTGCGCGTCGAACTTGCGGCCCTCGTCGTCGAAGCCGTGCGTGAGCTCGTGGCCCATGGTGCCGCCGGTGTTCCCGTAGTTCGGCGCGTCGTCCATCTTCGGGTCGAAGAGCGGCGGCTGCAGCACGCCCGCGGGGAAGTTGATCGAGTTGAGCTGCTGGTCGTAGTACGCGTTCACCGTGGGCGGCGTCATCTCCCACTCGGCGCGGTCGACCGGCCTGCCGATCTTGGCGAGCTGGCGGCGCGACTCGAACCGTTGCGCGCGCTCGACGTTGCCGAAGAAGTCGCCGCGCTTCACGGCCACGCTCGAGTAGTCGCGCCACTTGTCGGGATAGCCGATCTTGTTCACGAGGGTGGCGAGCTTGGCGAGCGCGGCGCGCTTCGTCTCCGGGCCCATCCACGCGAGCGACTCGATGTCCGCGCGCATCGCCTGCTCGATCTGCTTCACCATGCGCAGCGCGCGCGCCTTCTCGGCCGGGTGGAAGGTGCGGCGGACGTATTCCTTGCCCAGCGCCTCGCCGAGCTGCGCGTCGACCAGCCCGACGCAGCGCTTCCACCGCGGCTTGATCTGCGGCACGCCGTGCAGCACCGTGCCGTAGAAGTGGAAGTTCTCGTTCACGAACGCGGCGGAAAGGTACGGCGCGGTCGCGTTCACGACGTGCCAGCGCAGGTACGTCCTGAGGTCTGCGAGCGGCCGCGCGGCGATCTCGTGGTCGAGGGCGGTGTAGAACGCAGGCTCCGTCACGTTCACCACGCGCACGCGCTCGACACCCACGCCGCGCAGGTAGCCGTCCCAGTCGAACGCGGGCATCGAGCGCGCGAGCGCGGCGCGGTCGACCTTGTGGAACAGCCGGTACGGGTCGCGGCGCTCGACGCGCGTGAGCGTCGCCCTGGCGAGTGCGGTCTCGATGTCCATCACGGTCCGCGCTTCGGCGTCGACCACGTCGGTCGTGTCGCCGAGGAGCGTGAACATGCGCGCGACGTGCGCCACGTACTCCTCGCGGATCTTCTTCGACTTCTCGTCGTCCTTGAGGTAGTAGTCGCGGTCGGGAAGCCCGAGGCCGCCGGCGGATGCGAACGCGATCACGCGGCTCGAGTTCTCGAAGTCCTGTCCCGAGCCGAAGCCGAAGAAGAAACCGTCGTCCCCGGTGGCGAGCTGCAGGCGTGCGAGCAGCGGTGCGAGCGCGCGCCTGGAGTCGAGCCGCGCGATCGGGTCGAGATAAGCGGCGAGCGGCGCGGCGCCGCGCGTTTCGACCGCCGCCTCGTCCATGCAGGCGCCGAAGTAGTCGCCGATCTGGCGCTCGGTCGCGTCGCGGTGCGCCCCGGGCTTCGAGAGCTGCTCGAGGATGCCCCACAGGAAGCGCTGGTTGTCCTGCGCCATCTTGCGGTAGATGTCCCAGCTCGACTGGTCGGCCGGGATGGGATTGGCGCGCTGCCAGCCGCCGCACACGTAGCGGTAGAAGTCGGTGCACGGATCGGCCGTGCGGTCCATGGCCGCCACGTCGAGGCCTGGCGTGTAGGGCAGGCGTTCGAGCGGCGTGTCGGGCTGCTGCGCCGCGGCCAGGACCGGAAACGCGCACGCGACGGCGAGCGGAAGGAGAAAACGCATGGCGAGCCTCGGGAGACACCCAGCCGGGAATGATACGAGATGCGCGCGCGGCCTCATCGCACCGCGACCGCGTCGGCGGCCAGGTGCACGACGTGCCCGTTCACGTCCACGTCCCAGCCGTCGCCGACGCGCCGCGGCAACGTGTTCTCGTTCGTGCAGTCGGAGCGCACGCGCAGGAGCGTCACGAACTCGGCGCGCTCGTGCGCCGCCCGCGTGGCGAACGTGCCGTGCCACTGGTTCGGATGGTCGTCGCCGCGGGGCGCCGCCGTGAACGCGTCCGTCTGGTGGAAGGCCACCTCGGGCGAGGCGAGCAGGTGCACGCACAGGTGCGCGTCGGCATTCGCGATCGCGACGCGCGTGTCGTCGATCGCCTTCATCCGGTGCAGCGCGTGGATGTTCCACTCCCAATGGTGCGGGGCGGGCGCGGCGAGCCGGTCGTACACGAGCACGACATCGGGCCGGATGTAGACGAGCGTGCGCTCGGCGAGCGCGAGCGCGCCGCCGTACGCGGCCTCCGCGTGGCCCGTCGCGATGTCGTAATCGCCGTGCGTCTCGAAGCGCGTGATCGCGCCGGCGAAGCGCTTGCCGTTGTCGCCCTGGCCCTGGCCGCCGTCGTAGGTGATCGCGTTCGCCGCGCGCGTCTGCTTGTACCAGTCCTTCCAGTGCGGCGTGTCGTAATCGTCGTAATAACCCGAGGCTATCGCCAGGCGCCGGCCGCGATCGTAGATCACGAACGCGTTCTGGTCCGCGTGCGAATGGTTGTGCGATCCGTAGGGGCTCGACTTGAAGTAGACGGACGTGCGGTCCGGATCGGCGAGGTCGCTGTGCATCGCGACCCAGCCCACGGAAGGGAACGCGGCGGCATTCGGCGTGTCGCGCGGGAGCGCCGCTTCGTGCGATTCGCGCGACGGGGCGAGCAGCAGCTCGAGGCGGGCGCGATCCTCGCCCTTCGCCGTCGCCGCGACCCAGTCGAGGAGCGGGCCCGGGGCGAAGGCATCGAAGGCCTTCGCCACGCGCGCATGCACTTCCGTGAGCGGCATCTCCGCGCCATCGCCGAACACGCCCGCGGGCTGGCCCGGCGGCAGGAAGTACGCGAAGAAGCGACCGTGGTTGCGCACCCAGGCCTTGCGCGCGAGGTCGAAGCCCGCGGCGTTCCTGAGCACCAGCCACGGGACGAGGTCGCTGCCGTCGTCCCACATCATCTGCGCGGTGCCGTTGGCGTAGCCGCCGTCCTCGCCGCCCCACGCGCTGGTCCACACGGCGGCGAGCGGCAGCGTCTCGCGCAGCCACTCGGCCGCTTCCGGAAGATCGCCCGCGGTGAGGGCGGCGATGGCGGCGATCGCGGTGAGGCTCACCTGCGCATGCGAATCGTACGGCGCGCGTGCGATGCGCGGCAGCACGTCGTCGACCATCGCCTGGGTGCGCGTGCGCAGGGCCGCGAGGACCGCGTGGCGCTGGCTGTCGCTCATCCGATCGTGCAGCCAGTCGTATCCGAGCGCGAGCGTCCAGGCCACCGTGCGGTTCGCCATGTCGTTGCGCTTCTCCGCGAGCGTGCCCGCCGTGTTCCACGTGCTCTGCGCGACCAGGCGGCGGATCGCATCGTCGGCCAGCACGTCGTTGCCGCGCGCCACGCCGGCGAAAGCGGCGTTCAGCGTGTGCTTCTGCGCCGTGACCGTGTCCTCGTAGTTCGCGTTCGTGGAGCTCGCCGCGGGCTCGGACTGCTCCGGGTCGTGCACGTGGTTGGCCGCCTCGGTCGACAGGCTCTCGAGGCCCGCGCGTCGCTCGAAGCGCAGCGCCTGCGAGAGCCCGCTCCACTCGTGCGCCCACGTCCTCGGGTGCGGCGTGGACGATGCGCGACGCACTGCCGCGTCGGGGGTCGGCACCTCGAAGCGCGTGGCGTCGGCGCGGATGGTGAACGAGCGGGGCGCGCTGCGCACGACGCCTTCCGCGCTCTTCACCACGACACGCCACTGGTATTGACCGGCGGTCAGTGGCGCGTCCCACAGGTAGGCGTTCCAGCGCGACCCGCGCTGCTCGACGTGGCCATCGGGAAACGCAAGCTCGAGCACGTATCGCGCGGCGTGTGCGGGCTGCGGCCAGGTGAACGCGGGCGGCGTCTGCGCGAGCTCGGCGCAGGCCGCCGGCTGCACCGGCGCGGCGAGCGGATCGGCGCGCGCGAACAGGTCGGCGGGCGCCTTGCACGCGGCGTGGGCCGCGGTTGCGAACGCCGCCATGGCGGCGACGAGGACGGGGTGCATCGATTCGAGGGGCACGATGCAAGGGACCGGTCCCGGCCCAAAAGATTCGTGCGCGTGCGGCGCATGAAGCGGCGATGACACGGCGTATTTGCCGCGCGGCCCGTTTGCTCTACGATTCGCCAGCAAAGGAAGGCCGATGGAAAAAAGACCAGCCACCCACTACGACGTCCTCGGCATCCGCCGCGACGCCAAGGCGCACGAGATCGATTTCGCGTACCAGAAGTGGCGCGCGCAGATGCAGAAGGAGGATGTGGCGCCCGATCCGCATCGCGCGCTGCGCATGGAGAAGGCCTACGCGGTCCTTTCCGATCCCGCGCAGCGCGAAACGTACGACGCGTCGCTCGCCGCGCCCGGCGCCGTGCTCGAGCGCGCGCGCATGTCGCTGCGCGCCCGCGGCGTGATCGTGCTCGGCGTGCTCGTCGCGATCGGCGCGGGCACCTGGTATGCGATGCGCCCGCCGGCGGAAGCGGCCCCGCGCGGAGCGGACGCCACCGAGCTGCTGCACAAGCTGTCGCTGGCCGTGGGGCGCGTCCAGGCGATCGGCATGGACGGCGCGGCCAAGCCCGTCGGCCTCGCGTTCGCATGGGGCAAGAGCGCGCTCGGAAGCTCGTGCCGCGGCATCCCGCCGGCCGCCGAGCTCGTCCTCACGTTCGGCACGCGCAAGGTGCCCGCGCACGTGAGCGGCGCCGAGGAAGGCGATCCCGTGTGCCGGCTCGCGGCGGAGAGCACCGGCAGCTGGCCGCTCGACCTCGACACCGACGGACCGCGCGCCGGCGAGCGCGTCTATGCGCCGCGCATGAACGCGAACGGCGACGTCGTGCTGGTGAGCGGGCAGATCAGGCGTGTCGTGGCGCAGGACAAGGGCGCCGAGATCGAGGCGTCGCTGCCGCTGCCAGCCGATGCCGCGGGCGCTCCGATCGTGAACGAGCAGGGCCGCGTGATCGGCATCGCCGACGCCGAGGGCCACCATCGCGCCGTGCCCGCGACGTGGATCGCCGAATGGCGCGGCCCGCCGCCGGAGAAGAAGGTGCGCGAGCCCGAGGCCGAGCCGGAGAAGGCGCAGGCGGGCGAAAACGCCGGCGACATGAAGTGCCCGAAGGATCGCGGCGCGTCGGCGCAGAAGCTGTGCGAGGAACTGAGCAAGGCGTCGCGCGTTCCAAGCGATCTGTGAAGTACAAGGACTACTACGCGATCCTCGGCGTGAAGCGCGATGCGAGCGCGGACGACATCCGCAAGGCGTACCGCAAGCTCGCGCAGAAGTACCACCCCGATGTGAGCAAGGAAGCGAACGCCGAGGAGAAGTTCAAGGAGGTTGCCGAGGCGTACCAGACGTTGAAGGACCCGGAGAAGCGCGCGGCCTACGACCAGCTCGGCACCGGCTACCAGCCCGGACAGGATTTCCGCCCGCCGCCCGACTGGGAGCAGCACTTCGCGCGCGGGGGCGGCGGCGCGCCGTTCGGCACGGGCGGGGGCGCGTTCTCGTTCGAGGACATCGACCTGTCGGACCTCTTCGAGAACCTCTCGCGACGCGGCGCGCGGTCCGGCCGCGGCGGCGCACCGCGTGCGATTCCCGGCGAGGACTACGAGGTGACGGTGCACCTGCCGCTCGAGGACGCGCATCGCGGCACGCAGGTCGACCTCGCCCTGCGCGTGCCGGAATACGATGCGGCGGGCAACGTGCGCCACGTGCCGAAGACGATCAAGGCGCGCATCCCGAAGGGCGCCACGGACGGCCAGCGCCTGCGCCTGCGCGGCCAGGGCGGCAAGGGGCTGAACGGCGGCCGTGACGGCGATCTCTATCTCGACATCGTGCTCCATCCCCATCCGCTCTTCCGCCCCACCGGGCACGACCTCTACCTCGAGCTCCCGCTCGCGCCGTGGGAAGCGGCGCTCGGCGCCACCGTCGAGGTGCCGACGCTCGACGGCGCGGTGAACCTCAAGATCCCGCCGGGCACGGCCGCGGGAAGGAAGCTGCGGCTCGCGCGCAAGGGACTCGCGAAGCCGGGCGGCGGCGAGGGCGACCTGTATGCCGTCGTGCAGATCGTGAACCCGACCGTGTTGAGCGATCGCGAGCGCGAGCTCTTCAAGGAGCTCGCCGCGGCGTCGCGCTTCGATCCGCGCGGGCACTTCGGCAAGGGAACGGGCCATGGCTGAGCATGAAGGCGTCTGGCTGCACGCGGGCCACGAGATCACGCTCATCGAGCTCGCGCAGACCGCGGGACTGAGCGAGACGGTCGTGCGCGAGCTGGTGGAGTACGGCGCCATCGCCCCGTGCTCCGGCGAGGCGGCGCAGTGGCACTTCAGCGCCGAATGCGTGGCGCGCGTGCGCACCGCGGCGCGCCTCGGCCACGACCTCGAGCTCGAGACCTCGACGCTCGCGCTGGTGCTCGCGTTCCTCGAGCGCATCGAGCGGCTCGAGGACGAGGTGCGTCGGCTCGCCGCGGAAGCGGGACGCGCGCGTCCCTGATGCTCCGCCGACGCGAGAGCCGCGCCGCAGAACACCGCGACGAGGAACGCGATGAAATACGTGATTCCGGATCAAGCCGGGGCGCGGTGATCGCTGACGCAGGCCACCTCGCGCGTCTCGAAGCCGGTACGCATCGCCACTTCGAGCAGCAGCTCGCCGCGAGGTGAAGACGCGCTGCTCTACAATCGCGTCACGGCGGCGCTGCGGGCGGTCTTTGCGCTGCACGCTGCGCGCACGGTCAACGCAAGGGGAGGCGGCATGTCGATCACGATCGAGACGGCGGACCGGATCATGCGCATAGGAATGCATCGCCCCGAGAAGAAGAACGCGCTCACCGTCGCGATGTACGAGGCGCTCGAGCAGGGTCTCGCGCGTGCCGAGGCCGACGCCGGCGTGCGGGTCGTCGTGGTGCACGGCCAGGAGGACTGCTTCAGCGCCGGCAACGATCTCGCGGATTTCCTCGCGCGCCCCGCGGAGGCGGCGAAGCCGGCGCTTCGCTTCATCGCGCGGCTTGCCGTGTTTCCGAAGCCGCTCATCGCCGCCGTCGCCGGTCCCGCCGTCGGCATCGGCACGACCATGTGCCTGCATTGCGATCTCGTCTACGCCGCCGCGAACGCGCGCTTCGCGCTGTCCTTCGCCGCGCTCGGCCTCGTGCCGGAGGCGGGCTCGTCGCTGCTGCTGCCGCTCATCGCGGGGCACCAGCGCGCGGCCGAGGCGTTCCTGCTCGCCGAGCCGTTCGACGCGGCGAAGGCCGCGAGCCTCGGCTTCGTGAACGAGGTGGTGACGCAAGGCTCGGTCATGGAGCGCGCGCTGCTCGCGGCCGGGCGCATCGCCACACTGCCGCCGGCGGCGATCCGTGCGACGAAGGCGCTGCTCAAGGCGCCGCACCGTGAAGGGTTGCGCGCGCAGATCGACGCCGAAGGCCGTGTCTTCGGCGAGCGGCTCGCCTCGCCCGAGGCGCAGGAAGCGATGCAGGCCTTCCTCGAACGGCGCAAGCCCGATTTCTCGCGCTTCTAGCGCGCGTTGCCCGTCCCCTCGATCGTGAAGAGCGCGATCTCGGGACGCGCGAACAGCCGCATCGGCGGCCCCCACGTGCCGGCGCCGCGGCTCACATAGAGGTGCCGTCCGTCGGGCAACACCGTGAGCCCCGTGTGCACGCGATAAGCGAGCCACGTGAAGAAGCCGAACGGGAAGACCTGCCCGCCGTGGATGTGGCCGGAGAGCTGCAGGTCGAACGCCGGGTCGCCGTTCACGACCGGCTGGTGCTTGAGCAGCAGGATGAAATCGCCCACGGCGGGTTTCGCGGGCGCCGCGCGATGCGATCCCCAGCGCGTCGGCGCGATCGCGCCGCGATCGTCGAGGCCCGTGATCACGATCGGCCCGGCGTGCACCGATTGACCGCGCACCACGACGAAGCCCGCCTCGCGCAGGATCGCGAGCGACGGATCGAGCCCGGTGATGTACTCGTGGTTGCCGGTGACGGCGAAGGCGCCCAAGGGCGGCCGATAGCGATGGAAGGCGCGCGCGAGCTCGTTCAACTCGCCGCCGCGCCCGTCGACGATGTCGCCGGTGGCCACCACGATGTCGGGCCGCAGCTGCGCGAGACGCGCCATCACGCGGTCGAGCATGCCGTGCGCCTGCAGCGAGCCGAGGTGCAGGTCGGAGATCTGCGCGACGGTCACGCGCGCGGCCGCGAGCTTCGGCGTGGCGATCGTGATGCGCTCGACCTCGAGGCCGTTCGCTTCCACGTAGCCGTATCCGGCGAAGGCCAGCGTCGCTCCCGCGATGGCGGCGAGGTTCGCGGCGGGCGTGAGCGGCCAGCTGAACGCGCCGAGCGCAGCGATGCCGCGCGCGAGATCGAGCGCGAGGCCGACCCACAGGAACAGGAACACGAATCCCATCCACGAATACACGATCCACGCGACGACGGGAGCGGCCGGCGACACGTTCCGTTGCAGGAGCCACACGAGGAGCGGCGAGAACGTGAGCGCCAAGCCCACCACGACGAGCGCGGCGGCGGCGAGGAGCGAATGGGGAACCGCCGCCCACACCTTCGCGGCCGCGTACGCGTGCATCGCGCCATAGACGGAGAACGCGACGAGGAGGAAGGTCGGCATGCTCAGGGCTTCGCCGGCGGCGGCATGGCGTGCGGCACCGGACCGGCGCACGGATCCTCCCGGGCCGCACGATGCGTGAACCAAACGAGGTCGAACTGCGCGCCGGAGACTTCGGCGTACCGCGTCGGCGCCTCGATGTCGGGATCGACCTCGACGAGACCGACCGCGAGGACTGCCTGCGCCGGCGAGCGCGCGGCGAGATAGAGGGGGACGCCCAGGTCGCGACGCGCATGGCCGCGCCCGATCGTCGCGATGGCGCCGCGCTGCGCATGGGCGAGGATGCGGTCGGCCATCACGGCGTCGCGCGCACGCTGCGCCTGCACGAGCCGGTCGACGAGCGGATCGTCCTGCCCGCAATGGCCCTCGACGATCGCGCGGTGCATCGCCGCCTGGCGCGCGTCGTTCCACGTGCGGTCGAGCGCGAGCCGTTCGGATTCACCCGCGCCGAGCGCATCGAAGCCGCGGCGGCTCACGTCGAGCGCGGCCTGGCGCGGCAGGTTCAGCGCCGCGATGGGCAGGTCGTGCTCGAGGGCGAAGGAGACGAGCGGCTCGTAGAGCGCCCAGACCCAGCCGCTGCTGCCGTGTCCGGCGCGCACCAGCGCCACGGCAGAGACATCGTTTGCGCGCGCCGCGTCGATCTCGCCCTGCCATTCGACGTCGAACTGCTCCATCGCGAGCGCGGGCGCGCGGCCGAGCGCCACGGCGCGCGCGAGCACGCGCCGCTGGATCGCGTGATGGTCGGGGTTGTCGTGGGTCTCGCCGAGGAGCGCGATGGGCGCGGCCGCGATGCGCCCCTCGGCTTCGGCCGGCTCGACGAAGCGCGCGGCCTTCACGTCCCAGACGCGGCCTTCGAGCGGCGAGGCGAAGAGCGTTCCCATGGCGCCGGCGTCGGTCATCGCGAGGACGGCCGCGAGCAGCGCAGCCGCGCGCGCGAGGGCCGTGGAGAGGGCGGGCATGGCGGCACTGTAGAGCATCGGCGGCGTGAGCAGGCGAAGGGCGGCGGGCCCGCTTGCGCTGCGTCAACGCGGTCGCGAGGGCCGACGCGACAATGACATCGCCGGATCAACGGCGTTCCGGGAATCCTCGACGTGACGATCAAGCGGCGGCTCGTGCTCCTCGGCGTCTTCGCGAACGCGCTGCTCCTGCTGCTCGTCGCGATCGCTGCCGTCGCCACACCCGATACGCATGCGGAGCGCGCGGCGCTGCTCCTTCCGTCGATCGCCGCCACCATCCTCGTCCCCGTCGACGTCGCGCTCGGCTGGGTGCTGTGCACGACGCGCAGCGCCAAAGCCGGCCATCGCGCCCGCGCAACCGTGTAAGCTGGAGCCTCCGCACAACGGAGGAGACGACCGGTGCGTGCATTCGTCATCGGCCTGGTGGTGGTCATCGTCGTCGCGGCGCTCGGCGCCGCCTACTACTTCTCGCGCGAGGCGCCGCAATTGCCGCCGCCGCCGCCACCCGCCGAAGCCACCGTCGTGCCCGCGCCCGCCGCGCCACCCGGTCCGCGCTTCCCCGTGCCCACCGCCCAGAAGGAAGCGCCGCTGCCCTCGCTCAAGGACAGCGACAGCGCGATCGGCGATGCGATCGCCTCCCTCGTCGGCAGCGACGCGTTCAAGCGCTTCTTCCATCCCGAGGACCTCATCCGGCGCATCGTCGCGACGATCGACAACCTTCCGCGCAAGTCGTACGCGCAGCGCCTGAGCCCGGTGAAGCCCGTGGGCGGCACGCTGGTCACGTCGGGGCAGGGCGACAACATGGTGATCGCGCCCGAGAACTCGATGCGCTATCGGCTCTACGTCGCGCTGGTCGATTCGATCGACGCGAAGAAGCTCGCGACGATCTACACGAAGTTCTACCCGCTCTTCCAGCAGGCGTACGTGGAGCTCGGCTATCCCGCCGGCTATTTCAACGACCGCGTGATCGACGTGATCGACCACCTGCTCGCCACGCCCGAAGTGCAGGAGCCGATCCGCGTGACGGTGCCGCACGTGCTCTACGAATACGCGGATCCGGACCTGCAGTCGCGCTCGGCCGGACAGAAGGTCCTGCTGCGCATCGGCGCGGCCAACGCCGCGAAGGTGAAGGCGAAGCTGCGCGAGATCCGCGCCGCGCTCGTCGCCGCGAAGCCGTAGCGCACCCATCGCAGCGCCGGAACGGCGTTCGCGCGCGCTTCATCGAATGCGCGCCTACGCCAACCGGAGATTGCCGCATGGTTCACCACGCTCGCCTCGCGCGCGCGGCGCTCGCGCTCGCCCTCGCGTCCGCCGTCACGATCGCCTGCACCCGGCAATCGGGCGCGCCGCCGGATCTCAGCCGCGACCCGGCCGCCGTCGCCCAGGGCAAGCAGACGTTCCGCTACGATACTTTCGGGGACGAGACCTTGTGGACCGATACGCTGCACATGAACACGGTCGTCGCGACCGCCGTGGATCCGACCACCGCGCTCGCGGTCGGCCTCAAGGTCGATGCCGATGCGCTTCCACCCAACCTGGTGCAGGGCATCCGGAACGGAAGCATCAGTCTCGAGGACCCGGCGACCACCGTCGCTTTGCTCAAGCTCGATGCGGTCGTGGGATTGAAGGGCACGGTCGAGTCGATAAACGGCAAGGACACGCTCACGCATCTCGGCATCACGTGCGCGCTGTGGCACTCGACCGTGGACAACTCGTTCGCGCCGGGCATCGGCAAGCGCCTCGACGGCTGGCCCAACCGCGACCTGAATCCGGGCGCGATCATCGCGCTCTCGCCGGTGCTCACGCCGGCGTAGAAGGCGGTCTACGCGAGCTGGGGCAAGGGCCGCTACGACCCGCGCTTCAACCAGGACGGCAAGAACGGGCCGGTCGAGATCCCGCCCGCGTACGGATTGAAGGGCATCCACAAGATCACCGTCACCGGCGACGGCGACGACGTCATGTACTGGAACCGCTATGTCGCCGTCACGCAGATGGGCGGGCACGGCTCGTTCTCGGAGCCGCGCACCGGCGTGAACGTGATCAACGGCACCGACGATCTCGTGTCGTCGAAGCTGCCCGACCTGCAGGCCTACCAGCTCACGCTCGCGCCGCCCGCGCCGCCGCCGGGAAGCTTCGATGCCGTTGCCGCTGCGCGCGGCAAGACGCTCTTCGACGGCAAGGCGAATTGTGCGAGCTGCCACGCGGGCGATCTCTTCACCGACGCGAACGAGCGCCTGCACCCGCCCATCGAGGAAGTGAGCGAGCCCGAGCCCAACCGCGCGCCGAGCTACGCGGCGCGCAGCGCGACGAAGCAGTACCGCACCGCGCCGTTGAAGGGCCTCTGGCAGCACCCGCCGTACTTCCACAACGGCATGGCGGCCACGCTCACCGACGTCGTGAACCAGTACAACGTGCGCAAGTCGCTGGGGCTCGCGCCCAACGAGGTCGCCGACCTCGTCGAGTACCTGAAGTCGTTGTGAAATGTTGATCCGACGCATCGCCCGGGGAGGGCGGGAACTTCTGTTCGTCGGCCGGAACCGTTAGGATCATGGTTTCGCGCCGCTCGCGCGAAGCGCATCGATTCCCACCTTCCCCATGGACCAGATCGGCTTTCGCATCCTGCCCCGCGTGGCGACGGACCCCGCGCTCGTCGCCCTCTTCGCCGGACTTCCGGCTTCCATCATCAGCGACAACCTCGGACGCATGACCGGCACCGCCGGCCTCGCGCCCCATCATCGTCCCGGCGTCCCGCTGCTCGGCACCGCGCTCACGGTGCGGGTGCGCACCGGCGACAACCTCATGATCCACAAGGCGCTGCAGCTCGGCAAACCCGGCGACGTGCTCGTCGTCGACGGCGGGGGCTGCCTCGACCGTGCGCTGTTCGGCGACATCATGAAGAACGTCGCGCGCGCGCGCGGCTTCGCCGGCGTCGTGATCGACGGCGCCATCCGCGATGCCGGCGCGTATCGCGACGACGATTTCCCGTGCTATGCGCGCGGCGTGTGCCATCGCGGCCCGTACAAGGACGGCCCCGGCGAGATCAACGTGCCGGTGAGCGTGGGCGGCATGGTCGTCCATCCCGGCGACATCGTCGTGGGCGACGACGACGGCGTGGTGTTCGTCACGCCCGCGGAAGCGAAGCGTGTCGCCGAGGCGGCGCGCAAGAAGGCCGCGGCGGAAGCCGATACGCTCGCCTCCATCGCGGCGGGCCAGTACGACGACGCATGGATCGACCAGGCGCTGCGCGCGAAAGGCGTGATGGCATGAGCCCGATCCGCAAGCGCGTCGCCCGCTTCCAGCTCTGGCTCGACCCGGCCTTCGACCGGCGCATCTCAACCGACCCCGCGATCGACCTGCGCGTGTACCCGGTGCCCGCGACCGGAGCCGACACGGTGGCGGCGCTGCGCGAGGCGCACGTCTACCACTGCTCGTCGGCGAAGGACGAGCTGCCGAAGGTGGGATTCGTCACCGCGGGCCTGCTCGCGCAATGTCCGCAGCTGCTCTGTGTCTCGACGTACGGCGCGGGCTACGACCCGGTCGACGTCGACGCCTGCACCAAGGCCGGCGTGATCGTGGTGAACCAGGCGGGCGGCAACGCGGTCTCCGTCGCGGAGCACGCGATCGGCCTCATGCTCGCCGTCTCGCATCGCATCGTGGAGCAGGACCGGCGCATGCGCCGCGAGATCGGCTACACGCGCGAGGAGGTGATGGGCCACGAGATCGCGGGCAAGACGCTCGGCGTGGTCGGCATCGGCCACACCGGCTCGCGCGTGGCCGCGCTCGGCCGCGCCATCGGGCTCGAGGTGCTCGCGTGCGATCCGTATCTCGACGCGGGAGAAGTCGCGCGGCGCGGCGCGCGCAAGGTCGACCTCGAGGAGCTGCTCGCGCGTTCCGACATCGTGTCGCTCCATTGCCCGCGCAACCGCGAGACGGTCGGCATGATCGACGCGGCCGCGTTCGCGCGCATGCCCGACGGCGCGATCTTCGTGACCACCGCTCGCGGCGGCATCCACGACGAAAAGGCGCTCTACGCCGAGCTCGCGAGCGGCCGCCTCGGCGGCGCGGGCCTCGACGTGTGGGATCGCGAGCCGCCGCCGCTCGACCATCCGCTCTTCACGCTGGCCAACGTCGTGGCGACCTTCCACACGGCAGGCGTGACCCACGAGTGCCGCCGCAACATGGCGAGCATCGCGGCCGAGCAGATCCTGGGCCTGCTGCGCGGCGAGAAACCGCCGCGCCTCATCAATCCCTCGGTCTGGCCGCGCTTCCTCGCGCGCCAAGCCGAGCTCTTCGAGCGCTCCGCGGTGGCGCGCTCGTAGCGCGCAAAGACGGAGCGATAGGCCGATCGGCACGGGTGGCGCGCCCGCGCTTGTCGCCTCGCCGCGCGATGATCGGGGCATGATTTCCCGCTGTCCGCTCCTGGCCGTGCTGTGCGTCGCATTCGCCGCGCGGGCTGCCGGCGGCGCGGTCGAGCTCGAGCCGCCCGCCGCGGGCGAGCTGGCCCACGCGAACGCGGCGCAGGCCGACGGCACGGCTGCCGTGCGCCAGGTCGGCTATGCACGCGCGCTGCCCGCGCTCGCGACCGCCGCCGGCTTCGGGCAACAGCTCGAGTGGGCGAAGCTCGCCGACGGCGGCAACGTCGCGGCGCTCAAGGTGCGCTCGGCGGGAGCGGCGGCGCTGCGCGTCGGCCTTCGCGTGGGCGCGCTGCCGGAGGGCGCGATCCTGCGCTTCTATCCGCCGTCGGGCACGCCCACCTACGAGCTGCGCGCGAGCGACGTGATGGCCGCGTTCGCGCGCAACCGCCATGCGGTCGACCTGCAGGGCGACGCGCTCACGTACTGGTCTCCCGTCATCGAGGGCGATGCGCTCGCCTTCGAGGTCGAGCTTCCCGCCGCCGCCGATACGGGCAGCTTGCGCATCGCCATGCCGATGCTCTCGCATTTCGTCACCGGACCGCGCGAGCACTTCGGCGCGCCGGCGAGCCTAAATGCGGGCTTCGCGCAGGTGGTGTGGACGCGCGAGGGCGACAGCTTCGTCTGTCCCGGCACGCTCGTGGCCGGCGCATCGCACGCGGCCCCGGTTCCGTACTTCCTCACGACCGGGCGCTGCATCGGCGACCAGTCGGCCGCTTCGTCGATGCAGCCGTTCTGGTCCGCGGACCGAGCGGCGCCGCGCACCGTGGCCGGCGGCGCCACGCTGCTCTACGGCGGGTCGTCGGCGGGCATCGCTTTCGTGGAGCTGCACGCGCAACCGCCCGCGGGCGCGCACTACGCGCAGTGGCCGGGACCCGAGATCGCAAGCCTCGTGCACGACACGCCGGTCGCCCTCGAGCAATGGCTCGCCGGCTCCGCCGGCGCCGCACAGCTCGCCACCGAAGCCGCTTTGCATCGCTGAGCGATAATTGATAGACCCCAATTATCGTGGTGCGGCGAAATGCGGATTCGCGACTGCAACTGGATGCAGGTCGAGGAATACCTCGAGCGCGACGACCGCGCGGTGCTCCCGCTCGGCAGCACCGAGCAGCATGCGTACCTGAGCCTGGCCGTCGACGCGATCCTTTCCGAGGCGGTGTCGGTCGAGGCGGCCGAGCCGCTCGGCGTACCGGTCTTTCCCGCGGTGCCGTACGGGCCGACGCCGGGCTTCATGGCGTATCCCGGCACCGTCACCATCAAGCTGCAGACCTATCTCGCGTGGGTGCGTGACATCCTCGACAGCCTGCACGCTCACGGATTCCGCCGCATCGTGGTGGTGAACGGCCACGGCGGCAACCAGCCCGTCTCGAACCTGCTCGCGGAATGGATGGGCGAGCGCGGCGACGTGAAGGCGCGCTTCCACAACTGGTGGAATGCGCCGCGCACCTGGGCGAAGGTGCAGGAAATCGATCCGGTCGCCTCGCACGCATCGTGGATGGAAAGTTTTGCACGCACGCGCGTCGACGGGGCCGTTCCGCCCACGGTCCCACGCCCGATGGTCGACTTCGCGCGGCTGCGGCTGCTCGATCCGAAGGGCGCGCGCGCATTGCTCGGCGACGGCAACTTCGGCGGCGCCTACGAGAAGCCCGACGCGACCATGGACGCGCTGTGGGCGGTCGCGGTGCAGGAGACGCGCGACCTCATCGAAGGACCGTGGTCGTGAAAAGGCGCGCCTTCAGTTTTCCTTAAGCTGCGGCGCGGTATCTTGAAGCGCCCGAGCCAAGCCCATGCCCAGCCCCTCCTCCCGAGCGAAGATCCTCGTCGCCGCCACCCCCGAGGGCTACGGCATCGTCTCGCGCGCCCTCGGCGATGCCGCGCAGCTCGTGCCCGCGTTCTCGAGCGTGGAGGCGGCGCACCGCGTCGAGGAGGTCGACCTGCTGTTGTGCACCGTGCAGTTCGACGAGTCGCGCATGCTCGAGCTGGTCTCGTTGGTGATGCGTCGCTTCCCCGGCGTGCCGTGCATCTGCTGCCGCGTGCTGCCAACCGATCTGCCGCAGGCCTCGCTGCGCGCCGCGTTCACCGCCGCGGGCAACCTCGGCGCGGTGGGCTTCGTCGACCTGCCGGCCCTCGAGGCCGCCGAAGGCGAGGGCGTTGCCTTCGCGAAGCTGCGGGCGACGGTGCTGGGCGAGCTTTGTAGGCGCGGCACCCGCCGCACGGAACGGCGGCCGGGCGCTTAGCGGAGCCGCCGCACGTTTGGCGGGCTCGTCCTTTCCCCGTATGCTTGCGGCGGGGGAAGCGAACGGCCCGTGAGCAAACTCTACGACCAGCTCAGGAACGCGGCGCGCGCGCGCAGGACCGCGCTCGAAGCCCGTGCGCGCGAACGGCGCAAGGGCGCGAGCCTCGAGGAGATGGCGCCCGCCACGCGCAAGCTGCTGCCCGCAGACGCGGACCAGTGGCCCGAGGAGATCGCCGGCAAGCTGCGCGAGGCCGATGCGGCGGCGCCTTCGGACGCCGGGTTGCTGGCCGAGGCGATGCGCAAGCGCGCGCGCGACGAGCTGGAAGCGGCGCAATCGGCGGTCGATCGCGCGCAGGCCGAGCTCGTGAAGGCGCAAGCGGACGAGAGCGCGCAGCGGCACGCCCTCGAGCAGGCGGAGGCACGCCGGCGCGCCGACGACGAGGCGCGGGCGCTTCTCGAGGCGCGCATCGGCACCGAGGAGCGCGCGCAGAACGCCGCCGCGGAAGCCGCGCGCACCGATCGCCAGGCCGCGCGCGCCCTCGCCGAACGGGAACGCAGCGAGGTCGAGCTCGGGCGCATCGCGCAAGCGAACGCCGCGGCGCAGGCGCAGGCGGCGGAGGAGGCGCGCAAGCGCAAGGTGGCGGAGTCCGAGCGCGCCGACGCGGAACGGCGGCGCGTGAACGCGGAACGCAGCCTCGCCGCCAAGGCCGCGGCGCGCGAGGCGGCGGAACGCGCGCTCGCGGAGGAAGCTTCCGCACGAGCTCGTGCGGAAGCCGACGCCGGCTCCGAGGCGCAGCGACGGCTCGAGGCCGAGCGTCGCGCGCAGGCCGCCGCCGAGGCGGCCGCGCAGGCGAATCGCGAGGCGGCCACCCTCGCGGCGCAGCGCGCCACCGCCGAACGCGAGGCCGAATCCACGGCCGCCGCACGCGTGCAGGCCGAATCGGTCGCCGCCGCAACGGCCCGCGAGAAGGCACGGCATGTGGCCGCCCTCGAGAAGGCGCAACGCGCACGCGCGGCTGCCGAAGCGCAGGCGGCGGAGCGTGCGCGCGAAGCGCAAAAGGCCGAGGAAGCATTGCGTCAGGCCGCCGATGCACGGCGCGCAGCCGAGGAAGAGGCGCTCGCCCGCGCCACGGAGCGCCAGCAGGCGGAGGCGAATGCGCGCGCGGCGGCGTTCGCGGCCTCTGAAGCGGAGCGTGCGGCGCAGACCGTGCTCTCCGAGCGAATCGCGGCCGAGCAGGCGCTCGCGGTCGACATCGCGGCGCGCGAGGCGGTCCAAGCCCAGGCGCGAGCCGAGCTCGAAGCGCGCCTCGCGCGCGCGGCGGATCTCGTCGCCGCCGAACGCGAGCGGCTCGTGGTCGAATCCCGGCTCGCCGAGGAAACGCGCGCGCAGGCCGACCGGCAACGCGCGCTCGTCGAGCACGAGCGCGAGCTCGAGACGCTCGCGGCCGCGCGCGCCGCCAAGGAGCGCGAAGGCGAGCGCGCCGCGCAGGAAGCGGTCGAGAACGCGCGCGAGCTCAAGGAGGCCGCGCGCCGCAGGCACGAGGCCGAAGGGCTCGCCGAGCAGGCGGCAGTGGAGCGCGCAGCGGCCGAGCACGAAGCCGAAAAGGTCGCGCACGACCGGCGCGAGATCGAGAACATCGCCGCCGTAGCGGCGGCGCAACGCGTCGCCGCGGAGCAACGCGCGGCCGAGGCGGCGCAAGCGCGCGCCCGCGAGGAAGCGGAAGCCGCCCGCGCGATCGAGGAACGCATAGCGCAGGAAGAAGCGCTGCGCCGCGCGCACCAGGAACGCGAGGAGGCCGAGGCGCTCGCCGCGCAACGCGAGCGCGAAGCGCAGTCGCTGCACGAAAGCCTCGCCCGGCATGCCGAGGCGCGCCGCAAGGCCGAGGAAGACGCGCTGCAGCGCGCGAACGAACGACGCATCGCGGAGGAGGCGGCCCGAAGCGCGGCCGCGACCGCGGCCGAGGCCGAGCGCCTGCAAGCGGACGCGATCGCCCAGCGCATCGCCGCGGAAAAGGCGCTCGAGGCGGATGTGCTCGCGGGCGAGAAGACTGCGTCCGAGGCGCGTGCGCAGGCCGAGGAGCGGGCGCGAAGGGAAGCGGCGCTCACCGCGGTCGCGCGCGAACGCGTGGAGGCGGAAACGCGCGCCCTCGCCGAATCGACCGCGCTGGCCGAAGCACAACGCGCGCAGGCGCACGCCGAGGCCGAACGCGCCGCGCTCGAAGTGCAGGCCCGCGAGCGCGCGGAACAGGCGGTCGTGGCGCAGGCGCAGCAGGAAGCGGCCGCGCGCGAGCTCGAAGCGGCGGAGCGTGAAGCGCAGGCGCGTGCCGAGGAGCGCATCGAGGCGGATCGGCGCGCGCAGCAGGCGGCACAGCAGGCGGCGCAGCGCACGCGCAAGGCCCAGCAGGCGACGCGCGAACGCGCGGAGGCGGAGCGGCGTGCGCAGGCGGCGGCAGCGGCGCGCGCGCAGGCCGAGGCCGAATCCGAAGCGGCCGCCTTGGCGGCGGCCCGCGCGGAAGAAGAAGCGATGCTGCAGGCGCAAACGCGCGAGTCCGCCGAGCGCGCGATGCGCGAGCAGGCGCAGGCACGGGCGCAGGCGGAGAACGACGCGGCCTCCAAGGCGCAGTCGCGGGCGGCGGCGGAGCAGGCGGCGGCGCACCAGGCGGCGCTGCGCGAGCAGGCCGAGCGCGAAGCGCAGGCCTGCGCGGAGTCGCGGGCGCAGGCGGAATCGGCCGCGCGGGCCGAAGCCGAGCGCCGCACGCAGCAGGAAGCGGCGGCCGAACGCGCTGCCCTCGAACGCGCACAGGCGGAAGCCGAGGCCGTGCAGGCGGCACGCGAGCGCGAACATGCCGAGGCGGTGCTCGAGGCACGCGCGAACGAACGGCGCATCGCCGAGAAGCGCCAGGCCGAAGCCGCGGAAACGCGAGCGAACGTGGAGCGTGCCGCCGCGGAGCGCGCCGCGTGCCGCGCGCAGGAAGAGCAAGGCGCGATGGAGGCGGCCCGCGTGCGCGTGCAGGCCGAGGAACGCGCGCTCGCCGAAGCGGCGGTGCGCGAGTCCGCCGAGCGGGCGGCGCTCGAGGCGCTCGAGGAACGGCAGCGCGCCGAAGAGCAGGCGCGAGCGCTCGCCGCGCAACGCATCGCGGCCGAGGATCAAGCCGCGGCCCGTGCCGTGGCGCTGCACGATGCCGAGCACCGCGCGGAGGTCGCGGCGCGGGCGCGCGAAGCGGCGGAACGCGATGCCCGGGAGAAGGCACAGGCGCGCATCGAGGAGGAACGCCGTGCGCAGGAGGCGGCCGAGGCGCGGCAGGCGGCGGAGGCGCAGGCCCTCGACCGCGAACGCGAGCGCTTGGCGACGGAAGCGCGCGCGCTCGAAGCGGCGCGCGAGCGCGCGCAGCTCGAGGCGCAAGCGCGCGACCGCGCGTTGGCCGCGGCGCAGGAAGCGGAACGCGCGGCCGCGGCGCAGCAGGAGCGGGTGCGCGCCGAGAGCGAGGCGGACCGGCAAATGCAGGAACGCATCGCCGCGGAAGAACAGGCGCGCTCGGCCGAACGGCGCGGTGCCGAGGCCGAGGAACGGGCGGTCGCGCTCGCCCGTCGTCGCACGCAGGCGGCATCCCGGCTGCTCGAGACGCAGCGTGCGCGCCTCGCGTTGGCGACGGAGCGGCTGAAGCATGCGCAGGAGCGCGAGCGCCAGGACGAGGAGCTGGTCGAGCTCGGCCGCTCGCGCGACGAGGCGCGCGCCGCCATCGAAAAGGCGCGCGGTCGCGTCCGCCGCCTCGCCTTGGCGCGCTTGCAGCGCGCGCTGCGGCCCCGCGCCTCGGCGGTCGGGGTCGTCGCGCTGGCCGGGATCGTCGGCGCGATCGCATGGAACGCGTGGCATCCGGCGCCGCTGGCGACCTCTTCTGCGGCGGAAGCGCCGGTGCTCAAGCTCGAGCGCACGCTCGACGTGTCGCGGCTGCGAGCCGCACGCCGTTAACGCGCAGCACCGGCTTGCGCCGAACGGCGCAGCGGCCGCGTCGCCGCCGCGCGACAACGCATGCTCCTTTCGGAGCGCTCCGGCGGCGCGCGCCGCATGCGCGGCACGCCGCGTTGTCTATCGGGCGTTGCCTTCGATTTCCGGAGTCCCGATGCATCGCGCCTGGAGCCGTGCCGCGCTCGCGGCGCCGCTCGCCTTCGCCGCCGCGATTTCGTTCGCGCAATTGCCGGCCGCGCGCGCGACCCACGCCGAGCCCGAGGTGGCGCGCGGCGAGCCGGGTGCGAACGATGTCCGGGTCGCGCCCGCGCTGCCCGCGGTAAACGCCGCGCACGTCTTCCTCGCCGCTCCGTCGCCGGCCGCGTATCCGAAGGAGCTCGTGGCGCCGGCGAAGCTCGGCACGCCGCTGCAGGTGGGCTTCGGGCGCTCGGTGGTCGAGCTGCAGGACGAGGATCGCACCGCCGCGCACCTCGCGTGGCAACGGCTCGACGACGGCACGCACGCGGCCGCGGTAAGCGTCACCTCCGCGGGCGCGGCCGCGCTGCGCATGGGGCTGGACGTGATCGCGTTGCCGCGTGGTGCCCGGCTGCGCTTCCATCGCGGCGACGGCTCGCCCGCGTTCGAGGTGCCGGGCGAGGAGGTGGTCGCGAGCATCGCGCGCAATCTCGCGGCGGGCGAGAACGCGGCGGCCGCGCGCATCTACTGGTCGCCGGTGATCGAGGGCGACAGCGCCACGCTCGAGATCGTGCTTCCTCCCGGCGCGCGCACGAGCGGCGTGCGGCTCGCGGCGCCGATGGTGTCGCATCTCGTCGTCTCGCCCGAGGAAGGATTCGGCGGCCCGAAGCTCGCCGCGTGCGAGATCGACGCCGCGTGCTACACCGGCACGTGGAGCAGCGAAAGCAACGCCGAGGCGCGCATGGTCTTCACCAGCGGCGGCTCGAGCTACGTGTGCAGCGGAACGCTCCTCGCCGACAACGACGCGTCGAGCGCGATCCCGTACTTCCTGACGGCCAACCACTGCATCTCGTCGCAGGCCGCGGCCTCGTCGCTGCAGACCTACTGGTTCTATCGCGCCTCGGCCTGCGACAGCGGGACCGCGGGGCCGTATCGCACGCTCACCGGCGGGGCGACGCTGCTCTATGCCTCGGGCGCGACCGACACGTCGTTCATGCGTCTGAACGCGCCGCCGCCGGCGGGCGCGGTGTTCGCCGGATGGACGCTCGGGCCACGCGCGACCGGCACGAGCGTGACCGGCCTGCACTATCCGGGCGGCGGCCTGCAGAAGATCAGCTTCGGCGCCATCGGCGGCTACTGGTCGTGCTCGCCTTCGGGCAGCGGGCAGTTCACGTGCGACCCGCAGGACGCGAGCACCTCGACGTTCTACTCGATCGCGTGGAGCTCGGGCGCGACCGAGCCCGGCAGCAGCGGCTCGGGCCTGTTCACCGACGACGGCCATTATCTCGTCGGCCAGCTCTACGGCGGCACCGGCGCGTGCACGAGCAGCGTGGCCGACTACTACGGCCGCTTCGACGTCGCCTACGACAACGCGCTCTGGCAATGGCTCGGCACGTCGAGCGCGGTCGCGGGCGTGCCTTCCACGCCGCTGTACCAGCCGGGCACCGACTACACCGATCTCTGGTGGAACCCGAACGAGTCGGGCTGGGGATTGAGCATCGTGCAGCACGCCGACGCGACGATCTTCGCCGCGTGGTACCTCTACGACGGCTCGGGACGCCCGACGTGGATCGTAATGCCGGGGGGAAGCTGGGTCTCGCCGACGTCGTTCCAGGGCGACCTCTACAGCGGCAGCGGTCCCGATCCGGTGACCGGCGCGTTCGATCCCGCGCTCGTGGTGCGCACGAAGGTCGGCAGCGGCCGCCTCGATTTCAGCGCGCCCGACCGCGCCACGCTCACGTATACCGTGAACGGCCTCACCGAATCACGCGCGATCCAGGTCGAGCGCTTCGGCACCCCGGCGGCACAGCCCGCGGTGAGCTACACCGACCTGTGGTGGAACCCGAGCGAGTCGGGCTGGGGCATCTCGATCCACGAGCAGTACGACGCGCTCTTCGCGATCTGGTACGAGTACCGCGGCGACGGCAGCCCCGAATGGCTCGTCATGTCGGGCGGCAGCTGGACCGCGCCGGACACGTTCACGGGGACGCTCTATCGCACCGCGTACGGCTCGGGCCGCTATTTCGGCGCGCCGTTCGACCCCGGAGCCGTCGCACGCACCGCAGTCGGCACGCTCGCGTTGCGCTTCACGAGCGCGACCACGGCGACGATGACGTACAGCGTCGACGGTGTCGTGGGCAGCCGGGCGATCACGCGCCAGTCGTTCTGACCGCGCTCCGCGCGCGGCGCGCGATCGGTCTATGCTTTCTCTACGCCGATGATTCGGCATCGGCATGGGAGGCTCCATGGCGACGCATCCTTCGCGCAAGATCGTCCCGGGCAGCGAGCGCACGCCCTTCGCCGGCGCCCGCTCCATCGGTCCCGCGCCACGCGACGAGCGCTTCGAGGTGACCGTGCGCATCCGCCGGCGCACCGCGGCCGCCTCGCTCGCGCCGCGCGCCTTCGAGGCGGTGGAGCCGGGCAAGCGCCGCTACATGACGCGCGCCGAGTACGCGCGCAAGCATGCAGCCGATCCCGCGGACATCGCGAAGGTCGAGGCGTTCGCCCGCGCCCACGGGCTCGCCGTCGTCGCGCACGACGCGGGACGGCGCAGCGTGTTCCTCTCGGGCACGACCGCGCAGTTCGAGGCGGCGTTCGGCACGCAGATCGAGCACTTCGAGAATCGCGGCCGCAGCTATCGGGGGCGCGTGGGACCGATCACGCTGCCCGCCGACGTGGCCGACGTGGTCGAGGGCGTGTTCGGCCTCGACGACCGGCCCGCCGCGGTCGCGCATTTCCAGGCGCGCGCGACGATGGATCGCGCGGCGCGCGGCGCGCCCACGGCTTTCACGCCGCGCGAGCTGGCCGCGCTCTATGCCTTCCCCGCGAACGCCGACGGCAGCGGCCAGTGCATCGGCATCATCGAGCTGGGCGGCGGCTATCGCGCGGGCGACCTGCGCAAGTATTTCCATGCGATCGGGCTGCCGGTGCCGAAGGTGACCGCCGTGCGCGTCGACGGCGCGACCAACCATCCGGGCAATGCCAACGGCGCCGACGGCGAGGTGATGCTCGACATCGAGGTCGCCGCCGCGATCGCCCCGCGCGCGCAGATCGTCGTGTACTTCGCGCCCAACACGGAGAAGGGCTTCATCGACGCGGTGACGACCGCGATCCACGACGAGGAGCACCAGCCCTCCGCGATCTCGATCAGCTGGGGCAATCCGGAGAAGAACTGGACGCGCCAGGCGATGGCCTCGCTCGACGAGGCGTTCCAGACCGCGGCGGCGCTGGGCGTGACCATCTGCTGCGCCGCGGGCGACGCGGGCTCGGGCGACGAGAATCCCGACGACCTCAAGGCGCTCGGCGCGCGACCCGACGGTCTCGCCCATGCGGATTTCCCCGGCTCGAGCCCGCACGCGCTGTGCTGTGGCGGCACCAAGCTCCTGGCTTCGGCGCATGCGATCGCCTCCGAGGTCGTGTGGAACGAGGACCGGCTGCGCAGTGCGACGGGCGGCGGCGTGAGCGACGTGTTCGCGCTGCCCGCGTGGCAGGCGAACGCCGGCGTGCCGCGCTCGGCCAATCGCGGCGGCCATCGCGGGCGCGGCGTGCCCGACGTGGCGGGCGATGCCGATCCCGCGACCGGCTATCGCGTGCGCGTCGACGGCGAGGACCTGGTGATCGGAGGCACGAGCGCCGTCGCCCCGCTGTGGGCGGCGCTCGTCGCGCTGTGCAACCAGAAGCTCGGCCATTCCGCGGGCTTCCTGAACCCGGCGATCTACGGGTCGAAGGGCGGCAAGGCGGTATTCCGCGACATCGTCGACGGCGACAACGGCGCGTATGCGGCCGGTCCCGGATGGGACGCGTGCACGGGCTGGGGCTCGCCCGATGGCGAAAAGCTGCTGCGCCTGCTCGCGGGCGGCACGCGCGTCTCAACAACCGGGCGCCGACGGGAGAAGGCCGCTGCTTAAGGTTTAGGCAAGCCTCGCGGCGCATCATGCGCTCGCGATTGCCGGCCGGACTCCGGCCAGGGCTTCACTCGGCGCCGCGGGCGCCGAGTCTTTTTTTCTGCATTTGCCGGCTGCAACCGACCGGCCGGCGCGTGGTCGGAGGCCTCATGGCCCGTGTCCTGAATCTCGCGGCGGCGGGACTCGCGCTCGCGATCGCGGGCTCGTGTGCCACGGGCGAGCGCGCGGCGCTTCCGCGCATCGAGCCGGTCGCAGCGCGATCGTTCGATGCCGTCCTCGTGAAGCGGGGCGCGGTGCTCGCCGCCATCGGCGATTGCGAGGGTTGCCACACGCGCCAAGGCGGCCGCGCATTCGCGGGCGGACGTCCCTTCGACACGCCGTTCGGCACGATTTACTCCACCAACATCTCGCCCGATCCGGCCACCGGCATCGGGCGCTGGAGCGAGGCCGCGTTCATCCGCGCGATGCGCGAAGGCGTCGATCGTGGCGGCCACGAGCTCTATCCCGCGTTTCCCTACGACCACTTCACGCTCGTGACCGACGCGGACGACCGCGCGATCTACGCGTACCTGATGACCCGCACGCCGGTCGAAGCGAGGCATCCCGCGAACCGTCTGGCCTTCCCGTTCAACGTGCGCGCGGCGATCGGCGTTTGGAAATCGCTCTACTTCCGGCCGGGCGCGTACCGGGCCGACCCCTCGAAGGATGCGCAATGGAATCGCGGCGCCTACCTGGTCGAGGGCCTCGGCCATTGCGGCTCGTGCCATACGCCGCGCAACGCGCTGCAGGCCGAGATCGCGGCGCGCCACTTCGACGGCGGCGAGGCCGAGGGCTGGCACGGCTATGCGATCAACGCGCACACGAACGCGCCCGTGCCATGGACGGTCGATGCGCTCACCGCGTACTTGCGCGAGGGCTGGCACGGCCGGCACGGCGTGTCGCGCGGGCCGATGGTGTCCACGACCGAAGCGCTCGCGCAGGCGCCGGAGGACGACGTGCGCGCGATGGCCGCGTACATCGTCGCGGGCATGGGAGCATCGGCGGCGCCGCGCGCGCAACCGCCCGACAAGGCGGCGACGATGACGGCTGCCGCGGGCGAGACCCTCTACCGCACCACGTGCGAGCAGTGCCACGACGGCGCGCGCGCGATGCCCTTCGGCGGCATTCCGCTCGCGCTGAGCATCGGCGTGGCCGGGGAAAGCCCGCGCAACCTCGTGAACGTCGTGCTGTACGGACTGCCGCCCGCCGAGGGCCGCACCGCGCCCATCATGCCGGGCTACGCCGGCGCCCTCGACGATGCGCAGGTGGTCGAGCTCGCGCGTTACCTGCGCGCGCGCTTCACCGACGAGCGGCCGTGGGATGACCTCGAGCGCGTGGTGCGCGAGGCGCGCGCGGCGGGCCCGAAGCTCACGTCGCCGCCCGTCGGCGGCACGGGCGACGATCCGGCGAAGCTCGCCTCGGGGAGATGAGCATGCGACTCGAAGTGAACGGCCAGGCGCACGAGGTCGAGGCGGACGACGACACGCCGCTGCTCTACGTGCTGCGCGACAACCTCCAGCTGAACGCCGCGAGATACGGCTGCGGCCTGGGCCAATGCGGCTCGTGCACCGTGCTCGTCGACGGCGAGGCCGTCTTCTCGTGCCTCACGCCGATCGCCGCGGTCGCGGGCAAGCGCGTCACGACCGTCGAGGGGCTCGGCAGCGTCGAGCGCCCCGGCAAGCTGCAGCAGGCGTTCATCGACGAGCAGGCGGCGCAGTGCGGTTACTGCATCCCGGGAATGATGATGCGCGCCGAGGCGCTGCTGCGCGCCAACCCGCATCCCACCGACGAGCAGATCCGCGCGGCGTTGCAGACGAACCTGTGCCGCTGCGGCACGCACGTGCGCATCCTGCGGGCGGTGCGCAGGGCGGCCGGCGCATGACGACGCGGCGCGAGTTCCTGCGCGCGGTCGGCGCGGTCACCGTGAGCTTCTCGTTCGCGCCGCTTGCGCGCTCGCAGGAACACGGCGGCAAGCTTCCCGGCAGCCTCGCGAAGGACCCGTTCCTCGACGCGTGGATCCGCCTCGACGCCGAGGGGCGCGTCACGGTGTTCACCGGCAAGGCGGAGCTCGGGCAGGGCATCAAGACCGCGCTCGTGCAGCTCGCCGCCGACGAGCTCGACATCGCGCCCGCGATGATCCACCTCGTCACCGCGGACACCGCGCTCACCGCGAACGAGGGCTACACCGCGGGCAGCCACTCGATGCAGGACAGCGGCACGGCGATCCGCAACGCGGCCGCGCAGGTGCGCGCGATCGTCGTGGCCGAAGCGGCACGGCGCTGGAGCGTCGATGCGACCGGGCTGCGGACCGAGGGCGGAGCCGTGCTCGCTCCCGACGGGCGCAAGGTCGCGTACGGGGCGCTCGTGGACGGCCTCGACCTGCACGTGAAGGCGCAGCCGCAATCGCCGCTCAAGGCCCCGCGCGATTTCCGCCTGATCGACCATCCGTTCGCGCGCATCGACATCCCGGCGAAGGTCGGCGGCGGCGCGGCCTACGTGCACGACCTGCGCTTCGACGGCATGGTGCATGCGCGCGTGGTGCGGCCGCCGAGCCACGGCGCCGCGCTCGTGTCGCTCGATGCGCGCGCGGCGCAGGCGCTGCCCGGCGTGGTGAAGATCGTGCGCGACGGCGATTTCCTCGCCGTGGTGGCGGAGCGCGAATGGGCGGCGATCAAGGCCATGAACGGGCTCGCGATGGGCGCGCGCTGGGAGGAGCGCTCCGCGCTTCCCGACGTGAACGCGCTTCCCGCGTTCCTGCTCGCCCAACCGACCGAGGATTCGACAATCCTCGATCGCGCGGGCAACGCGGGCCGCGCCGCGCGCACGGTCGAGGCGACGTACACGCGTCCGTACCAGATGCACGCGTCGATCGGCCCATCGTGTGCCGTGGCGCATCTCAAGGACGGCACGCTCACGGTGTGGACGCACACGCAGGGCGTCTATCCCGACCGCAAGGCGATCGCGCAGCTGGTCGGCCTTCCCGATGCAAAGGTGCGCTGCATCCACGCCGAGGGCGCGGGCTGCTACGGGCACAACGGCGCCGACGATGCCGCGGGCGATGCGGCGCTCGTCGCGATGCAGGTCCCCGGGCGTCCCGTGCGCCTGCAATGGATGCGCGAGCAGGAGCACGGGTGGGAACCGTACGGCCCGGCGATGGTTTCGAAGGCGCGCGCGAGCATCGATGCCGCGGGCCGCATCGTCGACTGGGACTACGCGGTGTGGAGCAACACGCACTCGACGCGCCCGGGGACGGCCGGGTCGCTGCTGGCCGGGCAGTCGGCGGCGAAACGATTCAAGCCGCCTGCGGCCAGGCCGATCCCGCAGCCCGACGGCGGCGGCGATCGCAACGCGATCCCGTACTACACGCTGCCGCGCGCCCGCGTCGTGAGCCGCTTCATCGAGCCGATGCCGCTGCGCGTGTCCGCGATGCGCGCGCTCGGCGCCTACCACAACGTGTTCGCGGTCGAGAGCTTCATGGACGAGCTCGCGGCGGCGGCGGGTGTCGATCCGGTCGCGTTCCGCCTCGCCCATCTCGACGACGAACGCGCGCAGGCGGTCGTGCGGATGGCCGCCGAGCGGTTCGGCTGGGACGCGCAGGCGAAGGCGGCGCCCGGTCGCGGCAGCGGTTTCGCGTTCGCGCGCTACAAGAACTACGCGGCGTATTGCGCGGTCGCCTGCGAGGTCGACGTCGATCCGGAGAGCGGGCGCACGCGCGTGGTGCGCGTGGTCGCCGCGGTCGACAGCGGGCAGGTCGTGAACGCGGACGGCATCCGCAACCAGATCGAGGGCGCGATCCTGCAGTCGACCAGCTGGACGCTCTACGAGAGCGTGCGCTTCGACCGGGCGCGCATCCGCTCGATCGACTGGTCCACCTATCCGATCCTGCGCTTCGATGCCGTCCCCGAGCGGGTCGAGGTGCACGTGATCGATCGTCCCGGAATGCCGTTCCTGGGCACGGGCGAAGCGGGGCAGGGGCCGACCGCGGGCGCGGTCGCGAACGCGGTGGCACGCGCCAGCGGCAAGCGCGTGCGCGACCTGCCGCTCACGCGCGAACGGGTCCGGCGCTAACCCGGCGCCTCAAGCGATCTGGATGTCGACGACGCGATCGCCGCGCGCGTTGATCTCGTAGGAGAGCTCGCTCGCGAGGTCGAGCTCGGCTTCCCGCGCCTCGTGCAGCGATCCGCAGACACGCGTGCGCTCGTCGGGCTCGGCCACGGACCCGCTCTCGGGCGTGGCGCAGACGATCGCGAGGAACTCGTGGTCGTTCACGCGGCGCACGGAGGAGGAAACGGTGAACTGGGCCATGGACGCAGCATAGCGGGCGCCGTCCCGACGATGCTTGCGCCGAGTCAACGCTTGCCGTTTTCGCGGCGCGCGAGGATCGCCTCGATCTCGTCCATGATGCGGTTCATGCGTGCGGCCACCGCGCGGTAGGGCGCGGGCGTGGCGAGGTCGACGCCGGCATCCTTCACGAGCCGGTACGGATAGTCGGAGCCGCCGGCCGAGAGCAGCTTCAGGTAGCGCTCGCGGGCACCCGGCTTGCCCTCGAGGATGCCGTCGGCGAAGAGCGAGCTCGCCGCGATCGAGGTGGCGTACTGGTACACGTAGAAGTCGCGGTAGAAGTGCGGGATGAGCGCCCACTGGACCGTGTACGCGTCGTCGATCTTCACGGCGCCCTCGGCATCGCCGAAGTAGCGCTTGAGGATGTCGCCGTACATCGCGGTGACCTTCTCGCCGCTCAGCGGCTCGCCGCGGTCGACGCGGGCGTGCACCTCGCGCTCGAACTGCGCGAACATCGCCTGGACGAAGAACGTGCCGCGCAGGTTCTCGAGCGCCGAGCCGAGATAGAGCAGGCGCTCGTCGTCGGTCGTGGCGATCTTGAGCATGTGGTCGAGCAGGAGCGCCTCGTTCAGCGTCGAGGCGATCTCGGCGACGAAGATCGAGTAGCGCGAATTGACGAAGGGCTGCGCGCGGTTCGACAGGTACGAGTGCATCGCGTGGCCCCATTCGTGCGCGATCGTCGATACCGACGGGTAATCGTCGTTGTAGTTGATGAGCAGGTACGGATGCACGTCGTAGGCCGAGCCGGCCATGTGCGCGCCGGCGAGCTTGCGCGGCCGCGGGTAGACGTCCATCCAGCGGTGCTCGAGCCCGTCCTTCATCGCGGCGACGTACGCCTCGCCCAGCGGCTTGACCGCGTCGAGCATGAGCTGCTCGCCCTGCTCGATCGGAAACTTGCGGTCGCTCACGATGAGCGGCGTGTACACGTCGTAGTAGTGGAGCTGATCGATGCCGAGGATGCGCGCGCGCAGGCGGAAGTAGCGGTGCAGCGTGGGCAGCGCGGCCTGCGCCTCGCGCACGAGCGTGTCGTACACGGCCACCGGCACGTTGTCGCCGTCGAGCGCGGCGGTGAGCGAATCGGGGTAGCGGCGCACCTTCGCGTGCACAGTGTCCTCCTTCAGGTTGCCGTAGAACATGGCCCCGAAGGTGCGCTCGAATTCCTTGCAGCGGCCCCAGTAGGCGTCGAGGACGCGCTTGCGGTCCTCGCGGTCCGGCGCCTGGCGGTACTTCTCGAACGCGGCCGGATCGAGCTTCACCGGCTTGCCGTCCGAGAGCGTGACTGTCGGCCACGGCATGTCGGCATTCGACAGCATCTGGTAGTCGTTGGCGGAGGCGCCGGCGGCGAGCCCGTAGGCCGCGATCAGGCTCTCGCCTTCCTCGTCGAGCGTGTGCGGCGCGGCGCGCACGATGTCGTCGAGCCAATGGCGGTAGGTCGCGAGCCGGCCATCCTCGCGCAGGAATGCGTCGATCCGTGCGCGGCCGAGGGCCAGGATCTCCGGGCGCATGAACGAGCTCGCCTGGGCGACGCGCGTGCCGATCACCGTGAGCTTCTGGCGCAGCTCCACGCCCTCGGGCGCGCCGGTGTCCTGCGCGTGCAATTCGTTCGCGTATACCGCGAGGCGCGCACTTCGCTTCGACCCTTCCGAGCGCAGCTCGAGGCATTCGCGCAGCTTCGCCGCGGAATCGCCCAGGTGCCCCTTGCACGCGGCGAGCGACGGGATCGACGCCTCGAGCCGGGCGGCATCGGCGTTCCACGCGGAAGCGTCGGGATAGAGGTCGGCGAGGTTCCACCGGTACTGGATCGGTTCGGCGCGCGCGGCGAGCGCGCCGGCGAGAAGGGCGCAGGCAAAGAGGTGGCGGATGTGCATGGCTTTCGGGGGATGAGCGCTCGTGCGGTACGATGGCGATTCGCCGCGCATCGTGGGACCGCGCGTGCGGCGCGTCAAGTCGAAAACATTTCCACTCGGGAGCCTCGCATGAAGTTCCATGCCGTGCTGATGCTTTGCCTGGCCGCCATCGCCGTGCGCGCGTTCGGCGCCGCACCGCCGCCGTTCCCCGCGGGCAAGACGACCGACACGTACTACGGCGTCGTCGTGGACGATCCGTACCGCGAGCTCGAGAACGTGAACGACCCCGCGGCGGTCGCGTGGATGAAGGCGCAGTCGGACCACGCCTGGTCCACCCTCGAGGGGCTGAAGGGCTTCGGGACCCTGCACAAACGCATCGCCGAGCTGGACGATGCGGTCGCCGCGCGCGTCGACCGCGTGCGCCGCATCCCGGACGGGCGGCTCTTCTTCACGCGGCGCGGCACGCGCGACAACACCTTCAAGCTCTTCGTGCGCGGGCGCGACGGCCGCGAGCGCCTCCTCGTCGATCCCGACGAGTGGCAGAAACAGGACGGCAAGCCACATGCGATCAACTACTTCGTGCCCTCGCGCGACGGACGCTACGTCGCGGTCGGGGTCTCGGAGGGCGGCTCGGAAGCCGCTTCGATCTACGTGCTCGAGACCGCGACCGCGAAGCGCGTCGGCACGCCGATCGATCGCGCGCAGTATCCCGACATCAGCTGGGCGCCCGACAACCGCTCGTTCTTCTTCCGCCGCGAGCAGAAGATGGAGCCCGGCATGCCGGCGACCGAGCGCTACCAGAACGGGCGCGTGTACTGGCACCGCATCGGGACCGACCCCGAGAAGGATCTGCTGCTCCTCGGGCCCGCGGTCACGCCGCGCGTGAACGTGCCGCGCGCCGACTTCCCGGCGATCGTCTGGGTCCCCGGCTCGCGATACGCGATCGCGCTCGTCGTCGCCGGCGTGCAGCGCGAGATCTCGCTCTACACGGCACCGCTCGCCAGCGTCGGCAAGCCCGACACGCCGTGGGTGAAGATCTGCGACGCGGCCGACAAGGTCGTCGATTTCGCGGTGCACGGCGACGATCTCTACCTGCGCACGTACCGCGGCAGCCCGCGTTACTCGATCGTGCGCACCAGGCTCTCCGCGCCCGATCTCGCGAATGCCGCCAGCGTCGTGCCCGCTTCCGAGGAGGTGATCTTCGACATCGCCGCCGCGCGCGACGGCCTCTACTACGAGGCGCGCAACGGCGCCGTGAAGGGACTGAAGCGCCTGCGCTGGGGCGCGAAGGCGCCCGAGACCGTCGAGCTTGCCGTCGAGGGGGCGGCCGACATCATGACTGCCGCGCCCGACATCGACGGCGCGATCGTGGGACTGAGCGCGTGGACGCGCGCGCGCCAGATCTACGCCATCGACGCGCGGGGCGGGGTGAAGAACACGGGGCTGCAACCGCTCGGCAAGTTCGACGCGCCCGCCGATCTCGTCGCCACCGAGGTGAAGGTGAAGAGCTGGGACGGCGCGATGGTGCCGCTGTCGATCCTGCATCGCAAGGACGTGAAGCTCGACGGCAACAATCCGACGCTGCTGTACGGGTACGGCGCCTACGGCATCACCGAGGAGCCGAGCTTCCTCGCCACACGGCTCGCGTGGCTCGAGCGCGGCGGCGTGTTCGCGGTGGCGAACGTGCGCGGCAGCGGCGTCTACGGCGAGGATTGGTACAAGGCGGGCTACAAGGCGACGAAGCCGAACACGTGGAAGGACTTCATCGCCTGCGGCGAATACCTGGTCGCGCAGAAGTACACCACGAGCGCGAAGCTCGGCATCCTCGGCGGCAGCGCCGGCGGCATCCTCGTGGGCCGTGCGATGACCGACCGGCCCGACCTCTTCGGCGCGGTCGTTTCCCTCGTCGGTGTCGACGACACGCTTCGCGCGGAGACGACCGCCAACGGCATCCCGAACATTCCCGAGTTCGGCTCGGTGAAGACCGAGGAGGGCTTCCGCGCGCTCTACGAGATGAGCAGCTACGCCCACGTGAAGGCCGGCACGAAGTATCCCGCGGTGCTCTTCCTCGCGGGCGTGAACGACCCGCGCGTGAACGTGTGGCAGTCGAGCAAGATGGCCGCGCGCCTGCAGGCGGCGACGACCTCCGGCAAGCCGGTGCTGCTCGCCCTCGACTACGAGAGCGGCCACGGCATCGGCGACACCAAGGCGCAGCGCCAGAAGCGCGCCGCGGCCTACTACAGCTTCCTCTTCTGGCAGGCGGGCGATCCCGACTTCCAGCCGTCGCCCTGAAGGAGCCGCCGTGGTCGTCGTGATCTTCGAGGTGTGGCCCGCCGAGGGGCGCGGCGCCGAGTACTTCGACATCGCCGCGCGCCTCAAGCCCGAGCTGGAGAAGATCGACGGTTTCCTCTCCGTCGAGCGCTTCCAGAGCCTGACCGACCCCGGCAAGGTGCTTTCGCTCTCGTTCTGGCGCGACGAGGAAGCGGTGCGCGCATGGCGCAACACCGAGGGCCATCGCGCGGCGCAGGGGCGGGGGCGCGGCGGCATCTTCGCCGACTATCGCCTGCGCATCGCGTCGGTGATCCGCGACTACGGCATGCGCGAACGCGCAGGCGCGCCCGCCGACAGCCGCTCGGTCCACGGCTGATGCACCCGCCGGCGATCGGGCGCGCGCCGGGCGCGAGGCTGCCGCGCGCGTTCTTCGATCGCGATCCGGTCGTCGTCGCCCACGAGGCGCTCGGCAAGCACCTCGTGCACGTGGTCGGCGGCGTGCAGCGCGTGGGGCGCATCGTGGAGGTCGAGGCCTATCTCGGCCCGCACGACCTGGCGGCGCACTCCGCGCGCGGGCTCACGCCGCGCACGCGCGTGATGTTCGGCCCGCCCGGGCACGCATACGTCTACCTGATCTACGGCATGCACTGGTGCATGAACATGGTGACGCAGGCCGAGGGCATGGCGTCGGCCGTGCTGCTGCGCGCGCTCGAGCCGGTGCGGAACGTCGAGGGCCGCACCCAGGGGCCGGGGCTGCTGTGCAAGGCGATGGGCATCGACGGGCGGCTGCATGGCCACGACCTGCTGAGCGACGACCTGTACGTCGCCGAGCCGCCGCCGGGCGGCCCGCCCATCCGCATCGTGAAGCGGCCGCGCATCGGCGTCGACTACGCGGGCCATTGGGCGCGGCGGCTGCTGCGCTTCTACATCAAGGGCAACGCCTTCGTCTCGCGGCGGTGAAGCGCGCGCGCTAACGCACCCGCCACAGCTCGCGCAGCCCGCGGTCGTTCATGCGCCGGTAGATCTGCGCCACGCGCACGTTCGCGCGGGCGAAGACCGTGGCGAGCCGGGAGCCGATCGCGGACGCGAAGGTCCCGTCGTCGCAGTTGTGGCGCACCAGCTCGTAGGCGATCGCGCACAGGTCCGCGGCATTGCCGATCTCGCGCGGGCGGCACGTCTCGGGGAGCTTGCCGATCTCCGCCGGGTCGAGGGTCGCGAGGAAATTGCGGCAGATGCGCATCACCTCGCGCTCGTCGTCGGCCATGTCGAGCGAGGCGAGCCACGTCGCATCGTCCGGTTCCGCGTTGCGGCCGGAAGACGGCCTCGAATTCGTCGACACCCCGGGACCTCGCGCTCGATACGTTGAAAGGCCGCGGCGACGATCGCGTCGCACGGCGCGCACTGCGTCACGTGTCGGGGTGCGGAGCGTGACGCAAACGCGAGTCCATCGTGACGCAAGGCGGTCGAAAAGGCTGTAGGAACTTTCCTACTTGCTGCGGGCTTGCGGCCAGTCAAGCCGGGCGCCCCGACGCCGGTTTACGTTCGCATCACCCATTCTCCGGTGAAGCGGCCATGAAAGCGAGATTCCCGGCGACCCGCGCGGCGCTCGAGCATTTCGACAATGTCGACGGGCCCGCATGCGAGGCGTTGTGCAAGGGCAAGGCGAAGGCCGCCAACCTCGCCGCGTTCACGCAGGCGCGGAAGAGCGCCGCCGATCGCGTGCGCGCGGCCTTCCTGCTCGAAGCCGAGGCGCTCGACATAAGCTCGCCCGAGAACGTCGAGCTCATGTCGGTCGAGAAGATCCGGCGGACCGTGAATCCGCCGTTGCTCGGACGCATGCTCGCCCTCCTTCCCTAGCGCGGGAAGGAAACGCTCGAGCGCGGCCGCGACCTAGAGCACGCTCGAGGCGCGCGCGTCCTCACCCTCCGCCTGCCGCAGCTCGAGCATCTCGAGGAGCTCCGCCTCGTCGTCGAGCAGCTCGCGCTCGCGCATCCCGCGCGCGTGGGCCTCGAGCGCCTCTTCCCACACGCCGGCGATGCGATGAGGAGTCACCGGCGGCATGTCGGGGCCGTGACCCCGGATCTTCTTGACGCACGCGGCGCGAACGCACGTCTGCGCCCACTCCTGCTGGTACCGCAGCCAACGCCCGACCGGCAGGGCGAGGGGGGCGACGTTCGAGGTGTTGGGGACCGCGGATTTGAAGCGTGCGACGGGCCGCGCCCACTGACCGAATACGGGGGGCATCGGAAGCTCCGTAAGTAGCGTCTACGACTGAGCGGGCGCCCCCTCGCGAGTTCCGACGCCGGGGTCGCGTGGCCCAGGCGCCGGATGGCGGACGGTGCATGGCGTTCGCGGGCCGGCCGTTTGCTACGCCGGCGCGGCGCCGGCCGCTCGGCTACCATAGCGTCGGCCGTGCGCAGGCCTCTTGCCATCGAGCGTCTGCATGGCGCTGCGGAAAGGAAACGTGAATGCGCATCCCGCCGTGGGATGAGACGGAAGCGAAACGCGACCCGGCGCTGGTCGAGGCGATCCTCGCGCGGCGCGGCGGCCGGTTCATCAACCTCGATCTCGCGCTGCTCTGGAGCGAGCCGCTCGCGCGCGGCTGGAACGCGTATGTGGGCGCCGTGCGGCGCGAGCTCGCCGTCTCCCCGCGCTTGAAGGAGCTCGGCATCTGCGTGGTCGCGCGCCTCACGGGCGCTTCCTACGAGTTCATCCACCATTGGCCCGAGTACGTGAAGGCGGGCGGCCGCGACGCGCTACGCTCGCACCTCGACGACGCGAATGCCGCGCTCGAGGATCGCGCCTTCGACGACGACGAGCGCCTCGTGATGCGCTATGCGGCGGCGATGACGCGCGACATCGCGGTGCCCGATGCGCTCTTCGCGGCCGTGCGCGCGCGCTTCGCCGTGACCGAGATCGTGGAGCTCACCGCGGCCATCGCGACGTACAACATGGTCGCGCGCTTCCTCGTCGCGCTGCAGGTGAACCCCGAGGACCACGCGGGAGCGCGCTGACCGGCGCTGGCGTCCTGCGTCGCTGGAGGACAACGATGGCCCGCTTGATCAATCGATTCACGCGCCGGCTGCAGGTCGAGCATCCGATCGTCGGCGCGCCCATGGCGTTCGCGGCCGGCGGTGCGCTCGCCGCGGCGGTGAGCCGTGCGGGCGGCCTCGGCCTGATCGGCGGCGGCTATGGCGATCCCACGTGGCTCGAGGAGCAGTTCGCCGCCGCGCAGGGCGAGCGCATCGGCGTGGGCTTCATCACCTGGTCGCTGCGCCAGTCGCCCTCGCTACTCACCGGCGTGCTGAAGCACCAGCCTGCGGCGGTCATGCTCTCGTTCGGAGATCCGCGGCCGTTCGTCGACGAGATCCGCGCGTCCGGCGCGCTCCTCTTCTGCCAATGCCAGGACCTGGAGCACGTCGAGGATGCGCTCGACGTGCGTGCCGACGTCGTCGTCGCGCAGGGTGCCGAGGCCGGCGGGCACGGAGCGCTGCGCGGCACGTTCACGCTGGTCCCCGAGGCCGCCGATCTGCTCGCGCGCAAGTCGCCCGACACGCTGCTGCTCGCCGCCGGCGGCGTGGCCGATGGTCGCGGGCTCGCCGCCGCGTTGATGCTGGGCGCTGACGGCGTGCTCGTGGGAACGCGCTTCTGGGCGACGCGCGAGGCATTGGTCAAGGAGCGCCACCACCAGGCGATCGTGGAGACGAACGGCGACGGCACGCTGCGCACGCGCGTTCCCGACATCGCGCGGCAGATGCCATGGCCACGCGGATTCACCGCGCGCATCCGGCGCAACGCGTTCACCGAGCGCTGGCATGGTCGCGAGGATCTGCTCGAGAGGAATGCCGCGGTCGAGGGCCCGCGCTATCGCCAGGCGTTCGCCGAGGGCGACCCCGACAATACGGGGGTATGGTTCGGCGAGGCGGCGGGGCTCATCCACGCGATCGAGCCGGCCGCGACGATCGTGGAGCACATGGTGGACGAGGCCGCGCGCCTGCTCGAGCGTCACGACGGGCTCACCATCGGCTGACGGCTGAAGGAACAACGCCATGACCGCATCCTCCACCGAGCGCATCAACGCGTGGCTCGCCGCGCATCGACGCGACATGCTCGAGCTTCTCGAGACGGCGGTGAACATCGACAGCGGCAGCGGCGACAAGCCGGGCGGCGACCGCATGTGCGCATTGTTCCGCTCGTTCCTCGAGGCTTCGGGCATCCGTACCGCAACGCATGCACAGCGCGAGTTCGGCGATTGCCTCTCGGCCGAGGTGCCCGGCGAGGTCGACGGCGCGCCGCACGTGCTGCTCCTGGGCCACATGGACACGGTGTTTGCGGCGGGCACCGTGGCACGGCGCCCCTTCCGCGCCGAAGGCGATACGGCGTACGGCCCCGGCGTGGCGGACATGAAGGCGGGACTGGTGATGAACGCGTTCGTCGCGCGCGCGTTCGCGGAGCTGGGCGGTCGCCACGTTCCGATCCGGCTCTTCTTCACGACCGACGAGGAGGTCGCCTCGCCGGCATCGCGCATGCTGACGCAGGAGATCGCGCGCGGGGCGCGCGCGGTCTTCAATGCGGAGCCCGGGCGCCCGAGCGGCAACGTCGTGAACCGGCGCAAGGGCGCGCTGTTCGTCGACCTCGAGGTGACCGGCGTGGCCGCCCATTCGGGTGGCAGTCCCGAGAAGGGCGCGAGCGCGATCGAGGCCCTCGCGCGCAAGATCCTCGAGCTGCACCGGCTCGCCGACCGCGAGGCGGGCATCTCGTCGAACGTCGGTGTCGTGCGCGGCGGCACGACGGTGAACACCGTGGCCGAGTTCGCGGCGGCGCAGCTCGACGTGCGCTTTCCGCCCGGCGGCGACAGCGACGCGCTGCTCGCGGCGATCCGGCGCATCGTCGAGGCCGAGTCGTTGCCGCGCACCCACGGCCGCGTCACGCGCGAACGCTCTTTCCTGCCGCTCGCGCCGTCGGCCGAGAGCGAGGCGCTGTTCGCGCTCTACCAGCGGTGCGCCGCGGACCTGGGCTTGCACCCGCAGGGCGAGGCTTCGGGCGGCTCGGCCGACAGCGGGTTCACCGCCGCGGTCGGGGCGCCGACGCTGTGCGCGACCGGTCCGGTGGGCGGCGAGGCGCACACCGATCGCGAATATTGTCGACTCGATACGATCGTGCCACGCGCGCAGGCCGTCGCATCGAGCATCGTGGCGCTCGGCATGGAATGAGCCGCCGGCGCGCGGCCGCGGGCGCGGGAAGCCGCGCTTGCGGGTAGAATCGGCACGCTTCGAAACCCGGGGAGGGTCGCCATGGCAACGAATCGCTTCGCGCGCCGTCTGTGGATCCTCGTCGTCGCGGCGCTCGTGCTCGCGCCGGCGGCCTGGCCGGCCGAGGTGCACGTCATGATCTCGGCGGCATTCTATGGCGCCTACGCCGAGCTGCTGCCCGAGTTCGAGCGCTCCAGCGGCCACCATCTCGTGACCACGCGCGGGCCCTCGATCGGCGATTCGCCCGAGGCGATTCCGGCGCGCCTGGCGCGCGGCGAGGCGGCCGACGTCGTGATCATGGACGCGAGCTCGGCCGAGGAGCTGGGCAAGCGCGGTCTCGTGCGCGCGGACACCAAGGTGGATCTCGCGCGCTCGCTGATCGGCGTGGCGGTGCGCGCCGGCGCGCCCAAGCCCGACATCTCGACCGTGGCCGCCTTCCGCGGCACGCTGCTCGCCGCCAGGTCGATCGCGTATTCCGACAGCAGCAGCGGCACGTATCTTTCGACCACGCTCTTCCCGCAGCTGGGCATCGCGGAGCAGATCGCGGCGAAGAGCCGCAAGGTGCGCGGACCGCCGTCGGGCGAGCCGGTCGCGGCGGTCGTCGCGCGCGGCGAGGCCGAGATCGGCTTCCAGCAGGTGAGCGAGATCATCCACGTCCCGGGCATCGCGTTCGTGGGCCCGATCCCCGACGAGGTGCAGCCCCCGGTCTTCTTCGCGGGCGCGGTGACCGCGAACGCGCGCCAGCCGGAAGCGGCCGCGGCGCTCATCCGTTTCCTCGCTTCGCCGCAGGCAGCGAACGCGATCACGAAAGCGGGACTCACGCCGCTCGCCAGGTGAGCCGCGCGCCGTGGTCACGCTCGTCGATCGCGCATCGCGGGACGCGGCGCTGACGTGAGAAAGAAACGGCCCGGCACGTCGCCGCGCCGGGCCGGGTTGCTGCCGCACTGACGAGCGACGGATCGCTCCTCGCATGGCGGCCGCCCCCGGTCGCCATGCGCCCTTCTCTTCCGCGAAATCCCGGGGAGCAGGGATCGCGCTTCGGAGCGAGCACGGTATTCCCCGCCGTGCGCGCTTTCAACCCGTCATTCAGGCCGTCGCAAGATTGGAGGCGATTGCGTATGCGGTGATCCGCATACCGGACCCGGGAACGTCACATCGCCGTGAAGCGCAACGCGCCGAATGCCGCGCGCGGCGCGGGCGCGATCAGCCGCAGCAGGTCCATCTCGTCCTCGGTGAGGATGGCCGCGAGCTGCTGCTCGGCATCCTGGCGGATCGCCTGCTTGGCCACGCGCACGAGCGCGAGGCGCTGCGAGTCCTGGGTGTCGCCGAACTGCGCCTCGATGAAACGATCGCGCTCGCGTGCCCGGTCGAGGATCGCCGTCACCGCCTGCGCGCGCCCGGCGTCGAGCTTGAGCACGTCGACGACGTCGACGGCCGCGGGCGGGCTCGCCTCGTCCTCCGCGCCGGCGGGAAACGACGCGGCGGCCGCGATCGCGAGCACGAGCAGGGCGACGATCCTCATCGAAACCTCCATGCGGGCAGCGTGAAGCGCACCGTGCGCCCGGATTGTGGAGGCGATATGGAAAGATCCTGACGGATCGGGGAGCCGCGCATGAAAGGCGATGACGCTCGCCGTGCCGCGAACGGGACAATGCGGCGCTCGCGCGGTGGGCAGGGCGGACGCGACCGAAGCTCAGGCGGGCGGCACGAGCGGGCACACGCGGTGCGCCACGCGGACGACGTCGCCCGGCGTGTCCTCGTCGTAATCGACGATCACCCGGGTGCGCTCGCGCTGCAGGTCGCGCAGCTGGCCGCCCTCGACCGAGGCATCGAGCGCGAGCATGAAGACGTGCCGCCGGTCCGCGTCGTCCGCGAGCTCGAAACGCTCGTCGCCGACCTGCGTCACCACGCCGGTGACCGACTTGTCCATCGCTGTCCTCCGTCCGATCGCGGCGCGCCTCGCCTTGCGCGTCCCTCTCGCGGTCGACTGCCGGCGCGCGGCGAAGTTCAGCGGCGTGGCGGCCAAGGTACGCGCTTCATTCATCCGGATCACGTGCGGGCCTCGCGCTCGGGCGCACGGCCGCTAGCCAACGCCGCCGCGCCGAGCGCGACCGCCGCGGGCAAAAAAAAGCCGCGACGCGAGCCGCGGCTCGAACCCCAACTGCCGCAATCTCAGTCGGCCGCGCCCGGGGCGCGCTCCTCGATCTCCTCGTAGCCGGTGAGCATCGCCTTGAAGTGCGCCGAGGCGGTGTGGCCGAGGCTCGCCAGGTACACGTGCCCGAAGATGAACGCGGTGAAGAAGATGAAGAGCGCGACGTGGATCGTGGCCACCACGCGCACGCCGCCCAGGAAAGCCACGGAGCCCGCGAAGCCCTGCACGTCCCACAGCAGGATGCCGGTGTAGAACTGGATCGGCACGAGCAGGATCATGATGATCTGGTACATCGTGCTCTGCAACGCGTTCAGCTTGCGCTCCGGCGTGATGCGGTGCGGGTTGGCGGCGCCGCGGAAGATGCCGTAGCCGTAGTAGAGCGCCTGGCGCATCGCGGCCTGGTAGAACTTCTGCGGCTTGAGCTCCGGCAGGTACACCGAGATCTTGTCGGTGAAGAGGTAGAACGCGAGCCAGATGGCGTAGTTCGCCACCAGCACGAATCCCACCGTGTTGTGCACCGTCACCGCGGTCGCGAAGGGCACGACCTGGAAGAGGTCGGTGTAGCGGATCTGCACCCCGGTGAGGATCAGCGTCACGAACCCGAGGGCGTTGATCCAGTGCCAGATGCGCACGGGCAGCGGATGGATGTAGACCTTATTCATGGCGTTCGCCTTTCCGGCGCAGGAGCCTGCGCACGATCATGTGGCCGAGCGGCGCGCTGATGCCGCCCGCGAGCGCGAGCGCGAGCACGATGTCGAGGATCTCGATGCGCGTGCCGCCGAGGGCGTAGAAGCCGCGCACCGATTCGACCGACGTGGGCGCGTGCAGCACGTCCTTGTGCGCTTCGTACGCGACGCGCTGGCCGTCGGGACCGACGAGCGACAGGCTCACGTTCTGGAAGGGGGCCGCGCCCTTGCGGTGACAGGTGGCGCACTCGCGCACCGCCTGGCTCTTCGCGAGGATCGCATGGCCCTCGGCCGCGCTCGCGGGCTCGATGCGCCCGGCGAGCACGACGTCGGTCGCGTTCGACGAGCGGTCGACCGCCTGCACGAGCTCGCGCAGCCGGCCCGCATCGAGCTTTTCCTTGCCGTTCGCCGCGGGAAGTCCCTTGCCGTCGCTCACGAGCTCGTTGCCGCCGGCGAGGTCGTAGAAGCGCAGCTCCACGCGCTTGGCGACACCCGGCGCGTGGCACGCCGAGCACGAGACGACCGTGAGGTGCAGCTTGGTGTTCGGCAACCACTTGTCGTGCGCGGCGGGTGCGTCGGCGTGGCATCCGAGGCACGCATCGCGCAAGGCGCTGCCCACCGAGGCGCGCTGGATGTCGTGCGTCCCGTGGCAGGTCACGCACAGCGGCGTGGGCACGCCGTCCTTCGCCTGCGATCTTCCGTGCACGCTCGCGGCATGGGCCTTGAAGCTTTCCTCGTGGCAGTTGCGGCACGCCTGCCCCATCGCCACCGACAGCGCGCGCTCGTCGGCGAACGATTTCGACTCCGCCGGATGCTTCGCAGAATCGACGTCCCCGTGGCAACCGGCGCAGCCCACCTGCGCGTGCACCGATTTCGCGAACGCCGTGCCGGCGACGTGCAGCGGCACGCTCGCGCCCTTGTCGAGCGTCTTCGCGAGCCCCTTCTCGCCGTGGCAGCCGAGGCATTGCTGGTCCGCCTCGGAAAGCGCCCCGGCCGCCGCATCGGCCGAGGCGTTCCGTGGCGCCAGCGCCGCGACGGCCAGCGCCATCAGCAGCGCGACCTGCACGTCGCGCAGCCTTCTCGATACCGCACTCCGTATGCTGGACATGTCGCGCTCCCTCACGCCGCCTTCTTCTCGGTGAGCGCCTTCCACGCCGTCCAGGCGAGCAGGCCGATGCCCACGAACGGCAGCGCGATCGCATAGACGAGGCCGATGAACGGGCTCGCGAGGAAGAGCGCGGCGTTGCGCAGGAAGCGTCCCACGGTGCGCGGTTGCGGCGTCGCCTCGGCCGCCTCGGGCTCGGGCATCGCCGGTTTCGCCGCCGGCTCGGCGGGCACGACGGCCTCGAGCGCGCGATCGAGGCTGCCCTCGATCATCTCGGGCGACAGCGGCTTGCGCAGGAAATCCTCGACGCCGGCTTCCTTCGCCTCGGCCTCGTTCTGCTGCGAGCCGTAGCCGGTGACGATCACGACGGGCAGCCACGGGCGGCTCGCCTTGATGCGCTTGGCCACCTCGATGCCGCTCATGCCCGGCATCTTGATGTCGGTGTAGACCACGTCGTAGTCGTCGCGCGCGAGGCGATCGAACGCCTCGGGACCATCGGAGGCGTGCATCACCGCGTAGCCGCGGCTCGAGAGCACGCGTTCGAAGCTGCTGCCGACGACGGGGTCGTCGTCCACCACGAGCACTTTCTTGGTCGCTTTCATGATTTCTCCTTACAGGACAGTCGGGGAAGAGGGCCGGGGCCCGTCGCCGTGCAGCGCCCAGCGCTTGCGCGTGAGCGCGCGGCGCGCGGCGCCCTGGATCTGGTCGGGGCCGATGGGCTTCGCGAGGTAGTCGAACGCGCCGAGGCGCACGGCTTCCTTCGCCGAGTCGACGCTCGGATAGCCGGTGATGATCACCACCTCGCGGTCGGGCCAGCGGCGCTTCATCTGCTCGAGGACCGTCATGCCGCTCGCGCCGGGCATGCGCAGGTCGAGCAGCACGACGTCGAAGGGCTCGCGCTCCATGGCCCGCAGCGCTTCGTCGCCGTCGCACGCCGCCTGGGAGCGGCACTGCGCGGCGGCGAGCGCGGCTGCATAGCTGCGGCGCACCACTTCCTCGTCGTCGACGATCAGGACGTTGGCGTCGTTCATGGCATCACGCCGCGGCCGGTTCTTTGCGAAGGAGCGTCCACGCCACCATGCCGAGCCCGACGAACGGGAAGGCGAGCGCGTAGGCGAGGCCGACGAAGGGCGCGACGGCGAAGAGCACGACGTTGCGCACGAAGCCGAGCGCGCCGGTCCTGCGCTCGAGCAGCGCGCGCACGGCGACCCACGCGAGGACCGCGAGGCCGACGAACGGGAACGCGAGCGCGAAGGCGGCGGCGACGAACGGGGCGGCCATCACGGCGGCGAGCTTGCGGAGGGGCGCGGCGACTTCGGTCACGCCGACGGTTTCGGTGCGCACGAACCCGGCGCATGCGGGGGCTGCGAGTCTGAGAGTGGCGGCTTTCATGGTCTTCTCCGCTGGGTGTTCGGGTGTCTCGCCCTCGAAGACGCACGCGCCGTGCCAGCGCCGCGCGAAATGGCCACGGTGCGATGCAATGTGCGATGTTTTCAAGCACTTGGTGGTGCACGGCCGGCATGAAGCGCGTGCGCGAACCGGGCTGCGTGCGCTGCGCGAAGTATGGAAACTTCATGCGCCGGGCGCCGTGCGGGCACGCGATCGCTTTGCGAATCAGGCGCTTCGCAGCGCCTGGCGCTTGTATGGTTTTTTTGTGCACCGGCCCGCCGCGCGGCCATCGCCTAGAATCACGCGATGGCGATCGAGATCCGCCCCGCCGAGGTGCCGCGCGACGTGCCCGTCGTGCGCGATCTCTTCCGCGAGTACGCGAACGGCCTCGGCATCGACCTCGCGTTCCAGGATTTCGAGGCGGAGCTCGCGTCGTTGCCCGGGCGCTATGCGCCGCCGCGCGGACGCCTGTTGCTCGCGTGGCAGGACGGCGAAGCGCTGGGATGCGTCGCACTGCGACCGATCGACACGCAGGCTTGCGAGATGAAGCGGCTGTATGTGCGCCCCGCGGCGCGCGCGCATCGGCTCGGACGCCGCCTGGCCGAGCGCGTCTGCGCGGAGGCGCGCGCGGCCGGATATCGGCGCATGTGCCTCGACACCCTGCCCGACATGCTGCCCGCGATCCGCCTGTACTCGGCGCTCGGCTTCGTGCCGATCGCGCCCTATGTGTTCAATCCGATCGAGGGCGCGCTGTTCCTCGGCCTCGATCTCTGAACCCCCGGCGTTTGCGCGCGCTCATCGCATTGAGCGCCGGGCGTCGCGACAATGCCGGCATGAAGGCAAGCTCGGGAATCGACGACGATCGTGCACCGCGCGGTGCGGCGCGGCCCGTCGAATCGCTGCGGCAACTCTATCGTTGCCCCGCGGGACACGTGAGCGAGGTCGTATGGGACCGCCGCGAGGTGGCCGCGGCGATCCGCCACAACGACATGAAATTGTGGTGCACCCGGTGCGACAGCGCGCGCCTCGCGTCGATCCGCGAGATGGATTCGATCCTGCTCGCGCTCGGATTGCCCAGGCTTACCGCGCGGCAGAAGCGCAAATCGCTCGCGCCGCGGTGAGTGCGCGGCGCGGCACGGGCCGCGCGGCCCGTGCCGCCGCAACGATCAATGCGATGCGGTCTTCGGCGCGAAGCGCGGCGTGGCCGGCACCCCGTGGATCGGCGCGACCGGCTTCGCTTCCGCGGTGGCGAGCTTCTGCTCGCTCACGCGGCCGGTCACGATGTCACCCGAGTCGGCCTGCGGCCGGCGGGGCTGCATCAGGTCGTCGCTGATGCGCTGTGCGGCCTTGAGCAGCATGCCCGCGAGCGCGTCCTGGCGCCGGCCGAGGATCGCCTCGGACGCGCCCGACAGCCCGACCGCGGCCACGACGTTGCCCGTGCGATCGCGCACCGGCGCGGCGATGCCGCACACGCCCGTGCGGAACTCGCCGCAATCGATCGCGTAGCCCTTCGCGCGCGTCTCCTTCAGCTCGTGCTCGATGTCCTTGCGGCGCGTGAGCGTGAGCGGCGTGTAGCGCGTGACGTAAGGCATCGCTTCGTCGAGCGCCTCGCGCCGCTTCCACGCGAGCAGCGCCTTGCCGGTCGCGGTGAGCGCCGCCGGTTGCCGCTCGCCCAAGCCCGCCGCCGCGGCCGTGCCGCCGCGCTCGAGGCGGCTCACGCACACGCCGCGCCCGCCCTCGAGCACCATGAGCTCGACCGGGGCGCCGCTCGCCGCCGCGAGCCATTCGAGGTGGCGGCGCGCGATGTGCGGCACGTCGTTCTCGCTCACGAGGAGCGAGGCGAGCTCCCACGACTTGAGCGTCGGCGTGTACATCTTGGTGATCAGGTCCTTCTTCACATAGCCCAGCACGGTCAACGTGCCGAGCAGGCGGAAGGCGTTCGGTTTGGTGAGCCCGAGCTGTCGGCCAAGCTCGGTGAGTCGGCGAGGCTGACCCGACCGGATCAAAGCCTCGAGCAGCGCAAAGGCCTTCTCGACCGTGCGTTCCATGGACAGATGCTCCTCAGTGGGTGGAACAGCGAAAGGAGGGATCGCCTTTGCGCGGGCGCGCAGGAAAATCCTTCCATCCTCAAGCGTCACCCTCGGGATGCGGCGGGCGATGCCTAGTTGTTGCACACCCGACAACATCGTTAAACCGGGGAAAGCCCGGGCAGCGATACAGGTTGTGTTCACCCGATCGTCGCGCGTGCGTCGAGCAACTCGCTCGTCGCACGCGAGCGCGCGAGATAGAACCACTCGTGGCCCGGCTGCGCTTGCGCGTCGGGAAAGACGACGAAGCCTTCGACGCCCGCGTGCACCGGTCGGCCATCGGCGCGCGTGCCCACGACGTCGGCCGCATGCACGCGGTCGAAGCTCGACCATGCGCGCGCGAAGCGGTCGCCGGCGTTCTCGCGATCGATCACCTCGCACAACGTGAGGTACTCGAAGTCGTCCACTGCCGCCGGCATCGCGCCACGAGCCAGGCCGAGGAAAGCGAGCGCGTTCACGATCGCGCGATAGGCCACCTCGGGCGCCTGCGGATCTTCGTGCTGCCCGCATTCGACCGTGACCGCGTAGCCGCCCTGGGCGCGCATGAATTCCGTCGTGCCGACCCCGTATTTCGCGTCGGCCGCGCGCGGGCCGGCGCTGCCGCGCGCGATCCGCTGGCGCACGCCCTTCGCGTACGTCTCCATCCAGCCGTCGACGAAGCGGCGCACGCCGAGGCGCAGGGCGAGGGCGCGCTCCCGCGCCGCGTGACGGAAAGGCTCGAGCGCGCCGTCGTTGTCGCGCGGGCCGAGCATCGCGAAGGGCGGATTGGCTGCGCGGGTCGAGTGCAGGTCGAGCAGCACGTCATGGCGCGCGAGCAGCGGGCAGAGCCAGTTGGCTACGCGATCCTCGAAGTCGACGGGATGGTCCGTGGGCGCGAGGTTGCGGTTCAGGTTGCGATCGCCCGCGCGCTCGCCCTTCGCATACGCGAGCGGATTGGTGACCGGCACGAACGTGACGCTTCCCGCGGCGATCGCCAGGCGGCGCGCTTCGATCTCGCCCATGACGCGCGCGATCGCGCGCGGGCCGCACGTCTCGTTGCCATGCACGGCCCCGGTCACGATGAGGCGGGCACCGGGGTCGAGGCCGGAATAGGTGACCGACTTGAAGTGCAGGTCCTCGTTCATCGCATGGCGTCCGGCGTGTTCGCCCGCATATGCCATGGCGGCCGCTTCGCGTCAACGATCCTCGCCTGTGCGGGCGGTTGACGTCTCGCAAGGGGCTGCCGCGGGGAAAGCGGAACATCGGTGCCATGGCAAGGCATCGGCCGGACCGCGCGCCGCGAGGATGGCGACCTGATCGTCATGGCGTCGCGCGATCGCGGGCGGCCGCGAAGCGCGCGCGCGGCACGGCGTTGGTGCCCTTCGCAGCCCCCGGCTTGCCGGCGCCGGTCGCCGCGTTGCCCGTGCTCGCGATGCCGCCGTTGCCGCGTGGCCTCGATCGCGACTCGTACGCATCGACCGCGCTCGCGGACATCGTCGATCGCGCCGTGCACGCGGGCACCGCGCGATTCACCGCCGGGCTTTCGCCGATGGCCATCGGCGGCGCCTATCTCGACTGGGCCGCGCACCTCGCGTTCTCGCCCGGCAAGCGCCTGCAGCTCGTGCAGAAAGCGGGACGCAAGGCGCTGCGGTTCGCGCATTACGCGATGCGTTGCGCGATGCAGCCGGCGGCGGGCGAGTGCTGCATCGATCCGCTTCCGCAGGACCACCGGTTCGACGCGCCGGCGTGGCACACCTGGCCGTACAACCTGATCCACCAGGCCTTCCTGCTGCACCAGCAGTGGTGGCACAACGCCATGACCGGCGTGCGGGGCGTGAGCGCGCGCCACGAGGCGATGGCGGATTTCGCCACGCGCCAGTGGCTCGATGTGTTCTCGCCGTCGAACGCGCCGTGGACCAACCCGGTCGTCGCCGAGCGCACGGCGCGCAGCGGCGGCATGAACTTCGTCGCCGGTGCGGCCAACGCGCTCGACGACTGCGAGCGCCTGGCCGCCGGCCGCAAGCCCGCGGGCGCCGAGCGCTTCCGCCCGGGGCGCGAGGTGGCCGTCACGCCCGGCAAGGTGGTGTTCCGCAACCGGCTGATCGAGCTCCTCCAGTACGCGCCGGCCACCGCGCGCGTGCACCGCGAGCCGATCCTCGTCGTGCCGGCGTGGATCATGAAGTACTACATCCTCGACCTGAGCCCGGCGAACTCGCTGGTCCGCTACCTGGTCGCGCAGGGGCACACGGTGTTCATGATCTCGTGGAAGAACCCCGGGCCCGAGGATCGCGACGTGGGCCTCGACGACTACCGCGCGCTCGGCGTCATGGCCGCGCTCGACGCGATCGGCGCGATCGTGCCCCGCGCGCCGGTGCATCTCGCCGGCTACTGCATCGGCGGCACGCTCGCCGCGATCGCTGCGGCCGCCATGGCGCGCGATGGCGACGCGCGCCTCGCCTCGCTCACGCTCTTCGCGGCGCAGACCGATTTCACCGAGGCC
>CAYOGL010000019.1:0-84213 GCA_964403515.1 uncultured Burkholderiales bacterium | reverse complement strand
CGCACCTTCACGTTGAAGTCGACCACCCGCTTCACGGGAACGAGGATTTTCATGGCCTGCCGGTTTCAAACGGTCGTTTGAATTTTACTCCGCTTTCACCCGAGGTGCTTCCGCAGGAACTCGAGCGTGCGCGAGCGGGCGAGCTTCGCCGAGGGCTCGTCGTACGAGCCGCGCTGCTCGCAGTTGAAGCCATGGGCCGCCGGGTAGTAATACGTCGTCGCCTCCGGATGCGCCTTCGCGACGTCCTTCGCCTTCTCGAGGGGAATCGACTGGTCCTTCTCGCCGAAATGGAACATCACCGGGCAGCGCGGCTTCTCGCTCACGAAGTTCGGGACGCCGCCGCCGTAATACGAGACGCACGCCGCGAGCCCCGGCACGCGCGCCGCTGCGAGCCATGCCACGGTGCCGCCCCAGCAATAGCCGACGATCGCCACCTTGCCCGCCTTCTGCCCATGGTCCTTCGCCGCCGCCACGTCGAGCATCGCCTGGTTCCAGTCGAGGCCCTGCATCACCTCGCGTCCGGCGGCGATCTCGGGTTGCGAGTATCCCGACTCGTAGCCGCGCTGCTTGCGGTCGAACATCGCCGGGGCGATCGCGAGATAGCCGTCCGCGGCGAACCCGTCCGTGACGGAGCGGATGTGGCTGTTCACGCCGAAGATCTCCTGCACCACGACGAGCGCGCCGCGCGGCTTGCCCGCCGGCTCCGCGACGTAGGCCGAGAGCGCATGTCCGTCGGAAGCCTTGAGCTCGATGTTCTTTCCCACTGGGATCTCCTGTTGTGTGATGTCGACGTTCGCCCCGCGTGCGCGGGCCCATAGGATACCCGCGCGGCGGTCGCGCAGGTCTCGCGTTCCGACTCAGAGCGCGCGCGGGAGTTCGATGCGGGCACGCGGCGTCTTCACTCCAGCGAGCGCGCGCGGCTGCGCAGCACGAACTTCTGGATCTTGCCGGTCGACGTCTTCGGCAGCTCGCCGAACACGACGGTGCGCGGGACCTTGAAATGCGCGAGATGCTCGCGGCACCAGGCGACGATGTCCTCGGCGCTCACGGGACCCGCGTCGGGCTTGAGCACCACGAACGCGCACGGCGTCTCGCCCCATTTCGGATCGGGGCGCGCGACGACCGCGGCCTCCATCACCTTCGGGTGGCGATAAAGGCACTCCTCGACCTCGAGCGAGGAGATGTTCTCGCCGCCGGAGATGATGATGTCCTTCGAGCGGTCCTTCACCTCGACGTAGCCGTCGGGATGCCACACGCCGAGGTCGCCGGTGTGGTACCAGCCTTCGCGGAACGCCTCGCCGGTCGCGCGCGGATTCTTGAGGTAGCCCTTCATGATCGTGTTGCCGCGAAGCATCACCTCGCCGAGCGTGACGCCATCGCGCGGCACCGGCGCATGGGTCTGTGGATCGGCCACCTGCAGCCCCGCGAGCGTCGGATAGCGCACCCCCTGGCGTGCCATGAGGCGCGAGCGCGCCCCGAGATCGAGGCCATCCCATTCCTCCTGCCACGCGCACAGCGTCGCCGGCCCGTAGCTCTCGGTGAGCCCGTAGAGGTGCGTGACGCGGAAGCCCATGCCTTCCATCGCCTCGATCACCGCGGAAGGTGGTGCCGCGCCGCCCGTGGCGACCTCGACGACGTGGTCGAAGCGCCGCTTCGCCTCGGCCGGCGCGTGCACGAGCATGTTGAGCACGATCGGCGCGCCGCAGAGGTGCGTCACGCCGTGGCGCTCGATCGCGCCGAACACGTTCGCCGGCTCGACCTTGCGCAGGCAGACGTGCGTGGCGCCGACCGCGGTCACCGCCCACGTGTACGTCCAGCCGCTGCAATGGAACATCGGCAGCGTCCACAGGTACACGGAGCGAGGAGTGAGCGCGAAGGCGAGCGCGTTGCCGAGCGCGTTCAGGTACGCGCCGCGGTGGTGATAGACCACGCCCTTCGGGTCTCCGGTGGTGCCCGAGGTGTAGAGGAGCGCGCACGAGTCCCACTCGTCGACCGGGCCCGGCATGTCGAACGCCGGATCGGCCTGCGCGAGGAGCTCCTCGTACGTGACGCTCCCGAGCCGCTCGCCGCCGCTGGCGAGCGCGTCGTCGATGTCGACCACGACGATCTCGCGCCCGAGCAGCGCGAGCGCCTTCGCGATCACCGGCGAGAACTCGCGGTCGGTGAGCAGCACCTTCGCCTCGCCGTGCTCGAGGCAGAAGGCGATGGTGCGCGCATCGAGCCGGAAGTTGAGCGCGTTCAGCACCGCCCCGAGGCCGGGCACCGCGTAGTGCGCTTCGAGCATCGCCGGCACATTGGGTGCCATGATCGCGACCGTGTCGCCGCGCCCGATGCCGCGCGCGGCCAGCGCGCCCGCGAGCCGCCGGCAACGCTCGGCGAACTCGCGGTAGGTGAAGCGGCGCTCGCCGTGGACGACCGCGGTCTTGTCGGGGTAGACGTCGGCGGAGCGGTAGAGGAAATCCAGCGGCGTCAGCGGCTGGTGGTTGGCCGCGGTGCGTTCCATCGCGGCGATCCTAGAGCGCGGCGCCGTCGAACGGCTGGATCTCCAGGCGGGCGAGATCGATGCCCTCGAGGCAGCGCACGTTGATCGCGGCCATCGCGTTGCCCTGGCGATCGGTGCCGATGGCGTACGGATGCATGCCGCAGGTCGGGCAGAAACGATGCCGGATCACGTGCCTGTTGAAGAGATATTCCGCCGCGTCCTGCTCGGGCGTGGCGAGCTCGAGGCTCGCGCGCGGCACGAACCAGAGGAGCGATCCCTTGCGCCGGCACATCGAGCAGTTGCAGTCGATGACCTTGCCGATCTCGCCCTCGACCTCGAAAGCGATGCGACCGCAGTGGCAGCCACCCTTGTATCTCATCCCTTCCCTTTCTTGTCCCTGCGACGCCGCAGCCATCCCTCGAGCTCGCCCACGAGGCCGCGGCGGAACGCGAGCACGCAGACGACGAAGATCACGCCCTGCGCCACGGTCACCCACGCACCGAGCTGCGACAGGTAGCTCTCCATGGTCACCAGGACGAACGCGCCGACGACGGGCCCGAACACCGTGCCGAGGCCGCCGAGCAGCGTCATCAGCACCACCTCGCCCGACATCCCCCAGTGCACGTCGGTGAGCGAGGCGAGCTGGAAGACGAGCGCCTTGGTCGCGCCGGCGAGACCCGCGAGCGAGGCCGACATCACGTACGCCGCGAGCTTGTAGCGCTCGGTGCGATAGCCGAGGGAGACCGCGCGCGGCTCGTTGTCCCGGATGGCCTTGAGCACCTGGCCGAACGGCGAGTGGATGATGCGGTGGATCAGGAAGAAGCCGAGCGCGAAGATGCCGACCACGGTGTAGTACATGGTGGTCGTGCTCGACAGGTCGAGCAGGCCGAGCAGCCTGCCGCGCGGGACGGCCTGGATGCCGTCCTCGCCCCCGGTGAACGGCGCCTGCACGCAGAAAAAGAACACCATCTGCGCGAGCGCGAGCGTGATCATCGCGAAGTAGATGCCCTGGCGCCGGATCGCGAGCAATCCCGTGACGAACCCGAGCGCGGTGGCCACGAGGGTTCCGCAGAGGATCGCGAGCTCCGGCGGGAAGCCCCACACCTTCGCCGCATACGCGGAGCTGTATCCCGCCATGCCGAGGAACATCGCATGGCCGAACGACAGCAAGCCGCCGAAGCCGAGCAGCAGGTTGAAGGCGCACGCGAAAAGGCCCATGCACAGCGCCTTCATGAGGAAGACCGGGTAGACGAAAGCCGGCGCGACCAGGAGCAGCGCGAACAGCACGATGAAGCCGTTGCGGTGGTAGCGCGCCTCCCACAGCTCGTCGCGCGACGCGACCGAGGCCATGCCGATTTCCGTCGCGGGCTTGGGCGGCGTCGTCTTCGCGGAGCTCGCCATGGCTAGCGCTGCCCGAACAGGCCCTGCGGCCGGATCATGAGGACGATCGCCATGATCACAAAGATCACCGTGCTCGAGGCCTCGGGATAGAAGTACTTGGTGAGGCCCTCGATGATGCCGAGGCCGAAGCCGGTGAGGATCGAGCCCATGATCGAGCCCATGCCGCCGATCACGACCACCGCGAACACGACGATGATGAGCGACGACCCCATCTGCGGGCTCACCTGGTAGATCGGCGCGGCGAACACGCCCGCGAGCCCCGCGAGCCCGACGCCGAAGCCGTAGGTGAGCGTGATCATGCGCGGCACGTTCACCCCGAACGCCTGCACGAGCGCGGGGTTCTCGGTGGCCGCGCGCAGGAACGACCCGAGCTTGGTGCGCTCGATCATGTACCAGGTGCCGAGGCAGATCACGAGCGAGGCGACGATCACCCACGCGCGATACGTCGGCAGGAACATGAAGCCGAGGTTGTAGCCGCCGCCGAGCTTCTCCGGCATCGAGTAGGGCATGCCGGCCGAGCCGAACTGGTTGGTGAACAGGCCCTCGAGGATGAGCGCGACGCCGAAGGTGAGCAGCAGCCCGTACAGGTGATCGAGCTTGTAGAGGTGCTTGAGCATCAGCCGCTCGATCACGATGCCGAAAGCGGCCAGCACGACCGGCACCAGGGCGAGCGCCCACCAGTAGCCGAGCCCCAGCTTGTTCAGCAGGAACCACGCGACGAACGCGCCGAGCATGTACTGCGCGCCGTGCGTGAAGTTGATGATGTTCAGGAGCCCGAAGATGACCGCGAGACCCAGGGAAAGGAGGGCGTAGAACGACCCGTTGATCAGGCCGATCAGCAGCTGGCCCATGAGGGCCGGGACGGAGATGCTCATCGTCCTACGCCCGATCGCTCACTTCACCAGCGGGCAGCCGCCGTCCTTCAAGGGACGGAACGCCTCGTCGGCCGGGATCGTCGCGAGCAGCTTGTAGTAGTCGTACGGTCCCTTCGACTCCGCCGGCGTCTTCACCTGGAACAGGTACGCGGCGTGGACGTTGCGGCCGTCCTCGCGCACGTAGCTCGGCCCGAACAGCGGGTCGTCGAACTTGCCGCGCTTCTTCATCTGCTCGACCACCTTCTTGCCGTCATCGCTGTTGATCTTGGCCACGGCCTCGAGGTATTCGAGCACGCTCGAGTAGACGCCCGCGTGCACCATCGTCGGCATCCGGCCGTTCATCTGCGCGGACCAGCGCTTGCTCCACGCGCGCGTCTTGTCGTTCAGGTCCCAGTAGAACGTCTCGGTGAGGACCAGGCCCTGCGCCTTCTCCAGTCCGATGCCGTGGATGTCGCTCAGGAACACGAGCAGGCCGGCGAAGTTCTGCCCGCCCTTCACGATGCCGAACTCGGCGCCCTGCTTGATCGAGTTGATCGTGTCGCCGCCGGCGTTCGCCAGGCCGATGATCTTGGCCTTCGAGGCCTGGGCCTGCAGCAGGAAGGACGAGAAGTCCTGCGTGTTCAGCGGCACGCGCACGTCGCCGAGCACCTGTCCGCCCGCCTTCTTCACCGCCGCGGCGGTGTCGCGCTCGAGCGCCTGGCCGAACGCGTAGTCCGCGGTGATGAAGAACCAGGTATTGCCGCCGTGCTTGACCAGCGCCGTGCCGGTGCCGTTGGCGAGCATCCACGTGTCGTAGGTCCAGTGGATCGTGTTCGGCGAGCACTTGCTGCCGGTGAGGTCCGACGTTCCCGGGCCGGAGCCGAGGAACACCTTGTTCTTCTCCTTCGTGATCTCGCTCACGGCGAGCGCGACGCCGGAGTTCGGCGTGTCGACGATCACGTCCACGCCCTCCTCGTCGTACCACTTGCGCGCGATCTGCGAGCCGACGTCCGGCTTGTTGAGGTGGTCGCCGCCGACCACCTCGATCTTCCACGGCACCTTGTGCGACTTCTGGAAGTCCTCCACCGCCATCTTCGCGGCGGTGACCGAGCCCGGCCCGCCGATGTCGGCGTACAGGCTCGACATGTCGCTCAACACGCCGATCTTCACCAGGTTGCCGGAAACCTGCGCCTGCGCCGTGCCGGCCGCGAGCGCGAAGGCCGCGGCGGCGGCCAGGAGCTTGCGCTGCAATGTCATTGTCGTTCTCCTCTGTGGTCGTGCGTTCGTCTCAGACGCCGAGATACTCGTGCAGCATGCCCGTCTTCGCGCCGAGCTCGGCCGCGCCGAACGATTCGGCGATGCGCCCGTGCTCGACGACGTAATGCCGGTCCGCGAGCGGGGCCGCGAACCGGAAATTCTGCTCCACCAGCACGATGGTGAACCCGCGCTCCTTGAGCTTCACGATCACGCGCCCCAATGCCTGCACGATCACCGGCGCGAGCCCCTCGGTGATCTCGTCGAGGAGCAGGATCTGCGCGCCGGTGCGCAGGATGCGTGCCATGGCGAGCATCTGCTGCTCGCCGCCGGACAGCTTCGTGCCCTGCGCGGTGTGGCGGCGCTCGTGCAGGTTGGGGAACATCTCGTAGATCTCCTGCACGCTCATCCCGCCCTTGCCGATCTGCGGCGGCAGGAGCAGGTTCTCCTCGACCGACAGGCTCGAGAAGATGCCGCGCTCCTCGGGGCAGTAGCCCACGCCGAGGTGCGCGATGCGATAGGTCGGCCAGCCGATGGTCTCCCTGCCGTTCACGACGATCGAGCCGGTGCGCCGCCCCACGAGCCCGAGGATCGCGCGCAGCGTCGAGGTGCGGCCCGCGCCGTTGCGCCCGAGGAGCGTGACGACCTCGCCGCGGCGCACGACGAAGTTCATGCCGTGCAGCACGTGCGATTCGCCGTACCAGGCGTGCAGGTCGCAGACGCGCAGGACTTCGTCAGCCATGGCCGAGAGCCGCGCCTTCCGTCGCGGTGCCCATGTACGCCTCGACGACCTGCGGGTTCGCCGACACCTCGGCATAAGGACCTTCGGCGATCACGGTGCCGCGCTGCATCACGGTGATCGTGTGGCAGATGCCCGAGACCACGCTCATGTTGTGCTCGACCATGAGCACCGTGCGGCCCACGGCCACCTCGCGGATCAGCTCCTTCACGCGGTCGACGTCCTCGTGGCCCATGCCGGAGGTCGGCTCGTCGAGCAGCATCAGCTCCGGATCCATCGCGAGGGTGGTGGCGATCTCGAGCGTGCGCTTGCGCCCGTAGGAGAGCTCGCCGGCATGCACGCGCGCGAACTTGCCGAGGTCGACGCGCTCGAGCAGCGCCATCGCCCGCTCGTTCAGCACCGCGAGGCTGCGCTCGGGCTTCCAGAAATGGAAGCTCGTGGCGAGCGAGCGCTGCAGCGCGATGCGCACGTTCTCGAGCACCGTGAGGTTGGGGAACACCGCCGAGATCTGGAACGAGCGGATCACGCCGCGGCGCGCGACGTCCGCCGGCTGCTCGCCGGTGATGTCCGCGCCGTTGAACAGGATCGTGCCCGAGGTCGGCGACAGGAACTTGGTGAGGAGGTTGAACGTCGTCGTCTTGCCGGCGCCGTTCGGGCCGATCAACGCATGGATCGTGCCGCGATGCACCTGGAGGTTCACGCGATCGACCGCGACGAAGCCCCGGAATTCCTTCGTGAGGCCGCGCGTTTCGAGGATGGTGTCGCCGGTCATCGGTTGTTGGTGCGCGCCCGGCCGTTCTCGCGCGGGGAAATCGAGCGCCCGTGAACTTGTCGTCGAATGCTAACCCACCGTCGCCGCGGGGGGCAAGGCAACCGCGCCCCACGAGCGCGCGGTGCCATAATGGGCCTTCCTGCCCCCGAGGAGCTCGCCATGAACGATCGCGTCCAGGATGCGGTCCACAGCCGCGCCGAACCGGTATTGCGGCAAACGTTCCAGGATGGGGTCGCGGTGCTCACGCTGAACCGGCCACGCCAGTTCAACGCACTGAACGGCGAGCTGCTCGAGGCGCTGCACGCGGCCCTCGATGCGATGGCGCGGGACGAGTCGGTGCGCGTCGTGATCCTGGCCGGCGAAGGCAAGGCGTTTTGTGCGGGCCACGACCTCAGGGAGATGCGGGCGCTGCCCAGCCAGCGCGACGTCGAGGCGCTCTTCGCCTCGTGCAGCGCGATGATGCAGAAGCTGGTCGCCCTGCCCCAGCCGGTGATCGCCGCCGTGAACGGCATCGCCACCGCCGCCGGATGCCAGCTGGTCGCGCAATGCGACCTCGCTGTCGCTGCGGAAGAGGCGCGGTTCGCCGTCTCGGGCGTGAACCTCGGGCTCTTCTGCTCCACACCCGCGGTCGCCCTGTCGCGCAACGTCGGCCGCAAGCGCGCCGCCGAGATGCTCTACACGGGAGATTTCATCGACGCCGCGCAGGCCGCCGAGTGGGGCCTCGTGAATCGCGTGGTGCCCGCCGGCGAGGTCATGGATGCCGCCCACGCGCTCGCCGCGCGTGTGCTCGCGAAGCCGCGCGCCGCCATCGCCCTCGGCAAAGCGCTCTTCTATCGCCAGCTCGAGCGGCCGCTCGCCGAAGCGTACGCCGATGCGACGTGCACCATCGCCGCGAACATGGACACCGATTTCGCGCGCGAGGGCGTCGACGCGTTCCTCGAGAAGCGCCCGCCGCGCTGGCCCTGATGGCCTCCCTCTGCCTTGCGAGTCGCTGATGTCCTCCCTCTCCCTTGGGAGAGGGTCGGGGTGAGGGTCGATCGTCCTTCGCGCTATATGCCCAGTCGCCGCCGGTCGCGCAGCACCTCGCGCGCCGCGTTGTGCCCCGGGATTCCGGTGACGCCGCCGCCCGGGTGCGCGCCGGATCCGCACAGGTACACGCCCGCGAGCGGCATGCGGTAGCTGCCGTAGCCCAGCACGGGACGCGCGCTGAAGAGCTGGTTCAGCGTGAGCTTGCCGTGGAAGATGTCGCCGCCGACGAGGCCGAGCTCGCGCTCGAGGTCGAGCGGCGAGAGGATGCGCCGGCCGAGGACGGAGCGCACGAAGTTCGGCGCGAAGCGCGTGACCTGCGCGATGACGGCGTCGGCCGCGCGCTCGCGCTCCTCGTCCCAGCGTCGTCCGCCGGGCAGCGCGTAGCGGAAGTGCTGGCAGAAGAGGCTCGCGACATGGCGCCCGGCCGGCGCGAGCGACGGATCGACCGTGCTCGGGATCAGCATCTCGACGATCGGCTCGCGCGACCAGCCCTCCTCGCGCGCGCTCGCATACGCGCGATCCATGAACGCGATCGAGGGCGCCATGATGATTCCCGAGCGGTGATGCTCACCCGCGCCGGGAAGGCTCGCGAACTCGGGCAGCTCGGCGAGCGCGACGTTCATGCGGAACGTCGCCGACTCCGACTGGTAGAGCGCGAAGCGCTCGCGCCACTCGCCCGGTGCGTCGGGAAGCAGCTCGAGCAGCGCCTGGGGATGCGCATTCGACACCACGCATTTCGCGCGGATCTCGCGACCGTCCGCGAGCGCGACGCCGGCCGCGCGGCCCGCCGCCACGGCGATGCGCGCGACCGCCGCGCCGGTCTCGATGCGCACGCCGCGCGCCTCCGCCTCCTTGCGCATGGCGGCCGTGATCGCCCCCATTCCGCCCATCGCGTGGCCCCACGTGCCCTTCTTGCCGTTCACCTCGCCGAAGACATGGTGCAGGAGCACGTACGCGGAGCCCGGGGTGTAGGGACTGGCGAAGTTGCCGACGACGCTGTCGAAGGCGAAGCACGCCTTGATCGGCTCGGATTCGAACCAGCGCTCGAGCCATTCGGCCGCGGAGAGCGTGAACAGGTCGAGCACGTCGCGCTGCGCGGCGAGCGGCAAGCGCTGGAAAACCCGTCCCGCCTTCCACGCCGGCAGCAGCTCGCGAATGCCGCCGCCGACGTTGGGCGGCGTGGCGAGCAGGAGCTCGCGCAGGACGTCGGCGACCGCATCGAGGCGTGCGTAGTAGCCGGGCAGCCTCTGCGCATCGCGCGCGCAGAAGCGCGCGATCTCGCGCTGCGTGGCCTCGAGGCCGCCGCCCACCTTGATGAAGTTGCCGTCGGGAAGCGGCAGGAAGTTGGAGAACGGCCGCTCGACGATCGCCAGCCCGTGCTCGGCGAGCCGCAGGTCGCGGATGATGCGCGGATGCAGCAGGCTCACCGTGTACGCGGCGGTCGAGTTGCGGAAACCGGGATGGAATTCCTCGGTCACCGCGGCGCCGCCGACGACGGGCCGGCGCTCGAGCACCGTCACCGAGAGCCCGCGGGCCGCGAGGTAGCACGCGCACACGAGCCCGTTGTGGCCGGCCCCCACGATCGCGACGTCGCAGGCGCTCGACGCGGCGGCCATCTCAGGTGAGCAGGAAATGGCGCACGCGGCCGACCTGGTCGTCGTCGAGCAGCATCGGCGGGTGTCCCGTGCGCGGCACGCTGAACGACTCGGTGTGCGGGCGCCGCAGCATCTCCTCGAGGATCGGCCGCGTGAGCAGGTCCGATTCCTCGCCGCGGATCACGAGCACCGGCCCGCGCACCGCATTCCAGTACGCGCGCAGGTCGATGTCCGCATTGCCGGAGGCGGAGAACGTCACTCCGACGCCGGGGTCGTAGCGCGAACGCCAGCGCCCCTGCTCGTCCTGGCGCGCGACGTTGAGCGCGAGATGCCGCCACTGCGCGGCGGTGAGCTCGCCGAAGGGACTGATCGAGCGCATCGCCGCCTCGAACGCGTCGATCGAGTCGAAGCCCGCGTCCTGCCCGACGTATTGGCCGATGCGGGCCACGGCCGCTCCCGGGACCACGCATCCGACGTCGTTCATCACGAGCCTGCGCAACGGGGAGCCCGGCAACGCCGCGAGGATCATGCCGAGGATGCCGCCCATCGAGGTGCCGATCCAATCGAGCGTCTCGGCATGCAGGCTCGCGAGCAGCGTCGCGATATCGGTGCAATACAGCGGATAGGTGTAGTCCCTCGGGTCGCGCAGCCAGTCGCTGTGGCCGCGGCCCACGATGTCGGGGCACACGACGCGATACGCATCGCACAGCCGCTCGGCGAGGAAGTCGAAGTCGCGGCCGCTGCGCGTGAGGCCGTGCACGCACACGAGCACACGCGGATTCTTCGGGTCGCCCCACTCCGTGTACCGCATGCGATGGAACCCGTGCGGGTCCATGCACAAAACCGACCCTTCACGCATCGTGGTCATGCGAAAAGACGGCAGAACGCAGATGAACGCAGATGCAGCGCAGATGAACGCAGATAACCCAATCGAGGGTGGCGCTTTCCCGCATGCATCCGCCATTGGCTGCGAATGTCGAGGTCAACGCCTCTTTCCTGCTTTTCCGCGTTCATCTGCGCTGCATCTGCGTTCATCTGCGTTCCAAGGGTTTTCTGCGTGCGTCATTCGATGGCCGCCGTGCTCTTCGCCTTCTCGCGCAGCACGAACTTCTGGATCTTGCCGGTGGAGGTGCGCGGCAGCGGGCCGAAGACGACCGACTTCGGCACCTTGAAGCGCGCCATGCGCGCGCGGCAGAACTCGATCAGCTCCTCCGGGGTGACGCTGATCCCCTCCTTGAGCTCGACGAACGCGCACGGCGTCTCGCCCCATTTCGGATCGGGTTGCGCGACCACGGCCGCGAGCAGCACCGCGGGATGGCCGTGCAGGACGTCCTCGACCTCCTGCGACGAGATGTTCTCGCCGCCGGAGATGATCACGTCCTTCGAGCGGTCCCTGATCTTCACGTAGCCGTCGGGATGCAGCACCGCGAGATCGCCCGAATGGAACCACCCGCCGCCGAACGCCTCCTCGGTGGCCTTCGGGTTTTTCAGATAGCCCTTCATCGTGATGTTGCCGCGGAACATGATCTCGCCCATGGTCTCGCCGTCGGGCGGCACCTCGCGCATCGTCCGCGGGTCCCTCACCGTCATGCCCTCCTCGAGCAGGTAGGCCACGCCCTGGCGCCCGTTCCTGCGCACCTGCTCCTCGAGCGGCAACGCGGCCCACTCGGGATGCTTCGCGCACACCGCCGCCGGGCCGTAGGTCTCGGTGAGGCCGTAGACGTGCGTGATGTCGAAGCCCATGCGCGCCATGCCCTCGATCACCGCGGCGGGCGGCGGCGCCGCGGCCACCAGGCAATGCACCTCGTGGTCGATGCCGCGCTTCAGCTCGGCCGGGGCGTTGAGCAGCATCGAGTGCACGATCGGCGCGCCGCAGTAATGCGTCACCTTGTGGCTGCGGATCGCGTCGAGGATCGCCTTCGCCTCGACCTTGCGCAGGCACACGTTCGTGCCGGCGGCCGCGGCCATGGTCCAGTTGAAGCACCAGCCGTTGCAATGGAACATCGGCAACGTCCACAGGTAGACCGCGTGCTTGGGCATCGACCAGTCGAGGATGTTGTTGATCGCGTTCAGGTACGCGCCGCGGTAGTGGTAGACCACACCCTTCGGGTTGCCGGTCGTGCCCGATGTGTAGTTGAGCGTGATCGCATCCCACTCGTCGAGCGGGAAACGCCACTCGAACGCGGCGTCGCCCTCGGCGAGGAGCTGCTCGTACTCGATCTCGCCGACCGCCTGCCCGCCCTCGAAGGTGGCGTCGGCGACGTCGACCACGAGCGGACGCACCTTCGCCAGCTCGAGCGCCCTGGCGAGCGTGCCGGCGAGCTCCGGATCGACGAACACGACCTTCGCCTCGCCGTGGTCGAGCATGAACGCGAGCGCTTCGGCATCGAGACGGGTGTTGAGCGTGTTCAGCACCGCGCCGATCATCGCCGGCGCGAAATGCAGCTCCATCATCGCGGGAACGTTCGGCAGCAGCGCCGCCACCGTGTCGCCGCGCCCGATGCCGCGGCGCTCGAGCGCCGAGGCGAGGCGGCGGCAGCGCGCGTACGTCTCGCGCCACGTGCGGCGCACCGCCCCGTGGATCACCGCGACGCGTTCGGGATAGACGGCCGCCGCCTTCGCGAGAAACGAGACGGGCGTGAGCGGCGTGTAGTTCGCCGGATTGCGATCGAGTCCGCTTTCGTACGCACTGGAGCTCATGGCTTCCTCCCCGCAGATCAGGCGATGCGCGTCTCCTCGCGCGTGCCGAGGCCGGCGACACGTTCGGCGGATTTCACCGTGTTGGCGAGCAGCATGGCGATCGTCATCGGGCCGACGCCGCCGGGCACCGGCGTGATCGCCGCGGCGACCCTCGAGACCGATGCGAAATCCACGTCGCCCGCGAGCTTGCCGTCGGTGCGCCGGGTGATGCCCACGTCGATCACGACCGCGCCGGGCTTGACCATGTCGCCCGTGATCATGTGCGCCTTGCCGACCGCGGCCACGAGCACGTCGGCCTGGCGCGTGAGCGCGGCGAGGTCGCGCGTCTTCGAGTGGCACACGGTGACCGTCGCGCCGGCGTTGAGCAGCATGAGCGCCATCGGCTTGCCGACGATGTTCGAGCGGCCGACGACGACCGCATGCCGTCCCTCGACCGCGATGCCCTCGTGCTCGAGCAGCTTCATGACGCCCCACGGCGTGCACGGGTAGAACGCGGGCTGCGCCACCACGAGCGCGCCGATGTTGCTGAAGTGGAAGCCGTCCACGTCCTTGTCCGGGTCGATGGCCGCAATCACGGCGCGCGCCGCGATATGGCGGGGCAGCGGCATCTGCACGAGCACGCCGTGCACCGCCGGATCCGCGTTCAGCCGCTCGACGAAGGCGATGAGCTGCGCCTGGCTGGCGTGCGCGTCGAGCCGGTGCGTCTGCGCTCGCATGCCGATCGCCTCGCAGGCGAAGGTCTTGTTGCGCACGTACACCTGGCTCGCGGCATCGTCGCCCACGATGACGGCGGCGAGCGCCGGCACGAGGCCCTCCTCGCGCAGGCGTGCCACGCGCAGCGCGAGCTCGGCGCGGTATTCGAGCGCGATCGCCTTGCCGTCGATGATGCGCGCCGTCATGGAGCCGGCGGCTCGGTGCGTTTCGTGCCGCGCTCGTCCACGATGAAGTCCACGCGCTGGTCGTGCGTCTCGTGCGGCAGGCTCTCCACCACGAAGCTCGCGGGCAACGCGGTCACGGCGAAGGTGCGCGGCTTGCGCCCGGTGAGCAGGCGATCGAAGTAGCCCGCGCCATACCCGAGGCGATAGCCGTGGCGATCGACCGCGAGCGCGGGCACGACGGCGAAATCGACCTCGTCGAGCGTGATGCGGCGGCATTTCGCGGGATCGGGCTCGGGGATGTCCCACACGCCGGGGACGAGATCGCGATCGGGATCGTCGACGACGTGGATCTCGAGATGCCGCGGCGGCGGCGTGATGCGCACCAGGGCGAGCTTCTTGCCGTCGGCGCGCGCGCGATCGAGGAACGGACGCGTGTTCCACTCGCTGCCGATCGCCATGGTGACGAGCACCGTGCGCGCCGCCGCGTACTGCGGCAGCGAGGTGAGCCTTTCGACGAGGGCCGTGGAAATGCGCGCGCGCTCGTCCGACGGGAGCGCGTCGCGCCGCGCGATCATTTCCTGGCGCAGGCCGGCTTTCTGGGACTTCAGGGGGGATGCGGGAGAGGTCGTATTCACCCCGCTATTGTAGTTCCTCCGCGACACACTTCGCGTTCGATCGGGTATGCTCGCGGCTTTCCAAGCGGAGGATCCGACCCGATGAGAAACGCCTCGCTGCTCACCCTCGCCTGCGCCGTCTCCGTCTCGTTCGCCGTCGCCGCGGCCGACGACAATCCGTTCGGCGCATTCCGCGGGAAGATGAAGGAAGGACTGTACGAGTACCGCATGGACATGGACATGGGCGCGATGCCGGGCATGCCGCCGGGCATGGGCAAGCAGACCCACACCTTCCAGCACTGCGTCACCAAGGACGACATCGAGCGCGGACAGGTCGGCCGCAACGGCCGCGAGCGCAACACGCCCGAGAACTGCAAGGTCGAGGACTTCCACATGTCCGGCAATACCGCCGACTACAAGATGGTGTGCAAGGGCGGCCCCGACATGACCGCGCAGAACCACGTCGTGTTCAGCGGCGACGGCTACAAGATGGACATGAAGATGGCGATGAACGAGCGCGGCCACGTCATGAACATGACGCAGCACATGGAAGGCCGTTACCTGGGGCCGTGCAAGCAGTAGGGTAAGGAGCCCCGCGGGCCGAGGACCGCCTTGCCGGTCATCGCCCCGCGGCGCTAGGACTTGCGGCTTCCGGCGTACACCAGGGCCCCGCCGATCGCGATCACCGCGATGTCCGCCCAGGTCGGAATGTCGATCGTCCGCTTCTCGTGCAGCGTGAGCTCGATCGGGCCGATCTTCGCACCCTGCGTCTCGCGCGTGTAGCTGAAACCGCCGAACACGAGCCCGAGGATGCCCGCGACGATCAGCAGCACGCCGACGACCATGAGCGCTCTCATGTCGCTGCCCCGCGCTACGACTTCGCGGCCGCGCGGATCTGCTCGAGCGCGGCCGGGTCCTCGATGGTCGTGAGGTCGCCCGGGTCGCGGCCCTCGCAGATCGCCTGGATCGAGCGGCGCAGGAGCTTGCCCGAGCGCGTCTTCGGCAGCAGCGTCACGAACCGCACCTTCGCGGGACGCGCGATCGCGCCGAGCTCCTTGTCGACCGAGCCCATGATCTCGCGCTCCTGCTCGGCGGCCGATTCCGCCGATGCGGCGCGCTTCGCATCCCTGAGCACGGCGAATGCGACGGGCACCTGCCCTTTCACCGGATCGGCCACGCCGACGACCGCGACCTCGGCGACGTTCGGATGCGACTGCACCGCCTCCTCGATCTCGCGCGTGCCGAGGCGGTGGCCGGCCACGTTGATCACGTCGTCGGTGCGGCCGAGGACGAAGTAGTAGCCGTCCTCGTCGCGCGTGGCCCAGTCGAACGTCGTGTAGACCATCTCGTCGGTGAACGAGCGGTAGTACGTCTCGACGTAGCGCTGGTCGTCGCCCCACACCGTGGTCATCGCGCCCGGGGGCAGCGGCGGCACGATGCACAGCACGCCCTTCTCGTTCGTGCCGACCTCGCGGCCCGTCTCCTCGTGCTTGAGCTTCACCTTGTAGCCGTACGCGGGGAACGAGGGCGAGCCGAACTTGCGCGGCGTGTCCTCGACGCCCGGGCACGCCGTGAGGATCGGCCAGCCGGTCTCGGTCTGCCAGTAGTTGTCCACGATCGGGCAACGCAGCGCGTCGGCCGCCCAGCGCGCGGTCGGCTCGTCGAGCGGCTCGCCGGCGAGGAAGAGGTAGCGCAGGCTCGAGATGTCGTGCTTGCGCATCCACGACACGTCCTGCTTCTTCAGCACGCGGATGGCGGTGGGCGACGTGAACATCGAAGTCACCTTGTAGTCCTGCACGATCTTCCACCAGATGCCGGGATCGGGACGGATCGGCACGCCCTCGAACATGATCGTGGTCGAGCCGTTGATGAGCGGGCCGTACACGATGTACGAGTGGCCCACGACCCAGCCGATGTCCGAGGTGCTGAAGTACGCCTCGCCGGGGCGGCAGCAGAAGATGTGCCGCATCGAGGCGGCGAGCGCGACCGCGTGGCTGCCGGTGTCGCGCACCACGCCCTTGGGCTTGCCGGTCGTGCCGCTCGTGTAGAGGATGTACGAGGGCTCGTTCGCCTCGAGCCAGGTGACCGGCACCTGCGCGCCCTGCTGCGCCTCGCGCGCCCGGGCGTAGTCGACGTCGCGCCCGTCCACGCGGCGCATCTCACGATCGAGGCCCCGATCGACGATCAGCACCTTCGCGGGCGGCGACTTCGCCACGCGCAGCGCCTCGTCCACGAGCGGCTTCAACGCGATCATCTTGCCCATGCGCATACCCGCGTCGCTCGTCACCATCACCTTCGGGCGCGCGTCGTCGATGCGCGCGGCGAGGCTCGAGGCCGCGAAGCCGCCGAACACGACGGAGTGGATCGCGCCGAGGCGCACGGTGGCGAGCATCGCGAACACCGCCTCCGGGATCATCGGCATGTAGATGAGGACGCGGTCGCCCTTGCCCACGCCGAGCGAGCGCAGCACGGCCGCGCAGCGGTTCACCTCCTCGTGCAATTGCGCGAAGGTGAACGAGCGCTTCTGGTCGACCTCCGACGAGATCCACACCAGCGCCGGCTGGGCGCCGCGCGACGCGACGTGCCGGTCGACCGCGTTATGGCAGAGGTTGGTCTCGCCGCCCGCGAACCACGCGCGGAACGGCGCTCGCGTGTAGTCGAGGACGCGCGCGAACGGCTTGTGCCAGTCGATGAGCGCGGCCTGCTCGCGCCAGAAGCCGTCGGGATCGTCGATGGAGCGGCGGTAGAACTCCCGATAGGTCGCGCGAGCCGGATGGTCGATGGTCGCCATGGCATTCCTCCTCCCGGAATACGACCATCTTAATCGCTCGCGGTGCCCGTTTCACTTCGGGTTTACCCTACCGGTTCACGTCCACCACGAGGCGCCCGCGCACCTTGCCGGCCACGACGTCCGCGGCGCGCGTGAGCGCCTCGGCCAGCCCGATCTCGGTCACCATCGAATCGAGCCGGCCGCCGTCGAGGTCGGTGGCGAGACGGCTCCAGGCGACGCGGCGCTTGTCGAGCGGGACGAGCACGCTGTTCACGCCGGCGAGCGTCACGCCGCGCAGGATGAACGGCGCGACGGTGGCCGGAAAATCCATTCCCTGCGCGAGCCCGCACGCCGTGACGACGCCGTCGGGCATCGTCTGCGCGCACGCGTTGGCGAGCGTGTGGCTGCCGACCGTATCGACGACGCCCGCCCAACGCTCTTTCTGCAATGGTTTGCCGGGCTGCGAGAGCGTGTTGCGATCGACGATCGAGGCGGCGCCGAGCGACTCGAGGTACGCCTGCTCGGCGAGCTTGCCGGTGGAGGCGACCACACGATAGCCGAGCTTGCCGAGCAGCGCCACGGCCACGCTGCCCACCCCGCCCGTCGCCCCCGTCACGAGCACCTCGCCGCGCTCCTTCGTGACGCCGCCGCGCTCGAGCGCCATGACGCACAGCATCGCGGTGAAGCCCGCGGTGCCGATCGCCATCGCGCGGCGCGTGGTGATGCCGGGCGGCGCCTTCACCAGCCAGTCGCCCTTCCAGCGCGCGCGCTGCGCGAGGCCGCCCCAGTGGCTCTCGCCCACGCCCCAGCCGGTGAGGATCGCCACGTCGCCCGGCTTCCAAGCGGGGTGCGTGCTCGACTCGACCACGCCCGCGCCGTCGATCCCGGGCACCATCGGCCAGCTGCGCACGATCGGCGACTTGTTCGTGATCGCGAGCCCGTCCTTGTAGTTGATCGTCGAGTACTCGAGGCGCAGCGTGACGTCGCCCTCGGGAAGCTGCCTGTCGTCGAGCTCGGCCACCCGCGCATCGAACCGGTCGCCGTCCTTGCTGAGCAGAAGCCCCTTGAACATCGGATCTCCCTTCTTCGGGCCCGCGCCCCTACTGCTGCAATTGCTGCGGATTCTGGGCCGAGGCGTGCGGGCGGGTGAAATAATCGTGCGATTGCATCTCGACGAGGCGGCTCGCGGTGCGGCCGAACTCGGCGACCACGGTGCGCTGCGGCGCGGATCCCGGCTCGCCGGGCAGCAGCAGGCCTTCGGGCCGCGCCTCGGCGGAGACGAGCAGCTTCACGCGCTGGTCGTAGAACACGTCCACGAGCCACGTGAAGCGGCGCACCACGTCGCTTTCCGCCGGCGACATGCGCCGCACGGCCGAGACCAGCACCGTGTGATAGGCGCGCGCGATGTCGAGGTAGTCGAGCTGCGAGCGCGGCTTCTCGCACAGCTCGGCGAACTCGAGCCAGATCACGCCCTTCGCGCGCCGGCGATAGGCGAGCGCCCGGCCACCGATCTCGATGCTGCCGTTCTCGGCGTAGCTCGCCTTCGTCATCGCGTCGAACGAGCGCACGAGCTGGTGCTCCGAGGCGGCCCCGAGCGGCGTGTAGTAGACGCCGAGCGTGGCGAGCAGCCGCCGGCGGTGGTCGGTGGTGCCGCCGAGATGCACGACGTCGAGGCTGCTCTTGAGCACCTCGATCGCGGGCAGGAAGCGCGCGCGTTGCAGGCCGTGCGGATAGAGGTCGTCGGGGCGGTAGTTCGAGGTCATCACGAGCACCACGCCGCGCGCGATGAGCAGCTCGAGCAGCCGCCCGAGGATCATCGCGTCGGCGATGTCGTTCACGTGGAACTCGTCGAAGGCGAGCAGGCGCACCTTGCGCGCGATGTCGGTGGCGATGAGCTCGAGCGGATCCTGCTGGCCCGAGAGGTTGCGCATCGACGCGTGGACCTCGCGCATGAACTCGTGGAAGTGCACGCGGCGCTTGCGGCGATGGCGCGAGACCTTGTAGAAGGCGTCCATGAGGAGCGACTTGCCGCGCCCGACCGAGCCCCAGATGTAGATGCCGCGCGGCGGCCGCCGGCCCGCGCCGAGGTTGGTCACGATGCGGTTGATCTTCCCCTGGCGGTACTGGCGGTAGTCCTCGAGCTGGTCGTAGAGCTTCTGCAGGCGCTCGAGCACGGCGAGCTGCGCGGCGTCGGTCTCGAAGTCGCTCCTCTGGCTGAAACGCCAGTACCACTCGAGCGGACCGGACGCGTCGTCGGGCGCGTCGTGCGCGTCCTCTTCGGGCAGCGGGGCCGGGGTCGGAGATGGCATGGGGGACGGGCGATGCGAGACTGCGATTGTGCCTCAACTCCGGGCGCGAAGACGGTTGTGCGCGCGCTGTTCTTCCCCCTAGAATGGCCCGGCACTCGATCGGTCGATGCCCTACTTGAGGAGGAGGCTGAACGTCATGAGGCAGATCGGCGTTGCGGTGGTGGGAACCGGGTGGTGCGGCGGCATCCGCGCCCAGACCTGCGCCGCCAACCCGCTGGTGAAGAGCCTGCACCTCGCGGAGATCCGTCCCGAGCGCCTGGCCGAGGTCGCCGCCGCCACGCGGCCGGCGAGCGCGGTCACCGATTACCGGGAGCTGCTCGGCATCGGCGAGATCGAGGCCGTGTACGTCTCGGCCACCCCCGAGACCACGCACTTCCCCATGGCGCGCGACTTCCTCGCCGCGGGCAAGCACGTGTTCCTCGAGAAGCCCATCGCGCTCGAGCTGGAGGAGGCCGACGAGCTGATCGCGCTCGCGCGCGACAAGCGGCTCAAGTTCAGCATCGGCTACTCGCAGCGCTTCAATCCCAAGTTCGCCTACGTGCGCAAGTCCATCCGCGACGGCACGATCGGGCGCCCGGTGAGCGCGCTGGTCTCGCGCCACATCACGCGCAGCCTCGGCAAGAAGATCAGCGGCCGCATCAAGCTCTCGCCCGCGGCGATGGAGTCGACGCACGATCTCGACTTCGTGTTCTGGTGCCTCGAGCCCGCGCGCCCCGTGCGCGTGTACTCGCAGCAGAACTACGGCGTCATGCGCGAGACGACCGGCGCGGACATCGCCGACACGCAGTGGATCATGGTGACGATGGACAACGGCCTCGCGGTCGTCGTCGGCGGCGGCTGGACGCTGCCCCCGGGCTATCCGAATTTCTCCACCACCTGGATCGAGATGGTGGGCACCGACGGCGCCCTCCTCGTCGACGACAGCCATCGCGACGTGGTGCTGAACACCATGACGAAGGGGATGCAGCTGCCGATGTCCACCATGCCCGGCGAGTTCGTCGAGCACACCTACGCCGGGCCGATGGCCGCGGAGACGGTACACTTCCTCGAGGCCGTCGCGCACGACCGGCCGGTGATGGTCACGGCCGAGCACGCGCGCATGGTGATGGAGGTCTACATCGCCGCCGACCTGTCGGCGGAATCGAACAAGCCGGTCGACCTGCCGCTCCCCGGAAGCCGCAAGGTTCGGGCCGTCGCGTAGGGCCGCCATGGCGCGCCAGAATCCCAGACGCATCGGCCTTGCCATCGTCGGGGCGGGAAGGGTCGGCCTGTTCCGCGGCGAGGTGGCGGCGCGCCATCCGCAGGTCGACTTCATCGGGCTCGCGGACCTGAAGCCCGAGCGCATGAAGCTCGTCGGCGACAAGGTGAAGGCGGATTTCGTGACGAGCGATTTCCGCGAGCTGCTCGCGCGCCCCGAAGTCACCGCCGCGGTCATCTCGACCGACGAGCACCTGCACGTCGAGCCGATCCTCGCGGCGGTCGAGCGCGGGCTCGACCTCATGATCGAGAAGCCGCTCGCGACCGATCTCGCCGATTCGGCGCGCGTGCTCGCCGCCATCCAGAAGGCGAAGGTCGATGCCGTGGTCGGCTACACGCAGCGCTTCCGCCGCCGCTGGCTCGCCGCGAAGGAGAAGGTGCGCACCGGGGCGCTCGGCGACGTGACGCTCGTCACCTCGCGGGCGTTCATGAACCGCCTGGTCGCGCTCGACAACTACAAGCGCACCGACGACCCGAAGGGCATCTCGCCGATGGTGATCTCGGGCACGCACGCGCTCGACGTCGTCATGTGGATGATGGAGGCGAAGAAGCCGGTGGAGATCTACGCGCGCTCGGTCGACAAGGCGCTCGGCCCGATCTGCAAGGGCATCGACGCGACCGCGGGCGTGATCACGTTCGAGGACGGCTCGATCTATCACAGCGTCATCTCGTGGGCGCTGCCGATCGTGTGGCCGGGCGCGGTCTACAGCCTCGAGGTCGGCATCACCGGCACCGAAGGCGTGCTCACCATCGACGACACCCACCGCGACATCGTGCTCGCGACCACGAAGGAAAGCGGCGAAGGCTACGCGCCCGACCGCGTGCGGCGCGTCGACTTCCTCGGCAGCTACCCGCCCGGCGACATCGTGCTCGGCGAGCTGCGCGGCCCGATGCGCGAGGAGACCGAGCAGTGGCTGAACCGCATCGCCCTGCGCCTGCCCACGCAGCACGCCACCGCGGCCGAGGCGCACAACCGTCTCATGCTCACGAAGGCGTTCGACCTGTCGGCGCGGCTGAAGAAGCCGATCCCGCTTCCGATCACCCCCGAGGACGAGAAGCAGCGCTGATCACCGAGCAGCATCCCGCAAGAGGAGGAACGATGGCACGCTGGGCATGGGCTGCACTCGTCGCATTCGCTGCGCTCGTCGCGACGGCGGTGGCGGCGGAGTATCCGAGCAAGCCGATCCGCATGATCGTGCCGTTCGCGCCGGGTGGCGCGTCGGATTTCGTGGCGCGCATCGTCGCGCAACCGATGAGCGAGATCCTGGGCCAGCAGGTCGTGATCGAGAACAAGGCGGGTGCCTCCGGCAACATCGGCATGGAGGCGGCCGCGAAGGCTGCGCCCGACGGCTACACGGTCTTCCTCGGCAACATCGGCACCATCGCGATCAACCCGTCGGTGTTCACGAAGCTCGACGTGCATCCCGCGAAGGACCTGGCGGCCGTGACGCTCGTGTCCGAAGTGCCGAGCATCCTCGTCGCGCACCCGAGCACCGGATTCGCGACCGTCGGCGACCTCCTCGCCGCGGCGAAGGCGAAACCCGGCGCGCTCAACTTCGCCTCGCCCGGCTCGAGCACGTTGAACCGGCTCGAGATGGAGCGGTTCATGAAGGCCACCGACACGAAGCTCGTGCACATTCCCTACAAGGGCGGCGCCGGACCGGCGGTCGCCGGCCTGCTCGCGGGCGATACCCAGGTCATGTTCGTCACGCTGTCGTCCGCGATGGCGTTCGTGCAGGCCGGGCGGCTGAAGGCGCTCGCGGTCACCTCCGACAAGCGTCTCGAGGCGCTGCCGCAGGTGCCCACGATGGTCGAGTCCGGCTTCGCCGACATGGTGAGCACGTCGTGGCAAGGGCTTTACGTGCCGGCGGGAACGCCGAAGGACGTCGTCGACCGGCTTTTCGCGGTGATGAGCCAGGTCCTCGCCCGGCCGGAAATCGCGAAGAAATTCGCGGTGGGCGGCGCGCTGGTGGCCACGAGCAAGTCGCCCGAGGAATTCCAGAAGTTCTCGGCCGACGAGGCCGAGCGCTGGGGCAAGGTGGTGAAGGAAACCGGCGCGACCATCGACTGACGACGCACCGAACACGGCGGCCGGCCTTCGACGGGCCCGCCGCGCGAAGATCAACAACGCTCAACGCGGAAAGGGTACGAAGCCATGGCACATTTCGGCATCGCGGGATTGGACTGGCAGGAACGCATCAACTGGGACCGGCTGCGCACGTACCGGACCGAGCGCGCGCGCGAGAAGATGAAGGCGGCGGGCCTCGGCGCGATGCTCTGCATGTACGACGAGAACGTGCGCTACGTCACCGGCACGCTCACGCCCGGGTGGAACCGGCTCAAGCCCGGCCTGCGCTATTGCCTGCTGTGCGGCGACGATCCGCCGGTGCTCTTCGAGCAGGGCGACATCGGCGCGCACATCGCCATGCACTCGCCGTGGATCCCGAAGGAGAACATCCGCTGGTCGTACGCGTGGATCAAGGGCGCCGCGGGCCCGGCCTCGCTGCAGCAGGTGAAGAAGTTCACCAACGCCATCAAGCAGGAGATGAAGAAGAGCGGCGTCGCCGGCCAGAAGCTCGGCGTGGACTTCATCGACATCAACATGATCCAGATCTTCAAGGACGAGAAGATCGACTGGGCCGACGGCATGACGCCGATGATGGCCGCGCGCGCGGTGAAGAACGTCGACGAGCAGAACTGCGCGCGCATGGTGGGCGCGATCGGCGACGCCGCGCACTGGGAGACGATGAAGTTCCTGCGCCCCGGCATCACCGAGAACCAGGTGACGGCGCACATCATGGAGTATCTCTACAGCATCCCGGGCATCGAGGACGTGGAGGACGTGATCGTCTCCTCGGGCCTGAACACGTGGCCGAACTGGCGCAACTTCTCCGATCGCATCATCAAGCCCGGCGACATCGTGTTCATGGACCTCGCCGCGCTCACGTGGAACGGCTACAAGTCGTGCTACTACCGCACGTACTGCGTCGGCAAGGAGCCCACGCAGGAGCAGAAGGACTATTACGCCACGGCGTTGAAGTGGCTCTACGACTCGATCAAGGCGGTGAAGGTCGGCACGACCACCAAGGAAATAGCGTCGAAGTGGCCGAGCGCGAAGGAAGCATGGGGCTACAAGGAAGAGGACCAGGCGGCCGCGAACCTGTGGGGCCACGGCCTCGGGCTCGCGCAGTACGACCCGCCCGTGATCTCGCGCATCTGGTCGCTCGACCATCCGGTCAAGATCGAGGAAGGCATGGTGTTCGCGCTCGAGACGCAGCACGGCAAGATGCACCAGTGGGGCGTGCGCATCGAGGAGCAGCTCATCGTGCACAAGGACGGCGTGGAGATCACCTCGAACTTCCCGGTCGAGCAGATCACCGTCGTCGACCCGATGCCCGGCTACTCGAGCTATGGCAAGCGGCCGTAACCTGCTCGTTCCCCTCGCCTCGCCCGAAGCGGCCGATCCCGACCGCTTCGGTCCGAAGGCCGCGAACCTCGCGCGCCTCGCGCACGCGGGCCTTCCCACACCGGGCGGGTTCTGCATCGACGCGGCCGCGTATCACCAGCAGGTGAAAGCCCTCGGGCTCGAGGCGGCGGCGCAAGCGGTCGCCTCGGACGATCCGGCCATCGCGCGCCGGGCCGCGCTCGACATGCGGCTCGGGCTTCTGGAGCGGCCGATCGACGCCTCGCTGCGTGCGCCGCTCCTCGAAGCGTGGCGCGCGATGGGCGCGCACGCGCCGGCGGGCATCGCGGTGCGCTCCTCGGCGCTCGTCGAGGACCGCTTCGGGACCAGCTTCGCGGGGCAGTTCGAAAGCTACATGCCGCTTCACACCGAGGACGAGTTCGAGACCGCGGTGCGCGCGTGCTGGGCGGCGCTGTGGTCGACGCGCGTGCTGCGCTATATGGCGGGACGGGACAGGGCACTGCTCGATGCCGGATGTGACCTGTCCCGCTTGCACCCGGGCGAGACCGCGATGGCCGTGCTCGTGCAACCGCTCGTCGCCGCGGTCACCTCGGGTGGCGCGTTGAGCCGCACGCCGGGCGGCGGCATCGTGATCAACGCCACGCGCGGGTTGGGTTCCGCCATCGCGCAAGGCGAGGTGGTGCCCGAGCGCATCGAGCTCGGCCCGCAAGGCGAATTGCGCCAGGCGACCGCGGCGCGCGAGTATGCGCCGCTCGATTGCGTGCACGGCGTGTCGCGGCGTCGCGGCGGCATGTTCGGGACGGCGCGCTGCCTCAGCGACGCGCAGGCCGTGGAGCTGGGCGGGATGGTGCGCCGCGTCGACGCGATCATGGGCGAGCCGGTCGAGATCGAATGGGCGCATGACGACGAGGGATTCAAGCTGCTGCAGGCGCGGCCGCTGCATGTCGCCTCCGAGTCGGTGCCGGACGCGATGTGGCAGCGCCACCCGGGCCTCGCGGGCCATCCGGGCGGCATCGGCTGGGGCTCGGGGCGCGCGTGCGTCGTGCAATGCGAATGCGAGCTCTCGCGCGTGGCCGCCGGCGACGTGCTCGTCACGCGCGGGGCGGGACCGGCGCTGGGCCAGGTGCTGCCGCGCGTGGCCGCGGTCGTCTCGGAGATGGGCGGGAGCACCTCGCACCTCGCGTCCCTCGCGCGCGAGCGCGGCATCCCGATGGTGCTCGGCGTGCTCGAGGCCACGCAGCGCATTCCCGACGGCGCGCAGGTCGCGGTCGACGGCGTGGCGGGGATCGTGCGCTGGATGCGCTGATGCGGGCGCGGGTCTTCCTCACGCAGCCGATCGCGCCCTCCGCGCTCGAGCGTTTGCGGGGGCTGGCCGACGTCGCGCTGAATTCCGATGCGACGCACATCCCGACGGTCGACGAGCTCGTGGCGGCCGTGCGCGAGGCCGACATCCTCTTCTGCCTGCTGCACGACACGATCGACGCGCGCGTGATCGAGACGAATCCGAGGCTCAAGGCGATCGCGTCGATGAAGATCACGCCGTCCGCGATCGATGTGGCGGCGGCGAGCGCACGCCGCATCCCGATCACCGTGATCCCGCCGATCGTCGGCGAGGCGACGGCCGATCTGCACATGGGGCTGCTGCTCGCGGTGGCGCGGCGCATCCTCGAGGGCGACCGCGCCGTGCGCAACGGGCTCTTTCCCGGCGCGCAATCGAGCCACTTCGCGGCGTACGGCGTGCACGGCAAGACCATCGGCTTGATCGGCGGCGGCGGGCGCATCGGTCGCGCGGTCGCCCGGCGCGCGCAGGGCTTCTCGATGCGCTGCCTCTACTGGGGACCGCGGCGCAAGACCGAGGCCGAGGAGCGCGAATGGGGCATCGAGTACGCGCCGCTCGAACGCCTGCTCGCCGAGTCCGATTTCGTCTCGGTGCATGCGCCCCTCATGCCGGAAACGCACCATCTCGTGGGCGCGCGCGAGATCGCGCTCATGAAGCCGACCGCCTTCCTCGTGAATACCGCGCGCGGGCCCATCGTCGACGAAGCAGCCCTCGCGCAGGCATTGGCCGACAAGCGCATCGCCGGCGCGGGCCTCGACGTGTTCGAGCACGAGCCCCGCGTCGAGCCGCGCCTGCTCGCGATGCCGAACGTCGTCCTCACGCCGCACCTGGGCAGCGCCGTCGCGGAGCTGCGCGAGACGATGGCGCACATCGTGGTCGACAACGTCGAGGCCGTGCTCGCGGGACGGCGCGCGCCGAACTGCTGGAACCCCGAGGTCTACGAGACGCAGGCGCAGGGCTAGCGGCGCTTCACGCCCGCGAGCTTCTCCATGACCGCGCAGACGGCCGCCGTATCGGAGGCCGCGAATCCCTGGGCCATGGCGGCGTTGTAGAACGCGGCGCTCGCGGCGAAGAGCGGCACCGGGCAATCGAGCTCGCGCGCGAATGCATCGATGATCCTCATGTCCTTCTGCCACACCGACACCTTCATCGTCGCGTCGCTGTAGTCGCCCTTCGCCATCATCGGGCCGCGCACCTGCAGCATGCGCGAGGAGCCGGCGCCGTCTCCCAGCACCTTCACCATGAGGTCGCGATCGAGACCGGCCTTCATGCCGAGCACCATCGCCTCGGCCGTGGAGACGTTGTGGATCGCGACCAGCAGGTTGGCGAGGAACTTCATCTTCGAGCCCGCGCCGAAGTCGCCGAGGTAAAAGTGCGTGCGCGCGAAGCCGTCGAAGATCGCGGTGCACTTGCGATACGCGGCCTGCGGGCCGCTCGCGTAGACGGCGAGGTCCTTGTTGCGTGCCTGCGCGCCGGTGCCGCTCAGGGGGCAATCGAGCAGCGTCATGCCTTCGGCGGCGAGCGCCTGCCGTGCCTCCTCCTTCACCACGATCGGCAAGGTGCTCGTCTCGATCACGATCGCGTCCTTGCGCGGGGCGGAGGCCATCGCGCGCGCGACCGACATGAGCGCGTCGGCCGTGGGCAGCGACGTGATCGCGATGGGCGCTTCCTGCATCGCCTCGGCGGCGTTGCGCGCCGCGCGCCCGCCCGCCTTCGCGAGCGCTTCGCGGCGCGGCGCGGCGACGTCGTAGCCGATGACATCGAACCCGGCCTTCACCAGGTTGCCCGACATGGCGGAGCCCATGATGCCGAGGCCGATCACGGCGACGGCGGGCCGGTGTGCGTTCTTTGGGGTCATGGTTTCAGGGCCGCGACGGCGGCGAACAGGGCCTCGATGGATTGCGGCGCGATGTCGCGCACGATGAAGACGATGCGCGAGCCCGGCTCGACCGCCGCGCCGGGCGCGAGCACGACCGGCTCGTGGAAGACGTGCTGCGCGCCCTGCAGCACGACCGCGCCCGCCTCGCCCTCGACGCGCACGATGCCCTTCATGCGCAGCAGGTCCGGCCCGCGCAGCGCGGCGAGCGTCTGCAGGACCGTTTGCAGGCCCTCCCACGTGAACGGCTCGTCGAAGCGCAAGCAGAAGGAACGCACCCGCGCATCGTGGACGCCGATCGTCGGCCGATCGAAGAGCCCCGGCGCGTTCATCTGCGCGAGTGCGGCGGCCGCGCGCGGAAGCCAGCGTTCGAGATCGCCCTCGTTCGCCGCGACGCTCGCCGGCGCGATCTGCGCGAGGAACGAAGGATCGAGCACGCCGTTCACCGCACGGGTCATGCGCGCGTAGGGATTCATCGCCGCGAGCCGCCGCTCGAGCCGCTCGACGGCTTCGGGCGCCGCGATGTCGGTCTTCGTCACGACGAGCCGGTCGGCCACCGCCGCCTGCTTCACCGCCTCGGGCTCGCGATCGAGCTGGCCTGAGCCGTTCACGGCATCGACGAGTGTGGCCACGCCGTTCAAACGGAACTGCGCGCCGAGAAAGCCGTCGGTCTGCAGCGAATGCAGCACGGGCACCGGATCGGCGAGGCCCGTCGTCTCGACGAACACGCGATCGAAATCGATCACCTCGCCGGCGCGCCGCCGGGAGAAGAGGTCGCGCAACGTCTCCTGCAGGTCGGTGCGCAGCGCGCAGCACAGGCAGCCGTTCGCGAGCAGCGTCGTGCGCTCGGAGGACGCGGCGATGAGCTCGTGATCGAGGCCGACCTCCCCGAACTCGTTCACGATCACCGCCGCGCGATCCATGCCCGGATGACGCAGCAGCTTCGCGAGGAGCGTGGTCTTGCCGCTGCCGAGGAAGCCGGTGATGACGGTGATCGGGATCCTGGTGGCGAGCGCGTCGCGCGCCGCCTGCGAGTCCGTGAGCGGCGCGTTCATACGGTCATCTCGAGCACGTAGAGCCCGCCCACGTGGCGGTCGACCGCGTAGACGATGCGCCGGTCGTCCACGTAGACGTCGTTCAGCTGCACCGCGCCCGTGGGCGCAAGCGGCGGCGCGGCAGGCACGAAGTACGCGATCTCCTGCGGCTGGTAGGGATTGCCGAGATCGTAGGCGCGCACGCCGGCATTGAAGAACGTGCCGACGACGATGCGCTCGGAACGCCACGATGTGGGCACGGGCAGGTTCTCGTGCAGGTTGTGCGCACCGAAGCGACCGCCGCGCTTCACGAACGCCGCGTGCGGCGGAGCGGGAAGGGTCGCGATCGGCACGGGATTGGTCTCGCAGCGGTTGTCGAGCACCCACACGAGCTTCGGCCAATCCGCGCCGTTGTCCTGGATGCACTCGTCGCTGACGACGAGCAGCTCGCGCTCGAAGAACGGCAGCACCGTGTGCGTGAAGCCGTTGAACGGCGGCGAATGCTGCCAACGCGCGACCACCTCCGGATGCGACTTGTCCGCGATGTCGAGCACGACCGCGCCGCCGTCGATGTAGCCCACGTACGCGCGATCGGGGCGTCGCGGAAACACGTTCGTGTTGTGCGCGCGGAAGCCCGCGTCGAATTCCGGCGCGAGGCGCTTGGGCGGCGGCTCGGCATCGCCCTCGCGCGTTCCCGGCAGCCACCAGCGCCCGGCCTCCACCGGGCGCGCGGGATCGCGCACGTCGACGATGCGATAGAACTGGTCGTCCTTCGCATTGCGCGGCTGGAAATCGGGCGCGCCGCTCGCCATGTGCACGTACTCGCCGTCGACGAACCACACGGCATGCACGCCGCGCGAGTGCGGGCCGGACGCATCGAAGTGGCTCACGCGCCGCGGATTCTCGGGCACGCTCACGTCGAAGATGTCGAAGCCCGCGGGCGTGAGCCCGGTCACCTGCGTCTGGTAGGCGACGATCATCACGTCGCCCACCACGTCGAGCGAATTCGATCGGACCTTCGCGTGCGGAAGGTCGGTCTGCACGATCACGCGCGGCGTGCGCGGATCGGTGACGTCGACACCGGTGAAGTTCTTCGGCGCCGATTCGTGCGCAAGCCACAGGATGCGCCGGCCGTCGCGCGCCTGCTGCATGCCCATGCCCTCCCCGATCCCGCCGAAGCCCTGCAGCTCGTGGTGCGCGACGAGGCGCATGTTGAGCGCGAGCGAACGCTCGGCGCGTGCGGCGGTGGGGGGACTGGGGGCGGCCATGATTTGCCGATAATATCGCGGACAGATCATTGGGGACGTACCCCTGATTTCATTGGGAGGCACGATGGGCAAGGCGCGGTGGCTCTTCCTCGTGTTCGGACTGCTCTCGCTTGCGGCGTGGAGCGCGTCGCCCGAGTCATTTCCGTCGCACCCGGTGAAGCTCATCGTCACGTACCCGCCGGGCGGCAGCTCCGATCTCATGGCGCGCATCCTCGGCGACAAGCTCGGGCAACTGTGGAAGCAAGCCATCGTCGTCGAGAGCAAGCCCGGCGCCGCCGGCGCGATCGGCATGGAGTACGCGCGCAACCAGCCGCCCGACGGCTACAGCTTCGTGATCGGCAACCTGGGGCCCGTCACGGTGAACCCGCTGCTCACGAAGGTGCCGTTCGATTCCGAGCGCGACTTCGTCCCGGTCTCGCTCATCGCGACCGGTCCCAACATCCTCGTCGTGAATCCGAAGCTCCCGGTGAAGAGCCTCGAGGAGCTCATCGCGTATGCCCGAGCGCATCCGGGCGAGCTCAACTTCGGCTCCGGCGGACCCGGCAGCGTCGCGCATCTTTCCGGCGAGATGCTGAAGAACCTCGCGCACCTCGACATCACGCACATCCCCTACAAGGGCGGCATCCTCTCGGTGCAGGACCTCATCGCGGGCCATGTGCAGCTCGTCTTCTCCGACGCGCTGCCGGCCATGCAGTTCATCCGCTCGGGACAGCTGCGTGCGCTCGCGGTGACCGGCGACAAGCGCAGCGCCTTCGTGCCCGACATCCCGACGTGCGTCGAGTCAGGCGTGCCCGGGCTGGTCGCCGTGAACTGGTGGGGCGTCCTCGTGCCGACCGGGACGCCGCCCGCGATCGTCGCGAAATATCACGAGGCGCTCGTGAAGGTGATGCAGGACCCGGATGTGAAGCGCCGCTTCGGCGAGCTGGGTGTGGACGCCGTGAGCAGCACGCCGGAGGAGTTCGGCGCGTTCATGAAGAGCGAGTCGGCGAAGTACGCGAAGCTCATCAAGGAAGCCGGCATCAAGATCGATTGACGCCCCCGCTTTACCTCTGCACGCGACGCAAGTTGGGACCACCGGCAAGTGATGAGCCAATACCTCGCAGCAGGTCATTGGCTGCTTACGATCGATCGACCCCACGCACCGGCAGCATCGTCACGTCGCGCGCGCCCCAGCCGGCGGCGATCGCCTCGTCGTAGCTCGCGAGCGCCTGCGCGGTCACCGGGAGCGTGCGGCCCATCGCACCCGCCTCCTCGACCATCGTGGCGAGGTCCTTGCGCATCGTCCTGATGTCGACCGATACGTTGGCCTCCTTGCCCGCGAGATTCGCGGCGATCATGGGCGCGCGCATCTTCATCATGTTCGGCGCGCCCGAAGTGTCGGCGAGGATGTCCATGAGGCGCTCGGGCGCGAGGCCCAGCGGCTGCGCCAGCGCGAGCGCCTCGGCGAGCGCCTCCCAGTAGACGAGCAGCGGCAGGTTGATCGCGAGCTTCATGCGGGCACCGGCGCCCACGGGTCCCACGTGCTCGACGCGCCGGCAAATCCTTTCCAGCACCGGCCGCGCGCGCGCGACGTCCGCCGCCTCACCGCCCGCGAAGCCGAAGAGCTTGCCTTCCTTCGCCGGGCCGACGCTGCCGCCCACGGGACAGTCGATCATCGAAGCGCCCTTCGCGCGCACCTTCGCCGCGAGCCGCTCCTCGTCCTGCGGGCGCACGGTGCTCATCTCCACGAAGAGCTTGCCGCCGATGTCCGCGGCGAGCGCGCCGTCGCGGCCGTTGTAAGCGGCGTCGATCGCGGCGGCGTCGGTGAGCAGGCTCAGCACGATGTCGCAGCCCTGCGCGAGCGCCGCTGCCGTCGGAGCGACCTTCGCCCCGGCCGCGGCGAGCGGCTTCGTCTTCTCCGCGGTGCGGTTCCACACCGCGACCGATTCGCCGAGCGCGAGCAGCCGTCCCGCGATCGCCGCGCCCATGCGGCCCGTGCCGAGGATTCCGACGTTCATGCCTGCCACCTCCCTGGGTTTGCGCAAAGCGGCCATGGTACCGGGCGCGCGTTCTGGATACACTGGCGCCGCGAGCCCCCGGCACGCGCCCCCTGCGGCGCGCGCCCGCGGCGGACCGGACGACGACGCCGGCGCGCTCGCGGAGGAGAGTCCATGGCGGCGCCGCGGAGCGAAGTCTGTGACGGCATGCGCGTCGAACGCGACGTCCCGATCGCCGTCGACGACGGGCTCACGCTGCGCGCCGACGTCTTCCGCCCGCTGGCCGCCGGCCGCTATCCGGTGCTGATGACCTACGGTCCCTATGCGAAGGGGCTCGCGTTCCAGGACGGCTACCCGAGCGCGTGGGAGCGCATGGTCGCCGACCATCCCGACATCGCGCGCGGCTCGAGCAACCGGCACCAGAACTGGGAGGTGGTCGATCCCGAGAAGTGGGTGCCCGAAGGCTACGCGTGCGTGCGCGTCGATTCGCGCGGCACCGGCTGCTCGCCCGGGCGCATCGATCCGTTCTCGCCGCGCGAGACCCGCGACTACTACGAATGCATCGAATGGGCCGCCGCGCAGCCGTGGTCGAACGGCCGCATCGGCCTGAACGGCGTCTCTTATTACGGCATCAACCAGTGGCACGTCGCCTCGCTGCAGCCGCCGCATCTCGCCGCGATGTGCATCTGGGAAGGCGCTGCCGACTGGTACCGCGACATGACGCATCACGGCGGCATCCTCTCGACGTTCTGGGCGAACTGGTACGAGATCCAGGTGAAGAGCGTGCAGCACGGGCTCGGAGCCCGCGGCCCCCGCTCGCGTGCGACCGGCGAACCGGTTTGCGGCGACACCGGGTCGAGCGACGAAGAGCTCGCACGCAACCGCGTCGATCTCGGCGCGGAGATCCTCGCCCATCCGCTCGACGACGACTATTACCGCGCGCGCTCGCCGAATTGGGAGAAGGTCACGGTGCCCTTTCTCTCCGCGGCAAACTGGGGCGGCCAGGGGCTGCATCCGCGCGGCAACTTCGAGGGGTTCGTGCGCGCCGCCTCGAACCGGAAGTGGCTCGAGGCGCACGGGCTCGAGCACTGGACGCACTTCTACACCGATTACGGCCGCGCCCTGCAGAAGCGCTTCTTCGACCATTTCCTGAAGGGCGCGGCGAACGGCTGGGAGCACGAGCCGCGCGTTAGGCTGCAGGTGCGCCACGTCGACCGCTTCGAGGAGCGCACCGAGGACGCGTGGCCGATCCCGCGCACGCAATGGACGCGCTTGCACCTCGATCCCGCGACCCATGCGCTCGTGACGCGCGCCCCGCAGAACGCGCCGGCCTCGAGCCTCTCCTTCGACGCGATGGGCGATGGCCTCACGTTCGTGACCGAGCCTCTCGAAGACGAGACCGAGATCACGGGACCGCTCGCCGCGCGCCTCTTCGTGTCCTCCTCGACCGAGGACGCGGATCTCTTTGTCGTCTTCCGCGTCTTCACGCCCGACTTGCGCGAGGTGGTCTTCCAGGGCGCCATCGATCCGCATACGCCGCTCGCGCAAGGATGGCTGCGCGCCTCGCACCGCAGGCTCGATCCGCATCTTTCCACCGAATACCGGCCGTATCACCGCCACGACGTCCGCGAGCCGCTCGCACCGGGAGAGATCGCGGCCCTCGACGTCGAGCTCTGGCCCACGTCGATCGTGGTCCCCGCCGGCCATCGCCTCGCGCTTACCGTGCGCGGGCGCGATTACGAATGGCAGCGGAGCACCGGCGCGCGCCTGTCGAATTTTCGCAACGAGCTGCTCGGCTGCGGACCGTTCCTGCACGACGATCCCCGCGACCGGCCATCCCACATCTTCGCCGGCGAGACCACGCTGCATTTCGGCGCCGGCCGCGACCCCTATCTGTTGCTTCCGGTCATCCCGCCGCTCTGACGGCGCAATCATGAGGAGGTAGCGAGCATGGCGATCAACCGCAGGCGTTTCATGCAGGCCGTCGGCGCCGCCGGCGTGATGGGATTCCCCGCGATCGTGCGCGCGCAGGCCGGACCGATCCGGCTCGGCCTGCTCACGGTGAAGACCGGCCCGCTCGCCTCCGGCGGCATCGACATGGAGAAGGCGCTCGTGATGTACCTGGCCGAGCGCAACAACACGATCGCCGGGCGCAAGGTCGAGCTCATCGTCGCCGACACGCTCGGCGCCCCGGCCACCGCGCGCACGAAGATGCAGGAGCTCGTGGAGAAGGACAAGGTGCACGCGGTCACCGGCCCGCTCGCCGCGTTCGAGGCGCTCGCGATCGACGACTACATCCGCGAGAAGCAGGTGCCGACGATGTCGGTCGCCGCGGCCGAGGACATGACGCAGAGGAAGCCCAATCCCTGGTTCGTGCGCGCGACCTCGACCTCGTCGCAGTCGGCGCAACCGATGGCCGACTACTGCGCGAAGACGCTCGGCTACAAGCGCATGGCCGTCATCGCCGACGACATCGCCTACGGCCAGGAGATGGTCGCGGGGTTCCAGCGCGTGTTCGAGGAGGCCGGCGGCAAGATCGTGCAGAAGCTCTTCCCGCCGCTCACCGTGCCCGACTACGGCACGTACCTCGCGCAGATGAACCCGAAGCTCGACGGCATCTTCCTCGGCTTCGCCGGCTCGAACGGCTTCCGGTACCTGCGCCAGTTCAACGAGTACGGCTTCAAGGGCAAGGTGAACGTGGTCGGAGGCATGACCGCGCTCGACGAGTCGGTGCTGCGCAACATGGGCGACGAGGCGCTCGGCATCCTCACCGCGTGCTGGTACTCGGCCGACATCGACAACCCGATCAACGACAAATTCGCGCCGGCGTTCCGCAAGGCCGTGGGCTACGATCCCGGCTTCTATGCGGCAGCGACGTACACCAACGGCGCTGTTTTCCAGGCGGCGGTCGAGGCCGTGAAGGGCAACGTCGAGGACAAGCAGGCGTTCATGAAGGCGCTGCGCGCGACCCACGTGGACACGTGCCGCGGCCCGGTCTCATTCGATGCGTACGGCAACGTCGTGGGCAACGTCTACATCCGCAAGGTCGAGCGCAAGGACGGGCGCCTGGTGAACGCGGTGATCAAGACCTATCCGAACGTGAGCCAGTTCTGGACGTACAAGCCCGAGGAATTCCTGAAGAACCCCGTGTACTCGCGCGACTGGCCGCCGGCCAAGAACCTCGAATCGTGATCGGGTACGTCCGTGAATTGAACAGGCTACATCCCCGATTTCTGGAGAACGCAAAGTGATGCACATCTGCATGCCGATGGAGGCCCTCGCCCGCGCCGCGGGCGGGGGTATGCGGCGCACGGCGCCGAAGGCCTCGACGAAGACGGTGCGCGACCGCAAGGGCCGCAACCTGCGCGTCGACCTGCATTGCCATTACTTCAACACCGCCGTCCACGGGAAGGTCGCCGCGCACGGTCCCGGACGGCGCGACCCGCTGGTGCAGTTCGCCAACGCCCTCACCCGCGAGACCAACGAGAAGCAGGCGCGCGACCGTGCGCCGATGCTCTCGTCGATCGAGCGGCGGCTCGCGGACATGGACCGCATGGGCGTGGACATTCAGGCCGTGTCGCCGTCGCCGAACCAGACGTACTACTGGACCGAGCCCGACTTCGGCCTGCAGCTCGCGCGCGAGGTGAACGACCGGCTCGCGGAGATCGTCGGTGAGCATCCCGATCGGTTCGTCGCGCTCGGCACCATCCCGCTGCAGGACGCCGGGCTCGCGGTGCGCGAGCTCGATCGCTGCGTGAACGAGCTCGGCATGCGCGGCGTGGAGATCAACCCGAACGTGAACGGCATCGAGCTCACCGACCCGAAGCTCGGCCTCGAGCCGTTCTTCGCGCGTGCCGAGGCGCTCGGCATCGTGATCTTCATGCACCCGCTCGGCTTCACCCAGGGCGAGCGCCTCACGGACCACTACTTCAACAACGTGATCGGCAACCCGCTCGAGACGACGGTGGCCGCGAGCCACCTGATCTTCGACGGCGTCATGGAGCGCCACGGCAGGCTCAAGATCGTGCTGCCCCATGGCGGTGGCTATCTCGCGCACTACTGGGCGCGCATGGACCACGCGCATCGCGCGCGCCCCGATTGCCGCACGGTCATCCGCAAGACGCCGTCGAGCTACCTGCGCAAGATGTACTTCGACACCATCACGTTCGATCCCGCGATGCTGCGCCACCTCGTCGACGAGTTCGGCGCGGACCACGTCGTGCTCGGCACGGACTATCCGTACGACATGGCGGACATGCACCCCGTCGCCTCGATCGCCAAGGTGCCGCGCCTCACCCGCGAGGAGCGCGCGGCCATCGAGGGCGGAAACGCCGCGAAGCTGCTCAAGATCCGGAGGAAGCCATGAGCCCGTCGATCCATCGCATGATCGCGTTCCTCGGCTGCCTGCTGCTGGCCGCCACGGTCGCCCACGCGCAGTGGATGCAGCGCGCGCCCTTCCCCGAGCCCGGCGAGGAGCTGCTCGGCGCATCCGCGGGCGGGAAGATGTACGTGTTCTGCGGCCTCGCGCCCGGCTGGAAGCCGGTCGGCCTCGTGTACGAATACGACCCGTCGACCGACAAGTGGACGAAGAAGAAGCCGATGGCGCTGCCGTCGCACCACGTCGCGTTCACGGAATTGAACGGCAAGATCTACGCGTTCGGCGGGTTCGTTCCGCCCGAATCGGGACCGCCCGCGTGGGTGCCGATCGACAACGCCTGGGAATACGATCCCGCGGCCGACACGTGGAAGGCGCTCGCGCCGATGCCGACCAAGCGCGGCTCTCCCGTCGCCGTCGCGGTGAACGGCAGGATCTACGTGATCGGCGGGGCCACCACGCCGCCCAGCGATCGCGACGTGACCGCGGTGCATCCCGCGCGGCCGCACGTGGTCGTGGGCACCGTCGAGGAATACGATCCGGCGACGAACACGTGGCGCGCGCGCACGCCGATGCCCACGCCGCGCAACCATGCGACCGCGGGCGCCGTGAACGGCAAGATCTACGTGATCGGCGGCCGTGTCGGTGCCGCGTTCATCGGCGTGGCGGCCAACATCGACGTGGTCGAGGAATACGACCCGGCGACCGATCGCTGGGGTCCGATCCGCGCGCGCATGCCGACGCCGCGGAGCGCGATGGCCTCCGGCGTTTACGACGGGCGCATCTACGTGACCGGCGGCGAGGGCCAGACCGGCCAATACATGATGACCTTCCGCGCGCTCGAAGCCTACGATCCCGCGAAGAATGCGTGGACCGCGCTGCCGTCGATGCCCGTGTCGCGCCACGGGCTGGCGGGGGCGGTCGTGGGCCACGAGCTGCACATGGTGAGCGGCGACGTGCAGTCCGCGGGCAGCGGCGTCGAGGTCCACAGCAAGGAGCACGACGCGTTCAATCTCGAGGGCGCGCGATGACGCCACGCGAGCGGCTCGCCTATTCGGCGATCGTCGACCGGCCGCCGTTGAAGCTGCCGGACGGCGCGCGCATGGTGGTGTGGACCATCGTGAACGTCGAGGACTGGGGCATCGAGCGGCCGATGCCGCGCATGGTGCTCGCCCCGCCGATGGGCCAGTCGCTGCAGCCGGACATTCCCAACTGGTCGTGGCACGAGTACGGCATGCGCGTGGGCTTCTGGCGCATGTTCGAGAGCCTCCAGAAGCTCGGCGTCGTTCCCACGCTTGCGATCAACGGCATCGTCTGCCGCACCTATCCGCGCGTGGCGCAGGCGGCGAAGGATGCGGGCTGGGAGTTCATGGGCCACGGCTGGATCCAGGCGCCGATGCACAGGATCGAGGACCAGCCGGGCGCGATCCGCGAGACGATCGAGACGATCCGCGCGTTCACGGGCAAGCCGCCGGTCGGCTGGGAAAGCCCGGGCCTCACCGAAACGTTCGAGACGCTCGACCACCTCGCCGCGGCCGGCATCCGCTACGTCGCGAACTGGGTGATCGACGACCAGCCGCAATACCTGAAGACGATGCACGGGCCGGTGGTGTCGATGCCGTACACGCTCGAGCTGAACGACATCGCGATGTCGGTGAGCCAGAACCATCCGTCGGGCGAATGGCTGCGGCGGGGCAAGGACCAGTTCGACCGGCTCTACGAGGAGAGCGCGCAGTCGATGCGCGTGATGGCGCTCGCGATGCACCCCTACCTCTCGGGCGTGCCGCATCGCATCGGCTACGTCGAGGCGCTCTACCGGCACATGCAGAAGCCGGGCGTCGTGTTCTGGACCGGCGAGAAGATCCACGACTGGTATCGCGCGGCGGTGAAGGCCGGCTGACCGCTTGCGTGCGCGAAGCCGCGGAGTAAGATGGTCGCCCCTTGCGAGGAGGAGGCGCCATGAAACACTTCGTTCGTGGTTGCGCAATCGTGCTCGGCCTGGTCGCCGCGGCGTGGACGACGACCGCCGGCGCGCAGCACATCATCGTCGGCATCGACAACAAGGTGTACTGGGGCGAGGACGGCAAGATGGTGACCTCGCCGCCCGACAAGGACGCGGTGGTCGTCCTCGACATCGCCGACCGGCTGAATCCGAAGATCGTCGGCACGCTGCCCCTCGTGAACTCCGTCTTCGGCCCGCCCACCAATCTCGCGATCACGCCCGATGGCGGCCTCGCGCTCGTCGCAAACTCGATGGACTGGGTCCAGGAAGCCGGCGCGTGGAAGGGCGTCCCGGGCAACGACATCTTCGTGATCGACCTGAAGGCGAGCCCGCCGGCGCTGGTCGCCACGCTGAAGGGCGGCAAGCAGCCCTCGGGCCTCGCGATCAATCGCGCGGGCACCATGGCGCTCGTGGCCAATCGCGCCGACAACTCGATCTCCGTGCTCTCCATCGAGGGCCGGCAGGTGAAGGTGGTCGACTCCGTGCCGATGGGCGAGTCGGTCTCGGCGGTCGCGTTCCTGCCCGACGGCAAGCGCGCCGTCGCGGCGAAGAACGTCAACAACAAGGCGGCGATGCTCGCGATCGAGGGCGGCAAGGTCACGTACGGGAAGTACGACATGCTGGTCGGCCTCTTTCCCTACAACGTCGCGGTAACGCCCGACGGCAAGCTGGGACTGACCGCGAACAACGGCAACCTCGGCTCGGCCGACGGCAACGTGGACACCGTCGGCGTGATCGACCTCGAGGCGAACCCGCCGCGGGAGATCGACCAGGTCGTCGTGGGCGACGGGCCGGAGGGTCTGGTCGTGAGCCCCACGGGCGAGATCGCGGTCGCGATGCTGCTGCGCGGCAGCAACGCGGCGAAGACCGCGCACTTCTACAACCGCAACGGCTCGGTCGTGGTGCTGAAGATCGACGGCAAGAAGGTGACGAAGGTGGGCGAGGTGGAGGTCCGCGGCCTGCCCGAAGGCGCCGCCTTCAGCCCCGACGGCAAGTATCTGTACGTCGGCAACTACATGGACGACGACGTCTCGATCCTGCAGGTCGACGGCGCCCGCGTGAGCGACACGGGCAAGCGCTTCAAGCTGCCGGGGCACCCCGCGTCGATGCGCGGCGTCAACCCGTGAACGGCGCGCGCTAGGCTGGATCGGGAAGCCGGGTGGTCGCCCGGCTTCTCATCCGATCATGCGAGCGACGAGGCTCCCGGCATGTCGAAGCCGACCTTCTGCAACGCGGCCTGCAGCGCGCCCGCCTGCTCGGCGTTGAGCTCGACCAGCGGCGGGCGCACGACGCGCCAATCGTCGCGGCCCGATTTCCACGCGATCGCGGCCTTCATCGCCGGAATCATCGGCCATTGCGCGAACACCGCGCGCGTCGCATCGAGCCCCTTCTGCCGCTCGTCGGCGCCGTCCTTCTGCCACGTCTTGTAGAGGTTCACGATCGCCGCCGGGTTCACGTTGCCCGTGGCCGTGATGCAGCCCGCGCCGCCGCCGCGCATGGTGGCGAGCAGGAACACCTCGCTGCCGCAGAACACGTCGAAGCCCTGCGGGCCGAACTCCGCAAGCATCGCCGCGGTGTTCTTCCAGTCGCCGGAGCTGTCCTTCATCCCCGCGACCACGCCGGGGTAGCTCTTGAGCAGGCGCGCGACGAGGCCCGCCGTGATCGGCACCTGCGAGACGGGCGGGATGTGGTAGAGATAGATGCGCAGGCGATCGTCGGCCACCGCGTCGATCACGCGCGCGAAGGCGCGATAGAGCCCCTCGTCGCTCACGCCCTTGTAGTAGAACGGGGGCAGCATCAGCACACCGCCGCAACCGGCCTGCACCGCGGCGCGCGTGAGCTCGATCGTCTCCGGGATCGCGCACGTGCCCGTGCCGGGCATCATGCGCCCCGCGGGCAGCCCGGCCGCGAGCAGCGCATCGAGCAGCTTGCGCTTTTCCGCCACGCCGAGGGAGTTGGCCTCGGAGTTCGTGCCGAAGATCGCGAGCCCCACGCCCTGGTCGATGAGCCAGCGGCAATGCTTCGCGAACCGCGCGGGGTCCGGCGAGAGGTCCGCGTTGAAGGGCGTCAGCACGGGGGAGAAGACGCCCTTGAGACGCTGCTGGGCGGCGACGGGAGAAGGCTGCACGGCGACCATGAATACTCCTCGGAATGTGGCGGCAGAATGTCATGGGGGCCGGCGACGCGGCCCCCGCTCCACGACATGCTACCGCGTACGGCGACCCGCGGTCATCGCCGACGGCCCATCGGCTTGCTCGTGCGCAAGGGCGCGCAGCGCCGCCGGGACGATCGGAGCATCAGAGCGTCGGGTTGTCGCAGCCGAGGCCGAGGGCGAGGCGGCCGTAGGTGGTCGCCTGCGGGTCCCACATCATCGAGATGTGCGCGTTCGCCGCGTTCAGGTCGCGGAAAGCGCGCTGCAATGCATGGTCGTCGAAGAGCGCGGCGCCGCCCGAGGCCTTGAACACGATGTCCATCGCGCGCTGCGCGAGCTGCGCGGCGAACGCGCCGTTGCGCCGCCACGTCGCGCGGGTCAGCACATCGGGCGCTTCGGCGCGCTCGGCGATCGCCTGCGCCTCGAGGCAATCGTGGCGCAACAGCATGCGCGCGGTGTCGAGACACGCGCCCGCCTCCGCGACGCGCATCTGCACCGCGCCGAGATCGGCGAGGCTCTTGCCGGAATAGCGCGAGACGCGCCCCCGCAAGCCTTCGACGAACGTGTCGTAGGCGCCCTGCGCGATGCCGAGCGGGATGCCGGTGAGCATGTGCGAGAGCCCGGCGACGAAGGGAATGCGATAGAGAGCGCCGGGATTCGCCGACGCGCCGGGATGCACCGCGCCGCCCTTCGTCGCGTCGACGGCGACGGTGCGATGTTCGGGAACGAACACGTCCTTCGACTCGACGTCCTTGCTGCCCGTCGCGCGCAGTCCCATCACGTGCCAGTTGTCGATGACGCGGTAATCGCGCGCGGGAACGCAGAAGAGCCGGTACTCGGGTGGGTCGCCCTGCACGATGCCGCCCACCATGTCCCAGGCGCTGCCGTCGATGCCGCTCGAGAACGGCCAGCGTCCGGACAGGCGATAGCCGCCATCGACCCGCATCGCCTTGCCCGCGGGAAACACGAGCGACGAGGCGATGAGCACCTCGGCATCATCGCTCCAGATCTCGTCCTGGCAGGCGCGCGGCCAGAGCGCGAGCATCCAGTGGTGCACCGCCCAGTTCGCCCAGTTCCACGCGGTCGAGCCGCACCCGCGCGCGAGCTCGGCGCTCACGTCGACCATCGCGACCCACTCGAGCTCGGATCCGCCGACGCGCTTGGGCTGCAGCGCACGCAGCAGCCCGCTCGCATGCAGCTCGCGCACCGTCTCTTCGGGAATGCGCCGCAACGATTCCGCATGCGCGGCACGCTCGCGCAGCCGCGGCACCATCTCGCGTGCACGCTCGAGCGCTTGCGCGAGCGTGAGGCGCGGCGCGGTGCGGACCTGCGCGATGGCGGACACGTCAGCGCGCGGCGCTCGCGGCCCGCGCGGATTCCTGCGGCGCTTCGGAGGCCGGGTAGTTGAGCTCGATGGTCACGCCGTCGGGGTCCTTGAGGAACACCTGCCACAGGCCGAGCAGCGGCACCTCGCGCTCGAAGAACTGCACCTGGTGGCGCTCGCAGCGCTCGACCATCGCCGCGCGACCCGTCGCGCTGAAGGCGACGTGGTCGAGGGCGCCGGTGCCGCCCTTCAGCGCCTTCGCGTCCTTGTCGCCGAGATATTCGGTGAGCCCCTTCGCGGGTCCCATGAGGTGCACGAGGCCATAGCTCGTCGCGCCGCTCTGCAGGTCCTTCGGCGGATCGCCTGCATAGAGCCAGTAGCCGGGGAAATCGAACGGCGGCCGCGGGCCTTCCTTCAGGCCGATCACCTCGGTGTAGAAGCGCTTCGAGCGCTCGAGGTCGAGCGTGCGGATCGAGTAGTGGTCGACGCGTTTGATTTCCATCGCAGGCTCCTTCACCAATCGGCGGATTGCTGGTCGTCGCGCTTGGCGCGGCACGGGGTCAGCGCGCGCGCGGAATCACCGGCAGCAGCAGGTACGAGGCGCGCGCGCCGCCCGCGAAGATCGTGTTCGTCCCCGTGTTGTAGTCGGCCGAGTAGTGCGTGTACGGGGCGCTGCCCACGCCGTCGCGCGGCTGCACGTCGAGGCGGATGCGGTGGCCCTTCGGGAACACCATCGACGTCGGCCAGATCTCCACCTCGACCTGCACGGGTCGACCCGGCTCGAGCCACTCGCGTTCCAGGTGCGCGTGATAGGGACGGTACGGAAGGGAAATCCTTTCGTCGAGCCGGCGATGCGAGGCGCGCAGCCACCCCTTCGCCACGGGCACTTGCTGGCCCTGCTGGCCCATCTCCCAGACGTCCTTGCCGTCGGGGTCGATGTTGCGGATCGTGGCGAAGATGTCCATGTCCTCGGTGGTGCTCGCGACCCACAGCACGAGCGTGACCGGGCCGGTGATCTCGGTGTCCTCCCTGAGCGGCGGCGTCTCGAACGACACGCCCATCTGCGGCAGGCTTCCCGCGAGCGCGGTCGAGGTCCACGAGGCGCTCGCGACACCGGCCTTCGTCATGCCGCTCGCGGAATAATCGACGCTCGTCGCCTTGCGCGGCGCCGAGTGCGCGAGCGCGCCCACCTTTCCTTCGGACGCGGGAGGCTCGAGGAAGAACTTCGTCCACTGGGTGCGTTTCAGCGGCCATTCGTTCTCGCTGCGCCACTCGGCGTTGCCGTGGCCGCCCTTGCGGATGAGCAGCCGCACCGGCGCCTCGTCCATCACGCCATTGGGCTCGCCCTTCAGCCAGTGGTCGAAGAAGCGCAGCTGCTCGGCGCGGCCCTGCTCGGTGTAGAACGGGTGGTAATGCGTGCCGGCGTGGATGCGCAGCTTCTTGTGCTTCGAGCGCGCGCGCATGTAGCCCTCGGTGTTGCCGCGCAGGTGCAGCGCCATGCCGCTCCAGTTGCCCGCGGACAGGAACGGGATCTCGATCTCGTCCCATTGCGCGCGCCGGCCGTGCCACCACTCGCCGTCGAGGCTGTAGCGCATGTATTCCCACACCCACGGCGTGGCGAACGCATCGGGCGCCGTCGCGCGCGGCTTGCCGAGCAGGTGGTGCGCCATGTGGTTGTTGTACCAGTTCACCACGAACCCGAACGAGAAGATGCCGCCGTGGTAGCCGAAGTCGCGGTACATGTCGGCCGCGCCTTCCCACGGGATCATCGCCTTCAGCGACGGCGGCTTGAGGCCGGCTACCAGCCACTGCGTCATCGCGAAGTAGGAAATGCCGCTCGTGCCCACGCGCCCGTTGCACCAGCCCTGGCGCCCCGCCCATTCGATCGCGTCGTAGAAGTCGACCGATTCCGAAGGCGACCACGGATCGGTGCGCCCCGGCGACTTGCCGCTGCCGCGCGTGTCGACGCGCACGGCGGCGTAACCACGCGGCACCCACCAGAGGGGATTCACCGTCTCCCAGTTCATGTAGGGATTCGCGGCTTCCTCGAGGTCCGCGGGCGGCACCCAGAGCTTGTCCTTCTGGTACGCGCCGATGTTGAGGATCGCCGGGAAGCGGCCGTTGCCCTTCGGGCGGAAGACGTCGGCGCGCAGGCGCGTGCCGTCGCGCATCGGGATCTCGACGTCCTTCTCGATCGTGAGCTCGTGGCGCGCCTGCCCGACGCGCGCGCGCGACCTGGCCACGGGCGATTCGGTGCTCACTCGATCTTGATCCTGGCTTCGTGGATGAAGTCGGCCCACGCCTTCGTCTCGGCGCGCACCTGCTCGGTCCATTCCTCCGGCGAGGCGGAAGTGTCGACGGCCATGAGCTGCTTGGCGAGCCGTGCCTTCATCTCGGGATCGTTGAGGACCTTCACGACCGCCGCGTGGAGCTTGTCGACGATCGGCTTCGGCGTGCCGGCCGGGGCGAACATGCCCTGCCACGCGTTGGTGCCGATGCCCGGGAAGCCCTGCTCGGCCATCGTCGGCACGTCGGGCAGCTCGGCGAGCCGCTGCGGCATGGTGGTCGCGAGCGCCTTGAGCTTGCCCGCCTTGATGTGCGGCCCGGTCGAGGCGAGGTTGATGAACGAGACCTGCACCTCGCCGGAGATGAGCGCGGGGACCATCGCGCCGGCGCCGTTCTTGTAGGGAATGTGCGTCGCCTCGATGCCCGCGGCCTTCTCGAACTTGAGGAAGTCGAGGTGCGGGTAGCTGCCGACGCCTGCGGAGGCGTAGTTGAGCTTGCCGGGGTTGCTCTTCGCCCACGCGATGAGCTCCGCGATGTTGTTGGGCGGGAAGGCCGGGTTCGCGACCACCATGTGCGGCGTGTCGACCAGGCGCGAGATGCCCACCAGCGCGCGCGAGGGCTTGATCGAAAGCTTGTCGGCGAACGTGGTCTCGTTGATCGCGTTCGTCGTGACGTTGCCGATGAACAGCGTGTAGCCGTCCGGGTTCGCCGCGGCCGCCGCCTCGAGCGCGATGTTGCCCGACGCGCCCGGCTTGTTCTCGATGACGAACGGCTGCCCGAGCGCCTCCTGCAGCTTGGGCGCGATGATGCGCGCGATGATGTCCGTGACTCCACCCGGCGCGTACGGAACGAGCACCTTGACCGCGTGGTTCGGATAATCGGCCGCGGACTGGGCGGACGCGTCGAGCGCAAGCACGACCGCAAGGATGGCAATCGCGAAACGCCCGGTGAATCGACCCATGGCCCCTCCTCCGTGGATGATCGGCGGCGAATTGCTGCAGGCCCATGATAACCTGCGCCCCACCGCCCGCCACAAGGCCCCCCATGACGCCGGCCCGCCGCGCCATCGACACGCACGCCCACTGGTATCCCGCCGAATGGCTGCGGCTGTTCGAGCGTGACGGGGCGGCCGAGGGCGCGAGCCTCACGCGCGAGGGAAAGCGCTACACGATCCGCACGCAACGCATCGTGAACGCGTTCGACGAGGAGTTCGTCGAGCTCGACCTGCGGCTGGCCGGCATGGCGCGCCAGCGCGTCGACCTGCACGCGCTCTCGCTCACCGCGCCGATGGTGTACTGGGCCTCCGCCGGCTTCGGGCTCGCGCTCGCGCAGGCGTACAACGATGCGGCTTCGGAAGCGCACCGCAAATATCCGGAACGGTTCGTGGGCCTGGCGATGCTGCCGATGCAGGCGCCCGAGCTCGCCCTGAAGGAGCTCGAGCGCGCGGCGAAGCTGCCGGGCATGCGCGGCCTGTACCTGGCCACGCACGTGAACGAGGCGAACCTCGACGAGAAGCGCTTCTGGGACGTGTACGCGAAGGCCGAGGAGCTCGGCTGGACCATCTTCCTGCATCCGATCGACACGATCGGGCGCGAGCGCACGGCGCGCTACTACCTCAAGAACCTGCTCGGCAATCCGTACGACACCGGCGTGGCGGCCGCCTCGCTCGTCTTCGGCGGCGTGCTCGATGCGTTCCCGAAGCTCGAGGTGCACCTGCCGCACGCGGGCGGCACGTTCCCTTGGCTCATCGGTCGCATGGACCACGGCACGCGCGTGCGCCCGGAGCTCAAGCACATGAAGCAGCCGCCGAGCGCGTACCTGCGCCGCTTCACCTACGACACCATCAGCCACGACGACCGCCTCACGCGCCAGCTGATCGAGCTGGTGGGCGTCGACCGCGTGGTGATCGGCAGCGACTACTGCTTCGACATGGGCCTCGAGGATCCCGTCGGAAACATCGAGCGCATGCCGCACCTCACCGAGCGCGACCGCGACCAGATCATCGGGCTCACGCCGGCGAGGCTGCTCGGCTTGTGACGCGCGCTAGCGCTTGAGGGCGGCGGCGAGATCGGGTCGCAGCTCGGCGAACACCTTCTTGAACGCGTCGAGCGAGGACTGGCGGATCGCCGACTTCATGCCGAAGGCCCCGCCCCAGAACATCTTCGCGCCCTGCGTCTCGCCGGCAGCGGTGTAGGTCTTCTGCAGGATGCGCTTGCCGCTGTCGTCCGTCGCCTCGGCCGCCACGGCGACCGTCGCGTGGAACTCCTCGAACTTGTACTCGGGGAGCGTGAGGCGCAGCGTCACCCAGCGGCCCGCGCCGCTCTTGCCAGGCGTGTTGGCGAACTCGTAGCGGCTGAACGCCTGCGGCATCTCGATGGCGGCGACCTGCTTCAGCATGTCGCCCGGCTGCACGTCCCATTCCTGGGCCGCCCCGGCCATCGCGGAGCGGATCGGCACGTTGCGCGTGAGCGTCGCCTCGTCGATCACGACCGTGACGCCCGCATCCTGGCGGCTGCCCGAGACCACGTATCGCTCGGGCTGCTCGAAGGTCACCTGGTGCGCGCAGCCGGCCGCGGCGAGCGCGACGAGCGCGAGGACGGTTCTCGGCAGCTTCATCGTTGTTCCCCCTTCTTCTCGATGGTCCTGCGGAACGCGCAGTCTAAGGGGAACGGCTGCCCGAACCAAGCTCCGCAGGGAAGGTGGCGGGGCTCGCCCGCGCGATGCGCCACATGCGAAGGAAGAAGGCGAGGAAGAGCCCGCTCAGGAATCCGTACGCCAGGCCGACGGCCGCAGTGAACTCCGCCGTGTGCACGATGCCCGGGCGCAATGCGAGCATCACCGCGACGGCGTAGCGCGCGAAGAAGATCGCCATCATCAGCCCCAGGGGCAGCCAGCTGCCGGGAATGTGGACCGTGCCATTGTCGGCGCCAGCCCGCACGCCGCGCGGCAAGCACAGCACCGAATTGAGCGCGATCGCGAGCGCCAGTCCCGCGATCCACGCCGCGATGGCCGTGGCCGAAGCTCCGAACACGGAGAGCGCGGCGTAGAGCGAGAGCGCGATCATCGCGACGGGGAGGATCGCGACGCGGCGCAGCGAGCTCGTGCGCGGGCGCGATTGCGACCAGCCGAACACGAGCAGGACGACGAAGAGCCCGAACACCCAGGGCGGGGTGTGCCGCAGGATGGCGAGCACGGAACCGCCGTTTTCCCGGCGCGGGTGTCAGCGCCGCTCCGCCGCGGCGAGCTCGATCGCCGAGGCGATGTCGCGCACATCGTGCGGAACGGCGCGCAGCGACTCGAAGTGCGACGTGACGGCGGCCAGGAAATCGTCGTGGAGCTTGACGGCATCGACCTCCGGCTGCATCGCCATCGCGCTGGCAAGCGCCTGGATGCCGACCATGCGTTCGTCCAGGATGTCGCGGAAGCGCGCGGTGGCGGCGAGCATGACGCCCACCACCTCGTTGTTGGTGAGCTGTGCCTTTTGTCGGAGGCTTTCGAGCTCGCGGATGAGCCTGTCCATTGTCCCCTCCTCGCGCGGCGATGACGGCGCTGCCCGCCGATGATGCGTCGGCCGCAACGCCGCCGCAAGAGGGTAAAGCCCGGAGCGGTGTGCCGCTGCGCTACATGTTCAGCGCGCGCTTGTCCGCCGCGAGCGCCGCTTCGCGCACCACCTCCGACAGCGTCGGATGCCCGTGCACGATGCGCGCGATGTCCTCCGAGGCGCCGGCGAATTCCATCGTCGTCACGCCCTCCTGGATGATGTCCGAGGCGCGCGCATGCACGATGTGCACGCCGAGCACGCGGTCGGTCTGCGCGTCGGCGACCACCTTCGCGAAGCCGACCGGCTCGTTCAGCCCCAACGCCCGCCCGTTGGCGGAGAACGGGAACTGGCCCGTCTTCACCGCGATGCCGCGCTCCTTCGCCTGCTGCTCGGTCATGCCGACCCATGCGATCTCGGGATTGGTGTAGATGATCCAGGGAATCGCCGCGTAGTCGACGTGCGGCTTCTGCCCCGCGATGAGCTCGGCGGCCATGACGCCCTCGTCCTCGGCCTTGTGCGCGAGCATCGGGCCGCGCACCACGTCGCCGATCGCGTACACGTTGGGCAGGTTCGTGCGGCAATGGTCGTCGACCTCGACGAAGCCGCGTGCATCGACCTTCAGGCCCACGGTGTCGGCGCCGAGCCCGTCGGTGTTGGGCACGCGGCCGACGGCGACCACGAGGCGGTCGCATTCGAGCTTCAGCGCCGCGCCCTTGTCGTCCTGGTATTCGAGCACGACGCCGCTCTTCTTCGCGCTCGCCTTGCCGATCTTCACGCCGAGACGGATGTCGAGGCCCTGCGCCTTGAACGCCTTCGCGGCTTCCTTCTGCACCGCCACATCGCATGCGCCGAGGAACTGCGGCAGCGCCTCGAGGATCGTGACCTCCGACCCGAGCCGCCGCCACACGCTTCCCAGCTCGAGTCCGATGACGCCGGCGCCGATCACGCCGAGGCGCCTGGGCACCGACGCAAGCGCGAGCGCGCCCTCGTTGTCGCAGACCAGCTCGTTGTCCACGGCGATGCCGGGAAGCGTGCGCGCCTTCGAGCCCGTCGCGACGATCACGTGCTTTGCGGTCACGCTCTCCTTGGTACCGCCCTCGCCCGCCACCTCGATCCCGTAGGTCGGGCCATCCGACACGAAGCGCCCGAACCCCTGCAGCCACGTGACCTTGTTCTTGCGGAACAGGAACTCGATGCCCTTGGTCATCTTGGTGACGATCGCTTCCTTGCGCGCCTGCATCTTCGCGACGTCGATCTTCACGCCCGACACGGTGATGCCGTGCGCGTCGAGGTGCTTCGCGGCCTTCTCGTATTCGTCGGAGCTCGCGAGCAGCGCCTTCGAGGGAATGCAGCCCACGTTCAGGCACGTGCCGCCGAGCGCGAGCTCGCCCTTCGGGTTGCGCCATCCATCGATGCACGCGGTGCGCAAACCGAGCTGGGCGGCGCGGATGGCGGCGATGTAGCCGCCGGGGCCCGCGCCGATCACGACGACGTCGAATTCCTGTGCCATGGAGTGCGTCCTATCTGAGCCAGAGCCTGGCGATGTGAACCCCGAGTCCCGCGCACAGCCCCGCGGCGAGCGGCGGCACGTCGCGCAGCAGCAGCGGCGGGTGCTTGAGCAGGCGCAGCAGCCAGAACGTGATCGCGACCGCGGCGCCCACCGCGATGGAGACCGCGAAGTGCCGGGGCAGGTAGACGTCGAGCTCGGCCTCGAGGAAGACCGTGAGGAAGCCGACGAGGAGCGACCCCGCCACGAAGAAGAAGAGGCGCAGCGCGATCGCGGCCGGTGTCAGCCGCTTCTTCCGGCGGGCCACGCCTCAGACGTCCAGCAGCAGGCGCGCGGGATCCTCGAGCGCTTCCTTGATCGCCACGAGCGAGAGCACCGCCTCGCGCCCGTCGATGATCCGGTGGTCGTAGGAGAGCGCGAGGTAGTTCATCGGGCGGATGACGATCTGCCCGTCCTCCACCACCGGCCGCTCCTTCGTGGCGTGGATCCCGAGGATCGCGCTCTGCGGCGGGTTGATGATCGGCGTCGACAGCATCGAGCCGAACACGCCGCCGTTGGAGATCGAAAACGTGCCGCCCGTGAGCTCCTCGATGGTGACCTTGCCGTCCTTCGCCCGCCGGCCGAAGTCGGCGATCGCCATCTCGATCTCGGCGATCGAGAGCTGGTCGGCGTTGCGCAGGATCGGCACCACGAGCCCGCGCTCGCTGCCCACGGCGATGCCGATGTCGTAGTAGCCGTGGTAGACGATGTCGGATCCGTCGATCGAGGCGTTCACGATCGGGTACTTGCGCAGCGCGTGCACGCAGGCCTTCACGAAGAACGACATGAAGCCGAGCTTCACGCCGTGCTCCTTCTCGAAGCGCTCCTTGTAGCGGGCGCGCAGCTCGAGCACCGGCGCCATGTTGACCTCGTTGAAGGTCGTGAGGATCGCCGCGGTCGACTGCGATTGCACGAGCCGCTCGGCCACGCGCTGGCGCAGGCGCGACATCGGCACGCGCTGCTCCGGGCGCGCACCGGTGGGAAGCTGGATCGCCGGCATCGCGGGACGCTTCGCCTCGGCGGCCGGCGCCGCGGCCTTCGAGGGCGCGGGCGCGGCGGCCGCGGCGAGCACGTCGCCCTTGGTCACGCGGCCGTCGCGGCCGCTGCCGCTCACCGTGGCGGTATCCACGCCCTTCTCCGCGGCGATCTTGCGCGCGGACGGCGATGCGGCCGGGGCCTGCGCCGCGAACGATGCGGCCGCCGGCTTCTCCGCCTTCGCGGCCGCGGCTTCCGGCGCCGCGGCGACGGTGGGCTTCGCTTCCGTATCGATGGTGGCGATCAGCTCACCGCTCGTGACGCTCTCGCCGTCGTTCTTCACGATCTTCGCGAGCACTCCGTCCGCGGGCGCGGGCAGCTCGAGCACCACCTTGTCGGTCTCGATGTCGATGAGGTTCTCGTCGCGCTTCACCGCCTCTCCCGGCTTCTTGCGCCAGGAGACGAGCGTCGCCTCGGAGACCGACTCCGAGAGCTGCGGGACTTTCACTTCCACTTGCATGCTTTGGCCTTGTAGTTGTCGACGTGGGGACGTGGATTTCAGGCGGCTTCTTTCTTGTCGGTGGCATCCCGGTCGAGCGCCGTATCGACCAGGGCCTTCTGCTGCTCGTTGTGCAACTGCAGGTAACCCACCGCGGGCGAGGCCGACGATGCGCGGCCGGCGTAGCTGAGCGCCTGGTCGTCGCGAATGTGCTGCAGGAGGTAGTGCTGGATGCGGTGCCAGGCGCCCTGGTTGCGCGGCTCCTCCTGGGCCCACACGATGCTCTTCGCGTTGGCGTAGAGGTCGATCTGCGCCTGGAACTCCTCGTGCGGGAAGGGATAGAGCTGCTCGATGCGCACGATGGCGACGTCGTCGATGCCGCGCTTCGCCCGCTCGGCGGCGATGTCGTAGTAGACCTTGCCGCAGCAGAACACGATGCGCTTCACCTTCTTCGGCGCGAGCTTCTCGACCTCGGGCATCACGACCTGGAAGCTGCCGGTGGCGAGCTCGGCGAGCGGCGAGGACGCTTCCTTCTTGCGCAACAGGCTCTTCGGCGTCATCACCACGAGGGGCTTCCTCAACGGCCGCTTCACCTGGCGGCGGATCATGTGGAAGAACTGCCCCGCGGTCGACGGCACGCACACCTGGATGTTGTGCTCGGCGCACAGCTGCAGGTAGCGCTCGAGGCGCGCCGACGAATGCTCCGGGCCCTGGCCTTCGTAGCCGTGGGGCAGGAACATCGTGAGGCCGCACAGCCTTCCCCACTTCGCCTCGCCCGAGGCGATGAACTGGTCGATCACCACCTGCGCGCCGTTGGCGAAGTCGCCGAACTGCGCTTCCCAGATCACGAGCTCGAACGGCTGCGCGGTCGCGTAGCCGTACTCGAAGCCGAGCACCGCTTCCTCCGAAAGCACGGAGTCGATCACCACGAAATTCGCCTGGCCCTCGCGGATGTTCTGCAGGGGAATGTAGACGCCGGCGTCCCAGCGCTCGCGGTTCTGGTCGTGCAGCACCGCGTGGCGGTGCGCGAACGTGCCGCGCCCCGCGTCCTGCCCGGAGATGCGCACCGGCGTGCCGTCGTCGACGAGCGAGGCGTACGCGAGGTTCTCGGCCATGCCCCAGTCGAGCGGCGCGCGGCCCTCGCCCATCTCGCGGCGCGCGGCGAGCAGGCGCTCGACCGACGGGTGCAGCTTGAAGTTCGCGGGAATGTCGGTGAGGCGCTTGGCGAGCTCCTTCAGCTTCGACATCGGCACGGACGTCTCCGCCCGCTCGCGCCAGCCCACGCCGATGTAGGGCGCCCAGTCGATCGCGAGCGCGGGCTTCAGGCCGTAGAGGATCTTCGGGTTGGTGCCCTTGCCCGCGTCGAGCGAGGCGCGCACGCTGGTCACGAGCTCGTCGGCCTGGCCGGGCGGGATCACGCCTTCGCGCTCGAGCTTGTCGGCGTAGAGCTTGCGCGTGCCCGGATGCTGCGCGATCTTCTTGTACATCAGCGGCTGGGTGACGAACGGCTCGTCCTGCTCGTTGTGGCCGAGGCGGCGGAAGCACACGAGGTCGATCACGACGTCCTTGCGGAAGCGCTGCCGGAAATCGAGCGCGACCGCGGCCACCATGACGCACGCCTCGGGATCGTCGCCGTTCACGTGGAAGACCGGCGCCTCGACCATCTTCGCGATGTCCGTGCAATACAGCGACGAGCGGGCGTCGCGCGCATCCGAGGTCGTGAAGCCGATCTGGTTGTTCACCACGAGGTGCACCGTGCCGCCGGTGCGATAGCCGCGCGTCTGCGAGAGCTCGAGCGTCTCCATCACCACGCCCTGCCCCGCGAACGACGCGTCGCCGTGGATGAGCAGCGGCAGCACCTCGCCGCCGTCGTGGTCGCCGCGCCGATGCTGGCGCGCGCGCACCGAGCCCTCGACCACCGGGTTCACGATCTCGAGGTGCGAAGGGTTGAACGCGAGCGTGAGGTGGACGCTGCCCCCGGCCGTCTTGATGTCCGACGAGAAGCCCTGGTGGTACTTCACGTCGCCCGAGGTGAGCTCGTCGTGATGCTTGCCCTCGAACTCGGAGAAGAGGTCCGCGGGAATCTTGCCGAGGTTGTTCACCAGCACGTTCAGGCGCCCGCGGTGCGCCATGCCGATCACCACTTCCTTGTGCCCCTGCGCGCCCGCGTTCTCGATGATCGTGTCGAGCATCGGGATCATGCTCTCGGCGCCCTCGCCCGAGAAGCGCTTCTGGCCGACGTAGCGCGTGTGCAGGTAGCGCTCGAGGGTCTCGGAGGCGGTGAGGCGCTCGAGGATGTAGCGCTTCTCGTCGGCCGACAGGTGCGGCGTCGAAAACGTCGCCTCGAAGCGCTGCTGGATCCAGCGCTTCTGCTCGGTCGCGGAGATGTACATGTACTCCAGGCCGATGGTGCCGCAGTAGGTCTTCTTCACCGCGGCCACGATGTCGCGCAGCTTCATCGGCCCCTTGGCGCCCTGCCACGAGCCCGGGGAGAACTCGCGATCCATGTCCGCGTCGCCGAGCCCGTAGTACGAGAGCTCGAGCTCGGGCACCGGCGTGCGCTCGAGGCGCTTCAGGGGATCGAGCTGCGAGTAGCGCGATCCCATCACGCGGTGCGCGCGGATGTACTGCAGCACCTTGAGCGCCTTGTCGTCGGCGCCCATGGCGGGAACCGGGGCCGCGGCCGCACGCCGCAGGTTCTCGAACGCTGCGACGACGGGCGCGTGAGGCACGTCGCGCCCGTTGCCGCCCTGCTGCCACGCGTCGAACTGCGCCCGCCATTCCGGGCTCACCGACGCGGGGTCCGCGAGGTAGCGCTCGTAGAGCTCCTCCACGAACGGCGCATTCGCGCCGAAAAGGTGGGAGGACGCCTCGAATTCCTTCATCTGACTGGCCATGGATTCCTCTTTGGACTCGGGGGCACCGGCCCCGTTCGGGCCGGTGGCTACTTCCGCTTGGCGATCGGCACCACGTCGCGCTTCGTGTGGCCGTTGTAGAGCTGGCGCGGCCGCCCGATCTTCTGCTCGGGATCGGAGATCATCTCGTTCCATTGAGCAATCCACCCGACGGTGCGCGCGAGCGCGAAGATGCAGGTGAACATCGAGGTGGGAATGCCCAGAGCACTCTGCACGATGCCCGAGTAGAAGTCGACGTTCGGATAGAGCTTGCGCGACACGAAGTAATCGTCCTCGAGCGCGATCTTCTCGAGCGCCATCGCGAGCTTGAGCAGCGGCTCGTCGTGCTTGTCGAGCGCGTCGAGCACCTCGCGCGTGGTCTCCTGCATGAGCTTGGCGCGCGGGTCGTAGTTCTTGTAGACGCGGTGGCCGAAGCCCATCAGCTTCACGCCCGAGTTCTTGTCCTTCACCTGCTTGATGAACTCGCCGAGCTTGGCGATGCCGCCCGCCTTCTGCAGGTCGATGAGCATCTGCAGCGCCGCCTCGTTCGCGCCGCCGTGCGCCGGGCCCCACAGGCACGCGATGCCCGCGGCGATGCAGGCGAAGGGGTTGGCGCCGGAGGAGCCGGCCAGGCGGACCGTCGAGGTCGACGCGTTCTGCTCGTGGTCGGCGTGCAGGATGAAGATCCGGTCGAGCGCGCGCACCAGCACGTCGTTCACCTCGTACTCCTCGGCCGGCACGCCGAACATCATGCGCATGAAGTTCGCGGTGTACGACAGGTGGTTCTTCGGATACATGAACGGCTGGCCCATGCTGTACTTGTAGGCCATCGCCACGATCGTGGGCAGCTTCGCGATCAGGCGGAACGCGGAGATCTCGCGGTGCTCCGGGTTCGTGATGTCGAGCGAGTCGTGGTAGAAGGCCGAGAGCGCGCCCACGACGCCGACCAGCACCGCCATCGGGTGCGAGTCGCGGCGGAAGCCCTGGTAGAGGCGCGCGAGCTGCTCGTGGACCATCGTGTGGTGGTTCACGGTCCACACGAACTCGTCCTTCTGCTGCTTGTTCGGCAGCTCGCCGTAGAGCAGCAGGTAGCAGACCTCGAGGAAGTCGCAGTTCACCGCGAGCTGCTCGATCGGGTAGCCGCGGTACATCAGCACGCCCTGGTCGCCGTCGATGTAGGTGATCTTCGACTGGCAGCTCGCGGTCGAGAGGAATCCCGGATCGTACGTGAACATCCCGGTCTTCCCGTAGAGCGTGCGGATGTCGACCACGTCCGGCCCGATGGTCCCGCCGTACACGGGGAAATCGAGCGTCTTGCCACCGTCGTAGCTGAGGGTTGCCTTGCCTTTCGCTTCCATCTTCTAGCGCTCCCATGTCGCCGGGGGGCCGGCGCGTAGTTTGTGCACCACATCCCGGAGATTCGAGTCCGGGGTCTCGGCCCGTCCCATCACGAGATCGAGCAGGTCGTTGTCGGGAAGCTCGAGCAGCCTCTCCAGCGCCCGCGCCTCCCGATCCGTCAAATCCCGGCCCGGCCCGGCCCAGAAGCGGTCGAAGACCAGGTCCAGCTCCAGCAAGCCCCTGCGACTGCGCCAGCGCAACCGCTCCATCGCCACCCGGTCCACCGCGCGCGCCGCTCCTGCGCTACACCGCCCGCTTCACGAGCAGCGAGCGGATCTTGCTGATGGCGAGCGCGGGGTTGAGGCCCTTGGGGCAGACGTCCACGCAATTCATGATCGTGTGGCAACGGAACAGGCGGTAAGGATCCTCCAGGTTGTCGAGCCGTTCGTTGGTCGCGGTGTCGCGACTGTCGGCGATGAAGCGGTAGGCCTGCAGCAGCCCCGCGGGGCCCACGAACTTGTCCGGGTTCCACCAGAAGCTCGGGCAGGCGGTCGAGCAACACGCGCAGAGGATGCACTCGTACAGGCCGTTCAGCTCGTCGCGCTGCTCGGGCGACTGCAGCCGCTCGCGCTCGGGCGGCGGCTCGTCGTTCACCACATAGGGCCGGATCGAGTGGTACTGGTTGAAGAACTGCGTCATGTCGACCACGAGGTCGCGCACGACGGGCAACCCGGGCAGCGGCCGGATCACCACCGGTTCCCGGAGGTCGGCCAGCTTGGTGGTGCACGCGAGCCCGTTCTTGCCGTTGATGTTCATCGCGTCGGAGCCGCAGACGCCCTCGCGGCACGAGCGGCGCAGCGCGAGCGAGTCGTCGAGCGACTTGATGCGCACGAGGGCGTCGAGGAGCATGCGGTCGGCCGGGCCCATCTCGACGTCGTAGTCCTTCCAGTAGGGCTTGGCGTCGCGGTCGGGATCGTAGCGCAGGATTCTGAACTTCATGGCGATGGGCGTTGTTGTTCCGGGTCAGTAGACGCGGGCCTTCGGCTCGAAGGTCTCGACGGACAGGGGCTTCAGGTGCACGGGCTTGTAGGCGAGCCGGTCGCCCTCGCGCGTCCAGAGCGTGTGCTTGAGCCAGTTCACGTCGTCGCGCTTGGGATGGTCGGCGCGGTCATGGGCGCCGCGGCTCTCCTCGCGGGCGGCGGCCGAGATCATCGTCGCGCGCGCCGTCTCCATCAGGTTGTCGAGCTCGAGCGCCTCGATGCGCGCGGTATTGAAGACGCGCGACTTGTCGCGGATCTGCGTGCGCTTCGCGCGCTCGGAGAGCGCCTTGATCTTCTCCACGCCATTGGCGAGCAGGTCGGGGAAGCGGAAGACGCCGCAATGGGCCTGCATCGTGCGCTGGATCTCGCTCCTCACCTCGTTCACGTCCTCGCCGCCGGCCTGCGCGTCGAGCCGCCCCACGCGCGCGCGGGACAGCTCGCCCGCATCGGGCGGCAGCTCGGGCAGCGTCCCGGGCTCCTTCGCGATGAAGGCGATCATCGCCTGCCCCGCGCTCTTGCCCATGACGAGGAGGTCGGTGAGCGAGTTGGTGCCGAGGCGGTTGGCGCCGTGGATCGAGGCGCACCCGCACTCGCCCGCGGCGTAGAAGCCGGGGATCGGCACGTCGCGCGCGCCGTCCCACGCGACCACCTCGCCGTGGAAGTTGGTCGGGATGCCGCCCATCTGGTAGTGCACGGTGGGCACGACCGGGATCGGCTCCTTCACCGGGTCGACGTTCGCAAACTTGAGCGCGATCTCGCGGATGCCCGGCAGGCGCTTCTCGATCGTCTCGTGGCCCAGGTGGTCGAGCTTGAGCATCAGGTGGTCGGCGTGCTCGCCCAGCCCGCGGCCCTCCTTGATCTCGGTGGCCATGGCGCGCGAGACGACGTCGCGCGAGGCGAGGTCCTTCATCGTCGGCGCATAGCGCTCCATGAAGCGCTCGCCGTTCTTGTTGAGGAGGTAGCCGCCCTCGCCGCGCACGCCCTCGGTGATGAGCACGCCCGCGCCCGCGACACCCGTCGGATGGAACTGCCAGAACTCCATGTCCTCGAGCGGGATGCCGGCGCGCGCGGCCATGCCCAGGCCGTCGCCCGTGTTGATGAACGCGTTGGTCGAGGAGGCGAAGATGCGCCCCGCCCCGCCGGTCGCGAAGAGCGTCGCCTTCGCCTGGAAGAGCGCCATCGCGCCGCTTTCCATCTCGAGCGCCGTCACGCCGAGCACGCGCCCCTCGCGATCGCGCACGAGGTCGAGCGCCATCCACTCGACGAAGAACTGCGTCTTCGCCGCGACGTTCCTCTGGTAGAGCGTGTGCAGCATCGCGTGGCCGGTGCGGTCGGCCGCGCAGCAGCTCCTCTGCACCGGGCGCTCGCCGAAATTCTGCGAGTGCCCGCCGAAGGGACGCTGGTAGATGGTGCCGTTCTCGTTGCGGTCGAACGGCATGCCGAAGTGCTCGAGCTCGATCACCACTTCGGGGGCCATGCGGCACATGAACTCGATCGCGTCCTGGTCTCCCAGGTAGTCGGAGCCCTTGATCGTGTCGTACATGTGCCAGAGCCAGCTGTCCTCGCCCATGTTGCCGAGCGCCGCACCCACGCCGCCCTGCGCGGCCACCGTGTGCGAGCGCGTCGGGAAGACCTTCGAGAGCACGGCCACGCGCAACCCGGAATGCGCGAGCTCGAGCGCCGCGCGCATGCCCGAGCCGCCCGCGCCCACGATCACCGCATCGAACCTGCGAACGGGGAGCGTCATCTCAGCGCCCCCACAGGATCGAGACCGACCACAGCAGGTAGAAGATCAGCACGACCGCGACCACCACCGACGCGGCGAGCCGCAGCCCCGCGCCGTGCAGGTAGTCGATGAGGATGTCGCGCATCCCGACCCACGCGTGGTAGAGCAGCGCCACGAGGAAGAGCAGCGTGGCCAGGCGGAAGAACGGGCCCGCGAAGAGCGCTTTCCACGCGGCGTAGTTGTCGGCGCGGCTCCACAGCAGGTACGGCACCGCGAGCACGGTGTAGATGGCCATCACCACCGCGCTGAAGCGCTGGATGAGCCAGCCGCCGAGCCCGTAGTGCGCGCCGACCGGTTCCTTCGTGTAGTGGCGCTTCATAGCAGCGTCACTCCCACGGCGAGCGCGGTCAGCGCACCGAGCGCGAACACCGCGAGCGCCGAGGCGCGCGCCGCGGGCTTGGCGCTCCAGAAATGCACGTCGAGGATGAGGTAGCGGATGCCGGCGAAGAAGTGGTGGGCGTAGAGCCACGTCATGCCGAGGATCGCGAGCTTGGCGAGCGGGTGCGTGAGCAGCGCGTGCCAGCGCTCGAAGCCCTGCTCGCTGCCGAGCGTCGAGGCGAGCGCCCAGAGCGCGAGCGGCAGGATCGGGAAGAAGAGCAGCGCGCCCGAGATGCGGTGGAAGATCGACAGGACCGCAGGGGGCCAGTGGTGCGCCAGGTTGAACTCGTAATACTTGGGTCGCGGCTTCGGCGCAGCGCTCATGTATTTTTCCTGTCGACGTTTGTTGATTTTAGACGATTGCTGCAGGGGCCGATTTCACGTGAGCTCGTTGAAATACGAGAACCCGTCGGTGCGGCACAGCCCGCGGCGCCACTCGACCGGCTTGTCCCCATAAGTGAAGGCGAGACGGTCGACGCACAGCAGCGGCGTGCCGCGCGCGACCTTGAGGTGCGCGGCGGCGAGCGAGTCGGCCGCGACCGCGCGCAACCGCTCCTCGGCGCGGATCATGCGCACGCCGAAGACGCGCTCGTAGAAGCTGTAGACCGAGCCGCCGAACTCCTCGAGCTCCGCGAGCGTCAGGCCGGGAAACTGGCTCGCGTCGAGCACGATCTCGTCGAGGATCATCGGCTGCCCGCCGAACGACATCACGCGCTTGAACGCGATCACGTTCGCGCCCGGCTTGAGATGCAGCGCATGCGCCGGCTCGCCGTGCGCCTTGCCGCGCTCGAGCCCGAAGAAGAAGTTCTGCGGGTTCATCTTCTCGCCCGAGTCGGGGATCATGCGCAGGAAGCGGTACTGGTAGGCCGGCTCGCTGTGCGAGGTGACGTACGTGCCCTTGCCCTGGCGGCGCACGAGGATGTGCTCGGCGGCGAGCTCGTCGATCGCCTTGCGCACCGTGCCCTGGCTCACGCGGTAGCGCGCCGCGAGCTCGATCTCCGAGGGGATGGCCTCGCCGGGCTTCCACTCGCCCGCGACCAGGCTCTGGGTGAGCAGGATCTTGATCTGCTCGTAGAGCGGCCGGAACGAGGGGCGCAGCCGCTCGGGGTTGTGCGCGCGCACCGCGGGCCGGGCATCTCTTTTCATACCGCGATCCTACCATAGCTTTCCCGCCAAGTCTTATATAAGATAGAGGTTTGCCGCCGGCGACCAAATGGAAATAACTTCGTGCATTCAGGGGGTTGAGCGGTGAGCCCGTTCTTTCGGCCGCGCCGCTCGATGCTCTACGTGCCCGGCAGCAGCCAGCGGTACCTGAACAAGGCGCGCACGCTGCGCGTCGACTCGGTCATCCTCGACCTCGGCGATCCGATCCTCGTCGACCAGAAGGTCGAGGCACGCCGCAAGGTGTGCGAGGCGGTGCTCGCGGGCGGCTACGGCCGGCGCGAGGTGGTCGTGCGCGTGAACGACCTCGACTCGCCGTGGGGACGCGACGACGTGAACGCGGTGGCGAGCGCGGGCGTGGACGCGATGCTCTTCCCCAACGTCGAGTCGCGCGCGGACGTCGAGGACGCGCTGCGACTGCTCGACCAGTCCGCGGCGAGCCACATGCCGCTCATGGTGAGCATCGAGAGCCCGCTCGGCGTGCTGCGCGCCGAGGAGATCGCCGCGGCCTCCGAGCGCATCGCCTGCATCGTGATCGTCTCCTCGGACCTGCTCACGCAGCTGCACGGGCGGCGCACCACCGATCGCATGGCGCTGCTGCACAGCCTCTCGCACGTGCTGCTCGCCGGGCGCGCGCACGACCGCGCGGTGGTCGACGGCATCTCGACCGATCTCAAGGACATGCAGTCGTTCGAGTACGCCTGCCGCCTCGCGCGCGACCTCGGCTTCGACGGCAAGAGCCTGGTGCACCCGCTGCAGCTGCCCTACTGCAACGACGCGTTCACGCCGAAGCCCCACGACATCGCCGCCGCGCTCGAGGTGATCGAGGCGCTCGAGCGCGCGCACCACGAAGGACGCGGCACGGTCGTGGTGAACGGCCGCCTCGTCGAGGGCCACCACGTGAAGGCGGCGCGGCGCCTGCTCGCCCTCGCCGACATGATCGGCAAGCTGGAAGCCGGCCAATAGCGGCCTAGAATAGGATCCTTCGACCCGCATGAGCCCCAGCCAACGACCGACCCGCGCGCCGCACCCGCGCGAAGCGCTCTTCGCCGGGGAGCGCCCTTTTCCCGTGCTCGCCGCGTGCGAGCACTTCGCGGGCACCGAGCAGCGCATCGGCAAGGCGCTCGACCTGCAGGCACGGCTCGGCGCCGTCTTCGACGTCACCTGCGACTGCGAGGATGGCGCTCCGGCGGGCGAGGAGCAGCGGCACGCCGAGATGGTGGTCGCGATGCTCACCTCGGGGCGCAACGCGTTCGGGCGGGCGGGCGCGCGCATCCACGACCACAGCCATGCGCACTGGAAGGCGGACGTCGACATCCTCGTCGCCGGCGCGGGTGCCGTGCTCTCCCACCTCACGCTGCCCAAGGCGACTTGCGCCGCGCACGTCGCCGAGATGATCGCCTACATCCGCGCGGCCGAGGCGAAGGCGAAGCTCGCGCGTCCCATCCCCGCGCACGTCCTCATCGAGACCCACGGGGCGCTGCACGAGGCGTGGTCGATCGCGCAGCTCCCCGGCGTCGAGACGCTCGACTTCGGGCTCATGGATTTCGTGAGCGGGCACCATGGCGCGATCGAGGCCGCGAACATGCGCTCGCCGGGCCAGTTCGAGCACCCGCTCATCGTGCGCGCGAAGACCGAGGTCGTGGCCGCGGCCGTGGCGCACGGCGTGGTGCCGACCCACAACGTCTCGCTCGAGCTGAACAACGGCTACCAGGTCTTTCGCGACGCGTGGCGCGCGCGCCACGAGCTCGGGTTCCTGCGCATGTGGAGCATCCACCCGTCGCAGATCCAGGCGATCGTCGACGCGATGAAGCCCGACCTGCGCGAGGTCGCCGATGCGGCCGAGATCCTGCTCGCCGCGCAGCGCGCCGACTGGGGGCCGATCCGCCACCACGGCGAGCTGCACGATCGCGCGACCTACCGCTATTTCTGGCACCTGCTGCAGAAGGCGAAGAGCACCGGCGTGGCCGTGCCCGCCGAGGCGCAGGAGGCCTTCTTCGAAGACTTCCCCCTGGCTTAGGAGCCCCATGAATCCCGGAGCAGCATTCAGGCAGGCGTTGGCGCAGGAAAAGCCGCTGCAGATCGTCGGCGCGATCAACGCGTACCACGCGATCCTCGCGAAGGCGAGCGGATTCCGCGCGATCTATCTCTCGGGCGGCGGCGTGGCCGCGGGCTCGCTCGGCATGCCCGACCTGGGCATCTCGAACCTCGACGACGTGCTCACCGACGTGAGGCGCATCACCGACGCGTGCGACGTGCCGCTGCTGGTCGACGTCGACACCGGCTTCGGCGCGAGCGCGTTCAACGTCGCGCGCACCGTGAAGTCGCTCATCAAGTTCGGCGCCGCCGCGCTGCACATCGAGGACCAGGTGGGCGCCAAGCGTTGCGGCCACCGCCCGGGCAAGGAGCTGGTCTCGAAGGAGGAGATGGTCGATCGCATCAAGGCCGCGGTGGACGCGCGCACCGACTCGAGCTTCTTCGTGATCGCGCGCACCGACTCGCTCGCGAACGAGGGCCTCGAGCGCGCGGTCGAGCGCGCCCGCGCCTACGCCGAGGCGGGCGCCGACGGCATCTTTCCCGAGGCGATCACCGAGCTCGAGATGTACCGCGAGTTCAAGGACGCGGTGAGGCTGCCCACGCTCGCCAACATCACCGAGTTCGGCAAGACGCCGCTCTTCACGGTGGCCGAGCTCGCGAGCGCCGGCGTGGACATGGCGCTCTATCCCCTCTCGGCCTTCCGCGCGATGAACGCCGCGGCGCTCAACGTCTACTCGCGCCTGCGCAAGGACGGGACCCAGAAAGGCGTCGTCGACACGATGCAGACGCGCGACGACCTGTACCGGTACCTCGGTTACCACGACTACGAGCGGAAGCTCGACGCGCTGTTCCGCAAATCCAAGTAAAGGGAGAAACGCCATGACGCAGACCGCCGCCCCCGCTCCCACCGCCACGCCCAAGGCGAAGAAATCGGTTGCCCTGTCCGGCATCGCCGCGGGCAACACCGCGCTGTGCACCGTCGGGCGCACCGGCAACGACCTGCACTACCGCGGCTACGACATCCTCGACGTCGCCGAGCAATGCGAGTTCGAGGAGATCGCTTTCCTGCTCGTGCATGGCAAGCTGCCGACCCGCGCGGAGCTCGTCGCGTACAAGACGAAGCTGCAGTCGATGCGCGGCATTCCCGCCGACGTGCAGGACATCCTCGAGTCGATTCCCGCGAGCACGCACCCGATGGACGTGATGCGCACCGCGTGCTCGGCGCTCGGCGCGGTCCTGCCCGAGGGCGAGGCGCACAAGCTCGCCGACGCACGCGACATCGCCGACCGGCTGATGGCGTCGTTCGGCTCGATGCTGCTCTACTGGTATCACTTCTCCCACTCGGGACGGCGCATCGACGTCGAGACCGACGACGACTCGATCGGCGGGCATTTCCTGCACCTGCTCCACGGCCGCAAGCCCTCGGACCTGTGGGTGCGCTCGATGCACACCTCGCTCATCCTCTACGCCGAGCACGAGTTCAACGCGTCGACGTTCACGTGCCGCGTCATCGCGGGCACCGGCTCCGACATGTACTCGGCGATCACCGGCGGGATCGGCGCGCTGAAGGGCCCGAAGCACGGGGGCGCCAACGAGTTCGCGTTCGACACCATCGGCCGCTACGACACGCCGGACGATGCCGAGAAGGACATCGTGCGCCGCATCGCCGAAAAGCAGGTGATCATCGGCTTCGGCCATCCGGTCTACACCATCGCCGACCCGCGCAACGAGATCATCAAGCGCGTGGCGCGGGACCTGTCGAAGGAGGCGAAGAACATGAAGCTCTACGACATCTCGGAGCGCGTCGAGCAGGTCATGCGCCGCGAGAAGAACATGTTCGCGAACCTCGACTGGTACAGCGCCACCTCGTACCACATGATGGGCGTGCCCACGGCGATGTTCACGCCTCTGTTCGTGATCTCGCGCACCTCCGGCTGGGCGGCGCACGTGATCGAGCAGCGCATCGACGGCAAGATCATCCGCCCGTCGGCCAACTACACCGGCCCCGAGAACCTCAAGTTCGTGCCCATCGACCAGCGGAAATAAGAAGGCCAACGCCTTAATCCGATAGGAACAACAACAAGTGACGGCCCATATCAGCAACGTCCGCCCGGATCCCGACCAGGTCCTGGTCGACATCGCCGACTACGTCGAGAAGCACAAGATCGGCTCGCGCGAGGCGTACGAGACCGCGCGCTACTGCCTCATGGACACGCTCGGCTGCGGCTTCGAGGCGCTGCAGTTCCCGGCGTGCACCAAGCTCCTCGGGCCGATCGTGCCGGGCACGATCGTGCCGAACGGCGCGAAGGTCCCGGGCACGCCGTACCAGCTCGACCCGGTGCAGGCCGCGTTCAACCTCGGCGCGATGGTGCGCTGGCTCGACTTCAACGACACCTGGCTCGCCGCCGAATGGGGCCACCCCTCGGACAACCTGGGCGGCATCCTCATGACCGCCGACTGGGTCTCGCGCACCCACGTGGCCGCGGGCAAGGCGCCGCTCACCATGCGCGACGTGCTCACGGCGATGATCAAGGCCCACGAGATCCAGGGCTGCATCGCCCTCGAGAACAGCTTCAACAAGGTGGGCCTCGACCACGTGCTGCTCGTGAAGGTCGCCACGACCGCCGTCGTCGCCCCGCTCCTCGGCCTCACGCGCGACGAAGCCATCAACGCGTTGTCCAACGCGTGGATCGACGGCCAGTCGCTGCGCACCTACCGGCACGCGCCCAACGCCGGTTCGCGCAAGAGCTGGGCGGCGGGCGATGCGACCGCGCGCGGCGTGCGCCTCGCGCTCATGGCGAAGACCGGCGAGATGGGCTACCCGTCCGCCCTGACGGCGAAGACGTGGGGCTTCTACGACGTGCTCTTCAAGGGCAACGCGTTCAAGTTCCAGCGTCCGTATGGCAGCTACGTGATGGAGAACGTGCTCTTCAAGATCTCCTTCCCCGCCGAGTTCCACTCGCAGACCGCGGTGGAGGCGGCGATGACGCTGCATCACGAGCTGGCGCGCCTCGGACGCAAGCCGGAGGAGATCAAGCGCATCACGATCCGCACGCACGAGGCATGCATCCGCATCATCGACAAGCAGGGCCCGCTCAACAACCCGGCCGACCGCGACCACTGCATCCAGTACATGGTGGCGGTGCCGATCCTCTTCGGGCGCCTGACCGCCGAGGACTACGAGGAATACATCGCCGCCGACCCGCGCATCGACGCGCTGCGCGAGAAGATCGTCTGCGTGGAGGACAAGCAGTTCACCCGCGACTACCACGACCCGGAGAAGCGTTCGATCCCGAATGCGCTCACCGTCGAGCTCATGGACGGCAAGAAGCTGAAGGAGGTGGTGGTCGAGTATCCGATCGGGCACAAGCGCCGGCGCAAGGAAGGCATGCCGATCCTCGTCGAGAAGTTCAAGACCAACCTCGCGCGCCGCTTCGCCGAGAAGCAGCGCGCCCGGATCCTGGAGCTGTGCATGGACGCCAGGCGGCTCGAGGCGACTCCCGTCCACGAGTTCGTGGACCTGATGGCGACCTGAAACGGAATCCCCGATGAAAGCAGCGACCCTCTCCCTTCTCGCGCTCGCCCTCGCCGGCTGCGCGGCCACCTACGACCTCGCGCTGATGCCGCGCAACAGCGGCGTCGTCTACCACGGCACGGCCGAGGATTCCGGCCGCGGCGAGGGGCCGATCGCGATCACCATCGACGACCAGCGCTATACCGGCACGTGGGTGCAGTCCGTTCCCGACCGTTCGACCGCGTTCGTCTCCGGCGGCATCGGCTGGGGCTGGCGCCACGGCTGGGCGGGCTCGATGGTGACGTACGACAATCCCGCCGGCGGCATCGCGAAGGCGCTGCTCAACGCTCCCGACGGCGCGGGCCTGCGCTGCGACCTGCGCATCTCGGCGGGCTACGGCGGGGGCGCCTGCCGCGACGACAAGGGCCGCATCTACGACGTGCAGATCCGCACCGCCGAGCGCCACTGAGCGAACCGACGCCCCTCCGGGCCATCCCAACCCGCACTCCCAAAGAAGACCACCACCATGCCGCACAACAGCTTCGACACGCTCAAGTCCTTCCAGCCCGCCGCCGGCAAGAGCGGGCAGTTCTACTCGCTGCCCGCGCTCGCGAGATCGTTCCCGAACGTGAAGCGCCTGCCGGTCTCGATCCGCGTCGTGCTCGAGTCGGTGCTGCGCAACGTCGACGGCAAGAAGGTGACCGAGGAGCACGTGAAGCAGCTCGCGGGCTGGCAGCCGGCCGGCGCGCGCGCCGAGGAGATCCCGTTCATCCTCGCGCGCATCGTGCTGCAGGACTTCACCGGCGTGCCGGTGCTGGTCGACCTCGCCGCGATGCGCAACGTCGCCGCGCGCATGGGGCGCAATCCGAAGGCGGTCGAGCCGCTCGTGCCCGTGGACCTCGTGATCGACCACTCGGTGCAGATCGACAAGTCGGGCGCGCCGAACGTGCTCGACCTCAACATGAAGCTCGAGTTCGAGCGCAACCGCGAGCGCTACCAGTTCCTCAAGTGGGGCATGCAGGCGTTCGACACGTTCAAGATCGTGCCGCCGGGCGTGGGCATCGTGCACCAGGTCAACCTCGAGTACCTGGCGCGCGGCGTGTTCGAGAAGAACGGCGTGTACTATCCCGACACGCTCGTGGGCACCGACAGCCACACGACCATGATCAACGGCATCGGCGTGGTGGGCTGGGGCGTGGGCGGCATCGAGGCGGAAGCCGGCATGCTCGGGCAGCCCGTCTACTTCCTCACGCCCGACGTCGTGGGCGTGCACCTGAAGGGCAAGCTGCGCGAGGGCATGACCGCGACCGACCTCGTGCTCACGGTGACCGAGCGCCTGCGCAAGGCGAAGGTCGTCGGCAAGTTCGTCGAGTTCTTCGGCGAGGGCGCGACCTCGCTCGCGGTGCCCGATCGCGCCACCCTCGGCAACATGGCGCCCGAGTACGGCGCGACGATGGGCTTCTTCGCGGTCGACGAGAAGACGATCGAGTACTACCGCAATACCGGCCGGCCCGCCGAGCAGGTCGCGGCGATCGAGGCCTACTTCCGCGCGCAGGAGATGTTCGGCATCCCGCGCGCGGGCGAGGTCGACTACTCCGAGGTGATCGAGATCGATCTCGCGCAGGTGCGGCCGTCGGTCGCGGGGCCGAAGCGTCCGCAGGATCGCATCGAGCTCGGCAACCTGAAGGCCAGGTTCACCGAGCTCTACTCCGCGCCGGTCGCCGCGAACGGCTTCGCGAAGAAGCCCGAGGAGCTGCGCCAGCGCTTCAGGACCAAGGAGGGCCAGGAGATCGGCTCGGGCGACATCGTGATCGCGGCCATCACGTCGTGCACGAACACGTCGAACCCGAGCGTGCTCGTGGCCGCGGGCCTGCTCGCGAAGAAGGCGGTCGAGAAGGGCCTGACGGTCGCCGCGCTCGTGAAGACCTCGCTCGCGCCCGGCTCGCGCGTCGTGACCGAGTACCTGAAGGCCGCGGGACTCCTGCCCTACCTCGAGAAGCTCGGCTTCTACGTCTCGGCCTACGGCTGCACCACCTGCATCGGCAACGCGGGCCCGCTCGCCGAGTCGATCGACCAGGCGATCGTCGACAAGGACCTCGTGTGCGCCGCGGTGCTCTCGGGCAACCGCAACTTCGAGGCGCGCATCCATCCGAACATCCGCGCGAACTTCCTCGCCTCGCCGCCGCTCGTGGTCGCGTACGCGATCGCCGGCACGGTGCTGCGCGACCTCGAGCACGAGCCGCTCGGCCAGGGCAAGGACGGCCCGGTGTTCCTGAAGGACATCTGGCCGAGCTCCGGGGAGATCGACGCGCTGCTCAAGTTCGCGCGCGAGCCGAAGACCTATGCGCGGCTCTATTCGGAGCTCGGCAAGGACAACCCGATGTGGGCCGCGGTGCCGAGCTCGACCGGGCAGGTCTACAACTGGCCCAAGTCCACCTACATCGCCGAGCCGCCGTTCTTCGAGGGCTTCGGCATGTCCGCGGGCAAGCCGCGCGATGTGAGGGGCGCGCGCGCGCTCGGCATCTTCGGCGACTCGGTGACCACCGATCACATCTCGCCCGCCGGCTCGATCAAGGAAAGCTCGCCCGCCGGGCAGTACCTCGTCGGCCACGGCGTGCCGAAGGCGGAGTTCAACAGCTACGGCGCGCGCCGCGGCAACCACGAGGTGATGATGCGCGGCACGTTCGCCAACGTGCGCATCAAGAACCTGATGATCCCGGCTCGCTCCGACGGCACCCGCGTGGAAGGAGGCGTCACGCTGCTGCAGCCCTCGGGCGAGCAGATGCCGATCTACGACGCCGCGATGAAGTACATCGCGCAGGGCACTCCCACCGTCGTGTTCGGCGGCGAGGAGTACGGCACCGGATCATCGCGCGACTGGGCCGCGAAGGGCACGCAGCTGCTCGGCGTGAAGGCCGTCGTCGCGCGCAGCTTCGAGCGCATCCACCGCTCGAACCTGGTCGGCATGGGCGTGCTGCCCCTGCAATTCAAGGGCAGCGACTCGGCCGAGACGCTCGGCCTCAAGGGCGACGAGACGTTCGACATCACCGGCGTCGAGGGCGGCATCCGCCCGCAGATGGACGTGAAGCTCACCATCCATCGCAAGGACGGGTCGACCAAGGAGGCGACGCTGCTGCTGCGCATCGACACGCCGATCGAGGTCGACTACTACCTGCACGGCGGCATCCTGCCGTTCGTGCTGCGCGACCTGGTCGCGAAGGCGCCCGCCTCGGCGGTGACGGCATGAGCGGCCTCGAGCGCGGCGCCCTCGCCCTCGCGGTCCTCGCGTGCGCCGTGGCGCCCGCCTTCGCGCAATGGCACGACACGAACGGCCAGGCGCTCGCGGACACCGCGTGGCGCAAGTCCGAGGGCGCGCTTCACGCCGCCCTCGCGCTCGCGCCGAACGAGTCGGCGTTCCTGAAGGAATGGAACGACAAGCCGGAAGCGACCCAGCCCGAGATCAAGTCGGCATCCGTGGTGAAGCGCGGCGCGACCATCACCGGCTTCGTGCTCTTCTCCGGCTGCGGCGACGAGCACGCGAGCTGCGACGCGGACGTCGACTTCAAGGTGCTCAAGCCGGACGGCTCGGTCTATGCCGATGCGCCGAAGAACCGCATCTGGGCCGGACCCGGGCCGAAGGCGGGCACGGTGGGTGTCGGAAGGCGGCGCCTGCGCATCGAGATCGAGCCCGACGATCCGCTCGGGCGCTACAAGGTGATCGCCATCTTCCACGACCCGCACGGCGGCAAGGCGCTCACGCTCGAGCGCGAGTTCGACGTCGTGCCGGCGATCAAGTCATCCCGGCAAACGTGAGCTGATCAGTCGATCTGCAGGCCGGCCTTCTTCACCAGCCGCGCGTACTTGTCGCTCTCGGTGCGGAAGAAGGCGGCGGCTTCCTGCGGCGTGGAGACGTGGATGTCGTTGCCCTGCTTCGCCATGATCTCCTTCACCTCGGGGGTCGCGAGCGCCGCGGCGAACGCATCGTGGATGCGCCGCACTTCGGACGCGGGCAGCTTCGCCGGTCCCACCACCGCGAACCAGCCGGCGACGTCGTAGCCCTTCAGGCCCTGCTCCGCGAGCGTCGGGATGTCGGGCGCGGCGGGCGTGCGCTTCGCGCCGCACAGGCCGATCGCGCGCAGCGACCCATTCTTGAGGTGGCCCTGCACCGAGGGCAGCGACAGCACGCCGATATCGACCTGGCCGGAGAGCAGGTCCGTCACCATCGGTCCCACGCCCTTGTACGGGATGTGGCGCAGCTCCACGCCCGCCTCGTCGGCGAACATCGCCGCGGCGAGATGCAGGATCGTGCCGTTGCCCGAGGACGCGTACGTGTACTCCCCGGGCTTCGCCTTCAGCATCGCGAGCAGGGCCTTCAGGTCGTGCACCGGCAGCCGCGTCGGGTTCACCACGAGCACGAACGGCGTCGCGCCGAGCACGGCGATCGGCGTGATGTCGTTGATCGGGTCGAACGGCAGGTTCTTGTAGACGCTCGGGTTGGTCACGTGGTTGTTCGACACCATGCCGATCGTGTTGCCGTCGGGAGCGGCGCGCACGAGTGTCGCCGTGCCGGTGATGCCGGCGGCGCCCGGCAGGTTCTCCATCACGACGGACTGGCCGAGCGCGGTCGAGAGCGCGCCGCTCATGCCGCGCGCGATCGCGTCGACGCCGGAGCCGGCGCTGAAGGGAAGGATCACGCGCATCGGCGCGTTATGCGAAGGCTGCGCGACGGCCGATGGGGCCAGTATCGCGCAGGCAGCGAGGAGGAAGGTTCGGAGCTTCATTGCGGATCCATGATCAGAGGAACTGCGTGGCGAGGAACCAGGCGATGCCGGCGATGAAGGCGGAAGCGGGGATGGTGAAGATCCATGCCCACACGATGTTGCCCGCCACGCCCCAGCGCACGGCCGAGACCTTGCGCGTGGAGCCGACGCCCACGATCGCGCCGGTGATGGTGTGCGTGGTCGAGACGGGAATGCCCATCGCGGTCGCCATGAAGAGCGTCATCGCGCCGCCGGTCTCGGCGCAGAAGCCGCCCACGGGCTTGAGCTTCGTGATGCGCTGGCCCATCGTCCTCACGATGCGCCAGCCGCCGATCAGCGTGCCGAGGCCCATCGCGACGTAGCAGGTGACGATGACCCACAGGGGCACGCGATCCTGCACCCCGGGCACGTTCGCGGCGATCAGCAGCAGCCAGATGATGCCGATCGTCTTCTGCGCGTCGTTGCCGCCGTGCCCGAGGCTGTAGAGCGAGGCCGAAATGAGCTGCAGGCGCCGGAACCAGCGGTCCACGCGCGACGGGCTCGTGCGCTTGAAGATCCACGAGACGACGACGAGCAGCAGGCCGCCCAGCACGAATCCGAGCAGCGGCGAGAGGAAGATGAAGAGCACGGTCTTGCCGATGCCGGAGAGCACGAGCGACGGGAAGCCCACCTTCGCCACGCCGGCGCCGATGAGGCCGCCGATGAGCGCGTGCGAGGACGACGACGGCAGGCCCGCGTACCACGTGATGCCGTTCCACGCGATCGCCCCGATCAGCGCGCCGAAGATCACGTACTGGTCGACGATCATCGGGTCGACGATGCCCTTGCCGATCGTGGTGGCGACCTTCAGCTGGAAGACGAAGAGCGCGACGAAGTTGAAGACCGCCGCCATGCCGACCGCCGTATGCGGGCGCAGCACGCCGGTCGACACGACGGTGGCGATGGAGTTGGCCGCGTCGTGCAGCCCGTTCATGAAGTCGAAGACGAACGCGATCAGCACGAGCACGACCAGTGTGCCGAAGCCGATCTCCAGTCCGGTCATGGTCGGCGCTCCGCGTCCCGCGGCTCAGGAGTTCTCGAGGGAGATACCTTCGGCGAGGTTCGCCACGTCGAGGCAGCGGTCGGTCACGGCCTCGAGCAGCTGGTAGATCTCCTTCATCTTGATGATCTCGCGCACGTCCTGCTCCTCGCGGAAGAGCCTGGACATCGCCGAGCGCATGACGCGGTCCGCGTCGGACTCGAGGCGGTCGATCTCCTCGCAGGTGCGCAGGATCGCCTCGAAGTTGCCCTGGTCGCTGCCGAGGAGGGCCACGACCTCCTTCACGCGCTCGCAGCATTTCACGCAGATGTCGGCCAGTCGCGCCGCATCCGGCGTGATCGTGCGCACGTCGTACAGGCTCATGGTCTGCGTGCTGTCCTGGATCAGGTCGCAGATGTCGTCCATGGCGTTCACGAGCTGGTGGATGTGCTCGCGGTCGAGCGGCGTGATGAAGGTCTTGTGCAGCAGGCGGATGGTCTCGGCGGTGATGCGGTCGGCGGCGTGCTCGGCGTCGTCGATGATGCGCGAGTGCTGCTCGCGGTCCTCGTAGTTCTGCATCAGCGCGGTGAGCTCGTGGGCGGCGCGGACGAGCTGCGCGGCGTGGGCGTTGAACAGGTCGAAGAACCGACCCTCTTTGGGCAGCAGGCGGCCGAACATGGCGATTCCCGGGATGAGCGCTTTGGAGGCTGGCGCGAGTGTAGCAAACCCTTCGATTGCTCGTTTCACCTATAATTCGTCGCTATCCCTTCCCGCACCCGCCTCCGCCCCTCGCGCTGGGCCACCGGCCTCTGGCGCAACCCCGACTTCGTGAAGTTGTGGGGCTCGCTCACCGTCACGCACTTCGGCGGGCAGGTCGCGTTCCTCGCGCTGCCGCTCACCGCGGCGCTGATGCTCAAGGCGACGCCCTTCGAGGTGGGAATCCTCACCGCCTGCGGCGCGCTGCCCTACCCGTTCCTCGGCCTCTTCGCCGGCGTGCTCGTCGATCGCGCGCGCAAGCTCCCGGTGATCGTCGCCTGCGACGTGGGGCGCGGCCTCGCGCTGCTCACGATTCCCGTGTCCGCGTGGTTCGGCGTGCTCACGATGCCGCTGCTCTACGCGGTCAACTTCTTCGTCGGCGCGGCGAGCGTGATCGGCTGGCCCGCCTACCAGGTGTTCATGACCGAGCGCGTGGGCCGCGACAAGCTGATCGAGGCCAATGCGAAGATCGGCGTGGCCGATTCCGCCGCCCAGCTCATGGGTCCGGGCGTGGCGGGCGCGCTGATCCAGTGGCTCACGGCGCCCTTCGCGATCCTGGTCGACGCGACCTCGTTCTTCGTCTCCGCGATGATGCTGCGCGGCATTCCCGCGCGCGCGAGCGATGCGCCGAAGATGCGCGGGCGCTCGATGCGCAGCGAGATCACCGAAGGCCTGCGGCTGGTGTGGCACAACCGGACCCTGCGCGCGCTCGTCTGGTCGGTCGCGCTCTGGCAGCCGCTGCGCCACGCGTTCGTCGCGACGGTCGTGCTCTTCGGTGCGCGCGTGCTGGGTTTTTCCGCCGGCCGCGTGGGACTGCTCTTCATGAGCGCGGGCCTCGGCTCGCTCGCCGCCGCGCACGTGACACAGCCGCTGAACGCGCGCTTCGGCGTCGGGCCGACGATGCTCGGGGCGATGGCGGGAACGGGCGTGGCGTGGCTCGTGGTCGGCGCGGCGATGGGACCGCCCTGGCTCGCGTCGATCCTCTTCGGCGGCGGCATCCTGATGCTGGACCTCACCGCCATGGTCTTCTTCATCAACTACCTGTCGTTGCGCCAGGCCGCCACGCCCGACGCTCTGCTCGGGCGCGTGACCGCGACGATGATCTGCCTCACCGTGGCGACCGCGCCGCTCGGCGGTGTGGCGGGCGGATGGATCGCCGACCACCTCGGCCTGCGCACCGCGATGCTGCTGGTGGGCGCCTGCGCGCTCCTCATCGCCCCGCTCGTCGCCTGGCTCTCGCCCATCGCCTCGATGCGCGAGCTGCCGGCACCCCACGAGCCCACCCTCACCGAAAGCGTGACCGAGGAAACGACCTGGTAGCTAATTGGAGCCAATTGCGACAGACCCCGATCAGCAGCGACTGAGGCAGCGGCGCCGTCCGCGACGGAAAATGGGCGAGCCGTTCCGCTATTTGCTAATTGGGGTCTGTCCCCAAATGGCTTACTTCTTGAGGAGGTGCTCGATGGCCATGCGCTCCTCGAGAAGCTCCTTGTGCGTCGCGGCGATCTTGCCCTTCGCGAAGTCGTTGTGCTCGAGGCCCTTCACGATCTCGTAGCGGCCGCCCGAGCACTTGCACGGATAGCCGAACATCACGCCCTCGGGAATGCCGTAGCTGCCGTCGGCGGGCACGGACATCGAGACCCAATCGTCGGCGGGTGTGCCGTAGATCCAGTCGCGGACGTGGTCGATCGCCGCGTTCGCCGCGGACGCCGCCGAGGAAAGCCCGCGCGCCTGGATGATCGCGGCGCCGCGCTTCTGCACGGTCGGGATGAAGGTGCCCTCGATCCACTTGTCGTCGTTGATCGCCTTCGCCGCGGGCTTGCCTTCGACGAGCGCGTTGAAGACGTCGGGATATTGCGTGGCCGAGTGGTTGCCCCAGATGCTCATGTGCTTCACCGCGGTCACCGGCTTGCCCGTCTTCTGCGCGACCTGGGTGAGCGCGCGGTTGTGGTCGAGCCGCATCATCGCGGTGAACTGCTGGGGCTTGAGGTCGGGCGCGTTCCTCATCGCGATGAGCGCGTTCGTGTTCGCCGGGTTGCCCACCACGAGCACCTTCACGTCGCGCGAGGCCACTTCGTTCAGCGCGCGCCCCTGCGGCACGAAGATCGCGCCGTTCGCCTCGAGCAGGTCCTTGCGCTCCATGCCCGGCCCGCGCGGCCGCGCCCCCACGAGCAGCGCCACATCGGCGTCCTTGAACGCCACCTTCGGATCCGAGGCGGGAACCATCGACTGCAGCAGCGGGAAGGCGCAGTCGTCGAGCTCCATCATCACGCCCTTCAGCGCGTTCTGCGCCTTCTCGTCGGGGATCTCGAGCAGCTGCAGGATGACGGGCTGGTCCTTGCCGAGCATCTCGCCGCTGGCGACGCGGAACAACAGGCTGTAGCCGATCTGGCCGGCGGCGCCGGTCACGGCGACGCGCATGGGCTTCTTCATGGGAGCTCCTGGGAGATTTGCGGAACCATCGGGATCCGGAAATTATAACGGGACCGCGGGGCGTCCCCATTGGAACCGAGGCTCGCGCGCCGCGCCAGCGGAAAGAAATGGGCCCTTGACCCGCGTCAATCCCCCTTGGCGCGCGTGAGCGAGATGGCGAGCACGCCCGCGAGCACCAGCGCGGCGCCGGCGATCTGGACCAGCGTGATCGCCTCGTCGAGAAAGACGAAGCCGAGGAAGATCGTCGCCACCGGTCCCACCGAGCCGATGATCGAGGCGTGGCTCGCGCCGATGCGCCGGATCCCTTCGGAGGTGAGGATGATCGGGAACACGGTCGACAGGGTGGCCATCAGGAATGCGAGGCCGTAGACCGGCATCGCCTGCGACGTGATGAGCGCGGCGGGGCGCGTCACGAGGAAATGCGCGACCACGCCGATGCACGACACCACGCCCGCGTAGCACGCGAAGCGCATGCTGCCCACGCGACCGACGAGCCGGCCGCTGCCGAGCAGGTAGCCGGAGTAGAAGAGCGACGAGGCGAGCACCCAGAGCGATCCCAGCACCACGTTGCCCGGCTGCGTGCGCAGGTCGTTCACGAAGACCACGAGGATGCCCAGGTACGAGAGCGCCACGGCCACCACGTCGCGCGCGGTGATGCGCCGTCCGTAGAGCAGCGCCGAGAGCACGAGCACGAACGTCGGATAGAGGAAGAGCACGAGGCGCTCGAGCGCCGCGGTGATGTACTGCAGGCCGAGGAAATCGAAGTAGCTCGAGAGGTAGTACCCGATCAGCCCGAGCGCGCCCACCGCCGCGAGGTCCGAACGCGCGAGCGGCGCGAGCTTCTCGTTGCGGCCGATCCACCAAGCGAGCGCCACGAACAGCGGCGCGCTGAACACCATGCGCAGGGCGAGCAGCGTGAGCGCATCGACGCCGTAGCGGTAGGCGAGCTTCACGATGATGGCCTTGCCCGAGAAGGCGACGGCCGCGAAGGCGACGTACGACGCGCCGACGAGGCGCGAGCTTCGATCCGAGGACGGCAAGGGGATTTCGGGGACGAGGCGCAAAGCGGCAGTTTAGGCGCGCTCGCCGCACGCGCTCAAGAAGGAGACCGCGAAAAGCGCATTCGGCCGTGCGCTATTGCACGGTGTACGTGGCGCTGTTCGTGGTGGTCGACGACTGGGTGGAGGTCGAGAACGTCGCCTGGTTGCCCACGACCGCGCCGTGCGCGAGACCCGAGGCGACGTTCACCTGGAAGGTGACGTTGCCCGTGTCGCCGCTCGCGACGGACGAAATCACCGCGGTCACCGTGTGCGTCGGGGCGTTGTAGCTGTAGGCGATGCCGCCCTGCTCGATGCCGTCGCTCGCGTCGGTCAACGCGTTGGTCCCCGAGACGCTCCACTGCCCCGAGTTGGCCACATACGTCATTCCCGAGGGCAGCGTGTCGACGAGGGTCACGCTGCTCGCGGCCGACGTGCCGGAGTTCGCGTAGGTGAGCGTCACGGTGATCGCGGAGGCGGAGGGCGAGGCGCCGGTCGTGGGCGAAAGCGATTTGGTCACGTCGAGCGGCGGCGGGATGAAGTAGCTCGCGGTGTTCGTGTTGTTGCTCGACTGGGTGGACGAAGCGAACGCCGCGACGTTGTTGAGCGTCTGCGGCGCGAGCCCCGAGGCGATGTTCACCTGGAACGTGACCGTGCCCGAAGCGCCCGCCGCCACGCTCGAGATGACCGCCGTCACGGTTCCCGTCGAGGCGTTGTACGAGTAGTCGATGCCGCCCTGCTCCACGCCGTCGCTCGCGTCGGTCAACGCGCTCGTTCCCGACTGGCTCCACAGTCCGGATCCGGTCACGTAGGTCATTCCCGAGGGGATCGCATCGGTGAGCGTCACCGAGCTCGCCGCCGCGGTGCCGACGTTGGTGTAGCTCAACGTGACGGTGATCGGCGAGGCGGACGGCGACGGCCCGCTCGTGGCCGAGAGCGCCTTCGTCGTCGAGACGACCGAGGCCGAGATCGGCGTGACTGCCGGCGCGGTGCAGTTGTTCGAACCGCTCGCGAGCGTGGTCGTGCACGTGGTGCCGGCATCGCACGACGCGATCTCGGACAACAGGAAGAAGGACGGCTCCCATGATGCTTCGGCGGTCGACAGCGGCGTGAGGTCGACGCTGTCGAAGGCGACCGTCGTCACCGCACCGGGATTCACCGCGAAGCTCGCGAGCCCGCCGTCGGACTTGCAGCCCGACACGATCACCGACGCCACGGCCACGCCGAGCCGCCGGAAGGTGAGCTGCGCGCGCTCGGTGTACGTGATCCCGCCCGACTTGTTGGTGCCGAAATTGTCGAGCGTGACCGCGAACTGCTGCGCCGGCCGCGGCAACGCGATGTGCACGTATTCGTTTCCGGCGCTGGTGAGCATGTTGCTCACGATCGAGAGCGTGAGCAGGTTCAGGGCGAACCCGGCCACGCCGACGCCGTCGTTGCCGCCGCTGCTCTCGAGCGTGAGATCGGTGGGCGTGCTTCCGGTGTACGCGGTGATCGTCGTCGTCCCGAGGCCGGCGGTCGTGAACCCGAGGTTCGTCGTGCTGAGGTCGCCGTACGCGGCCGCATGCCCGAGCGCGGTCGACACGTTCGCCGTATTGAGCAGGACGTCGTTCACCGCCGACTCGGGCCAGTCGCGGGCGGCGAGGTTCGCGTTCTTCGCGAGATCGGCGACGCTGCGATAGAAGACCACGTCGTCGAAGTGCGTGCCGTCGCTCACGCCGATGTCGGGCTGTGACCACGCCTGCGAGTAGAAGGGACCGGTGGCGTGCGTGTTCGACAGCTCGTTGCCCTTGGGCATGGGCTTCTGCAATCCCGAGGTGGTGTACGCGCCGTAGCCCGTGGGCCCATGGCTGATCAGCACGTACGCCGCGTCGTTGTGCGTCACGCCATAGTCGTGGACCGTGAGTCCCTTGCCCGCGAGGAACGCCGACGGAGGCGTGTCCTTCGTGGCCTGGCATTGCCCTCCCGCCGGGCCGCTCGTGGGCGCGCTGGGGAACGGCTCGACGGTATCGCACAGCACCATGCTCGCGCCGCCGGGCTGCACGAGGCTGCCACCGGGCTGATCGTAGACGCGATAGGAGATCTTCCAGCCCCAGCCGTCGAACGAGTCGTCGCGCCGCAGGCCGATCGTCGCCCACGGCACGGTGCCCGTGTCGAAGCCGCAGCTGTACGTGTTCGCGCCGGGAACCTCGAGCCCCGTGTCCTGTGTGGGATCGGCGGGGCACGGCAGGCGAGTGGCGGTGGCGACGTACTGCTCGAGCGCCGCGGCGACCTTCTTCAGGTTCGCGTTGGTCTGCGCCTGGTTGATCGTGGCATCGCTCCAACGCGAGACCACGCGGCCGGCGACGATGGCCGTGATGATCGCCAGCAGCACGAACAGCATGAAGACGAAGCTGACGCCCGACTGCGCGTGGCGCCGGTCAGTGCGAGCGCGGCGCAAGGGCGGCCTTGTTGGCGACGGTGAGGATCGACGGGCGCGAGAGCAGGTCGTCGAAGTGCGTCGTCCCCGAAGCGTCGGTCTCGCTGTCGTCGATGTAGGTGGTGACGCCGGTCGTGTACGACAGGTTGGCGTAATTGAGGCGCTCCTGCGTGCCGTCCACCACGGTGCTCGTGCCGAGCACGCCGGAGTTGAGATAGGCGCCGCCGCCGCTGGGGCCGGCGCTGATGACGACATACGCGGCGCCCGTGCCGAGCGCGGGGCTCATCAGGACGGTACCGGCCTTGTTCTGGACCTGGATGCCCTTGCTCGCGAGGAAATTCGCCGGCGTGGTGCACTGCGTGAGCGCCGTCGACGTGCACGCGAGGTTGCACGTGTTGTTCGGCGCCACGCCCGCCGCCGAGCCCGCCGGGTCGCACATCGACATGTCCATCCCCGAGTCGGCGGTGAGCTTGATGCCGACGCGGTAGGTGAAGCGCCGGCCCCAGCCGTCGGTCGCGTCGTCCTCGCTCAATCCGAGCGCGCGCCACGGCACGACGCCGTTCTGCTCGTTCGTCGTGCAGCCGGTGCTGTTGCGGGCGGTCTCGGCCCCCGCATTGTTGTCGGTGGAGAGCAACGTGCCGTCGGCGGGGCACGGCAGGCGCTTCTGCTGCATGACGAACTGCGCGAGCGCGGTGTCGACGGTGCCCAGGCGCGTGACCGTGAGCGATCGGCGCTGCGTCGCGGTGAGCGCGCTCGCGAGCGAGGCGGCCATCGCGATGACCGCGCCCATGATGAAGAGCACCACCATGATCTCGACGAGCGTGAACGCGCGCGCTGCGGCGCGCCGGCGCGGGAGGGACGAGGCGGCGGTCATGGCGGGTAAATGATACCGTCGCGCCGCCCGGCGCAAGTGGGCTTCCGACGCGCGTGCCCAAACAGCCGCCTAGCGGTGGCCCCGATCGACCCCCTGCCCGGCCCTTGCCCAAGGGGGAGGGAGAAGATCTGCGCGGTCCCCCGCGGGCGGACCGCCAAGCAATGTCCCGCTGCCTTGGGAGAGGGCCGGGGCGAGGGTCCTCTTCTACGCGAGCAGCAAGCGCCCGACGTCCAGGCCTTCGGCGTAAGGCACGCCGACCAGCCGTCCCTGCACGTGCGCGAACTCGCGGTACATCTCGGTATCGAGCCCGCGGCCGCCGAACTGGCTCGCATGCGCGGTGATCGAGTGCATCTTCGCGTCGATCGTCTCGGTCACGTCGACGTACGCCTGCGGGTGGAACGAGATCGGCACCGGGCGGCAATTGGTCGGGTGGTAGGAGAAGAAGTCGAAGTGCCCGAGGCGCTGCGTGGGCAGGCACGCGCGATAGACGAGCAGGTGGTCGTTGTGGAAGTCCGCATCGCTGTGGGTGAGCAGCGCCGCCGGCTCGTACTCCCTCACCAGCCCGTCGAACAGGCCGACCAGGTCGCACGTCTTGATGTCCTCGATGCGCCGCGGGCCGTCGTCGAGCAGCACGCGCAGCTCGCAGCCGAGGATCTCCGCGCCGCGCTTCGCCTCCGCCATGCGCACCTCGAAGTCCTTCGGGATCGAGACCACGGCCATCACCACGCGCGTGCCGTTGCGCCGCAGCTTCGCGAGCGTGCCGCCGATGCCGATCTCCAGGTCGTCCGGATGCGCGCCGATCGCCACGACGGTCTTGCCGGCATAGCGGTTCACGATCGATCGGGCAGCCGGGCGCACTTCGGTCTCGCAGGCCCTCTTCATGGCATCCTCGCTTTCGCCGACTCCCACGACGGCGTCCGGTACAGATAGACGGTGAAGTCGTTCGGCAGGTAGTTGTGGTCGACGCGCACCGCGGGCGCGAGGTCGAGGGCGGCCTCGATCGCCTTGCCCGGCTCGACGTAGACGCGGCCATCGACGGGACGCGGGTAGCGCGCGCTCAGGAAGTTCACGGCGAGCCCGATGCGGCACCATTCGAACATGCGCTCGAGCGAGGGACGGATGCGCTCGCGCGCGCCGGCGGTCTCGAGCCCGAAGAGCCCGCTCGCGACGACGTAGTCGTAGCGCTGGTCGGGCTCGTGCTCGAGCACATCGCCCACCAGGAAGCGTCCCGCGCCCGGCGGGAAGCGCGCCTCGCAGCGCTCGATCATCGGCTCGCAGATGTCGAGCCCGGTGTAGAGCGGATGCACGTCGCGCTCGGCGAGGAACGCGAGCAGGTCGCCGAAGCCGCAGCCCACGTCGAGCAGCGTGCGGCCGTTGAAATCGCCGAGGGCGAGCAGCGCCTCGAAGCGCTTCTCCTGCGACGAGCGGTTGCGGAAGCCGAGGCCGCGGTGGTCGAAGCCGAAGCGGCGGACCTTGTCCGCGTACCAGCGCGCCGCTTCCTCAGGCTGCAAGAAGCTCATCGCCATCGGTCGCCGCCTGCCACACGATGTCGCGGCTCTCCGGCCCGCAGTTGAAGAGCAGGTCGAGCACGGACAGCCCCGGGATGAACGGCGCCACGCCGCATTGCGGATACGCCGGATGCTTGAAGTCCTGCCATTTCACGCCCATGCGCGCGGCCGCGAAGGCGGCGTGGTCGAGGTAGCCGCGCGAGCCGCCCATGCCGCCGAGGAACGCGCTCGCGCCGACCTTCTGGCAGATGTCGAGCAGCAGGCCCGAGCGTTGTCCCTGCACGGCGAGCGTGGAGCTGCGCACCATCGGCGTGCGGATCTCCAGCGCCTCGCGCGCGAACTCGAGCGTGGCGATGTTCAGATCGACCAGCTTCTCCCAGCGGGTCTCGAAGATCTCGCGCAGCCGCGGCGCATACAGCTCGAAGTACTTCGACTTGCGGTAGGCGTAGCGCAGCGTCGCGAAGCTGTTCGGCCCCCACCAGCGGTTGCCCGGCCGCTCGGAGTTGTCGACCTGCTTCTCGACGATGCGCTCCTTCTGCGAGACCTGCACCACGGGCACCGTGAGCCAGCGCGCCTCGTCCTCGAGGCGGATCTGCATGCGGTTCTGGTAGTTGCGGCGCTCGAACTGCACGTGGTCGAGCAGGACGAAGAGGTCCGCCTGGACCATCCGGTCGAAGTAGCCGAGCCAGGGCAGGAAGTTCGGCTGGTGGATGGCGACGAGCATCGGGTTCTCCGGCAGATCGATTGGTCGCAGCCTACGGGCCCATTCTTTCCGGACCGGCGCTCGGCCATGGTCCGAACGGAGCAGGTATGGGCTCGCGAGCGCCACGCTTGCCGCATTTACCCGCGCCTAGATTGGCTGCACACCGACAACAGGCGCGCACGATGGCTACAACTCCGGAGGCTTTTCTTCCCCCTTCCCTGCGACAGCTGCCCGTGGTGCTCATGGGCGGGACGAACCTCGTGCGCTCGCTCGGGCGTGCGGGCATCCCGGCGATCGTCGCCACTGCCGATCCCGACGAGCCCGCGATCGCCTCGCGGTATTGCCACGCCCATTGCCCGCTGCCCTCCTATGCCGAGCCGGAGGCCGTGGTGCAGGCGCTGGTCGCGCTCGGCCAGCGCATCGCGACCGCGTTCGGACGGCGCGCGCCGCTGATGTACGGCAGCGACGACGCGCTCGAGCTGATCCACGCGCACCGAGAGCGCCTCGAGCGCTACTTCCTCCTCCTGCTCAATCCGCCCGAGGTGGGCGATGCGCTGATCGACAAGGACCGCTTCCAGGCCTTCGCCACCGCGCGCGGGCTGCCGGTGCCGCGCTCGCTCGATTGGGCGCCCGGCAGCCCGAACAGCGTCGCGGCCATGGCCGGCCCGGTGCTCGTGAAGCCGAAGGTGAAGGTCGACTGGTATGAATCGCCCCTGCGCGCGAAGCTCTTCGACGGCGAGGCGAAGGCGCGCGTGTTCGCGACCGGCTCGGCGGCGGCGCAGGATCCGGTCGTCGCGCGCTTCCACGACCAGCTGCTCTTCCAGGAGTACATCCCCGGCGACGACACGTCCCTGTGGTCGTACCACGCCTTCGCCGACGAGCATGGGCGCGTGCTCGCCTCGTTCGTCGGCCGCAAGATCCGCACCCATCCGCCGCTCACCGGCGAGAGCGCGTTCATCGAGCTCGCGCACGACGAGTCGCTCGAAGAGGTCGGCCGCGGCATCGCCGCGCGCGTGCCGCTGCGCGGCGCCTTCAAGATGGACTTCAAGCGCGACACGCGCGACGGGAGCTGGCGCCTGCTCGAGGTGAACGCGCGCTACAACCTGTGGCACTACCTCGGCACCGCCAACGGGGTGAACCTGTTGCGCGTCGCCTACGACCATCTCGTCGACGGCATGGCTCCCCCGCCGATGCGCGCGGCCACGACGTATCGCTGGCTCTCGCTCGAGCACGACTGGCATGCCTTCCGCGCGCTCGCCGCGCGCGGCCAGCTCGCCTTCGGGCGGTGGCTCGCCTCGGTCGTCTTCTCGCGCAACGTCTATAACGTGTTCGCGTGGCACGACCCGGGGCCGTGGCTGCGCTTCTGGCAACGGCGCCTCACGCGCCGCTTGCACCGAGGGCCGGCCCGCGTCCTCCAGGTGTTCCGCACATGGCGCTCTACGCCGTCCTAGGCGACATCCACGGCAACCGCGAGGCGCTCGCCGCGGTCGTCGCGCGCCTGGACGCGCTCGGCGTGGCCGATTGGCTCTGCGTGGGCGACCTGGTGGGCTACAACGCGGACGGCGACGCGTGCGTGGCGTTGCTGCGCGAGCGCGGCGCGCTGTGCATCGCCGGCAACCACGACCTCATCGGCACCGGCCGCCTCGGCTTCGAGCGCTGCTCCAACAAGGCGATGCACTCGCTCAAGCGCACGCGGCGCACCCTGCAGGCAGCGACGTGCGCCTGGCTCCGGCGCCTGCCCGCGCACGCCCATGTCGGCGACGACGTCGTGCTCATCCATGGCGGCGTGCGCGACGTGCAGCAATACATGACGCGCGCCGAGCACTTCGAGCAGAACGCGCGCTTCCTCGCCGAGGACCATCCGCGTGCGCGCATCTGCTTCTACGGCCACACCCACGAGCAGCGCGTCGTCGAGATCGACGCCGGCAAGGCGCGCGATGTGCCGGCCACGGGGAGCGTCACCCTCGGTCGCGACCGCACGTACTTCGTGAATCCCGGCTCGGTCGATGCTTCGCGCAAGCGCGCGGACAAGCTCGCCGAGTTCGCGCTCTTCGACAGCGTGGCGCTCACGCTCGCCTTCGAGCGCGTGCCGTACGACGCGGCGCTCACCGAGGCCAAGGCGGTGGCGGGCGGTTATCGCATCGAGCGCTGGCGCGACCGGCTCTACGAGCTGCAGCGCCGCCTGCTGGCCGCCCATGGCGGCGCGGACACGACCGCCTGAGCCGCTGTTCTCCTGCTTCAGTGGCGCGCCGTGCGCGCGAGCCGCTGCAGCTCGGCCTCGAGATCGCAGCGCCGCGGCCCGACGCGCTCCATGATCCCGACGATGTCGTGGCGCGAGAACATCGGATAGCGCGCCATGAGGCTGAGGATCTCGATGGCGGTGAGCGGCGGTGGCGTCATGGGCGGCGCTAGGCGGCTTCGGCGGAGGAGGACGGAACGTCCTCGGAGTGGGCGAGGATCTGGGAGACGCGCCGCGATGCCGCCGCGAAGAATCCCGCCATGCGCGTGAGCATGGGGTCCTTCACCGGATCGCGGTTGAACTGCTCGCGCACGAGGATGAGCGCGTAGAGCGTGATGTCGTCGGCGTCGACGATGCGCCCCGGGCGGCAGGGATCGGGAAGCCGCGCGAGGTCCACCGGCGACCACTGCGCGAGGTAGTCGCGCACCACGCCGACCACCTCGTCGACACGGGCCGCCTCGCTCAATCGGTGATGCCACGCCAGGAGGGCGCTGGTCACTGCAGAATCGGCGGTGCGGCTCGGTTCCATGGCGGGGTCCTGCATTCGCGCAAGCACAAGCTTGTCAAAAGCCGCGAAGTCGCAGTATCGGCCGCGCGTCCCTCGACCTGTCGGCCCTCTCCTACATCGGCCAACGCACACGCGCGCGCCGCACGGCTGACACGCGAATCGGACGAAGCAACATCGCGGTCGAGCCCGAGGACGGCTTCGCGCCATCGCGCGCGACGCTACATTGCCGACATGGATGCGGCGAACCCGTGCGTGCTTTGCCTTACCTGTGCCAACCGGCTCGATGCGCCGCACGCCGGCGCACGCCGGCCGCATTGCGCCGCACGCCAGCACCTGCCGCAGGATCCGCTCGCATGCGATTCGTACGTGCGCGCGTTGATGCCGCCGCCGTCCGCGCGGACGCGCCGCCCGGGATCGGGATTGCCGCGCGAGGAGCGCAGGACGTAGCCGTCTCCGCCGTCACGCTTGCGTGAGGGGCGGCATGCGCGGGGACGCGCTCGGCAGCGGGCCGGTCCCTTCGCGCAGGTCGAAGAGGCGCGCGTTCTTCGCGACCACGTCCGCGAGCGCCTGCTGGCAATCGAGGCACCCGCACCAGAGCGTCTCCACGCGCCAGTTCGGCTCGTCGGGCGCCTCGCGCTCGCATTCGAAGATCATCGGCATCTTGCAGGAGCACTCGTGCGGCCGCAGCCGCTCGAACTCGTCGCGCAGGATGCGGTAGAGCGCGCCGGGAGTCTTCCGGGCCCGCCGCGATTCGGCATCTGCTTTCGTCGTGAGGCGAAAGGGCTTGAAGAGGGAGAGCATGGTGTTGCCCCGGACGCTTCGTGGTGATGCCAATGTGAAGCGTGCGCGCGCGGCCGGCTGTGACGCAGTTCACAAATTCAGCGCGGCCGGGGATTACACCCGAAATCGCGGGGTTTCCCGTCGCCCCGGGGCGACAGGAACGCGGTGAACAGCCGGCCGCGGACCCGATCAAACCGCGATATCCCATCGAGGAACGAGCCATGCGGCTTCACATGACGCCTCCGTTCGAAGGTCGCCACGCGGTTCTCGGTCCCGCGCCCTGGTTCAAGCTGGTCCGCAACTCGCTGCGCATGGGCCCCGCCGGGGCGGAGATCGGCGACCTGTGGAACCACCAGTGGCGCATCGAGGGCCGCCACTTCACCACCTTCCGCGCCGATCCCGGCTCGACCATCCACTTCGAGGCCGCCGCCGGCGCGGCGTCGACGACGCGCGGCCCGTTCGAGGACCTGCAGATGCGCGACGGCGCGCTCTATGGCGACGGCAAGCTGCTCGCGCGGTTCGACGACCGGCGCCAGACGTGGCTCTCGCCGGACGACCGCGCCGAATGGCCGATCATGGTGGTCTCGTCGAACCAGCCGTTGAACTGACGCGCGACGTCGCACGCGTGGCGGCCATGCGTGCGTGTGGGCCACGCAACAAGAAAGCCAGGCACTCGGCCTGGCTTTTCGTTCGAGCGGTTGGCGGAGAGAGTGGGATTCGAACCCACGTCACGGTAGAACCGTGAACCGGATTTCGAGTCCG
>CAYOGL010000018.1:0-87441 GCA_964403515.1 uncultured Burkholderiales bacterium | reverse complement strand
GCACGTCGAGGCGCCGACCGGCGGCTCGGTGATCCTCGCGGCGATCACGCTGAAGATCGGCGGATACGGCTTCCTGCGCTTCAATCTGCCGATCGCGCCCGACGCCTCGCACTACCTCGCGGGGTTCATGATCACGCTCTCGCTGATCGCCGTGGTCTACATCGGCCTGGTGGCGCTCGTGCAGGCCGACATGAAGAAGCTCATCGCGTACTCGTCGATCTCGCACATGGGCTTCGTGACCCTCGGCTTCTTCATCTTCACGGCCGACGGCATGCTCGGCGGCATGGTGCAGATGATCTCGCACGGCTTCGTCTCCGCGGCCCTGTTCCTGTGCGTTGGCGTGCTCTACGACCGGCTGCACTCGCGCCAGATCGCCGACTACGGCGGGGTCGCGAACACGATGCCGGTGTTCGCCGCGTTCTTCGTGTTCTTCGCGATGGCGAACTCGGGCCTGCCGGGCACGAGCGGGTTCGTGGGCGAGTTCTTCGTGATCCTGGGCAGCATGAAGGTGAACTTCTGGTACGCCTTCCTCGCTGCCACCACCCTCATCTGGGGTGCCGCCTACACGCTCTGGATGATCAAGCGCGTCGTCTACGGCGCCGTGGGCAACGACCACGTCGCGACGCTGAAGGACGTGAACGGCCGCGAGCTCGCTTTCCTCGTGATCCTCGCCGTGGCGGTGCTCGCCCTCGGCGTCGATCCCAAGCCGCTCGCCGAAGTGGTGAACCCGACGCTCCAGGAGCTGCTGCGGCACGTCGCGCAGTCGAAGATATGACCACCGCCACCTTTTCCCTCGCCACCCTGGCCCCGGCGATGCCCGAGATCGTCCTCGCGGCGCTCGCCGGCACGCTGCTGCTCGTCGACCTGTTCATCCGCGACGAGGACCGCCACCTCTCGTACTGGTTCGCGCAGGCCGCGCTGGTCGTCACGGCGATCATCACGTTCGCCGCGACGGGCCGGCCCTCGCAGGTCGCCTTCAGCGGCATGTACGTGGCCGACATGCTGGGCTCGGTCGTGAAGATCGCGACGCTGGTCGCGGTGATCGTCACGCTGTCGCTGAGCCGCAGCTACCTCGAGCTGCGCGGCCTCCTGCGCGGCGAGTACCTGTGCCTCGCGCTCTTCGGCACGCTCGGCATGATGGTGATGACGAGCGCGCACCACTTCCTCACGCTCTACCTGGGCCTCGAGCTGATGGCGCTCTCCCAGTACGCGATGGTCGGCATCGAGCGCGATTCCGCGCGCGCGACCGAGGCGGCGATGAAGTACTTCGTGCTCGGGGCCCTGGCCTCCGGCCTCCTGCTCTACGGCATGTCGATGCTCTACGGCGCGACCGGCTCGCTCGAGCTCACCCGCGTGGCCGACGCGATCGAGCGCGGCAACGCGCACGAGATGCTCGGCGTCTTCGGCCTCGTGTTCGTCGTGGCCGGTGTCGCGTTCAAGCTCGGCGCGGCGCCCTTCCACATGTGGATCCCCGACGTCTACCACGGCGCGGCCACGCCCACGACGCTCTACGTCGGCGCCGCTCCCAAGCTCGCCGCGTTCGCCTTCGTGATCCGGCTCCTCGCCAACGGGCTGCAGGGCATGACCGCCGACTGGCAGGCGATGCTCGTGATCCTCGCCGTGGCCTCGCTCGGCGTGGGCAACGTGATCGCGATCGCGCAGGCGAACCTGAAGCGCATGCTCGCGTACTCGACCATCTCGCACATGGGCTTCATGGTGCTCGGCATCATCGCGGGCACCGACACCGGCTATGCGGCCGCGCTCTTCTACGCCATCGCCTACGCGCTCATGACGCTCGGCTCCTTCGGCGCGATCCTGCTGCTGTCGCGCGCCGGCTTCGAGGCCGAGAACATCGACGACTTCCGCGGCCTCAACCAGAAGTCGAAGTGGTACGCGTTCATGATGCTGATCGTGATGTTCTCGCTCGCGGGCATCCCGCCGACGGTCGGCTTCTTCGCCAAGCTCGCGGTGCTCCAGGCGGTGCTCGACGCGGGCTACACGTGGCTGGTCGTCTACGCGGTGCTGCTCTCGGTGGTGGGCGCGTTCTACTACCTGCGCATCGTGCGGCTCATGTACATGGAGGCGCCGCAGGGCGAGATCACGATCGACCCGCGGCCCGACACGCGCTGGGCGCTGTCCTTCGCGGGGCTCGCCACGCTGGTCCTCGGCATCCTGCCCGCGCCGCTCATGGAGCTGTGCGTGCGCGCCGTCACCGCGTCGATGTGATGCCCGGCAAGCCGCCGCCGCAATTCAGCGCCGATTACACCGAGACCACCGTCTCCACGCGGCTCGCCTACGACGGCGGCCTCATCAAGGTGCGCCGCGACGAGGTGCGCCTGCACGACGGCAAGCTGACCTGGCGCGAGTACGTGGTGCACCCGGGCGCGGTGATGGTGCTCGCGTTCGTCGACGACGCGACGATCCTGCTCGAGCGCCAGTACCGCTATCCCCGCCACCGGCATTACATCGAGCTGCCCGCGGGCAAGCTCGAGCGCGACGAGGCGCCGCTCGCCACGGCGAAGCGCGAGCTCGTCGAGGAGTGCGGCTACGAGGCGGCGCAGTGGTGGCGCATCACCACGCTCGACCCTTCCATCGGCTATTCGACCGAGACCATCGAGCTCTACGGCGCCCGCCACCTGAAGCACGTCGGCCACCGGCTCGACGAGGGCGAGCACCTCGAGACGTTCACCGCGCGGATCTCCGATGCCCTCGACTGGGTCCGCGATGGCATGATCACGGACACCAAGTCGACGTTCGGGCTGCTATGGTGGGCGCGCTGGGGCAAATTCCCGGAGTAGGCGAGTGCCGGAGCTGACCGACCTCCTGGTCGTCGGCGGCGGCATCAACGGGGCGGGCATCGCCCGCGACGCCGCCGGGCGCGGCCTTTCCGTGATGCTGGTCGAGCGCGACGACCTCGCCTCGGGCACGAGCTCGGCGAGCTCGAAGCTCATTCATGGAGGACTGCGCTACCTCGAGCAGTACGAGTTCCGGCTGGTGCGCGAGGCGCTGCGCGAGCGCGAGGTGCTGCTCCGGCTCGCCCCGCACATCATCCGCCCGCTCGAGTTCGTGCTGCCCCACGACGCGGGGATGCGCCCCGCGTGGATGATCCGCGCGGGGCTGTGGCTCTACGACCACCTCGGCGGGCGCCTCACGCTGCCGGCCTCGCGCCGCATCGCCTTCCCGAACGCGCGCTACGGGGCCGCGTTGAAGCCGTCGTACCGCTCGGGCTTCGTGTACTCGGACTGCCAGGTCGACGACGCTCGCCTCACGATCCTGAACGCGGTGAGCGCGCGCGAGAAGGGTGCGACGGTGCTCACGCGCACGCGCTTCGCCCACGCGCGCCGCGTCGAGGGCGTGTGGGAGGCGACGCTCGAGCCGGCCGGCGCCGCGCCGCGCACCGTGAAGGCGCGCGCGATCGTGAACGCGGCCGGCCCGTGGGTCGTCGAAGCGCTGCATGCCATCGCGGGCGAGCGCACGCGCGAGCAGGTGCGCCTGGTGAAGGGAAGCCACATCGTCGTGCCCGCCGTGCAGGCGCAGGACCACGCGTACATCCTGCAGAATCCCGACCGGCGCGTGGTCTTCGTGATTCCCTACGAGGGCCGCTACTCGCTCGTCGGCACCACCGACGTGCAGATCGATTCGGCAACGCAGGGCTGGGCCATCTCGCCCGAGGAGACCGAGTACCTCGTCGCCGCCGCGAACCGCTTCCTCGCGCGCCCGATCGCCGCGGCGGACATCGCGTGGAGCTACGCCGGCGTGCGCCCGCTCTACGACGACGGCAGCCCCAATCCTTCCGAGGTCACGCGCGACTACGTGCTGAAGCTCGACGAGGCGGGCGGGGCGCCGCTGCTGTCGGTCTTCGGCGGCAAGATCACCACCTACCGGCGTCTCGCCGAGGAAGCGCTCGCGAAGCTCGCGCCGTTCTTCCCCGGCGTGAAGGCGCCATGGACCGCGCGCGAGGCGCTGCCCGGCGGCGACGTCGGGCGCTTCGACGCGTTCGTCGCGGACATGCGCTCGCGCCATCGCGGCATCGACGCGGCCGTGCTCGACGGCATTCTCCATCGCCACGGCAGCCGCGCCGCGCGCGTCCTCGGCGACGCGCACGCGACCGGCGATCTGGGGCTCGTCTTCGGCGCCGGCCTCACGCAGCGCGAGGTCGAATACCTCGTGACCGAGGAGTGGGCCGCCACCGCCGACGACGTGCTGTGGCGGCGCACGAAGTGCGGCCTGCACATGAACGGGGCCGAGCGCTCGGCGCTCGCGCGCTTCCTCGCGGGCTCATGAGTCTCGAGCCCCTCGCGCGCTTCCCGCTCGATGCTCGCCGGCGCGTGCGCGCGGTGCTGACGGACATCGACGACACGCTCACGACCGAGGGCCGGCTGCACGCGGTCGCGTTCTCCGCTCTCGAGCGCTTGCGCGCCGCGGGACTGCTCGTGATCCCCGTGACGGGGCGGCCGGCGGGATGGTGCGACCACATCGCGCGCATGTGGCCGGTCGACGCGGTCGTGGGCGAGAACGGCGCGTTCTGGTTCCGCCACGACGCGCGCGCGGGCAGGCTCGTCAAGCGCTACGTGATCGGCGCGGCGGAACGCGAGCTGCGCGCCCGCCGCCTGCAAACGATCGCGCAGCGCGTGCTCGCCGAGGTGCCGGGCTGCGCGGTCGCCTCGGACCAGCCGTACCGCGAGGCCGATCTCGCGATCGACTTCCGCGAGGACGTGCCCGAGCTGCCCCGCGCGGCCGTCGCGCGCATCGTCGCGATCATGGAGGCCGAGGGACTGACGGCGAAGGTGAGCTCGATCCACGTGAACGGCTGGTTCGGCGGCTACGACAAGCTCTCGACGTCGAGGCTCATGCTGCGCGAAGACTTCGGCCTCGATGCGGAGCGCGAGCGCGCCGCGCTGGTCTTCGTGGGCGACTCGCCCAACGACCAGCCGATGTTCGCGTTCTTCCCCAACGCGGTCGGCGTGGCGAACGTGCGCGACATGGCCGACCTCATGACCGCGCTTCCAGCCTGGGTCACGCCGTCGCGCGGCAGCGCGGGCTTCGGCGAGCTCGCCGAAGCGCTGCTCGCCGCGCGCAGCTGAGCGCGTCAGCCCTCGGCCGGCACGCGCAGCCGCGACCGGGCGCGCGCAAGCTGCGCGAGGCGCTGCTCGATGCGCTTCTGCTGCTCGAGCATCGCGGCGACCACGCCCGCCACGCGCGCATTCGAGAGCCGGCTCGCGAGCGCGGCCACGCTGATCGCGGCCACCGGGGCGGCAGCGTCGCGCACCGCCACCGCAACCGCGCGCGTGCCCTTCACGAGCCCCGTTTCGCTGAACGCATAGCCGCGGCTGCGCGCGGCGCGCACGCGCTCGATCAGCTTGCCGCTCGTCAGGCCGTGGGCCGCGAGCCGCTGCTCGTTGGCGCGCGCGATCGCGATCGCCTCGTCCGGCGGCAGCAGCGCGAGCATCGCCACGCCGCTCACGCCCACGCCGAGCGGGCGGCGCGCGCCGACCTCGAGCGAGAGCACCTTGATCGGGTAGTCGCCGGTCTTGCGATCGATGCAGATCGAGTCGAACCCGTTCCTGATGGTGAGGAACACCGTGTCGCCGATGCCGTCGGCGAGATGGCGCAGGTACGGATCGGCCACCGCGCGGATCGGGAAGCGCGCGCTGCGCGCGAGCCCCAGCAGCGACATCTCCTGGCCCACCATGTACTTGCGCGTGTGCGGGTCCTGCTCGACCGCGCCTTCCTCGACGAGCACGCGCAGCAGCCGATGCACCGTGGGGCGGTTCAGGCCGCTCTCGGCGACGACGTCCGTGAGGCGCACGCCCCGCTCCTGGCCGCGCGCGAGGATGCGCAGGATGCCGAGCGCGCGGCGCACGGTCTGCGCGCCGGAGGTCGGCTTCGCGCTCACGACTCCTGGCCGAGCACGGTCTTCGCCGTCTGGCGGATCGGCTTCATCGTGATGATGCTGCCGAGCGTGGCGTAGCGCGGCCCGCCGAGGCGGCAGAGCGGCCGCAGCTTCTCGGTGTCGATCTTGCCGTTCGCGATGAGCTCGTCGCGGATGTGGAAGAGCACGACCTCGCCCACGATGAACTCGGAGCCGGTGTCGCCGAAGCCGATCGCGCGGTGCAGCCGGCACTCGAGGCTGATGGGCGCGGCCGCGAGGCGCGGTGTCGCGACGAGGCGGCTCGGCGTCGTGGCGAGCCCCAGCTCGTCGACCTCGCTCACGTCGGGCGGATACTCGATCGCGGAAAGGTGCACGGGCTCGACGAGGGAATCGTCCGCGATGTGGACTACGAACTCGCCGCGCGCGTGGATGTTGTGCGCCGTGTCCTTGACGATCCCCGCCTTGCGCCCGACGTTGATCCCGATCATCGGCGGCCTGGTCGACACGAAGGTGAAGGCGCTGAACGGGGCGAGGTTCACGCCGCCCGAATCCGAGAGCGTGGTGACCCACGCGATCGGGCGCGGCACCACGATGCCGGTGACCAGCTTGTACGTCGCTTCCGGCGCGAGGCCGGCGGCCGAGATTTCCATCGAACCTCCCCGGGGATTCGACCAGCGTAGGGGCGGCGGCGCGCGCCGGTCAAGGCGAATCGGGCATCGAGGTCCACATTATGGACGATCTCGCCACGTCCTCGTTGCCGCCGCGGCGGGCGGCTCCTACAGTGGACCCGATCGACTGGAGGAGACCCATGAACCTCGCGAAGCTCATCGGGCTGGCGCTCGCGCTCGCGCTCGCCCTCGGCCTGCCGGCCGCCGCGCAGAACTGGCCGGACAAACCGGTGAGGCTGGTGGTGCCGTACCCGCCCGGCGGCAACGTGGACGGCGCCGCGCGCATCGTCGCCGACGCCCTCAACAAGCGCCTCGGCCAGCCGTTCATCGTCGAGAACAAGGCGGGCGCGGGCGGCATGATCGCCGGTGAATCGGTCGCGCGCGCCGCGCCCGACGGCTACACGTTCTTCCTCGGCGCGAACGGCCCGATCCTCTTCAGCCCGCTCATCTTCGGCCGCCACCCGTACGACTGGGACAAGGACTTCGCGGCCGTGAGCTCGATCTCCTTCACGCCGCTCGTGCTGCAGGTGAACCCGTCGCTGCCGGTGCGCGACTTCAGGGAGTTCATCGTGCTCGCGAAGCAGAAGCCCGACGGCCTCACCATGGCCTCGCCCGGCGCGGGCACCACCAACCACCTCGTGAGCGAGCTGCTGCAGGAAGTGACGGGCGCGCACTGGGTGACGGTGCACTACAAGGGCAACGCTCCGGCGACCACCGACCTGCTGGGCGGGCAGGTGCAGTTCAACTTCGACCAGGTGTCGGTGTCGCTGCCGTTCATCAAGGCGGGCAAGGTGCGCGCGCTCGCGATCACCACCGACAAGCGCGACCCGTCGCTGCCGGAGGTGCCGACCTTCACGGAGCTCGGCGTGCCCAACATGGTCGCGTACACGTTCACGGGGCTGCTCGCGCCGAGGAATACGCCGCCCGACATCGTGAACAGGATGTCCGAGGCGCTTCGCGCGGTGCTCAAGGAAAAGGGCGTCGTCGACAAGTTCAACGCGCTCGGCGCGCAGGCGCGCGGCTCCTCGCCGCAGGAATTCCACGCGTACCTCAAGCAGGAATACGACAAGTGGGCGCCCGTCATCCGGAAGGCGAACATCAAGGCGGACTGAGATGGCGAAACGCGAAAGCATCTACGTCGAGGGCTTCAGCCACAAGAACCCGATTCCCGCGGCATGCCGCATCGGCAAGATGGTCTTCTCGGGCAGCATCCAGGGCACCGACCCGGCTACCGGCAGGTACGGCGCGACGATCGACGAGCAGTGCGCGCTGATGTTCGCGCACGTGAAGCGCATCATCGCGGCCGCCGGCGGCACGCCCGAGGACGTCGTCAAGATGACCGTGTGGCTGCGCGACCGCTCCAATCGCGCGCCGCTCAACCGCGAGTGGCTCGCGCTCTTCCCCGATCCGCATTCGCGCCCGGCGCGCCACGCGATGCAGTCGCCGCTCGACGGCGAGAAGCTGGTCGAGTGCGTCTTCGTCGCGGTCCTCGACTGAGCCGGTCCATGCCCGACTACTTCCCGTTCAACCCGGATCCGCGCCAGCCGTCGAAGGCGCCGCCGAAGGGCGCGATCGACGGGCAGTTCCACGTGTTCGGTCCACCCGAGCGCTATCCCGTGCGTCCCGGCGCCGCCTACGAGATGCCGACCGCCACCTGGCAGGCGGCGCAGCGCATGCATCGCGCGCTCGGCATCGAGCGCGGCGTGATCGTGCAGGCGACCACGTACGGCGCGGACCACCGGGTGGTGCTCGATGCGCTCGCCGCCCTCGGTCCCGGCTACAAGGCGTGCGCGAACGTGGCGGCGCTCGTGGAAAAGGACGACGCGTACATCGCGAAGCTCGCGCAGGCGGGCGTGGGCGGCGCGCGCTTCACGCGCGGCGGCCTCGGCATCTGCGTCGGCGGCCCGGAGTTCGAGCGCGCGATCGGCCGCGTGCGCGAGCTCGGCTGGTACATCAAGGTGCAGCCCGAGGTGGGCGGATTCATCGAGCAGGCGCCCACCTTCGAGAAGCTCGACGTGCCCGTCGTGATCGACCACATGGGCCGGCCCGATCCGGCGAAGGGACGCGCCGACCCGAGCCTCGCCAAGCTGGTCGAGTTGCTGAAGCGACCCAACTTCTGGGTCATGCTCTCGCTCGGCGAGAAGATCTCGAAGGCCGGCGCGCCCTGGGACGACGCGATCCCCGTGGCGCGCGCGTGCATCGAGGCGGCGCCCGATCGCGTGATCTGGGGCAGCGACTGGCCGCATCCGATCTCGAAGAAGCCGCCACCCAACGACGCCGAGCTGATCGAGCTCCTGTACCGCTACGCGCCCGACGCGGCGACGCTCCAGGCGATCCTCGTCGACAACCCCGCAAGACTCTTCGGATTCCCGCGATGAAGCTGCTCTCGTTCGAGCTGGAAGGCCGCGCGCGCCTCGGCGCCGCCATCGCCGGCGGCATCGTCGATCTCACGCAGCGCACGGGCGTGGCGAGCCTGCGCGCGGCGCTCGCCGAGGAGCGCCTGCCCGCGTTGCGCGAGGCGCTCGAAGGGGCGAAGCCCGATCTCGCGCTCGAGCAGGCGCGCTTCCTCATCCCGGTGCCCGACGCCGAGAAGATCATCTGCGTCGGCGTGAACTACGGCAACCGCAATGCCGAGTACAAGGACGGCAGCGAGCAGCCGAAATGGCCGAGCATCTTCCCGCGCTTCGCGCGCTCGTTCGTCGGCCACGGCCGGCCGCTGCTGCGCCCGCCCGAATCCGCGCAGCTCGATTACGAGGGCGAGATCGCGATCGTGATCGGCCGCGGCGGCCGGCGCATCCCGCAGGCGCAGGCCGAGTCGCACATCGCGGGCCTCACCTGCCTGAACGAAGGCACGATCCGCGACTGGACGCGCCACGGCAAGTTCAACGTGACGCAGGGCAAGAACTGGGACGCGAGCGGCGCGATCGGCCCGTGGATGGCCACGCCCGACGAGCTGCCGCCCTTCGACGCGCTGCACCTCGCCACGCGCGTGAACGGCGAGAAGCGCCAGGAGGACACGACCGCCAACCTCATGTTCCCGTTCCGCTACCTCGTCCACTACATCTCGACCTGGACCACGCTCGCCCCGGGCGACATCATCGCCACCGGAACGCCGATCGGCGCGGGCGTGCGCTTCGATCCGCCGCGCTTCCTCGCGGACGGCGATCGCGTCGAGGTCGAGGTCGACGGAATCGGCACGCTCGCCAACGTCGTGGCCGACGAAAAACCGGAGGAGCGCCCATGATCCCCGACGCCGAGCGGCGCAAGGCCGCGTGCATCCTGGTCGAGGCCGAGCGCACCGTCACGCCCGCGCCGCAGCTTCTCGATACGTTTCCCGGCCTGCAGATCGAGGACTCGTACGCCATCCAGGGCCACGTGGTCGCCGAGAAGATCGCGGCCGGCGCGCGGTTGCGCGGCCACAAGATCGGCCTCACGTCCAGGGCGATGCAGGCCATGGTGAGCATCGACGAGCCCGACTACGGCCACCTGCTCGACACCATGTTCTTCGAGGACGGCGCGACGCTCGAGGCGGCGCGCTACATCGTGCCGCGCGTCGAGGTGGAGCTCGCGTTCGTGCTCGGCAAGCCGTTGAAGGGACCGGGCGTCACGATGTTCGACGTGATGGAAGCGACCGACTACGTGGTCCCGGCGCTCGAGCTCATCGACGGGCGCACGCGCTATCCGCGCAAGATCGTCGACAACATCGCCGACAACGCGGCGGCGGCCGGCGTGATCCACGGCGGGCGCATCGTGCGCCCCTTCGACGTCGACCTGCGCTGGGTCGGTGCGCTGCTCTACAGGAACGGCGTGATCGAGGAGACCGGCGTTTCCGCGGGCGTGCTCGGCCATCCCGCGCGCGCGGTGGCGTGGCTCGCGAACAAGGTCGGGTCCATGGGCACCACCCTCGAGGCGGGCCACTTCATCCTCGCCGGGTCCTTCACGCGTACCGTGCCGGTGAAGAAGGGCGACACGCTGCACGCGGACTTCGGCGTGCTGGGCGGCATCGGCGTGCGCTTCGACTGACCCGCCTTGCGCCGGGCTTGCATCGCGCCGCCCCGCTAGTCCGAAGCGACCAGCGCGGCGCGCAAACGCGCCGGACTCTCGCATGTCCCTCCTTACGGACAACCAACAGGAGGCATCCATGCGCAACATCAAGGCGATCCATCTCGCCGCGGCGCTCGCCGTGGCGCTCGGCACGTCCGTCGCGTTCGCGCAGACCGGCGTGATCATGCCCGACTCGAACCCCGCGACCGTGAACAACAAGGCCATGGGCGACGACACGAGCGCGACCTCGCACGCGAGCACCGGCGGTGCGACCTCGGGCGCGATGAGCGGCTCGAACGGCGCGGGCAGCGCGACGACGGACACCACGACGAACGGCACCGCGACGACGAACGACAACGCGTCCGACAACACGAAGAGCATGTCGCGCACGCACCACAAGAAGCATCACGCCAGGAAGCACGCGCCCAAGAACGACGACGTGAACGGCAAATCCCAGGGCGACGATACGAGCGCGACCTCGCCCGCGACCACCGGCGGCGCCACGTCCGGCGCGATGAGCGGCTCGGCCTCGTCGAACGGCACGACGGCACGCTGAGCGTTCCCGCGGCAACCGATGCGCGCCACGGGCGGCTGCCCGCGGCGCGCACGCATTTCAGGCGCCGGGCTCGACCAGCCGCGCCTCGACGGATCGCAGCCACTTCACATGGCGTGGGCCGGCCCGCTCGTCCAGCGCGGAGACCAGTGCGAGCGGGCCCTCCGCAGGCGATAGCGGCGCGCCGTCGCGCTCGAGGACCACGAGGACGCCGCGCCCGGTGGAGAACAGATAGAGTTCGACCCAGGTAAACAGCGCGGCGTATCCATCGCGTGCCCCGGCCACGATGACCGTCTTGCGCAGGTCCTTCGGGTGGCGCTCGACGAGCCCGGCGCGGTCGAGGACGTCGCGCAGTAGCACGCCGCTCACCTTCGATTCACCGCCCTTCGAGCGGCGCGCGGTCAACGCCTGTTGCGGCATTGCGCGCATGTCATCGAGCGCGAGCGCGAGGGGCCGCTCGACGAGTCCCTTCACTTCGAGCGCGGCGTTCGCCGCCCCCGCCGTCGCTGGCGCGAGCAGTGCCGCGCCACTGAGGGCGAGCAGCGCCCGCCGCCGGGAATTCACGGGAAAGGTCATCGGCTGGTTCCTCGGGCCATCGGGTTGGTCAACGGCGCCGCGCCGTCCACGGAAACGCCTCGGCGATCGTCTGGACCTCGCCCGGATGGTCGGGGAGATAACCGGAGGCGGACTTGAGAGCGTCGCGGAACGCATCGCTCCTGAGCAGCGCGAGGGTGGCGCGCATCACCGGTCCGTCGAGCGCCTTCGCGTCGCAGGCGAGCATGTACCGCTCGCTCGTCAACGGCACGAAGTCCAGGCCGAACTGCTTGGCCGCCGGCTCGACGCCCACCGCCGCATCGGCCATGCCGCTCGCGACGAAAGCGGCCACGGCCGCATGCGTGAACTCGCCGGTCTCGTGGTAGCCCTGGATCGCCTCCGAACGCACCTTCTGCGCCGCAAGCATGCCGTCGACCAGGATGCGCGTGCCGGAACCCTTCTGCCGGTTCACGAACCGCAAGCCCGCGCGCGCGAGGTCGCGCAGCGTCGCCAGCCCGAGCGGATTGCCGCGCGCGACGATGAGCCCCTGCGTGCGGGTGACCAGGCGGACGATGCGCTGCTCGCGCGGCCGGATCCACGGCTCGTAATGAGCCCAGAGCATGGCGGCCAGCTTGCCGTCGGGCACGTGGAAGCCGGCGAGATCGCACGCGCCGTGGGCGAGCGAACGCAGCGCGTCCACACTGCCCATGTACTGGAGGTCGACCTCGCAATCGCTCAACCCGCGCAGCAGCGGCGGGATCTTCTCGACCGCATAGCCGTGGCTTCCGTGGATGCGCAGCACGCGATGCGAGGACTTGAGGAGCCGGTTTATCTCGACGTTGAGCTCCGAGGCGATGTTGTCGAGGTGCGGGAACAGGCTCGCATCGGTGCGCTGCGCCGCCCACACCAGCTTCTCGCCGAGCGGCGAGAGCGAGGCGCCCTTGCCGCGCGCCATGTGGACGAGCGGCGAGCCGAAGAACGCTGCCCATTTCTCGAGCAGCGCCCACGCATGGCGGTAGGAGAGCGAGACACGCTTTGCGGCGGCGGTGAGCTTGCCGGTCTCGTGGATCGCGCGCAGCAGCGTGAACACCCGTGCGTCGACGGTCTCGCCGGCGCTGCTGCTGAACTGCCACGAGGGCCGGATGACGATGGCCTTCATTCGGAATGCATTCTCATATTGCAGTGGAACGGCGTGAACCCTTAGCTTACACGGGCAATCGATCGATGCGATGCCGCCACTTATGCAATCGATTGCCTATTCAAGGCGCATCGCCGCCCCGACCACCTGCAGAGAGACATCCGCATGAACGCTGTCCACCAGCCCCTTCCAGAAAGACCCCGGCTTCCCCGTACGCAGCTCTTCATCGGCGGTCGATGGCGAGCGGCGCGCGACGAGCGCGCCTTCGAGACGCACGATCCCGCGACCGAGAGCCCGCTCGCCAGCATCGCGCGCGGCGGCACCGCCGACGTCGACGATGCGGTGCATTCGGCGCGCACCGCGCTGAACGCCGGCCCTTGGTCGCGCTTGCCCGGAAGCGAACGCGGCCGACTGCTGTACCGCATTGCCGAGCTGCTCGAGCGCGACGCGGCCCGAGCGGCGGCGCTCGAGGCGCTCGACGCCGGCAAGCCGCTCGCCGCGGCGCGGCGCCAGGACGTCGCGGCGGCGATCGATTGCCTGCGCTACTACGCCGGATGGGCCGACAAGCTGCAAGGCCACGTGGTGCCGATCCGCGGGGATGTTTTCAGTTATGTGGCGCGCGGCCCCGTCGGCGTCGTAGGCGCGATCGTGCCGTGGAATTTCCCGCTCATGAATGCGGTGTGGAAGGTGGCGCCCGCGCTCGCGTGCGGCAACACGGTGGTCCTCAAGCCCGCCGAGCTCACGCCGCTCACGGCGCTGTTGCTCGCGGAGATCGCCGGGGAAGCCGGGCTGCCCCCCGGAGTGCTGAACGTCGTTCCCGGTTTCGGCGCCGAAGCCGGCCAAGCGCTCGTCGATCATGCGGGCGTCGACAAGATCGCCTTCACGGGCTCGCCCGGGGTGGGCAAGGCGATCATGGCGCGGGTGGCGCAGCGTTGCGCGCGGGTCGGCCTCGAGCTCGGCGGCAAGTCGCCCAACATCGTTTTCGCCGACGCGGATCTCGAGGACGCAGTGCGCGCCTCCGCGTCCGGTGCGTTCTTCAACGCGGGGCAGGTGTGCTCCTCGGGCTCGCGCATCCTCGTGCAGGACACGGTCTACGAGGAGTTCGTGGACCGCTTCGTGCGGCGCGCCCAACGCTATCGCCTCGGCGACCCGTTCGATCCGCAGACGAACATGGGTCCGCTCATCTCGTCCGCGCAACAACACCGCGTGCTGGGCTACATCGAGGCCGGGGTGCGCGAGGGCGCGTCGCTTTCGTGCGGTGGCGGCCGCCCCGAACGCGCCGGCCACTTCGTGATGCCGACGGTGTTCGCCGATGTCGCCAACGACATGAAGATCGCGCGCGAGGAGATCTTCGGGCCGGTCGCCGCCGTGCTGCGCTTCGCGAGCGCGGAGGAGGCGCTCGCGATCGCGAACGACAGCCCCTACAGCCTCGCGGCGGCGGTATGGACCCGCGATGCGGCGCTCGCGCATCGCTTCTCGTCGCGCCTGCGTGCGGGGACCGTTTGGGTGAACACGTACGGGCACACCGACACGCGGCTGCCGTGGGGAGGAATGGGCGGCGACTCGGGCGTGGGCCGCGACCTGGGTACCGCGGCCCTCGACGCGTACACCGAGCAGAAGACCGTCTGGATGAAGGTCGCGTGAGCCCGCGCCCGCCGGCGCGCGCCCGGCGGCCGTCTCGCGCTCAGCGCGACGCGACGAGGCTGCGCCCCGGCACCTTCTTCCACTCGAACACCACGCGGTCGCGCTCGTCGGGCGCGATGGTGACGTCGCGCGCGAACGTCCAGTCGTCCCAGCTCGTGACGACGCGGTAGCGGCCCGCGGGCAGGCGCGCGATGAAGTACGGCCCGTCGCTCACGCCGTCGAACACCACGCGGTCGTTCGCATCGACGATGGTGATCGGCACGTGGGGCAGCTTGCGCGCGCCGTCGGCGTCGCGCTCGCCGAACACCAGCTCGAGCGGGTACTCCTGCGCGGCGCGCTTCAACGAGATCGCCTCGTCGTGCGTCATGCCGCCGGTGATGTAGTCGACGGCGCCGCGGTGGTGCTCGGGCGGCAGATGCGCCTGGTACGCGGGCGGGATCGCCGCGGATGCGCCGAGGGCGGCACTCGCGGCGAGAGCTGCGAGGAAGGTCTGTCTCATGGTGGTCCTCCTTGCCCTGGATCCACCTCCCTGAATGAAAACGGGGCCCGGCTCGCGCCGGACCCCGGTGCTTCTCAACCCAGCTCGATCGGCACGAACAGCTGCCGGTCGTTGCGCTGGATCAGCAGGGCGGCATGCTTGCCGCTCCGGCCGACCAGGTCCTTCAACTGCTGCACGCTGTGCACGGGCTTGCCGTTCAACGCGAGCACCACGTCGCCGGGCTGCACGCCCGCGCGTTCCGCGGCGCCGCTCACCTGCTCGACCAGCAGCCCGCCCTTGCCGCCGTTCTCCTGCTTCTCCTGCGCCGTGAGGGGGCGCACGGCCACGCCGAGCTTGCCGCCGCGCGCCGCACCGGTCTGGTCGTTGCTCGCGACGTTCTGGTCCTTCGCCTCGGCGGTGGCGACCGTGAGCTTCTGTTCGCCGTGATCGCGCCACACGTCGATCGCCACCTTGTGGCCGGGCGGCGTGTTGGCCACCAGCAGCGGCAGGTCGGACGAGCGCTCGATCGGGTTGCCGTTGTACGCGAGGATGATGTCGCCGCTCCTGATGCCGCCCTTCTCGGCGGGGCTCGCGGGATCGACCGAGGCGACGAGCGCTCCGCGCGGGCGGTCGAGGCCGAACGAGTCGGCGAGCTGCGCGTTCACTTCCTGCACCGTGACACCGAGGTGCGCGCGGGTCACGTGGCCGTGCGCGACGAGCTGGTCCTTCACGTTCATCGCGACCTCGATCGGGATCGCGAACGAAAGGCCCTGGAAGCCGCCGGTGCGCGTGTAGATCTGCGAGTTGATGCCGATCACCTCGCCCGCGAGGTTGAACAGCGGGCCGCCCGAGTTGCCCGGGTTCACCGGCACGTCGGTCTGCAGGAACGGCACGTACGTCGCGTCGGGAAGCGAGCGCGACTTGGCGCTCACGATCCCGGCCGTCACCGAATTCTCGAAGCCGTAGGGCGAGCCGATCGCCGCGACCCATTCGCCGACCATGACGTTGCGCGAGTTGCCGATCTTCACGGTGGGCAGGTTCTTCGCCGGGATCCTGATCACCGCGATGTCGCTCGGCTTGTCGATGCCGATCACCTTCGCCTTGAACTCGCGCCGGTCGGTGAGCTTCACGTCGACCTCGCTCGCGTTCTCGACCACGTGCGCGTTGGTGAGGATGTAGCCGTCGGGCGAGATGATGAATCCCGAGCCCTCGCCGCGGATCGGCACGGGGCCTTGCGGCTGCGGGATCGCGAATCCGCGGAAGAATTGGAAGAGCGGATCGTTCGGGTCGATCCCGCCGGGGACATCCGTCATCCCGCCCGTGGGCTTCGCGGTGCCCTCGATGGTGATGTTCACGACCGCGGGGCCGTACTGCTTCACGAGCGCTGTGAACCCGTTCAGCGGGAGCGCGCTGGCGGCGGGATTGGCGGCGGGCGCGGCCACACCCGCGGCAAGGGCCGGCTGCGCGTGCGCCTGCCCGTAAGGCCCTTCCAGCTGGCCGCGCCAGGCCGCGGCGCCCGCCGCGATGACGCCCGCCGAGAGCAGGGCGCCGACGATGGTTCTCGACTTCATCTTGCCTCCGATGCAATGGGTTGGACCGGGCGAAGGGCCCGATGGAGGCGAGTGTGATCCGGCCGGCTTAAGCCGGACTTAAAGCAGTCAGGCGCTTGCAGCGAACGGCAGGACGACGCGCGCGAGCAGCCCTGATCCGGATGGCCCATCGAGGAGCTCGACCCGTCCGCCATGGCGCTCGGCGATGCGCCGCACGATCGCGAGGCCGAGGCCGCTGCCGCCCGCGGCGCTCGCGTCGAGGCGGTAGAAGCGGTCGAACACGCGCGCCCGTTCCGCCTGCGGGATGCCCGGGCCGGTGTCCTCGACCTCGAAGCGGGCCTCGCCGGCCTCGGTGTACGCGCGCAACGTGACGCTGCCATGGGGCGTGTAGCGGATCGCGTTGTCGACCAGGTTCTCCATCATCGCGAGGAGCGCGGAGCGATCGCCGCTCACGACGAGGGGCTCGCGGATGTCGGCCGTGAGCGCGAGCCCCTTCGCCGTCGCGGCCGGCTCGTGAAGGTGCGCCACGCTGCGCGCCACGGAGGCGAGATCGACCGGCGTCACGCTCTCCACGGGCGCCTCGGGATCCTGGCGCGCGAGCGCGAGCAGCTGCTCGACCAGGCGCACCGCGCGCGCGATGCCTTCCTTCAGCATCGCGTGCGCCTTCTGCCTTTGCTCGGGGTCGGCGGCGCGCTCGGCCAGCTGCAGCTGCAGGCGCAACGCGGTGAGCGGCGTGCGCAGCTCGTGCGCGGCGTCGGCGATGAAGTGGCGCTGTTGCGCGAGCGCGCCACCGAGGCGCGCGAGCAGGCCGTTCAGTGCGGCGACGAGCGGGCCGATCTCGTCGGGCACCGCGCCGGTGATCGGCTCGAGCGACTCGGGCGTGCGGCGCGCGATCGCCTGCGCGGTGCCCTCGAGGGAGGCGAGCTCGCGGCCGACGAGGCGCCAGATGAGCAGCCCCATCAGCGGCAGCGCGAAGAGGAACGGAATGAGCGTGCGCCATGCCGCGCCGAGCGCGAGGGCGTTGCGCTCCGCGAGCGGCTGCGCCACCTGGATCGTGAGCCCGCGCTGCTGGATCGCGAACATGCGCCAGCGCCCCCGGTCGCTCTCGATCACGCTGAAGCCGAGCTGCACGGTCGAGGGCAGCAGCAACTGCGGATTGGACAGGTACAGCGGCGTGCCGTCGGAGGCCCACACCTGGATCAGGAAGTCGGGCGCCTCCTCGCCCTGCAGGACCTCGGCGAGCTGGCGTGCCGTGTAACTGCGGTCGCGCAGCGTGAGCGCGATCTGCCGCAGCTGGTAGTCGAAGAGCTCGTTCGCCTCGCTGCGCGCCTGCACGAACACGACGCACGCGGCGAGCACGCCGCCGGCGAGCACGCTCGAGAGCAGCCACACGAGCAGGCGCCGGCGGATCGACATCACGCCCCCGGCGCGAGGCTGTAGCCGAGGCCGCGCACGTTGCGGATCAGCGCGGGGTCGAGCTTGCGGCGCAGCGCGTGGATGTGCACCTCGACCGCGTTGCTCGCGACCTCCTCGTCCCAGCCGTAGAGCCGTTCCTCGAGCTGCGCGCGCGACAGGAACGCGCCCGGACGGTCGGCGAGCGCCTCGAGCAGCGCGTACTCGCGCGCCGAGAGCGCGACCGGCTTGCCGCGGAAGCGCACGTGCCGCGCGGACGCGTCGATCTCGAGCTCGCCCACGTGCAGCACCGAGCTCGCGCGGCCCGCACGCCGGCGCATCACGGCGCGCACGCGTGCCGCGAGCTCGTCGAGGTCGAAGGGCTTGACGAGGTAGTCGTCGGCACCCGCGTCGAGGCCGGCCACGCGATCGGCGACCGCATCGCGCGCGGTGATCACGAGCACGGGCACGTCGTTGCCGCGCGCGCGCAGGTCGCGCAGCACCGCGAGGCCGTCGCGCCGGGGCAGGCCGAGATCGAGCAGCACGAGGTCGTAGACGCCGTTGGCCACCGCCAGTTCGGCCTGCGCGCCGTCGCGCACCCAGTCGACCGCGTGGCCTTCGTGCCGCAGGCCCTGCTGGGCCGCCGCGCCGATCATGGCGTCGTCCTCGACGAGGAGCAGGCGCACGGCCGATTCCCCGCTAGTCCGCCTCCACCGCGAGGCGCCCCAGCGCCTGCAGCAGCGCGAGCAGGTCGTCCCGGCGGAACGGCTTCGCGAGCGTCGCGTCGAAGCCGATCGCGGTCTTGGCCGCGCGGAAGCGCGGCGAGTGCTCGAGGCTCGTGGCGACGAGGGAGACGGCGTCGGGATTGCGCGTGATGCGCGCGCGCAGCCGCGTGGCCGCGTCATCGCCCTGCAGCCCTTGGAGCTCCGTGTCGACGAGCACGAGGTCGTACACGTCCTGGTCGAGCGCGGCGATGGCCTCGTCGAGATCGTTCGCGACGACCACGCTGCAATCCTCGCGCCCGAGGATGTGCGCGGCGAGGATCTGGCTGTCGCGGCTCGGATCGACGAGCAGGACCGTGGCGCCCTTGCGTTGCTCGCGCAGGGAGTGGCGCGTGACGAGGGTGGGCGTCTCGTCGGCGTCGACGGAGGCGCCCGTCACCGCGACGATCGCCTCGTTCAGCTGGCGGTCGTTCACGGGATAGCGCATGTACGCGGCGATGCCGTTCTCGCGGCAGGCGATCGCGTCGCCGGGCCGGCCCTCGGAGGCGAGCATCATCACCAGCGTGTCGCGCAAGCGCGGATGCTGCTTGATGCGGAAGGCGAGGAGGAAGCCGTCCTGCACGGGCAGCGCATTGGAGAGCATCACGAGCGGCACCGGGTTGCCCTCCTCGTCGAGGCGCTCGAGCAGGGCGAGCGCCATCGGCGCGTTGTCGGCCTCCAGCGGCAGCATGCGCCAGCCGCGCAGCAGGTTCGAGAGCGCGAGGCGTTGCGCGGGATCGGCGGAGACGACGAGCACGGTGAGCCCGACGAGCGAGACGTAGGTGGGCCGGCGGCGCGCGGGCGGGGCGGCGAGCACCGGGAAGCGGATCGAGAATCCGTACAGCGCCCCGGCCTGCGGGCGCTCGGCGATCGCGAGCTCGCCGCCCATCGCCGCGACCATGTACTTCGCCATCGCCACGCCCATGCCGGTCTGCGCGGACGCGCCGGCGCTCGCGGCACCGGCCGCCTCGCCGCCGGCCACCACCGCGAACGAAAGCTCGAGTCCCGACTCCGTCGCGTACTCGGGCGTCACCTGCAATGTGATCTCCGCGCGGGGCAGGAGGGCGAACGCATTGTCGAGCAGGTTGCGCAGCACGAGCTGCAGGCGCGCGACGTCGCCCTCGAGCGCATCGGAGACGTCCTGCTCGACCTTGATGCGCAGCCGGCAGCCGTGCGCCTCGGCCGCGCCGATCACGCGCGCGACGAGCGCGGCGATCGCCTCGCGCAACCGGAAGGGCGCCTTGCGCAGCACGATGCCGCCCGAGACGCGCGAGAAGTCGACGAGGTCGCCGATCGCGGCCATCGCGGTCTGCGTGGCGGCGCGAATCGTCTCGAAGTGCGCGAGGACCCCGGGCTCGAGCTCCATCTGCTGCACGCGGATCGCGATCGCGCCGAGCCCCTCGAGCGCCACGGACAGCTCCTCGCCGATGTTCTCGATCGCGGCGACCTCGGCGGCGCGATCGACCGACGGCTCCTCGCGCGCGACCCACACCGCGCCGGCGGGGGCGCCCTCGACCACGAGCGGCTGGCGCTCGAGCAGGCTCTCCCCGCCTCCGGGCAACGCGAGCGGCAGGCGCGCGGGCGCGTCCGCCGCCTTGCGCAACGCCTCGAGGCGCGCCCGGTCGATGCACGGCGAGCGCGCGAGCACGTCGAGGGCGGCGAGGCCCGAGAGCGATTGCGGCGCCGATTCGAGCCCGAGCCGGCGGCAGAGCGCCTCGTTCACGAGCTCGATGTCGCCCGGGCCGGTCTCGATCATGGCGCCCACGGGCAGCGCTTCGGCGAGCGCGAGCAGGCGCGCGCTCACGAGGTTCAGCGCCTGCTCGGTCTCGCGCTGCGCGCCGATGTCCTGCAGCACCGCGATCACGCCCGCGGCGCGCCCCGACGCGTCGAGCGCCGGCTGCATCGCCACCTGCACCCACATCGTCGGCGCCGGGCCCGCGAGCTCCGCATCGAGATAGGACACGCCGGCCTTGCCCTGCGCGACGCGGCTCGCGTTCTGCTGCACGCGCTTCTGGTCCCCGCGCGCGAACAGCTCCGCGAACGGCTTGCCGACGGCGGAGGCGGTCTTCGCGCCGAGGAGCTGCGCGAGCGCGGCGTTGCCGAAGACGACCGTGCCCTTCGCGTCGGCGATGGCGACGGCGAGCTTCAGCGATTCGACGATGCCCTTGAAGTCCTCGATCGCCATGGCGCGCGTCGAGCGGCGGTCAGCCGGGTCCGCCCAGCTTGCGGATCACGCCGAGCAGGTGGCGCGTCGCCGGATGCAGCGTCGACTGCGAGCCGCGCAGCGCCGGCAGGATCTGTCCCGCGATGGTCTTGCCGAGCTCCACGCCCCACTGGTCGAACGCGTTGATGCCCCAGAGCGCCGCCTCGACGTAGACCTTGTGCTCGTAGATCGCGAGCAACGCGCCGAGGTGGTAGGCGTCGAGCGCGGGCAGCACGAACGTCGTGCTCATGCGATCGCCCGGGCACACGCGCCAGCTCTCGGGCGGCGTCACCCCGGTCATGAGCGCCTGCGATTGCGCGCACGCGTGGGCGAGCAGGATCTCGTGGTGCGCCTTCTCGCGCCCCATCGGCTGCGCGACCACGATGAAGTCGCACGACGCGACGTCGGTGCCCTGGTGCAGCCACTGGTGGAACGCGTGCTGGCCGGGCGTCCCGGTGCCGCCCCAGATGACGGGGCACGTGGGGAAATCGACCGGCTTGCCGTCGAGGTCGACGCGCTTGCCGTTCGATTCCATCTCGAGCTGCTGCAGGTACGCGGGCAGGCTCTCGAGGCGCGAGGCGTACGAGAGGACCGCGTGGCTCGCGCACCCGAGCGCGTCCCGGTTCCAGACGCCGACGAGCCCGAGCAGCACGGGCACGTTCTCCTCGAGCGGGCTGGAACGGAACTCGAGGTCGACCGCGTGCGCGCCCGCGAGCAGCTTCTCGAAGCACGGCATGCCGACCGCGATGGCGATCGGCAATCCCACGGACGACCACAGCGAATAGCGTCCGCCGACCCACGCCTCGAACGGGAACACGTTGCACGCGGGCAGGCCCCAGCGCACCGCTTCCTCCTCGTTCGCGGTGGCGGCGATCACGTGCTTCGCGATCGCATCGCGCCCGAGCGCGCCGGCGAGCCAGTCGCGCGCGGCCGCCGCGTTCACCATCGTCTCCTGCGTCGTGAACGTCTTGGAGGCGACGACCACGAGCGTGGAGGCCGGATCGAGCCCGGCGATCGCGTCGTCGAGCTCGGCGGCGTCGATGTTGGTGATGAAGCGCACCTCGGGTCCGTCGGCCTCGGCGCGCAGCGCCTCGATCGCGAGCTTCGGCCCGAGCGCCGAGCCGCCGATGCCGAGGGCGAGCACGTGCGTGAAGCGCAGCCCCGTGGCGCCCTTCCACTGTCCCTCGCGCACCGCCTGGGCGAAGATGCGGATGCGCTCGCGGTGCCGCTGCACCTCCGAGAGCACGTCCGCGCCGTCGACCTCGACGTGCTCGTCGCCGCGCAACGCCGTGTGCAGCGCGGGCCGGTCCTCGGACGTGTTCACGTGCGCGCCGGTGAAGAGCCGCTCGATCGCGCCCGGGATGCCGCGCTCGCGAGCGAGCGCGAGCAGCTTGTCGAGCGTCTCGCCCGTGATGCGCTGCTTCGACAGGTCGACGGTGATGCCGGCGCACTCGAAGGTGAGCGTTTCCCCGCGTGCCGGGTCCTCGCGCCAGAAGTCGTCGATGCGGCGCGGCGCGAGCGCGGCGCGGTGGGCGAGCAGTTCTTGCCAGGCGGGGGACGAGGTGAAGGAGGGCATGGCGCGGCGGGGACGATTCGACGAAATTCTACCCCAGCGCCAACCCCGACACGCCGAGCACCATCCCCACCGCGGCGACCGCGCGGCGCGCGACGTCGCCCTCGCGCAGCAGGTGCGCGCCCATCAGCGCGGCGAAGAGGATGGAGACCTCGCGCGCGGGCGCCACGAGGCTCACCGGCGTGAACACCATCGCCGTGAGCACGAGGATGTAGGCGAGCGGCGAGAGGATCGCGATCGCGACCGCGGTGCCGCGCTGGTTGCCCCACGCCGAGGTGATCGCGCCCGGCTTGTGCCGTCGCATCCACGGCGCGAGCACCGCCACGCGGAACGCGTTGCAGCCCCAGTCGTACACCAGCGGCGGAACGATCCACGCGGAGACCGCGGCCTTGTCCCAGATGGTGTAGCTCGCGATGGTGCACCCGGTGAGCAGCGCGAAGCCCGCCGCGCGGTACGAGTCGCGCTTGCCGGAGAAGGGATTGCCGGTGAGCACGAGCGCCGAGGCCCCGATGAGCAACGCGCTCGCGAGCGCGATCGCGCCGGGCCGCTCGCGTAGCGCGAGCACGGCCACCGCCACCGTGATGAGGGGACCCGTCGCGCGCGCGAGCGGATACACCACGGACAGGTCCCCGCCGCTGCGATAGGCGCGATCGAGCAGCAGGAAGTAGGCGGTGTGGATGAGCCCGCTGCCCAGCATGAGCGCGAGATGCATGGGCTGGAAGGCGTAGCCGCGCAGCACGACGAGCCCCGCGACGAGCGGCGCGTACACCAGCACCGAGAAGGCGCACGAGAGCGTGATGAGCCCGGGGCCGCCGCCGCTCTTCTTCAGCAGGTAGTTCCAGCTCGCGTGGATGAACGCCGAAACCAGCACCAGCGCGAGGGCGAGGACGCTCACGCTCAGGGCTTGAGCATCCGCACGAGGTCGAGGTACTGCGGGTCCTCGGGCATCACGGCGCCGAGGCGCAGCAGCCCGTCGATCATCACGGCGCCCGCCTCGAGCGTGAAGTCGCCGGTGAGGATGTTGCGGATCACTTCCTCGACCGGCTGCAGCACGATCTCCGCGACCTCGCCGTCCTGGTTCGCGGGCTTGTAGTCGGGCGGCAGCCACAGGTCGTGCACGAAGAGGATCTCGCGATGCAGGCCTTCGGGCACCGAGTACTCGACGCGCACGGCGCCGAGGCAATTCAGACCGGCGAGCAGGCTCGGCGCGATGCCCGCCTCCTCCCACGCTTCCTTGCGCAGCGTCTCGTCGACGGTGAGCCCCGCGGGGATGCGCCCGCCCACGAGGTTGTCGAGCTTGTCGGGGTCGATCGGCTTGGTGGGGCTGCGACGCGCGATCCAGGTGTGCACCATTCCGCCGATGCGCGTGAAGGCGTTCAGGTGCGCGCCGTACGTCATGAACCCGAAGTGGCGCGTGGCCGCGCGCTCGACGCGGAAGAGCTCCGGCGCGGAATAGTGGTGCGAGATCGCCGCCGCCTCTTCGCGCCAGCCGCGGATCGTGCCTTCGCGCGCGAGCTCCTGCGTGACCTCGGCCATCGCGGCGGTGCGCGCGGCGGCGGTGTCGGGCCGCACGCGCAACGTCACGTACGCGGGATTCACGTCGAACACGTGCGGCCAGCGGCGCAGCAGGTCGGCGAAGGAGGGCCGCAGCCATCCGACGGCGTGTTCCTTCACGTAGAAAGGCAGCGCGGGCAACTCGCGTCCCGCGTGGGAGGAGTGCGTGCAGGCGGCGCGGACGAAGGCCAGCAGGTCGGCGTAGATGCGCGTTCTCATGTTGGCCGTAGGCCGTGGCAACCGATCGAGCGTTGACAAGTCTAAGCCAATTCTCCAGACTCCGCCCGCCATGAAAGTGCTCGTGCTCGGCGCCGGCCTCATCGGCACGACGACCGCGTGGTACCTCGCCGGGCGGGGGCACGAAGTGACGGTCGTCGATCGGCGCGCGGGCCCCGGGCTCGAGACTTCGTTCGCCAACGGCGGGCAGATCTCCGTGTGCCACGCGCAGCCGTGGGCCAACCCGCAGGCGCCCGCGCAGATCCTGCAATGGCTGGGACGCGACGACGCGCCGCTGCTCTTCCGCCTGCGCCCCGATCCGCGCCAGTGGACGTGGGGCGCGAGCTTCCTCCTCGAATGCCTGCCCGCGCGCACGCGCCGCAACATCGGCGAGATCGTGCGGCTCGCCCTCTACAGCCGCGCATCGTTGCAGGCGCTGCGCGCCGAGACGCGCATCCGCTACGACGAGCTCATGCTCGGGATCCTGCACTACTACACGCAGCCGCGCGTGTTCGAGGCGGCCGTGCGCGCCGCCGCGGTGATGCGCGACTACGGGCTCGACCGCGAGGTGAAGACGGTCGACGAGGCGGTGGCGATCGAACCGGCGCTCGCCGCCTCGCGCGGTCGCATCGTCGGCGCGACCTACACGCCGAGCGACGAATCGGGCGATGCGTATCTGTTCACCGTGCGGCTCGCGGAGCTCGCGCGCGAGCGCGGCGTCGTGTTCCGCCCGAACGTCGCGGTCGAGCGCCTCGCGCGCGAGGGCGGGCGCATCGCCGGCGCCGTGGCGCGCGACGGCGCGGGCGGCGAGGCGCGAATCACCGGCGATGCGTACGTGCTCGCGCTCGGCAGCTTCTCGCCGCTGGTGGCGCGTGGGCTCGGGTTGAACCTGCCGGTCTATCCCGCGAAAGGCTATTCGGCCTCGGTTCCCGTCGCCGACCGCGCGCGGGCGCCGCACGTGAGCCTCACCGACGACGAGGCGAAGATCGTCATCTCGCGCCTGGGCGAGCGGCTGCGCATCGCGGGAACCGCCGAGCTTTCCGGCTACTCCACCGAGCTCAATCCGGTGCGCTGCGAAGCGCTGATCCGGCGCATGCGCGAGATGTTTCCGGGCGCGGGCGACTACGAGCGCGCCGAGTTCTGGGCGGGCCTGCGCCCGGCCACGCCGTCGAACGTTCCGATCGTCGGGCGCACGCGCTATCCGAACCTCTTCGTGAACACCGGCCACGGCACGCTCGGCTGGACGCTCGCCTGCGGCTCGGGCCGCGCGCTCGCCGATCTCATCTCGGGCCGCAAGCCCGAGGTGGATTTCCGCTTCAGCGAGTGATGCGGGCAAGACATTCATTCCGCATTGCTCTCCACCGCCCATTCATGAGGTAACCCATGCCGGTCACGCTCGAGGACATCGAAGAAGCCGCGGAGGTGATCCGCGGGCAGGTGATGGAGACGCCGTTCCTGCCGTCGCGGACGCTCTCCGACATCACCGGCGCCGAGGTCTACCTCAAGTTCGAGAACCTGCAGTTCACCGCGTCGTTCAAGGAGCGAGGGGCGCTCAACAAGCTCGCATCGCTCGATCGCGGGCAGCGCGCGAAGGGCGTGATCGCCTGCTCCGCCGGCAACCACGCGCAGGGCGTGGCATACCACGCGCACCGGCTCGGCATCCCCGCGACGATCGTGATGCCGCGCTTCACGCCGTACGTGAAGGTCGAGCAGACCCAGCGCCATGGCGCGGAGGTGATCCTCGACGGCGACAACTTCGACGCGGCCATGGCGCACGCCAGGCAGATCGCGGCGCAGCGCGGCCTCACGTTCGTGCACCCCTACGACGACGAGAAGATCGTGGCGGGGCAGGGCACGTGCGGCCTCGAGATGCTGCGCGCGCATCCGGAGCTCGAGATGCTCGTGGTCGCCATCGGCGGCGGCGGTCTCATCTCGGGCATCGCCACCGCCGCGCGCGCGATCAAGCCCGCGATCGAGGTGGTGGGCGTGGAGATGGTGCGCTTTCCCGCGATGTACCACGCGATGAAGGGCACGAAGCCGGAGTTCGCGGCCTCCACCATCGCGGAAGGAATCGCGGTGAAGGAGCCGGGCAAGGTCACGCGCGAGATCATCGGGCGCCTCGTCTCCGAGATCCTGCTGGTCGACGAGGGCGACATCGAGCAGGCGATCGTGCTGCTGCTCGAGATCGAGAAGACGGTGGTCGAGGGCGCGGGTGCCGCGCCGCTCGCCGCGCTCCTCAAGGAGCCGGAGCGGTTCCGCGCACGCAAGGTGGGCCTCGTCCTCGGCGGTGGCAACATCGATCCGCTCATGCTCGCGGAGATCATCGAGCGCGGCATGGTGCGCGCCGGGCGCCTGGCGCGCGTGCTGGTCGAGGTGCGCGACCTGCCCGGATCGCTCGCGCGCGTCACCGCGTGCATCGCCGAGCAGAACGCGAACATCGAGCAGGTCCACCACCAGCGCGCGTTCACCTCGCTCGCCGTGCAGAACGCGGAGGTCGACCTCGTGCTGAAGACGCGCAACCACGCGCACGTGAAGCAGATCGTCGCGGCGCTCTGCGCCGCCGGCTTCACGGCCCGCGCGCATCCGGTCGAGTGAAGCGGTCAAAATGCGTGGAACGCAGATGGAGCGCAGATGAACGCAGAGATACTTCTTCGGGACAAGACGAGGCGCCATGAGCGGGAACGGTGCAATATAAGGGCCATTCTGCGTTAATCTGCGTGCTTTTCATCCGCGTTCATCTGCGTTCCCGCTTTCACCCCGCAAGGAAATAGAGACATGACCATCCAGCGTCACAACGTGGGCAAGCGGCTGTCGGAGTGCGTCGTGCACAACGGCACCGTCTACCTCGCCGGCGAGGTGCCCGACGACACCTCGAAGGACATCACGGGCCAGACGAAGGAAGTGCTGGCGAAGATCGACAAGCTGCTCGCGCTGGCGGGCACCGACAAGTCGAAGCTGCTGTCGGCGCAGATCTTCCTCGCCGACATGAACGACTTCGCGGGCATGAACGCCGCGTGGGACGGCTGGGTCGTGGCCGGGCAGACGCCGGCGCGCGCGACGCTGCAGGCGAAGCTCGCCAACGCCGCCTGGAAGGTCGAGATCATGTGCATCGCGGCGGTGGCGTCATGAACATCCTCGTCACCGGCGGCGGCGGTTTCATCGGCTCGCGCCTCGCGAAGGCCCTGCGCGCGCGCGACCCCAAGGCGCGCATCCGGCTCCTCGACATGGCGTTCCCGCCCGGCCTCGACCGCAGCTTCGAATGCGTGAGCGGCGACATCTCGTCGCCGGAGGTGATCGCGCGCGCGGTCGGCGACGACACCGACAGCATCTTCCATCTCGCCTCGGTCGTGAGCGCGGGCGCCGAGGCGGACTTCGACCAGGGCTATCGCGTGAACCTCGACGGCGGGCGGGCGTTGCTCGAGGCGGCGCGCCGGCAGCCGAGACCGCCGAAGTTCGTGTTCGCGAGCTCGGTCGCCGCGTTCGGGGGCAAGCTTCCCGACGTGCTCGACGATTCGACCACGCCCGCGCCGCAGACGTCCTACGGCACGCAGAAGGTGATCTGCGAGTACCTCATCGCCGACTACACGCGCAAGGGCTTCATCGACGGGCGGTCGCTGCGCCTGCCGACGATCGTGGTGCGCCCGGGCAAGCCGAACCTCGCCGCGTCGTCCTTCGCGAGCGGCATCATCCGCGAGCCGATCGCGGGACAGGTGTCCGAGTGCCCGGTGCCCGAGACGACCGGCGTGTGGATCCTCTCGCCGCGCCGCGTGGTGGAGGCCTTCGTCCACGCGCACGACCTGCCGTCCGCGGCGTGGCCCACGACGCGCGTGGTGAACCTGCCCGGCATCACGCGCAGCGTGCGCGAGATGATCGACGCGATGGGCCGCATCGCCGGCAAGGAGACCGTGTCGCGCGTGCAGTTCAAGCCCGACGCGAGGATCGAGGCGATCGTGCGCACGTGGCCGGTGCGCTTCCGCACCGAGCGCGCGAACGCGATGGGCTTCCGCGCCGACGACGACTTCGAGTCGATCGTGCGCGACCACCTCGAGAGCGAGCGCGGCACGACGGCGGCGAAATCCTCGGCCTAGAAGCTGTAGCGCAGGATCAGCCGGTCGCGCCGCAGGGAAAGGCCTTCGGGCGTGAGGCCCTGCACGCGCGGCAGGTAGCGGGCACCGCCGCGCAACTCGACCTGGCGTTCGCGGCCGTCGTAGCAGACGCCCCACGCACGGCATTCGATCTCGTGCGGCGCGAGCTCGGCTGGAGGCCGCGAAGATGCGAGCGCCAGGGGATCGCGCACCGCGTTGAACGGCGCCACGGAACGGGTGGGTTCGGCGCTCGCGCCGCGCGTGGCGAGCGATGCGTCGGCGGGCTCGGCGGCCTGCGTCGCACGCGCGAGCGCGACACACGCGGCGGCAACCACCCGGCAGATCGTCGATCTGCAAGGCGAGCGAGCCGCGGCGGCGTGGCACGTCGGACCGTTCAAGCGGTCTCCGATCTGGCCGTTGAAACCGGCCTTCCTTCCCGGAGCGAAATCCACGCCAGGCAATGGCTGCGCAGCGCCGCTCGGCGGCTCCGCGACCGAACGATTTTCGCCTGCCGCGTTTGCGCCATGCCTGCCGTGAATGGTCCGGAAAGCCCGCGGGCAGGCCAGAACGGCGCGGCACACGCGGGGTCGAAACGCGGTGCTCTCCTTCGTCATCCCCGCGCACAACGAGGCGCGTTACCTGCGCCCGACGCTGCAATCGATCCACGACGCGTGCAGCGACCTCGACGAGCGCTACGAGATCCTCGTCGTCGACGACGCGTCCACCGACGCCACCGCCGACATTGCGCGCGAGCACGGCGCTCGCGTGGTCGCGGTGGAGCATCGCCACATCGCGGCCACGCGCAACTCGGGCGCGCGCGCGGCGCGCGGCCATTCGCTCCTCTTCGTCGATGCCGACACGTGCGTCGATCGTGGCGTGATCGGCGCGATGAAGACCGCGCTCGATGCGGGGGTCGTGGGCGGAGGGGCCGCCGTGCGCTTCGATGCCGAGGCGCCGCGCTGGGGCGCGATCGCGATGGACGTGGTGATCTTCGGCTTCCGCCGGCTCGGTCTCGCGGCCGGTTGCTTCCTCTTCTGCACGCGCGGCGCCTACGAGGCGGTCGGCGGATTCGACGAGCGCTTCTTCGGCGGCGAAGAGATCGCGATGAGCGCCGCGCTCAAGCGCCGCGGGCGCTTCGTCGTGCTGCGCGAGCCCGTGGTGACCTCGTCGCGCAAGCTGCGCGCTCGCTCGTTCTGGGACATGGCCGCATTCGTGGGCGCACTCCTCCTGCGCCCCGGACGCGTGCGCAGCCGCCGCGGCCTCGATTACTGGTACGGCGATTCGCGTTGAGCGAAGCGGGCAGGCGGCGCCCCGTTCACGCGGTGGCCCTCTTCGCCAACGCTTCGATCAGGTGCAGGCCCGAGCGCACGCCCGCCAGGTACAGCGAGACCTTCGTGCTCTCGTTGGGCGCGTGGTTGTTCTCGTCGTAGGGCGCGAGCGGGATGACCATCGAGGGCAGGCCGAGGGTGCGCGTGAAGACGTAGTCGGGTGTCGTGCCGCCGAGCGAGGGCACGACGAACGGCGTGCGCCCGAAGCCTTTCGCCACCGCTTCCTTCACGACGGGCACGAGCGGATGGTCGAGCGGCGTGCGCGACGGCGGCGTGGCCTTTAGCTTGCGCACCTCGATGCCGCGATAGCCGCGCGCCTCGGCGAAGCGGCGGATCGCCTCGAACACCGCGTGCGGATCCTGGCCGCCGGCGAGCCGCACGTCGGCCTTGGCGAGCGCTTCCTTGAAGATGATCGTCTTCTGTCCCGGGCCGGTGTAGCCGGCGGCGAAGCCCGACACGTTGAACGCGGGACGCAGCATCAGGCGCTCGTGGAAGAGACCGTCGTCGCTGCCCGTCGTGGGCTCGACGCCGACGCTCTCGCGGAATCCCGCGTGGTCCACCTTCAGCGCGCGCACGGCCCCGAGGTCGGCCGGCGCGACCGTCACGTCGGCGTATCCCGCGCCCGGTACCGTGAGGCGCCCGTCGCGATCGACCATCTCCGCGAGCAGGTGGATCAGGTCGAGCGTGGGATTGGGCGCCACGCCACCGAAGTTGCCCGAATGCAGGTTGCGCTTGGCGCCGCGCGCCACGAACTCGAGCCCGAGGTTGCCGCGCACGCCCATGAGGAGCACGGGCTGGTCCTCGGGGAACATCGGGCCGTCGGAATAGCAGCACAGGTCGGCCGCCAGGCGCGCGCGATTCGCCTCGACGAACTTGGGCAACGGCCCGCTGCCCGTCTCCTCGTCGCCCTCGAGGATCACCTTCACGCGGATCGGCAGCTCGCCGTGCAGCTCGCGCCACAGCGCGATCGCGTTCAGCATCGCGAGGTGCTGGCCCTTGTTGTCGCCGGCGCCGCGGCCCCAGATGCGATCGCCCTCGACCACCGGCTCGAAGGGCCTCGTGCGCCAGCCCTCCTGCTTCTCGTCGGCGGGATAGACGTCGTAGTGCCCATAGAGCAGCCACGTGAAGCGCGCATCGGCCGGCCCCGTCTCGGCGAAGAGGATCGGATGGCTCGCGGTGGCGTGCTCCTCGACCGTGAAGCCCCAGCGCTCGAGGCGTGCGCGCAGGAACGCGACCTGGTCGGCGATGCCCTCGCCGGTGAGGCTCACCGAGGCGATGCGCACCGAGTCGAGCAGCGTGCGCACCAGGTCTTCCGAGCGGTCGCGGACGGCGCTGTCGATCGTCATGGCCACCTCACGAAATTTGGGGACAGACCTCAATTATCACGCAACGATAATTGGGGTCTGTCCCCAAATGGGTCCCAAAATGGAAACGGGGTGGGCAGCGCTATTCGAAGGCGGCCTGCAGCTCCTCGAAGCGACGCTTGAGCGCCGGCGGCGCCTGGCCCTCGAGCCGGTGGCTCAGCAGCTCCTCGTGCAGCTTCATCTCCTCGTGCCATTGCGGCTTCGACACCTCGGTGGCGGCGGCGAGCCGCTCGGCGCCCATCGAGTCGAGGCCGGCGAGGTCGAGCGATTGCGGCACGTAGCCCAGCGGCGTCGAGGCCGCGCCCGCGGTGCCCTCGACGCGCTCGACGATCCACTTGAGCACGCGCATGTTCTCGCCGTAGCCCGGCCAAAGGAACTTGCCGTTCTCGTCCTTGCGGAACCAGTTCACCAGATAGATGCGCGGCGCATGCGCGAGCTTCGCGCCGAGCTTCACCCAGTGGTCGAAGTACTGCGACATGTTGTAGCCGCAGAACGCGATCATGGCGAACGGGTCGCGCCGCACGACGCCGACCTGCCCCGTGATCGCCGCGGTGGTCTCGGACCCGAGCGTGGCCGCCATGTAGACGCCGTCGTTCCAGCTCTTCGCCTCGGTGACGAGCGGCACGGTGGTGGAGCGCCGGCCGCCGAAGATGAACGCGTCGACCGGCACGCCCTCGGGATCGTCCCAGTGCGGATCGAGCGACGGCGTCTGCGTCATGGCGACGGTGAAGCGCGCATTCGGATGCGCCGCGGGACGCCCGCAGCCCGGCGTCCATTCCTTGCCCGTCCAGTCGGTGAGGCGCGGCGGCGGCTCCTTCGTCATGCCTTCCCACCAGACGTCGCCCTCGGGCGTGAGCGCCACGTTCGTGAAGATCGTGTCGCGCTTGATCGCCTCCATGCAGTTCGGGTTGGTGTCGTAGCCCGTGCCGGGCGCCACGCCGAACATGCCCGCCTCGGGATTGATCGCGCGCAGCTTGCCGTCGCGACCGGGCTTGATCCAGGCGATGTCGTCGCCGACGGTCGTGACCTTCCAGCCCTTGAACGCGGGCGGCGGGATGAGCATCGCGAAGTTGGTCTTGCCGCACGCGCTCGGGAACGCCGCGGTGACGTAGTGCTTCTGCCCCGCGGGCGATTGCACGCCGAGGATCAGCATGTGCTCCGCGAGCCAGCCCTGCTCACGGCCCATCACCGAGGCCATGCGCAGCGCGAGGCACTTCTTGCCGAGCAGCGCGTTGCCGCCGTAGCCCGAGCCGAACGACATGATCTCCTTCGTCTCGGGGAAGTGGACGATGTACTTGTGGTCCTTGTTGCACGGCCACGGCACGTCGCGCTCGCCGGGGGCGAGCGGCGCGCCCACCGAGTGCAGGCACGGCACGAAGTCGCCGTCGCCGAGGACGTCGAGCACCTTGCGGCCCATGCGCGTCATGATCTTCATGCTCACCACGACGTAGGGCGAATCGGTGATCTCGACGCCGATGTGCGCGATGGGCGAGCCGAGCGGCCCCATGCTGAACGGGATCACGTACATCGTGCGCCCGCGCATGGAGCCCTCGAACAATCCGTTCAGCGTGGCGCGCATCGTGGCCGGGTCGACCCAGTTGTTGGTGGGTCCGGCTTCCTCGCGCGTGCGTGCGCAGATGAAGGTGCGGTCCTCGACGCGCGCGACGTCGGACGGATCGGAGCACGCGAGATACGAGCCCGGCCGCAGCTTCTCGTTCAGCTTGCGGAAGGTGCCGGCGGCGACGAGCTGCCCGCACAACCGTTCGTATTCCGTCTCGGTCCCGTCGCACCAGTACACGCGATCGGGTTGCGTGAGCTGGGTCACTTCCTCGACCCAGCGGATGAGCTTGGCGTTGCGGGTGGGGGCTTCCTGGCGCACGGGAGCGGCTTGGGCATGCATGAAACGACTCCTCCATGTGCGGCCGACTTCGTCACCGCCGAGTCGGCCTGTGTCGATGTGGATCTGCTGTGCTTTGCGCCGAGGATAGACCCGTTTGCCGCGAACTGGAAAGCGGCCGGGTCTATTTTCCGTAGCTGGAAAACTTTTCCACCACGCGCGCCATTTCGACCTCGTCGAGCAGCGCGGGTTCTCCGGCCTGCAATGCCTGCCAGTATAAGCGCGCCAGGGACTCGACCTTTTCGGCGAGCTCGAGCGCCTCGCGCACGCTCCCCCCGAATGCGACGGTGCCGTGGTTCGCGAGCAGGCACGCGCGCCGTCCCTCGAGCGCCTCGACCGCGCGCTCCGAGAGCTCCTGCGTGCCGAACGTCGCATACCCCGCGCAGCGGATGTCGGCGCCGCCGGCGAACGCGACCTCGTAGTGGAACGGCGGGATCCCGCGGCGCTGGCACGCGAGCGTGGTGGCATAAGGCGAGTGCGTGTGCACGACGGCCGCCGCTTCCGGGCGCCGCGCGTAGATGGCGCGATGCATGCGCCACTCGGAAGACGGCTTGTGCGCGCCGTGCGCGGCTCCGTCCATGTCCACGTGCACGATGTCCTGCATGCGCATGTCTTCGTACGGCAGCGCCGAGGGCGTGACGAGGAAGCCGCCGTCGATGCGCGCGCTCACGTTGCCGGAGCGCCCCGGGTTGAGTCCCAGGGCCGCCAGGCGCCGGGCGGCATCCACGAGCGCGGCGCGCAGCTCGTTGTTCACGTGACGAAGGCCTGGCTCTGGCGCTCGCGCGGCCAGAACCGCAGCAGGTCGCGCTCGTTCGCGCGGGCGATGCCGAGCTCGGTCACGATGCCGGTGACGAGCGCGGCGGGCGTGACGTCGAACGCCGGATTGGCCACGCGCGTGGCGGGCGCGGCGATCATCACCTCGGCGTAGCGTCCCTCGGCGTCGAGGCCGCGCACGATGCGCATCTCGTCCTGCGAGCGCTCCTCGATCGGGATCTCGGCCAGCCCGTCCTCGATGCCCCAGTCGATCGTCGGCGTGGGCACGGCCGCGTAGAACGGCACGTCGTTCGCGCGCGCGGCGAGCGCCTTGAGGTACGTGCCGATCTTGTTGCACACGTCGCCGCGCCGCGTCACGCGGTCGGCGCCGACGATCACGAGGTCCACCTGCCCGCGCTGCATCAGGTGGCCGCCCGCGTTGTCGGCGACGAGCGTGTGCGGCACGCCCTGGCCGGCGAGCTCCCACGCGGTGAGCAGCCCCTGGTTGCGCGGGCGCGTCTCGTCGACCCACACGTGGATCGGGATGCCGCGCTCGTGCGCCATGAACAGCGGGGCGGTCGCCGTGCCCCAGTCGACCGTCGCGACCCAGCCGGCATTGCAATGCGTGAGCACGTTCACGGGCCGATGGTTCGCCTCGAACTCGCGCTCGAGGATCGCGAGACCCTCGCGGCCGATCGCCTCGTTCAGCGCCACGTCCTCGTCGGCGATCGCCTGCGCCTCGGCCCACGCCGTCTCGGCGCGGTCGCCGCGTGCCGTGGGACGCAGGCGTTCGCGCATCCGTCCCACCGCCCACGCGAGGTTGACCGCGGTGGGGCGCGTGGCGCGCAACGCCTGGGCGGCGCGCTCGAGCGACTCGTCGGAGGGATCGCGCAGCGCCGCGAGCGCCATGCCGAAGGCGGCCGCCACGCCGATCAACGGCGCGCCGCGCACGCGCATCGTCGCGATCGCCTCGGCCACCGCTTCGGTGGAGGCGAGCGTGCGCGTCTCGAACGCGTGCGGAAGGCGCGCCTGGTCGATGATGTGCACCGCGCCGGGTGTGCCGTCGCACCAGATGCTGCGGTAATGCCGGTCCCCGACTTTCATGGGGCGAGTGTAGCCCAAAGGGACGTTCCCCTCCCTCGGGACAGGGCCGGGGCGAGGGCCGGGGGCCGAATGACGCGAGCCAAGATCTTCGGAACTCGGATGAACGCTGGAAAAAGCGAACGCAGATGAACGCCGACAAGGCAAAAGCGAGCGCTTCCGCGTTGCCTGGAAACGATTGTCTTCGGCCGAATTCCGGTAAAATTCAGATTTCCAGCACGGGGCTCGCACATGACCAAGTACGTCTTCGTGACCGGCGGGGTGGTCTCCTCGCTCGGCAAGGGCATCGCGGCCGCCTCGCTCGCCGCGATCCTCGAGTCCCGGAAGATCAAGGTCTCGATGGTCAAGCTGGACCCCTACATCAACGTCGATCCGGGCACCATGTCGCCGTTCCAGCATGGCGAGGTGTTCGTGACGGACGACGGCGCCGAGACCGACCTCGACCTCGGCCACTACGAGCGGTTCGTCTCCGCGAAGATGAGCCGGCTGAACAACTTCACCACCGGCCAGATCTACGAGCGCGTCATCAACAAGGAGCGGCGCGGCGACTACCTCGGCGGCACCGTGCAGGTGATCCCGCACATCACCGACGAGATCAAGGCGAGCGTGAAGGCCGCGTGCCGCGAGGCCGAGGTCGGCATCATCGAGATCGGCGGCACCGTGGGCGACATCGAGTCGCTGCCGTTCCTCGAGGCCATCCGCCAGATGGGCATCGAGGAGGGCCGCACCAACACCTGCTATATCCACCTCACCCTCGTGCCGCACCTCGCGAGCGTGGGCGAGATCAAGACCAAGCCCACGCAGCACTCGGTGAAGGAGCTGCGCGGCATCGGGATCCAGCCGGACATCGTGCTCTGCCGCTCCGAGGTCCCGCTGCCCGAGGACGAGCGGCGCAAGATCGCGCTCTTCACCAACGTCGACGTGAGGAGCGTCATCTCCGCCTACGACGTCGACTCGATCTACAAGATCCCCGTGGCGCTGCACAAGCAGGGCCTCGACGAGATCGTCTGCCGCAAGCTCGATCTGGCCGCGTACCCGGCCGACCTCGCCATGTGGGAGAAGATCGTCCACGCGCTCGAGAACCCGGAGCACGACGTCGACATCGCGATGGTCGGCAAGTACGTCGACCTCCAGGACTCGTACAAGTCGCTTTCCGAGGCGCTCATCCACGCGGGCATCCACACGCGCACGAAGGTGAAGATCCACTACGTCGACTCCGAGGCGGTCGAGGCGAACGGCGTCGAGGCGCTGAAGGACATGGACGCGGTGCTCGTGCCCGGCGGCTTCGGCAAGCGCGGCATCGAGGGCAAGATCGCGGCCGTCAAGTACGCGCGCGAGAACAAGGTGCCGTACCTCGGGATCTGCCTCGGCATGCAGATCGCGGTGATCGAGATCGCGCGCAACAAGTGCGGCCTCGCGGGCGCGAACTCGACGGAGTTCGATCCCGACACGCCGCACCCGGTCGTCGCGCTCATCACCGAATGGCAGAACCACGACGGGCGCGTGGAGCGGCGCGACGCGCAATCGAACCTCGGCGGCACGATGCGCCTGGGCGCGCAGCCGTGCACGGTGAAGAAGAACACGCTCGCATGGAAGATCTACGGCCGGGACACCGTGGCCGAGCGTCACCGCCACCGCTACGAGGTGAACAACCACTACGTGCCGCGCCTCGAGGCCGCGGGCCTGGTGGTGAGCGCGAAGACCAACTCCGAGGACCTCACCGAGATGTCGGAGCTCGCCGACCATCCGTGGTTCTTCGGTTGCCAGTACCACCCCGAGTTCACCTCGACGCCGCGCGCGGAACACCCGCTCTTCATCTCGTTCATCAACGCCGCGCTCGAGCAGCACCGCAAGCGCGTGAACGAGCCCGGCGGCCTCAAGGTCATCGGCCGCTCCGCCGCCTGACTCTCCCTGCCCCGGGGTCCCCTCCGGGGCAGGAGTCGAACATCCGGAGGGCCGGGCAGCGGTCATGGCCGAGTGATGCCCTCGAGAATCCCTGGAACGCAGATGAACGCAGGAAAAGCGAGCGCAGATGAACGCAGATGAGGCGGGAGAACCTTGAAGCTGTGTGGTTTTGAAGCCGGGCTCGACCAGCCGCTCTTTCTCATCGCGGGGCCCTGCGTCGTCGAGAGCGAGCAGCTGCAGATGGACGTCGCCGGCCAGCTGAAGGAGATCACGCGCGCGCTCGGCATCCCGTTCATCTTCAAGTCCTCGTACGACAAGGCGAACCGCAGCTCGGGCAAGTCGTTCCGCGGCCTCGGCATGGACAAGGGCCTCGAGATCCTCGCCAAGGTGCGCAAGCAGATCGGCGTTCCCGTGCTGACCGACGTGCACGGCGAGGACGAGATCGCCGCGGTCGCCAAGGTGGTCGACGTGCTCCAGACGCCGGCGTTCCTGTGCCGCCAGACCGACTTCATCCACGCGGTCGCGCGCGCGGGCAGGCCCGTGAACATCAAGAAGGGCCAGTTCCTCGCCCCCGGCGACATGAAGAACGTCGTCGACAAGGCGCGCGAGGCGAGCGGCGCGGACAACATCCTGGTGTGCGAGCGCGGCGCCTCGTTCGGCTACAACAACCTCGTCTCCGACATGCGCTCGCTCGCGATCATGCGCGAGACCGGCTGCCCGGTGGTCTTCGATGCGACGCATTCGGTGCAATTGCCCGGCGGGCAGGGGACGTCCTCCGGCGGCCAGCGCGAGTTCGTGCCGGTGCTCGCGCGCGCCGCGGTCGCGGTCGGCGTCGCGGGCGTCTTCATGGAGACGCATCCGGATCCCGCGAAGGCCCTGTCCGATGGGCCGAACGCCTGGCCGCTCGGGCGCATGCAGGACCTGCTCGGCACGCTGAAGGACATCGACGCGCTGGTCAAGCGGCGCGGCTTCGCGGAGAACCCATGAAGAACCTCCTCGCGCTGGTCGTAGTCCTCGCGCTCGCGGCCTGTGCCGCCACACCGTCCGCGCATACCGCTTCGAGCACGCCGCGCGGCATCGACAGGATCGAGCACGTCGTCGTGCTCTTCCAGGAGAACTGGAGCTTCGACTCGCTGTTCGGCAAGTTCCCCGGCGCACGCGGCCTGGCCGATGCGAAGGACGCGTTGCCCCAGAGCGACAGGAACGGACACGTGTACGCGGTGCTGCCGCCGTCGAGCGGCCCGGACGGCAAGCCCGACCCGCGCATCCCGCGCGACCTGCCGAACGCGCCGTTCGATCTCGCGCCGTACGTGCCGCCGGGCGAGAAGGCCGGCAACCCGATCCACCTCTACTACCAGAACCAGCTGCAGATCGACGGCGGCAAGAACGACCGCTTCGTCGCGTGGACCAACGTCGGCGGCCTGGTGATGAGCTATTACGACGCGGCCGACCTGCCGCTCGGCCGGATCGCGAAGCAGTTCACGCTCGCCGACAACTTCTTCATGGGCGCCTTCGGCGGCTCGTTCCTCAACCACTTCTGGCTCGTGTGCGCGTGCACGCCGGTATGGCAGGACGCGCCCCAGGACCTGCGCGCGAAGCTCGACGAGCACGGCATGCTGGTGAAGGACGGCGCGGTCACTCCCGACGGCTACGTGGTGAACACGAGCTACACCGTGAACTCGCCCCACCCGGCGAAGATGACCGACCGCTCGCGGCTCGTGCCCGACCAGACGCTTCCGACCATCGGCGACCGCCTGAGCGCGAAGGCGATCGCCTGGGCCTGGTATTCGGGCGGTTGGGACGACGCGATCGCGGGCCATCCCGACCCGGTCTTCCAGTACCACCACCAGCCGTTCGCGTACTTCGCCAACTACGCCGACGGCACGCAGGCGCGGCGCGAGCACCTGCGCGACGAGAAGGAATTCTGGGAGGCGGTGAAGACGGGGGCGCTGCCGGCGGTCGCGTTCGTGAAGCCGATCGGCGAGCTGAACGAGCATCCCGGTTATGCCGACCTCCTCTCGGGCCAGGAGCACATCGCGAAGATGGTGCAGGCGATCATGGCGAGCCCCGAGTGGAAGACCACCGCGATCATCGTCACCTACGACGAGAACGGCGGGCGTTGGGACCATGTCGCGCCGCCGGCGGTGGACCGCTGGGGTCCCGGCTCGCGGGTCCCGGCCGTGATCATCTCTCCGTTCGCGCGCCGCGGCTACGTGGACCACACGCTGTACGACACGACCTCGATCCTGCGCTTCATCGAGGAGCGCTGGAACCTCGAGCCGCTCGGATCGCGCGACGCGCACGCCAACGACCTCACCAACGCCTTCGATTTCCGATGAGGATCCTGGTCCTCGGCGCCGGCGGCATCGGCGGCTACTTCGGCGCGCGCCTGGCCGAGGCGGGAGCGGACCCGACGTTCCTCGTGCGGCCCGCGCGCCGCGCCGACATCGAGCGCAACGGCCTGCGCGTCGAGAGCCCGCTCGGCGACATCATGGTGCGGCCGTGCACGGTCCTCGCCGGCGAGGTCCGGCCGGACTACGACCTCGTGCTCTTCACGTGCAAGGCCTACGACCTGGAATCGGCGATGGACGCGATCGCCCCCGCGATGAAGGGCGATTGCGCGGTGCTGCCGCTGCTGAACGGCCTGGCGCACTTCGAGCGGCTCGACGCGCGCTTCGGTGCCCCGCAGGTGCTGGGCGGCACCTGCCACATCAACGCGACGCTGCGCGGCGACGGCGTCATCGTGCATGGCGACAAGCTGCAGCGCATCGTGTTCGGCGAGCGCGACGGCTCGCGCTCCGCGCGCACACGGGCGCTCGCGGAGATCCTGGCGACCACGCGCATCGAGTTCGTGCTGTCCGAGGACATCGTGCAGGACCTGTGGGAGAAGCTGGTCTTCCTCTGCGCGCTCGCGACCTGCACCTGCCTCTTCCGCGGCAACGTGCGCGAGATCGTCGCGGCGCCGGGCGGGCGCGAGGCGATGGAGCGCGCGCTCGCGGCCAACACCGACATCGCCACGCGCGAGGGACACGCGCCGCGCGCCCAGCACACGGCCTTCGCGCGCGCCCGCCTCACCGATCCCGAGGGGCTGTGGAGCGCCTCGATGCTGCGCGACATGGAGGCGGGCAACCGCGTGGAGGCCGACCACGTCGTGGGCTGGATGCTCGAGCGCGCACGCCGCCACGGCGTCGACGACGGGCTCCTCTCTTCGGCCTATACGCACCTCAAGACCTACGAGGCGCGCCGCGCGGCGGGAAGGTTGCCCGGGGGGCGAGCTAGGCCGGCAAAATGCTGTGAACGCAGATGAACGCAGATGGAGCGCAGATGAACGCAGAGGAAGCAAGTAAGTTGTTCATCGATCGACGGCACGACAGGAAATGATTGCAGGACGCCCGCTCTTCAGACGTAAAGCGTTTCCGCGTTCATCTGCGCTCCATCTGCGTTCATCTGCGTTCCTCGCTTTCTGGTTCTCGCATCCCTGAGAACGGAATTTTCGTAGGCGACCCTGTCCAACTTCACGCGCCGCGTCCCGCCCGGGCGTCGCGCGATGAATGGACCCCCGCACCGCGCCCTCCACCCGACAAGTCCTCGCCAGCCTCGCCGTCAAGGCGTGGGCATTCCGCGGGCGCGTGCTCGTCGCGCTCATCCTGCTGATCCTCGCGAAGGTCGCCGCGGTCGCGGTGCCCTTCGTGTTGAAGCGCATCGTCGACGTGCTGAGCCGCCCGGAGGCGCTGCAGGTGCTTCCCGTGGTGCTGCTCGCCGGCTACGCGGTCACGCGCTTCGGCACGACGCTCTTCAGCGAGCTGCGCGACGTCGTCTTCGCGCGCGTGACGCACAGCACCGTCGCGGATTTCTCGCAGCGCGTCTTCGAGCACCTGCACGCGCTCTCGGCGCGCTTCCACGTGACGCGGGCCACGGGCGCGCTCACGCGCGAGGTGGAGCACGGCACGACGGGCATCGCGTTCCTCCTCGGCGTCGCGTTCTTCACGATCGTGCCGACGCTGGTCGAGATCGGCAGCGTGATGGTGATCATGATGACGCGCTACAGCGCGTACTTCACGCTGATCCTCGGCATCACGTTCGTCGTGTACGTGACGTGGACCGTGGTCTTCACCCACCGCCGCTCGATCTACCAGCGGCGCCTGAACCAGCTCGACGCGAACGCGAACCGGCGACTGGTCGACAGCCTGCTCAACTACGAGACGGTCAAGTTCTACACCAACGAGAAGTTCGAGGCGCGCCGCTTCCGCTCGATCATGGGCGACTGGATCGAGGCGGGCGTGCGCAACCAGCACGCGCTCACCCGCCTGCACATCGGCCAGAGCATGATCATCGCGGCGGGCGTGGCCGCCGTGATGATGCTCGCGGGCGAGGGCGTGATGCGCGGCGCCATGACCGTGGGCGACCTGGTCCTCATCAACGCGTACGTGATCCAGGTGTGCCTGCCGCTCAACTCGCTCGGCTTCGTCTTCCGCGAGGCGAGCGACGCGCTGGTGCGCAGCGAGCGGCTCTTCGAGCTGCTCTCCCAGAAGCCCGAGATCGACCCGGGCGCGCGCCTGCCCGCGCTCGTCGTGGGCGAGGGCGAGGTGCGCTTCGAGAACGTGAGCTTCGGCTACGAGCCGAGCCGCCAGGTGCTCTTCGACGTGGACTTCCGCGTGCCGGCCGGGCATCGCGTCGCCGTCGTGGGCGGCAGCGGCTCGGGCAAGTCGACGCTCGCGCGGCTGCTGCTGCGCTTCTACGAGCCGACCAGCGGGCGCATCCGCGTGAACGGCAAGGATATCCGCGAGGTCTCGCCCGCGAGCCTGCGCGCCGCGATCGGCATCGTCCCGCAGGACACGAGCCTGTTCAACGAGACCATCGCGTACAACATCGGCTACGGCCGCACCGATGCGTCGCGCGCGGAGATCGAAGCGGCCGCGCGTGCGGCCAACGTGCACGAGTTCATCGCCGACATGCCGCAGGGCTACGACACGCTGGTCGGGGAGCGCGGCCTCAAGCTGTCCGGCGGCGAGAAGCAGCGCGTGGCGATCGCGCGCGCGATCCTCAAGAATCCGCCGATCCTCATCTTCGACGAGGCGACCTCCGCGCTCGACACGCGCACCGAGCGCGCGATCCAGGACGAGCTCGACCGGCTCTCGGTGAGCCGCACGACGCTCGTGATCGCGCACCGGTTGTCGACGATCGTGAACGCCGACGAGATCCTCGTCCTCGAGCACGGCCGCATCGTCGAGCGCGGGCGGCACGACGAGCTGCTCGCCCGGCGCGGGCTGTACGCGCAGATGTGGAGCCTGCAGCAGCAGGAGAGAGAGCTGCAGCACGCCGAGCGGCGCGCGGGGCTGCAGCCGGTCAACCTCGCCACCGCCATCGCGGGCGCGATCGACGGGCTGCGCGCGGACATCGATGCGCGCAACATCCACCTCTACACCACGCTCGCGATCGAGACCGCGCGCGTCACCGGAGAGCCGAGCGCGATCCAGCAGGTGGTCTGGGACCTCATCGCGCACGCGGTGCAGGTGAGCCCGGAGGGCGGGCGCGTCGAGGTGCGGCTCGAGCGCGTCGAGGGCGAGGCGCGGCTCATCGTGGCCGACACCGGCGGCCCGCCGCTCGCGCTCGCGCGCCCCGGCGCCACCGAGCCGCCGGTCCTCGGCACCTCGCACCCGTTCGACGTGGCGGAGCTGCGCAACATGGTCGAGGAGGACAGCGGGCGCTTCACGCTGCAACACGTGCAGCGAGCCGGTACCAGTTACACGGTGGCGCTGCCGCTGCGCGCGGTCGACACCGAGCCGCCGGCGCGCGAGCGCCCGGGCGCCGAGGCGCCGCTGCCCTCGCTCGAGGGGCGCGACATCCTCGTGGTCGACGATCACGAGGACGCGCGCGAGGTGATCGCCATGGTCCTCGAGACCCAGGGCGCGCGCGTCGAGGCGCTCGCGAGCACCGCGGGTGTGCTCGAGCGCCTGCGCGGAAGTCCCACGCCGCAGTGGCCCGACCTCCTCGTGTGCGACATCGGCCTGCCGGAGATGGACGGCTACGCGCTGCTGCGCGAGGTGCGCGCGCTCGAGGCGAGCCGCGAAACGCCGCTCGCGCAACGCATTCCCGCCATCGCGCTCACCGGGTACGCGCACGCCGAGGATCGCACGCGCGCGTTGCTCGCGGGCTACCAGATCCACCTCGCGAAACCCGTCGATCCGCGCGAGCTGCTCGTCGGCATCGCGAGCCTGCTCGGCACTGCGCGATCGTTGCGCCGAACGGCGCATGAAACTTCGACGCGTCGAAATAACCAGACGTGATGATTGGCACAGATCTCGAATAAACACCGGAAGCCCGCGCACGAATCCATGGACGCAACCGCCACTCGAGCTTTGTCTGCCTCCGATACCTCGTGGCGCGAGGGAATCGACCGTGCGCTCGCCGAACGCGCGGTCGCGATGGCGTTGCCTCTCGTCGAGCGCGCGATGCACGACAAGTCGTTCGGCGACAGCGGCTTCCTGCACATAGTCGTCGTGGACCCCGGGAAATCTCCCGGGTCGTGCGCGTTCGAGGACGCGATCCTCTACGAGCATTCGGTGGGCGACCGCGCGAAATGGGACGCGGACTACGCGTGGTACGCGCACGGCAAGGCGCGCGCGAGCTGGGAAAGCGGCGCCGACAACCCGAAGGGCGCGGTGTGCGTCGACGGTCTCGTCGTCGGCGCGAGCGGCGCCTTCGAACCCTTCGACCAGGCCTATTCCGGTGCGGTGGCGATGTGCCTGCGGGCGCTCGCGCGACACCGATCCTGATTCACCGTCTTTCCCGGGGAAAGGCTTCTGCCCATGCGAGTAGGGAGCACTGCATGCTGAGAATCGCGCTCGTGAGCGAGCACGCCTCGCCGCTGGCGCTGATCGGCAGCGTCGACAGCGGCGGGCAGAACATCTACGTCGCGCACGTGGCGAAGCAGCTCGCGCGCGCCGGGCACGTCGTCGACGTGTTCACGCGCCACGACGACGCGCTGATGCCGCAGATCGTGCATTGGCGCAAGAACCTGCGCGTGGTGCACGTGCCGGCCGGTCCGGCCGAGTTCGTGCCCAAGGAGCAGCTCCTCGAGCACATGGACGCGTTCGGCGACTGGATGGCCGACTTCTTCATGGCCGAGCCCCGCCCGTACGACGTCGTGCACGCGAACTTCTTCATGTCGGGATGGGCGGCGCTGCGCGCGCGCGAGACCGTGCCGTTCCCGCTCGTGACGACGTTCCATGCGCTCGGCCTCGTGCGCCGGCGCCACCAGGGCTCCTCCGACGGCTTCCCCGACGAGCGCTTCGAGATCGAGCGCCGCCTGATGCGCGAATCCGACCGCGTGATCGCCGAGTGTCCGCAGGACAAGCGCGACATGCTCGAGCTCTACGACGCCGACCCCGCATCGATCGACGTGATCCCGTGCGGGTTCGACCCCGAAGAGTTCTCCCCGATCGAACGCGCGCAGGCGCGCGAGCGCCTGGGCTGGCCGAACGACGAGTTCACCGTGCTGCAGCTCGGCCGCATGGTCCCGCGCAAGGGCGTCGACAACGTGATCCGCGCGATCGCGGTGCTGCGCCGCAAGCGCCTGCGCGCGCGGCTCGCCATCGTGGGCGGCGCCACCGAGGTCGCCGATCCGAAGGCCACGCCGGAGATCGGCCGGCTGATGAGGATCGCCGCGGAGGAGGGCGTGGCCGATCTCGTGCACTTCGTCGGCCGCCGCAATCGCGATCGGCTGCCCGAGCACTACGCGGCGTGCGACGTGTTCGTCACCACGCCCTGGTACGAGCCGTTCGGCATCACGCCGGTGGAGGCGATGGCGTGCGCGCGACCGGTGATCGGCGCGGACGTGGGCGGCATCAAGGCCACCGTCGTCGACGGCGAGACCGGTTACCTCGTGCCCCCGAGCGATCCCCAGGCGCTCGCCGAGCGCCTCGCGATGCTCAAGCGCCATCCCGCGCTCGCCCGGCAGATGGGCGAAGCGGGATACGCGCGCGCTCGTCGCTGGTACACCTGGCGGCGGGTCGCGCGCTCGATCGCCGAATGCTATGCGCGCGCGCTCGCCCCGGAGCGTCGCGAGGTCGGCAGCCGCCGCCCGCCGTATCCCGTCGCGTTCGACGCGCGGCGCTGACAAGACAACGACTACACACGGAGAACAGGGCATGTACCAGTTGAACGACCGCTCCATCCTGGTGACCGGGGCGGGGCGGGGGCTCGGCGCGGCCATCTGCGACGTGCTCGCGCAGGAAGGCGCGAACGTCTTCGTCGGCGAGCGCGACCCGGACCTCGCCGAGAAGGCGGCGAAGAGGCTGCGCGACAAGGGCCTGTCGGCCGACGCCATCGTCATGGACGTGGGCGACGACGACGACGTGAACGAGGCGTTGAAGCGCGTGCACGATCGCTTCGGCCGCCTCGACGTCGTGATCAACAACGCGGCGACCGACGTCACCGCGCCGATCGAGGACATCTCGATCGACCAATGGGACCGCGTGCTGAGGACGAATCTGCGCGGCCCGATCATGGTCACGCGCGCCGCGGTCGGCTACATGAAGGCGCAGAAGCGCGGCCACATCGTGAACGTGGCGTCGACCGCGTCCAAGCGCGCGTGGCCGAACGCCTCGGCCTACCACGCCACCAAGTGGGGACTGCTCGGCTTCTCGCACGCGATGCACGCGGAGCTGCGCGCGCACGGCATCAAGGTGAGCGCCGTGCTCCCCGGCGGGATGAGGACGCCGTTCCTGCTCGACCGCTTCCCCGACATCGATCCGAACATCCTGCAGGACCCGGCGAACGTCGCGCAGGCGGTCAAGTGGGTGCTGACCATGCCCGAGGAGACGGTGATTCCCGAGGTGATGGTGATTCCGATGCGGGAGGGCTCGTGGCCCTGAAGCCCGCGGTGTTCCTCGACAAGGACGGCACGTTGATCGAGAACGTGCCGTACAACGTCGACCGCACGCGGATCCAGTTGAGGCCCGGCGCGGTCGACGCGCTGTTGCTGCTCGCCGGCCACGGCTACGAGCTCATCGTCGTGAGCAACCAGCCGGGCGTGGCGCTCGGCCGCTTCCCGCCGGGCGCGCTGCACGCGGTCGAGGCGCACCTGAACGACCTCTTCGCCACGCACGGCTTCCGGCTCACCGCCTGCTACTGGTGCCCGCACCATCCCGAGGGCAGCGTCGCCGAGTACGCGCTCGAGTGCTCGTGCCGCAAGCCCATGCCGGGGCTGCTCCATCTCGCCGCCGCCGAGCACGAGATCGACCTCGGGCAGTCGTGGCTCATCGGCGACATCCTCGACGACGTCGAGGCGGGCCGGCGCGCCGGCTGCCGCACCATCCTGCTCGACGTGGGCAGCGAGACGGAATGGAAGCCGTCGCCGCTGAGGAAGCCCGACTTCATCGCCCGCGACCTGCTCGAGGCCGCGACCCACATCCTGTCGGCCGCGCGCGAGCCGCAGCCGGCACGGAAGGCGGCGCCATGAGCGCGTCGTGGGACCAGGCGCGCAAGATCCTGTGCGTGCGCCTCGACAACCTGGGCGACGTGCTGATGACCACACCGGCGATGCGCGCGCTCAAGCAGTCGCACCCCGAGCGCCAGGTCACGTTGCTCGCCTCGCGCGGGGGCGCGCAGGCGGCGGCCCACATCCCCGAGGTCGACGCGGTGATCCCGTACGACGCGCCGTGGATGAAGCTCGCGCAGCCCACGCTGCCCTCGGCCGATCTCGCGATGCGCGCGCTCATCGAATCGCGCCGCTTCGACGCCGCGGTGATCTTCACCGTGTACAGCCAGAGCCCGCTGCCCGCCGCGCTGATGTGCCATCTCGCCGGGATCCCGTTGCGCCTCGCGCATTGCCGCGAGAACCCGTACCACCTGCTCACGCACTGGGTGCCCGAGACCGAGCCCGCGAAGGGCGTGCGCCACGAGGTGCGCCGCCAGCTCGACCTCGTCGCGTTCGTCGGCGCGCGCACCGACGACGAGCGGCTCTCGTTGCGCGTGAGCGCCGAGGCGCGGCTGCACGCGACGATGAGGCTCGCCGAGGCGGGCATCGATCCCGACCGCCCGTGGATCGTGCTCCACCCGGGAGCCACCGCCGCCTCGCGGCGCTACGATCCCGATCGCTTCGGGCGCGTCGCGTGGGAGCTCGCGCGCGCGCTGCACTGCCAGGTGGCCATCACCGGCGATCGCAGCGAGGTCGCGCTCGTCGATCGCGTGCGCGCGGCGGCGGGACGCTGCGCCCATTCGCTCGCGGGCGTGCTCTCGCTCACCGAGTTCGCGGGGCTCCTCGCGCAGGCGCCGCTGCTGATCTCGAACAACACCGGCGCGGTGCACGTGGCGGCGGCGGTCGGCACGCCGGTCGTCGACCTCTACGCGCTCACCAATCCCCAGCACACGCCGTGGCAGGTGCCGAGCCGGGTGCTTTCGAAGGACGTGCCCTGCAAGTACTGCTACAAGAGCCAGTGCCCGCGCGGCACCAACGCCTGCCTCGACGTGAGCGTCGAGGCCGTGGTCGCCGCGGCCACCGAGCTGTGGAACGCGGCCGACCGTCGCTACCGGAGGGCCGCATGATCACGCTCGGCATCAACGCCGTCTACCACGACGACGCGGCGTGCCTGGTGCGCGACGGCGTGGTCGTGGCCGCCGCGGAGGACGAACGCTTCACCCACATCAAGCACGGCAAGCGCCCGGTCCCGTTCACCACGTGGCAGCTGCCGTACGCCGCGATCGACTATTGCCTGCGCGAGGCGGGCATCACGATGCACGAGGTCGACCACGTCGCCTACTCGTTCGAGCCCGAGCTCTTCGCCGGCAGCGACCCGCGCCTGGACCCGCTCTTCCTCGACTACGTCCGCAACGCCCCGCGCCAGCTCGCCGATGGCGCGCCCCACCACCTGGGCGACCGGTTCCGGGGCATCGCGCACGACGGGCCGTTCAAATGGCACCACGTCGAGCATCACCTCGCGCACGAGGCGAGCGCGTTCCTCGCCGCTCCCTACGAGGAAAGCGCCGTGCTCACCATGGACGGGCGCGGCGAGCACGTCACCACGAGCTACGGCATCTTCAGGAACGGCGAGTACCGGCGCATCAAGCAGGTGAGCCTGCCGCACTCGCTGGGCCTGCTCTACGAGCAGCTCACGAGCTACCTCGGGTTCCTGCATTCGTCGGACGAGTACAAGGTGATGGCGCTCGCCTCCTACGGCGAGCCGGTGTACGTCGACGAGTTCCGCCGCGTCCTGCGCGTCGACGACCAGGGCAACTACTTCGTCGAGAAGGTCGACCTGGAGAAGCTCTTCGGCCCCGCGCGCCGCCGCGGCGGCCCCATGGAGCAGCGCCATTTCGACATCGCGCATTCGCTGCAGAAGGTGCTCGAGGAGACGGTGCTCAGGATGGTGAAGTGGCTGCATCACGTGACGCAGCTGCCGAACCTGTGCATGGCCGGCGGCGTGGCCCTCAACTGCGTGATGAACGCGCGCGTGCGCGACCACGGCCCGTTCGAGCGCGTGTGGGTGCAGCCGGCCGCGGGCGACGCGGGCACCGCGATGGGCGCGGCGCTCTGGGTCGACTGGAACGAGCGCAAGCGCGTGGGCCGCAGCGGCAAGCGCTGGCACATGGACCACGCGTTCCTCGGGCCCGGCTTCGACGACGCCGAGATCGAGTCGTTCCTGCGCTGGACGAAGGTGCCGTATCGCAAGCTCGACGACGTCGCGGGCGAGGCCGCGGAGCTGCTCGCGCAGGACCGCATCCTCGGCTGGTTCCAGGGCCGCATGGAATTCGGCCCGCGTGCGCTCGGCGCGCGCTCCATCCTCGCCTCGCCGCTGAACGCGTCGATGCAGGCGCGGCTGAACGAGATCAAGGACCGCGAGGACTTCCGGCCGGTCGCGCCGGTGGTGCTCGAGGAGAAGGCGCACGAATGGTTCATGCCGGGCCGCGCGACCGCGGCCGGCAAGGACGGGTTGGCGGCCGCAGCCGCGGTCGAGGCCTTCCCCGCGCCTTTCATGCTCTTCGTCTTCGACGTGCGCCCCGACAGGGCGGAACGCATTCCCGCCGTGCGGCATGTGGACGGCACGGCGCGCGTCCAGACGATCAACCGGCGGCAGAACACGCACTACTACGACGTGATCGCCGCTTTCGAACAGCGCACCGGCGTGCCCGTCCTCGTGAACACGTCGTTCAACACCCGAAGCGAGCCGATGGTGTGCACGCCGCGGGACGCGGTCGAATGCTTCTGGACCTCGCCGTTGGATGCGCTCGTCATCGGTTCCTTCCTGCTGGAGAAGAGGAACCTATGATGCAAGGAAGCGGCATGAACCTGCGGGTGTCGGTCGTCGTGCCGACGTACCGGCGCCCCGACCTGCTCGAGCGCTGCCTGGGGGCGCTCGTCGCGCAGGATCTCGACGGCCATGCCTACGAGATCGTGGTCGCCGACGACGGGGCCGAGGAGCGCGTGCGCGACCTCGTGTGGCAATGGGCGCGGCGCACGAACGGCGCGCCCGCGATCCACTACGTCCCCGTGACGCAGACGCAGGGACCGGCCGGCGCGCGCAACCGCGGCTGGCAGATCGCGCTCGGCGACATCATCGCCTTCACCGACGACGACACCATCCCGCGCGCCAACTGGCTCTCCGCGGGACTCGAGGCGATGGCCACCGACGTGACCGCCGCCGCGGGGCACGTGCACGTGCCGCTGCCCGACGATCGCGCGCTCACCGACTACGAGCGCGACATCGCGCACATGTCCACCGCGGAATTCGTGACCGCGAACTGCTTCGTGCGGCGGCATGCGCTGCGCGCCGTCGGCGGCTTCGACGAGCGCTTCACCCAGGCGTGGCGCGAGGACTCGGACCTGCAGTTCCGCCTGCTCAAGGCGAGCGGCAAGGTGGTGAACGCGCCCTTCGCCGTGGTCGAGCATCCGGTACGGCCGATGCGCTGGGCGGGCGGCATCCGCGCGCACCGCAAGATCCTCTTCGACGCGCTGCTCTTCAAGAAGCATCCCGACCTCTACCGCCAGCGCATCCGCCGCGCGCCGCCGTGGAACTACTACGCGATCGTGGCGGCGCTGGTCGCGGTCGTGCTCGGCGCGCTCGGCGAGGGCCCGTGGCTCGCGTGGGGCGGCCTGCTCGTGTGGGCGGCGCTCACCGCGCTCTTCTGCCGCCGGCGCCTGCGGGGCACGTCGCGCGATCCGTCGCACGTGGCGGAGATGGTCGTGACCTCGATCGCGATCCCGCCGGTCGCGGTGTTCTGGCGGCTCGCGGGGGCGCTGCGCTTCCGCGTGTTCTTCCTCTGAGCGTGCATGGTCCCGGACCTCTGGTTCCCGCACCCGCGCCGGATCGCCGTGTTCCGGGCGCTCGCGCTCGGCGACATGCTGTGCGCGGTGCCGGCGCTGCGCGCGTTGCGCGCGCACGCGCCGGACGCGCGCATCACGCTGATCGGGCTGGCCTGGGCGGCGAGCTTCGTCGAGCGCTTCCGCGCCTACGTCGATGACCTGCTCGTGTTCCCCGGCTTCCCCGGCTATCCCGAGCAGGAAGGCGCGATCCCGGCGTTCCTCGATTTCCTGTCGGAGGCGCGCGAGCGGCGCTTCGACGTCGCGATCCAGCTGCACGGCAGCGGCGAGCTCTCGAACCGCATCGTGACGCTGCTCGATGCCCCGCGCGTGGCGGGCTTCACGCCGCGCGGTGGCAGCGAGGTCGGGATGCACACGGCCTCGCCCTGGTTCATCCCGTGGCCGGACGAGCTGCCCGAGGTCGATCGCTACCTCAACCTCATGCGTCACCTCGGAGTGCCGCCGATGGGCAACCACCTCGAGCTGCCCCTCGACTGGGCCGACTGGGAGCTGTGGGAGGACATCGAGACGCACTACGCGCTGCGGCCCCGCACGTTCGTGTGCATCCATCCCGGCGCGCGATTGCAGTCGCGGCGCTGGCCGGTGGAGCGCTTCGCCGCGGTCGGCGCCGAGCTCGCGCGCGACGGCTGGCGGGTCGTGGTGACCGGCTCGCCGGGCGAGTCCGCGCTCGCCGCGAAGGTCGCATCGCTCATCCCCGGCGCGCACGACCTGAACGGCCAGACCACGCTCGGCTCGCTCGCGGCATTGATCTCGAAGAGCGCGCTCCTCGTGTGCAACGACACGGGCGTGTCGCACGTGGCGGCGGCGGTCGGCGCGCCGAGCGTGGTCGTCGCTTCGGGCAGCGACGTGCGCCGCTGGGCGCCGCTCGACCACGAGCTGCATCCGGTGCTGTGGCACGACGTGCCGTGCCGGCCGTGCGCGCACGATGCGTGCCCCGTCGGCCACGGTTGCGCGCTCGGCGTGGGTGTCGAGGGCGTGCTCGCCACCGCGCGCCGCCTGTTGAACAAAAGGTACCGCCATGCCGCCTAGGCTTCGCATCCTCACGTGGCACGTCCACGGCAACTACCTCTACTACCTCACGCAGGTGCCGCACGACTGGTACGTCGTCGCCAAGCCCGGCTACCCGCCGGGATACGCGGGCCGCGCGGGGCAGCTGCCGTGGGGCGGGAACGTGCACGAGATCATGGCCGACGAGGTCGCGTTCAGCGAGTTCGACTGCGTGCTCTACCAGTCGCACGCGCATTGGGACCACGACCGCAAGGAGCTGCTGTCCGACTGGCAGCGCAAGCTCCCGCGCATCTACCTCGAGCACGATCCGCCGCAGCAGCATCCGACCAACACGCTGCATCCGGTGCAGGACCCGGAGGCGATGATCGTGCATGTCACGCACTTCAACGACCTCATGTGGGACAACGGCGCGACGCCCACGCGCGTGGTCGAGCACGGCGTGCTCGTGCCGCCGCACGTGCGCTACACCGGCGAGAAGGACGAGGGCATCGTCGTCATCAACAACATGCGCAAGCGCGGACGGCGCCTGGGCGCGGACCTCTACCGCGAGATCCGCCAGAAGCTGCCGCTCGCGTTGATCGGCATGGATGCGCAGAGCGAGGGCGGGCTGGGCGAGGTGCGCAACGTCGACGTGCCCGAATTCATCGCGCGCTACCGCTTCTTCTTCCACACCTGCCGCTACACGAGCCTCGGGCTGGCCGCGTGCGAGGCGATGATGATCGGCATGCCGATCGTGGCGCCGGCGACGACCGAGATCGTGACGGTGATCCGCAGCGGCGAGAACGGTTACGTCGACACGAACCGGCGGCGCCTGGCCGAGGTGATGCAGCAGCTGCTCCACGATCGCGACCTCGCGCAACGCTGGGGCGAGGCCGCGCGCCGCACGGCGCTCGAGCGCTTCAACATCGACCGCTTCGTGCGCGACTGGATGGCGGTGCTCGCCGAGGTGACGTCCACACCGGCGGCGCTCGCGGCGTAGTCGCGCTCGCCGGAGCCAGCTCGAGCGGACGGCGCTCGCGGCCGGGGCGGGCGCGGCCCCGGTCGCAGCGCGAACCGCGGGGAGAGGCGATTGAAGAACCACGACCGCAAGCCGGTTGCCCGCCTGGCGCTCGCCGCGCTCGGGATCGTGTATGGCGACATCGGCACGAGCCCGCTGTACACGGTGAAGCAGGTCTTCCACATGTCGGGCGCCATGCCGGTGGACGAGGCGAACGTCCTCGGCGTGATCTCGACGATCCTCTGGGCGCTGATCGTCGTCGTGGGCCTCAAGTACGTGGTCTTCATCATGCGCGCCGACAACGAGGGCGAAGGCGGGATCGTGGCGCTCCTCACGCTCGCCGCGAGCGCCGTCGCGCGCCGGCCGCGCCTGAGCGCGGGCCTGGTGATCCTCGGCCTGTGCGGCGCTTCGCTCTTCTACGGCGACGCGGTGATCACGCCGGCCATCTCCGTCCTGAGCGCGGTCGAAGGGCTCGAGGTCGCCGAGCCGTCGCTGCACGCCTACGTGGTGCCGATCGCCACCGCGGTGCTCATCGCGTTGTTCGTGGTGCAGATCCGCGGCACCGGGCGCATCGCGCGCGTGTTCGGGCCCGTGATGCTCGTGTGGTTCGCGGCCCTCGCCGCGGGCGGCGCGTGGAGCGTGATGAAGGCGCCGCGCATCCTGATGGCGTTCAATCCGCTGCACGCCGCGCGCTTCCTCGCGTCGCACGGGGCCGGCGCTTTCGTGACGCTCGGCGCGATCGTGCTCGCCGTGACGGGCGCGGAGGCGCTGTACGCGGACATGGGCCAGCTCGGACGCCGGCCGATCCGCATCGGCTGGGTCGCGATCGTCTTTCCCGCGCTCGCGCTCGACTACCTCGGCCAGGGCGCGTTGCTCGCGACCGACCCGCACGCGATCCTCAACCCGCTGTACCTGCTGTTTCCGCGCGCGCTGCTCTACCCGATGATCGCGCTCGCGAGCGCCGCCACGATCATCGCCTCGCAGGCCGTGATCAGCGGCGCGTTCTCGATGACGCGCCAGGCGATGCACGTCGGGTTCCTGCCGCACATGCCGGTCGTGCACACGTCCGGCCGCGAGCCGGGCCAGATCTACATCGCGCCGATCAACTGGCTGCTCTTCATCGCCGTGATGGCATCCGTGCTCGGGTTCCGCTCCTCCACGGACCTCGGCGCGGCGTACGGGATCGCCGTCACGGGCACGATGGTGATCACGACCGTGCTCGGCTACTTCGTGCTCGACAGGAGCTGGCGCAAGGGCTGGCTCGTCTCGGCCGCGGTGATCGGCCCGTTCCTCCTCGTGGATCTCGCGTTCCTGGGTTCGAACCTGCTGAAGATCGTGCAGGGCGGCTGGTATCCGCTCGCGATCGCCGCCGTGATCTTCTTCGTCATGACCACCTGGCGGCGCGGCCGGCACCTGGTGGTCCGCGCGCTGCGCGCGCACGAGGTCGACTTGCGCGACTGCCTCGAGCACCTGCCGCTCGATCGCCTGGGCACGGTGAAGCGCACCGGCGTGTTCCTCATGTCCGATCCGCAAACCGCGCCCCACGCCTTCGTGAACAACCTCGAGCACAACGGCGTCGTCCATCAGCCGACGGTCTTCCTGTCGGTCGAGATGGCCGGAACGCCGTTCGTGCGCGGGCGCAAGCGCCGGGAGGTCGAGCGCCTTCGCCACGGGTTCTACCGCGTTTGCATCCGTTTCGGCTTCATGGAGCGGGCCGACGCGCTCGCGGCGCTCGAGGAGTGCGCGCGCGAGGGCTTGCCCATCGACCTCGTGAACGGGTCGTTCTTCGTGAGCGCCGAGAGCATCGGTGCCTCGGACCATGATTCGCGCATGGGGCGCTGGAGAACGACGCTCTTCGCGGTCCTCACGCGGCTGTCGGGCACCACGGAATACCTCAACATTCCCGTCGAGAAGATCGTCGCCATTTCGAAGCCGGTGCGCATCTGACGCGGTGCGCGCGCCTCATTGCGCGTCGCGCGCCTTCTCCACCAGGCATTCGAGCAACGCCTGGCGCTCGGGATCGATCCGGGGATCGTCGTCCGCGCCGGCGAAGTGGCGGTTGAACGCGATCGCGGCCGCGCGCGGATCGGCGACGTCGTAGCCGAGCGCCTGCAGCGCGCCGACGGTGTCGAAGGGCTGGGCGACGGGCGCGTAGGGCGGATCGCACCACAGCCCGAAGCCGTGCTGCGCGAGGGTGCGCCATGGAAAGAAGCGGCTCGGGTCGACCTTGCGGCGCGGGGCGACGTCGGCATGGCCGAGGAAGTTCGCGCGCGGGATGTGATAGCGCGCCTCGAGATCGTCGAGCAGCGCGAGAAGCGCGGTGATCTGCGCGTCGGCGAAGGGCTCCGCGCCGTCGTTGTCGAGCTCGATGCCGATCGAGGCCGAATTCACGTCCGTCTCGCCGCCCCAGCGCGAATCGCCCGCGTGCCAGGCACGCGCGCGCTCGTCGACCAGCTGCCAGATCCTGCCGTCGCGGCCGACGAGGTAATGCGCGCTCACCTGGCGCAGCGGATCGCGCAGCGTGCGCAGCGCCTGCTCGGCGGTGTCGTCGGAGGTGTGATGGATGATCACGAAGTCGGGCCGGCGCTCGTCGAAGTTCGGCGAGGGCAGCCACTCCGATGGCACGTTCGCGCGGCGCGGCGCCGGCGCGCAGGCGGCCGCGAGCAGGGCGGCGGCCAGCGCCGCGAGGGCGCGCGGGCTCATCGGCAATCGTCTCGTCGCATGCGCCCATTCTAAGCAATGGGCGAAAGGACCATTCGGCAAATCCGAATGCCGCCCGGCGTAGAATCGGCTCGCGCTTTCCGCGCCACACGGGAGAACCGAGGCAATGAAGCTCTGGTACCAGAGCATGACGCGGGCTTCGGCCTGGGAGGGCTACAACCGCGCGCTGCAGCGGTTCCTCGACCGCATCAAGGACCCGGGCACCGAGATCGAGATCCACGGCATCACCACCCGGGGCGGCATCGGCGACCAGTACCTCTACCTCGCCTTCATCGAGACCCAGGACGTGCTCGCCAACGTCGAGCGCGCCACGCGCGAGGGCTTCGACGCGTTCCTCATCGGCAACATCGCCGACCCGGGCCTGTACGAGGCGCGCGAGATCACCGACATGCCCGTGCTCGGCCTGTGCGAGAACGCGGTGCACCTCGCCTCGACGCTCGGCGCCAACTTCGCCCTCATCACCGGCAACGAGAAGCACGGCTCGCGGATCACCGAGAACATCGGGCGCTACGGCCTGCGCGGCAACCTGCACGGCGTGCGCACGATCGCGATGCCGCGCCTGCTCGATCTGGAGCAGGGATTCAACGACGCGGCGATGCGTTCGCGCATCGTGGGCGACGTGAAGCGCGCGGCGGCGGCGGCGGCCGCGGAGGGCGCCGAGGTCGTGATCCCCGCGATCGGCGTGCTGATGACGCTCCTCGGCGAGGAAGGCATCGGCGCGATCGAGGGCGGCGTGCCGATCCTGAACGGCGTCACCGCCCTGGTGAAGAATGCCGAGGCGCAGGTGCGCATTCGCGCGCTCATGGGCGGCCAGTGGACGAGCCGCCGCGGGCGCTATGCCGCGCCGCCGCCCTCGCAGATCGCCGAGCTGCGCGCCGCATACGGCGACGTGTACCCGACGATCGTCGATCCGAAAACCGGGCAATCCTGAAAGGAAACGTTCCGTGAAAGCATTCGTCGCCTGCGCCGGCGCGTTGGTCGCCGCCGTCGCGTTCAACGTCCGCGCCGACTCGTATCCGTCGCGCCCGATCCATCTCGTCGTTCCGTACACCGCGGGCGGCGGTGTCGACGTCGTCGCGCGCAGCGTCGGCCAGGAGCTCGCGAAGCGGCTCGGCCAGCCCGTGATCGTCGAGAACAAGGTGGGCGCGGGCAGCAACATCGGCTCGGACTACGTCGCGAAGGCGCCGCCCGACGGCTACACGCTGCTCATGGCCTCGCCCGCGAACGCGATCAACATGACGCTCTACCGCAAGATGCCGTACGACACGATGCGCGACCTCGCGCCCGTCGCGCTCGTGGGCGCGGTGCCGAGCGTGCTCGTGGTGAACCCGAGGTTCCCCGCGAAGAGCGTCCAGGAGTTCGTCGCGTATGCGAAGGCGCATCCGAAGGAGGTCTTCTACGGCTCGGGCGGCAACGGGACCTCGGAGCACCTCGCGGCGGCGATGTTCTCCTCGATCGCGGGCATCGACATGGTGCACGTCCCGTACAAGGGCGGCGCGGCGGCGATGACCGACGTGATCGGCGGCCAGATCCCGTGCATGTTCACCAACCAGCTCGGCGCGATGCCGCACATCAAGGCGGGCACGTTGCGCGTGCTCGGCGTGGCCGATGCGCATCGATCGGCGGCGCTGCCCGATACGCCGACCTTCGCCGAAGCCGGCTATCCCGACTTCAACGTGAGCGTGTGGTGGGGCCTCATGGCGCCCGCCGGAACGCCGAAGGACGCGATCGACAAGCTCGACAAGGCGGTGAACGCGGCGCTCGCGGGCCCCGACCTGCAGAGACGCCTCGACGAGATGGGCGCCCATCCGATCGGCGGCACGCCCGAGCAGTTCGGCACTTTTGTCGCCCAGGAGATCGCGCGCTGGGGTCGCGCGGTGAAAGCTTCCGGCGCGGTGCAGGACTGATTGACGCATTCGAGGGCGCGCCGGAACTTCGCGGCGTAGCATGCGTCCCTCGGCCTCTGCGGGGCGCCTGCGCGTCCCGCGGCCGCAACGGGAGATCCGCCACATGAAGCTCAGCGCGAGGAACGTGTTTCCGGGCAAGGTCGCGAACGTCACGCGCGGCCAGACGACGTCCACGGTGAAGATCGACATCGGCCACGGCGTCGTGGTCACCGCCTCGATCACCAACGAGGCGGTCGACGACCTGCAGCTCAAGGCGGGCGATGCCGCGAGCGCGATCATCAAGGCCTCCGAGGTCATCGTCGGGAAATGAAAAGGCCCGGGCGAGTCGCCTCGCCCGGGCCGGGGACTTCCTGCGCGTCGAGCGGATCGCCGATCGCGGCTACAACGCGAATACCGCCACGCCGGGGGTCACGAACCCGTTGGCCGCGCAGCTCGGGCAGCCCGCCGGGTTCGCCGCCGACGAGATCGGCATGAACACCTCGCCGTTCGACGGATCGATCGCGACCGAGTGCGCGTTGTTGCCCGTTGCGTACGTCGCGACGAGCGTGCGCGTGGACGCATCGACGATGCCGAGCGTGGGCGCGCACGGGTTGCTCGCGGAGCACCCGCCGCCCTTGTCGTTCACGCCGGAGGTATGCCAGCGGTTCGCCGCGATGTAGTACTTGTTGGTCCGCGCGTCGTACTCGATCTGGTCCGCGCCGCCGAACGGCACGGTCGCGAGGATCTGCCCGTTGGTGCGGTTCATGATGATCGAGATGAGCGGCGATCCGGCGCCACCGGGTCGGCACTCGGCCATCATGTCGGTGCCCGGTCCGAGCGCAAGCCCGGTGGGATCGCAGTTGCCGAGCGGGAAGCGCTTCACGTTCGCGAGCGAGAACACGTTCGCGCTGCCGCCCGCGGGGATCGACTGGATCGACGCGACGGGAATCACGTCGACCTCGCCGTGCGGGTTGGCGACGGTGTTGTCGTTGTTCACGATGAAGCTCTGGGTGCCCGAGTCGTAGCGGCACTGCTCGTTGCCGCCCGCGGGCTGGCCGTTCACGTCGTTCCACACGATCGTCGCGACCACCGTCTGGGTATCCGTGTTGATGATCGAGGCGAACGGCGTGTCGGCGTCGGGTGTCGCGATCATGTACAGGTGGTGGTCGGGGTCGAAGCAGCCTTCGTCGGCGCGGAAGCCGGTCGTGCCCACCTTGATGAAGCCGATCACGGTGGCGCTCGGGATGTCGACCACCTTCACGCCGTTCACGTCGCCCACGTAGAGCTGGTTCGTGTAGGGAATGACGTTGATGCCGTTCGGCCCGCCGGTCGCGCTGCCGCCGCCGGTGCCGGTGAACGCGAGGCTGCCGGTGCCCTTGATCTGGCTGACCGCGAGCGTGGTCGTGTCGATCACGTCGACCGCCTTGTTGTTGCGGTCGGTGACGTAATACTTGCCCTGGTACACGGTGCCGAGGTCGAACGAGAAGTTCGCCGTGGAGCTCAGCCCCGGGATGCTGACGATCGTCGCCTGGTTCTTGCCGACCGTGGTGTTGTTGTCGAGACCGCTTCCGCCACAGCCGGCCAACAGCGAGAGACAGGCGAAAGCGGTGACCACTTTCCAGCTTCGCTTCATGAAGACCTCCGGACAGTCAGAAGGAAAAGTTTCTTTCTGGTGCTGCTCTTGGGGGGCGCGTCGCCGGACAGTACGCCGGGAAGGTGTCGCGAAACTGAACCGCCGTTCCTCCTGCGGGAACTGCGGGCCGCGCGGTTTTTCGCTAGCATGGATGCGCCATGAACGACTTCGGCGCATACGACTACGTGGTCGTCGGCGCGGGCAGCGCCGGCTGCGTGCTCGCCAACCGCCTCACGAAGGACGGCCGCTCGAGCGTGTTGCTGCTCGAGGCCGGCGGCAAGGACGACTGGTACTGGATCGACATCCCGGTCGGCTATCTCTTCAGCATCGGCAACCCGCGCACCGACTGGTGCTTCCGCACCGAGCCCGATCCCGGGCTGAACGGGCGTTCGCTGCTCTACGCGCGCGGCAAGGTGCTCGGCGGCTGCTCCTCGATCAACGCGATGGTCTACATGCGGGGGCAGAAGGGCGACTACGACCATTGGGCCGCGCAGGGCAACCGCGGCTGGTCGTGGGACGAGGTGCTGCCGTACTTCAAGCGCGTCGAGCGCCACTTCGGCGGCGCGAACGAGTTCCACGGCTGCGACGGCGAGCTCTGCGTCGAGGAGCCGCGCGTGCGCTGGCCGATCCTCGACGCGTGGCGCGACGCGGCGGCCGAATGCGGCATCCCGAAGGTCGACGAGTTCAATCGCGGCGACAACTTCGGCAACGCGTACTTCCACATGAACCAGCGCAAGGGCCGGCGCTGGAGCGCGACGAAGGCGTGGCTGCGTCCGGCGCTCGGCCGGCCCAACCTGAAGGTCCTCACGAAGGCGCACACGTGCCGCGTGCACGTCGAGGCGCGCGACGGCGTGAAGCGCGCGACCGGCGTGGAGATCGTGGTCGAGGGCGCGGGCCGCGGCGTGGCGAACGCGAGACGCGCGGTGATCCTCGCCGCGGGCAGCATCGGCTCGCCGCAGATCCTGCAGCTGTCGGGCATCGGCCCGGCGCCGCTGCTGCAATCGTTCGGCATTCCCGTCGTGCACGAGATGGCGGGCGTGGGCGCGAACCTGCACGATCACCTGCAGATCCGCATGATGTGGAAGGTGAACGGCGGAAGCCTGAACGAGCGCGCGAACAGCGTCTTCGGCAAGGCCGCGATGGGCCTCGAGTACCTGCTGTTCAAGACCGGCCCGCTCACGATGCCGCCGTCCCAGCTCGGCGCCTTCGCCTACAGCGACCCGGCCGAGCGCACGCCCGACATCGAGTGGCACGTGCAGCCGCTCTCGCTCGAGAAATTCGGCGACCCGCTCCACCCTTTCCCCGCGATCACGCCCTCGGTGTGCAACCTGCGGCCCACCTCGCGCGGCTGGGTGCGTCTGAAGACCACCGATCCGTTCGCGGCCCCCGAGATCCGCCTGAATTACCTGAGCACGCCCGAGGACCAGGCGGTCGCCGCGCGCTCGATGCGCATCACGCGCCGCATCATGGCGGCGAAGGCGTTCGCGAAGTACGAGCCGCGCGAATGGCGGCCGGGCCCGGAGGTCGACGACGACGGCGGGTTGGTCAAGGCCGCGGGCGATCTCGGCACCACGATCTTCCATCCGGTGGGCACGTGCAGGATGGGCCACGATCGCGAGGCGGTCGTCGACGATCGCCTGCGCGTGCACGGCATCGAGGGACTGCGCGTGATCGACGCCTCGATCATGCCGCGCATCACGTCGGGCAACACGAACGCGCCGACGTACATGATCGCCGAGCGCGGCGCGGAATTCATCCTCGGCGAAGCCGCATGACCCGGCGGGCATGGACGCTCGCCGCCGCCTTCGCCGCGGCGGCTCTCGGTTCGTGGCTCGCCTCGAGGCCCGCCGCGCCGGGCGCGCACGAAGGCGCGTCGTCGCGCGCCGCGGGCAACGCCGACGAGCGCAGGCTTGCGGCCGCCGCGGTGCTCGCGATCGATCCGCACGCCGCCGCGCCGGCGCCGACGCGCGCGAGCGCGCATCCGTCGTTGCTCGCCGACTTTGTGAACGCCACGTCGTATCGCGCGCTCTACGAGCGCCTGAAGGGCTCGGTCGAGGGCGCCACGCCCGAGGGCGAGTACATCGCGTACGAGATCCTGCGCAAGTGCGCGAACGTGGCCGACCGGCCGTACGCGTTCGGCCGCAACACGAAGGCGCCCGAGCAGCGGCGCGAGGAGTTCGTCGCCGCGCTGCTGCCGAACGATCCGCAGCGCGCCAGGCGCATCGCCGCCTTCGACGCGGTCGCGATCCAGCCGTGCGCGGGCTTCGACGGCGTCGCCGTGAGCCAGGCGCAGCTCAACCGCATGCTCGCCGATGCCGCCGCGCGCGGCGATCCGAAGGCGCGTGCGGCGACGGTCGAGCAGGAGATCTGGCAGGAACGCCGCAACGGCCACTGGCGCACGGCGAGCCTCTCGGACACGCAGATCGAGACCCTGCGCCAGGCGATCGGCAGCCGCGATCCCGAGGCGATCGTGCTCGCGGGCCGGCTGCTCTCGAACTCGTGGCACGACCTCACCGTGCAGGTGGGCGGCGACGGCGAGCCGGTCGAGCCGCGCGCGTTCTACAACGCGTGGCAGATCGTCGCGTGCCAGTACGGCTATCCCTGCGGCGAGGACAACCCGCGCGTGCGCAGCGAGTGCGCGTACAACGGCCATTGCGAGGCGGGGAGCCTGCCCGATTACCTGTACTACTACGGCAGCTCGCCGTACGAGTCGCGCCTGCTCGCGCAATACCAGTCGGTGCTGCGCAACGCGATCGAGACCGGCGACTGGTCCGGCGTCGTGTTCTCGCGCGGCACGCGTCCGCCGAACGAGGGCGGCCGCTTCATCTTCGCGCCATCCCCGCACTAGGAGGTCCGCATGAAGACGCAACCGATGCTCGTGATGCTCACCGCCGTGAACCTCGCGCTGGTCGTCGTGAACCTCGCGCTGCGGCAGCCGGCCGTCGCGGCGACGCAGGGCGACGGCGTGTTGCGCGCCCGCGGGCTGCAGATCGTCGACGACGAGGGCCGCGTGCGGGCGAGCATCGCGGTGCTGCCCGCGAGCCGGCAGCCGAACGGCGAGACCTATGCCGAGACGGTGCTCCTGCGGCTCATCACCGAGCGCGGCCGGCCCGCGGTGAAGATGAGCGCTTCCGAGGACCTGGCGGGTGTCGCGTTCGTCGGGCGGTCCGGCACGCGCGATACGTACACGAAGCTTGCGGCGCGCGGCGAGAAGACGTCGCTGACGCTGCGGAACGAAGACGGCCGCGAGCAGGTCATCACGCCGTAGCCTTTCGCGGCTGGTGTAAGCTCGCGCTTCTCATGCGGTCCCCATCCCTGCTCGTCTTCCTGCGCCGCTTCGGCCTCGCCCTGGGGGTCGCGGCCGCGCTCGTCCTCGGCCAGCAGGCGGCGGTGCTGCACGAGCTCGGCCACGCGACCTCGCAGATCGCCTCGAAGGGCGGCAAGCCGGTATCGCCCGTCTGCGACGAGTGCTTCGTGTTCGCGCCGTTCTTCGGCGCGGTGGGCGCGAGCGCGGCGCAGGTCGCGATCGTGCCGCTCGGCACGATCATCGCCGCAGAGGAAGCGCTCGCGAGCCTCGATACCGCTCCGCTTCTCGCATTCCGCTCGAGAGCCCCGCCCGCGTTCTCCTGAACGTTGCGCCGGATGCGCTGCCATCACGCGGCGCTCTTCCATCACGACCTAGGAGATCCCTCGTGAAGAAATTGCTGCTCGCGCGCGGCGCGCTGCTCGCCGCGCTCTTCGCTACGTGGCCCGCCCACGCGGCGACGGACAAGGAGCTCGACGAGATTCGCGCCGAGATCCGCGATCTCAAGCAAAGCTACGATGTGCGCATCCGCGCGCTGGAGGAACGGCTGAAGGCGGCGGAGGCCGAGGCGGCGCAAGCCAAGGCGCAGGCCACGCAAGCGGCGACCGCGCCATCGATTCCCGCCGCGCGAACCGCGGCCGAAGCGACAGCTTCCGCGCCCGCACCGACCCCCACGAGCACCACTCGTGGGCTCGCCGCGTTCAACCCCGCGATCTCGGCGATCCTGAACGGCACCTACGCGAACCTCTCGCGAGATCCGAACGATTGGCGCATGGCCGGATTCCTCGCGGGCGGCGATACGGGGCCCGGTCGGCGTGGGTTCTCGCTTGGCGAGTCCGAGCTCGGCTTCTCGGCGAACGTCGATCCGCTCTTCTCGGGGAACCTCATCTTCTCGATCACGCCCGAGGACACGGTCTCGGTCGAGGAGGCGTACGGCATCTACAAGCACGGGCCCGCGGGCGTGGTCGCGAAGTTCGGGCGGTTCTTCTCGGGCCTCGGTTACCTGAACGAGCAGCACAACCACGTCTGGGACTTCACCGATGCGCCGCTCGTGTACCAGGCGCTCCTCGGCGGCCAGTACCGGACCAACGGCGTGCAGCTCACGTGGGTCGCGCCCACCGACCAGTTCCTCGAGCTGGGCGGCGAGATCGGCAACAGCGATTCGTACCCGGGCAACGACCGCAACAAGAACGGCGCCGGCTCCGGCGTCGCCTTCGCGCGCATGGGCGGCGATGTGGGCGACAGCAACAGCTGGCAGGCGGGCGTGTCTTACCTGCACACGGGCGCGCAGTCGCGCCAGAGCGCGATCACCGGCGTGCTCGGCAACGACGCCACCGCGTCGTTCAGCGGCAGCAGCGACCTCTGGAACGCGAACGTCGTATGGAAGTGGGCGCCGCACGGCGACCCGCACTACCACAACTTCAAGCTGCAGGCGGAATACCTGTGGCGCAAGGAGAATGGCGGCCTCACGTACAGGCCGTGGTCGACCTCCGACTTCACGAGCACGGCGCCGTATTCCTCGCGTCAGTCAGGCGTCTATGCGCAGGCGATCTACCAGTTCATGCCGCTGTGGCGCGTGGGGCTTCGCTACGACCGGCTCGATCCGGGCAGCGTGGATTACGGCGGCAATACCCAGTTCCTCGCGAGCCCGTCGTTCCATCCGCAGCGCGCGACGGCGATGGTCGACTGGAGCCCCTCGGAGTTCAGCCGCGTGCGCATCCAGTTCGGCCAGGCGCGCCTCGCCCCGAGCTTCACCGACAACGAATTCTTCGTGCAGTACATCCTGAGCCTCGGCGCGCACGGCGCGCACATCTTCTAGGAGCCGCCATGCGATCCGTCATCCGGTTCACGATCCTCGCGTGGCTCGCCGCCGCATCGTGCGCGGCCCACGCGGCCTTCAACATCTTCGCCACCGTGCCCGAATGGGCTGCGCTTTCGAGCGAGCTCGGCGGCGACAAGGTTCACGTATACCTCGCGACGAGCCCGCTGCAGGACCCGCACCACGTGCAGGCGAAGCCGAGTCTCATCGCCCGCGCGCGCACCGCGGATCTCGTCGTCGCCACCGGTGCGGAGCTCGAGGTGGGCTGGTTGCCGCTCGTGCTGCAGCAGGCGGGCAACGCCAAGGTGCAGCCCGGCGCGCCGGGCTACTTCGAGGCGACCGCCTACGTGAACCTGCTCGACAAACCGACGCGACTGGACCGCGCCGAAGGCGACGTGCACCCGGGTGGCGATCCACACATCCAGGGCGATCCGCGCAACATTGCGCGCGTGGCCGAGGCGCTCGCGCAGCGCCTGGAGCAGCTCGATCCATCGAACGCTGCGACGTACAAGTCGCGCTACGACGCATTCTCGAAGAAGTGGGCGGCCGCCATCGCCCAGTGGGAGCGCGAGGCGGCGCCGTTGCGCGGTGTGCCGATCGTCGTGCAGCACAAGGGGTTCACCTATACCGAGGCCTGGCTCGGCCTGAAGGAGGTCGCGGCGCTTGAGCCGAAACCCGGCATGGAACCGACGGCCTCGCACCTCGCCGAAGTGCTCGCGATCCTGCAGCGCACGCCGGCGAAGATGGTGGTGCACGCGGCCTACCAGAGCGACCAGGCCTCGCAATGGCTCGCGCAGCGCGCACACATCAACAACGTGGCGCTGCCCTTCACGGTGGGCGGCACGCCGGGCGCCAAGGACCTGTTCGGCTTCTTCGAGGACACCGTGCAGCGGCTGCTCCAGGGTGCACGATGAACGCGCTCGACCTCTCGATCCTGTGGCCGGCGTTCGTCGCCGGCCTGCTGGTGACGGCCACCCACGTGCCGCTCGGCACGCAGGTGCTCGCGCGCGGCATCGTCTTCATCGACCTCGCCATCGCGCAGATCGCGGGCTGCGGCGTGATCATCGCCGATCGCCTCGGCTTCCCCGCCGAGGGCCTGGCCGTGCAGCTCGCCGCGTTCCTCGCCGCGCTCGCCGGTGCGCTCCTCCTCACGTGGACCGAGAAGGTATGGCCCGAGGTGCAGGAGGCGGTGATCGGCGTGACCTTCGCGCTCGGCGCGACCGGAAGCCTCATGCTGCTCGCGAGCAACCCGCACGGCAGCGAGCACCTGCGCGACCTCCTCGTGGGCCAGATCCTGTGGGCCGATCCGGCCCGCCTCGCGTGGACCGCCGTCGTGTACGCGGCCGTGCTCGCGGTGTGGTTCGGGCTCGGCTCGCGCATCGGCCGCGTCGGGTTCTACGTGCTCTTCGCGCTCGCGGTGACGGCGTCGGTGCAGCTCGTCGGCCTCTACCTCGTCTTCGCGACGCTCATCATCCCGCCGCTCGCCACGCGGCGCATGGGACGCGGGCGCCTGACGGTCGCGTGGGCGATCGGCGTGGTCGGCTATGCCGCGGGATTGCTCGCATCGACCGCGTTCGACCTGCCCAGCGGCGCGGTGATCGTGTGGACGCTCGCCGCGGCGGGCCTCGCGTGGTACGGGCTGAACGCGCGGCGTCCCGCGCTGCGCGGGCCCGCGGCGGGCTGACGCGCGAACGCTAGAATGATCGTTTCCTCGCAGGCGGAAGCGGTCATGACGGTCATCACCGACAAGAAGGCGTTCGAGAAAGCGATCCCGATCCTCGTCACCGACGCGGCGCGGTTGCCGAAGCTGCGTGAGTCACTCACGCCGGCTGAGCGGCGCTGGCTCGAGGCCTCGTCCTTCGACGGCACGCCGGCGACCTTCGCGCTGCTTCCCGACGGCAAGGGCGGCATCGCGCGCGTGGTGGCGGGCGTGCGCGACGCGCAGGATCCGTGGGCGCTCGCGTTCCTGCCGATGAAGCTGCCGCGCGGCCGCTTCGCGCTCGCGAAGGGTCCGCTCGCCCTCTCCGCCGCGAACGCCGCGTTCGCGTGGGACCTCGGCGGCTACCAGTATTCGCGTTACCGCAAGAGCGCGCGCAAGCCCGCGGACCTGCAGCTCGATCGCTCGCGCGCGGTGACCGAGGCGCTCGAGCTCGCGCAGGCCGTGCGCCTCGTGCGCGACATCGTGAACACGCCCGCCGAGGACATGGGCCCCGAGGCGCTCTCGGACGTGGCGCGCGAGCAGGCGCAGCTCTTCGGCGGCGAGTTCGACGAATGGGTGGGCGAGGAGCTGCTCGCGCAGAATTTTCCCGCGATCCACGCCGTGGGCCGCGCCGCCGCGCGCGCGCCGCGCCTGCTCGAGATCCGCTGGGGCGACGCCCGCCATCCGAAGCTCGCGATCGTGGGCAAGGGCGTGTGCTTCGACACGGGCGGCCTCGACATCAAGAGCGCCGACGGCATGCGCCTCATGAAGAAGGACATGGGCGGGGCGGCGCACGCGATCGCGCTCGCCCGCCTCGTGATGCAGCGCGAGCTGCCCTACGACCTGCACCTGCTCGTGCCGACGGTGGAGAACGCGATCTCGGGCAACGCGTACCGGCCGGGCGACGTGGTGCGCACGAGGAAGGGCCTGAACGTCGAGATCGGCAACACCGACGCGGAAGGGCGCGTGATCCTCGCCGACGCGCTCGCGTATGCCGTCGAGCAGAGGCCGCGCACGCTGATCGATTTCTCGACGCTCACCGGCGCGGCGCGCGTCGCCCTCGGTCCCGAGCTTCCGGCGCTCTTCTGCAACGACGAGAAGCTCGCGGCACGCCTGGCCGCCGCCTCGGACGCCGTGGACGATCCGCTGTGGCGCCTGCCGCTGTGGCGCAACTACCGGCGCCTCTTCGAGAGCGACATCGCCGACTTCAACAACTCGGGCAAGGGCGGCTTCGCCGGCGCGATCGTCGCCGCGCTGTTCCTCGACTACTTCGTGCCCGAGGACATCGCCTGGGCGCACTTCGACCTCTACGCATGGAACGACGTGAACCGCCCCGGACGCCCCGTCGGCGGCGAGGCGCAGGCGCTGCGCGCCGTGCTCGAGGCGCTCGCGTAGGAGGCTCGCGGTGAAGAAGATCGTCATCGGCCTGGTCGTCCTCGTGCTGCTGGTCGCGGGCGGCGCATGGTGGGCGTACAGCTCGCTCGGCGTGGTGGTGAAGTACGCGCTCGAGCATTACGGTCCCGAAGTCCTCGGCGTGAGCGTGTCCGTGCGCGAGGCGTCGATCTCCGCGAGCGACGGTCGCGGCGTGATGCGCGATCTCGAGATCGGCTCGCCCACCGGCTTCTCGGCGGCGCGCACCGCGCACGTGGGCGAGATCCGCGTTGCCGTCGATCCGGACACCATTCGCGGGCCGCTCGTGCACATTCGCGAGGTGGTCGTGCGCTCGCCGCTCATCACCTACGAGCAGGGCGACCACGGCACGAACCTCGAGGCGATCCGGCGCAACATCCAGTCGTACATCGCGGCGCGCGGCGGTCCCTCGTCCACGCGCCCCGCGGAAGCGAAGAGCGGCAAGCGCAAGTACGTGGTCGACCTCATCGCCGTGTCCGGCGCGAAGGTCACGATGACCAATCCCGCGCTGCACGGCCAGGGCATCCGCTTCGACCTTCCGGACCTCGAGCTGCGCGACGTCGGCAAGCGACAGGGTGGCCTCACCCCGAGCGAGATCGGCGACGTGGTGACCGCGGAGCTGCAGGCGCGCATCGCCCAGAAGGTGCTCACCAACCTCGAGCTGCTCAGGAAGGGCGGGCTCGGCGGCGCCATCGATGCGCTGAAGGGGCTGCTGCGCTAGCGGTTGCGCGCGGGAACGGGCAATGGAACTATTTGGTCACGGGCCCGTCCCCTGCACAACCAGACAGGAATCGGAAGATGATTCGTAACCTCCGGCTCTGGGTGGCCGCGATCGCGTCGTCGATGGCGATCGCGCTGCCGGCCTCGGCCACCACCTACTCCGTCGACTACACGGACCTCTGGTACAACCCGGCCGAGTCCGGGTGGGGCGTGAACCTCATCCAGCAAGGCCAGACGATCTTCGCCACGCTTTTCGTCTACGGCGCCGACAACACCCCGCGCTGGTACGTCGCTTCCGACCTCGAGCCGGCGACCACGGGCAGCCAGGACACCTTCACCGGAACGCTCTACCAGACCAACGGCCCGTACTTCGCCGCCGCGAGCTTCAACCCGTCGAGCGTGACCAACGCGCCGGTCGGGACCATGACGTTCACGTTCACCGGTGTCGCCACCGGCACCCTGCAATACGCGGTGAACGGCGCCAACGTGATCAAGTCGATCCAGCGCCAGACGTGGCGCACCGATTCGCTCGCCGGCAACTATCTCGGCGGATTGACCGCCATCGGCAGCAACTGCGGCAGCGGCGTGGCGAACGGCGCGGTCCTCGCCTTCAACGAGCTCACCGCGCAGCAGTCGGGCAGCCAGGTCACGTTCAAGGTGGTCTTCACGGCGAGCAACGGCCAGGCGTCGCAGTGCACGTTCACCGGCACCTACGCGCAGCAAGGCCGGCTGGGCGACGTCACGGGCAACTGGGGTTGCAGCGTCGGCGGCGCCTCGACCAACCAGGGCACGTTCACCATCAGCGCGTTGCAGAACGCGACGACCGGGTTCAGCGGGAAGTTCACCGGCACCGACCAGTTCTGCACGTACAACGGCCAGTTCGGCGGCGTGCGCGACGTGCTTTGATGCGGCGGCGCTGGCGAGGAACCTCGTCCGCGCCGTAGAATCGGACGTTTTTTCCAATCGAAGGGACGTCCCCCCATGACCGCCATCGTCGAAGTCGTCGCCCGCGAGATCCTCGATTCGCGCGGCAATCCCACCGTCGAGGCCGACGTGCTCGTCGAGTCCGGCGCGATGGGACGGGCGGCGGTTCCTTCCGGGGCATCGACCGGCTCGCGCGAGGCGATCGAGCTGCGCGACGGCGACACGCAGCGCTTCTTCGGCAAGGGCGTGCAGAAGGCGGTCGACCACGTGAACACCGAGATCTGCGAGGCGGTGCTCGGGCTCGACGTCTCGGAGCAATCGCACATCGACCGCGTGCTGATCGACCTCGACGGCACCGAGAACAAGTCGCGCCTGGGCGCGAACGCGATCCTCGCCGTGTCGGTCGCGAGCGCGAAGGCGGCGGCCGAGGAAGCGGGACTTCCGCTCTATCGCTATCTCGGCGGCAGCGGCCCGAAGCGCATGCCGGTGCCGATGATGAACGTGGTGAACGGCGGGGCGCACGCGAACAACTCGCTCGACCTGCAGGAGTTCATGATCATTCCCGCGGGACTGCCCACGTTCCGCGATGCGCTGCGCTGCGGCGCCGAGATCTTCCAGACCTTGAAGAAGATGCTCGACCGCGAGGGCATGTCGACCACCGTCGGCGACGAGGGGGGCTTCGCGCCGAGCCTGCCGAACAACGAGGGCGCCCTGCAGTGGATCCTGCGCGCGATCGAGGAGGCCGGCTACCTCGCGGGCCAGGACGTGCTGCTGGGCCTTGACTGCGCGGCGAGCGAGTTCTACAAGGATGGCAAGTACCGCTTCGAGGCGGAAAAGCTCGCGTACAACTCGACGCAGTTCGCGGACCTGCTCACGACGTGGTGCGACAAGTATCCGATCGTGTCGATCGAGGACGGCATGGCCGAAGGCGACTGGGAAGGCTGGGAGATCCTCACCGACAAGCTGGGCGACAAGGTGCAGCTCGTGGGCGACGACCTCTTCGTGACCAACACGCGCATCCTCGCCGAGGGGATCCAGCGCGGCGTGGCGAACTCCATCCTCATCAAGATCAACCAGATCGGCACGCTCTCGGAGACGTTCGAGGCGATCGAGATGGCGAAGAACGCGGGCTACACCACGGTCATCTCGCACCGCTCCGGCGAGACCGAGGATTCGACCATCGCCGACATCGCGGTCGGCACCAACGCGATGCAGATCAAGACCGGGTCGCTCTCGCGCTCCGACCGCGTCGCCAAGTACAACCAGCTCCTGCGCATCGAGGAGGAGCTCGGCGAGGGCGCGCGCTATGCCGGGCGCGACGCCTTCTACCAGATCGTGAAGTGAAGATCGTCGCCTTCCTGCTCGCGGCGCTGTTCCTGGCGCTGCAGTATCCGCTGTGGGCGGGCAAGGGCGGCTGGATGCGCGTGCGCGAGCTCGACCGCAGCCTCGAGCAGCAGCGCGCGGTGAACGCGCAGCTGAAGGCGCGCAACGACGCGCTCGACGCCGAGGTCCGCGACCTCAAGCAGGGCTACGACGCCATCGAGGAGCGCGCGCGCCTCGAGCTCGGCATGATCCGCCGCGACGAGGTGTTCTACCAGGTCGTGCCGGTCACGCCTTCCAGGACCCATTGAGGCTTGGCGTTCTTCGACCCGGAGTCGGCGTTACCCATTACCAAGGTCGAGCGCTTGCACGGATGCTGCGGGTTGGACACCAGCGTCGTCGCGCCTTTCCGCGTCCCTGAATGCCGGCATGATCTCGCGGCCGAAGAAGCGCATCCCGTCGAGCGGCGGGATCGGCTGGATCACGAGATGGGTGATGCCGGCGCGCTCCCAGGCCCGGATGCGCTCGATGCACGCTTCCACCGGTCCCCACAGGTTCTCGAGAAGCACGTCCTGAGGCGTCGGCGGGACCGCGAAGCGATGTTTGCGTTCCTCGGCGTAGCGCACGCTCCACTTGGCCACGTCCTCGTCGCCGAGGCCGGCGAGGCACACGGTGGAGGTCGCCATGGGCATGGGGTGCCCGCCACGGCGACGCGCGATGTCGTCGGCGTAGGCCGCGATCGTCTCGGGCGGCTTCGAGTAGAAGAGCCAGACGTCGCCGAGCTCGGCCGCCAGGTCGCGAATCGCCTCGGAGTCGCCCGGCACCCAGATCGGGATGTGCGGCTTCTGCACGGGCTTGGGCTCGAGGTGCGCGCCGCGCAGCCGGTAGAAGCGGCCGTCGAAGTCGACCTCGTCGTGCGTCCACAACGCCTTCGCGATGAGGAGCGCTTCGCGCAAGCGGGCGACCCGCTCGTCGTGCTCCTCCCACGGCAGCCCGTAGCTTTCGCTCTCGCGGCGGAACCATGCCGAGCCCAGCGAGTAGATCAGCCGGCCGCCGAACATCACGTCGAAGGTCGCCGCCATCTTCGCCATGACGGCGGGATGCCTCAGGGAGTTGTTGAACGTGTGTCCGGCGAAAGTCACGCGGCGGGTGAGTGCCCCGAGCGCCGAAAGCACCGTCCAGTTCTCGAGCATCGGCACCTTGACGTTCATGTGCGCGTTGACGACGTGGTCGGGCAGCCAGACGCTGTCGAAGCCCAGCTCCTCGGCCTCGCGCGCCATGCGCTGTGCGAGTTGCCATCCCTGACCGTGCGCGCCCATCTCGCCCTGCACCGCCAACCGCACGCCGAATCTCATCGTCCGTCTCCTGTTCGTGCCCGTCGTGAGGAACGGGCATGGAAGGAAGATAGCGCGGCCGGTCCGGCGAAATTGCCCGCGGCGCGACATTCCCGCCGGAATTCGCGGCACAATGACCGGGATGGACGCCGCGCTGAAGCAAGAGCAAGCCGCAATTCGGCCTTTGCCCGGGAAAGGCGGCCGCGTGCGCGAGGTCCTCTCGGCGAGCATCTATTTTCGCGAGCTTCCTGCCGCATCCATCGACCTGCTTGCGAGGATCGCGAGAATCGAGCGATTCCGGGAAGGTGAGCTCGTCCAGGCGGGCACGTCGGCGCAGCCCCGCTTCTTCATCGTGTTGTCGGGAGCCTTGCGACTGTCCACCCCCGCCTCGCGCGACGGCAGCTCCACCACGTTCGCCGTCGTCGGACCGGGCGGCTTCTTCGGCGCCGGCCGTTTCCTGATCCCCGACCTGGTATGGGGCGATTGCTACGCCGTCGGCGAAACCGAGCTGGGCGTCGTGCCGGGGAATGCTTTCCGGGACGCCCTGCGGCGCGATCGGATCCTCGAGCGCCACGTCTGCACGCAGCCGATCCGGCGCTTCAATTCGCTCATGTCGCTGTTCGGCGATGTCGTCAGGGCGCCGTTGGCGCAGCGGCTCGCGCGGCGGTTGCTCACGCAGGCGCTCACGCGGCCCGTGGCGGGCCTGCGCGAGATCGAGGTGCACATCTCGCAGACGATGCTCGCCGAAATGCTCGGGGTGAGCCGCTCGCGCGTGAGCGCCGAGCTGCGCGATCTGCAGCAGCGCAGGATCGTCCGCCTTGCGTACCGGCGCCTCTTCATCCTCGATTCAGCGGCGCTGCGAAGGATCGCCGGCCCCGACGTTCGGCCGTACTGACGGGTTAGCGCCGTCCCGTTTTCACGAAGTCGATCGAGGCCTGGAAGAGCTCCAGGTCCTTCGCATATTCCGCGGCGTCGGCCCGATCGATCTGGATCCATTCGCGCGTGCTCGCCATGCCGCCCGGGGAGAACGACGACACGTTCTCGCGCGAGAACTGCAGCTCCGTCGCGACGGCCACGGGAAGGCGGATGCCGATGCCGTTGCCGCTGATGCAGGCGAACATCTTGTCGGCAACGAAGTAGGCATCGAGGCCGTTGATCTTGCGGCCTTCGACGCCGGGCAGCGCGAGCAGGAGCGCGTCGATCCGGCCCTTGCGGGTGGGTTCGGCAGGGGGCTTCTTCTTGGGGGGCATGAGGGCTCCGGGCGATGTTGGCCCGATTCTACGGCTACGTCGTCGCGCCGTGGTGGGCCACAGGACGGGCGCAGTACACTCCGCGAATGCCAAGGCCCACACCGTCCGTAGCCTTGCTCTACCCGGGCGATCGCCCGATGCGCGATCGCTCGGATCCGGCCGAGAGCCGGTTCGCACCTTTGTTCGAAGCGCTTGCGCACGCCGGCACGCCCGCGACGCCCGCGGTCTACAACGACGATTTTGCCGATGAGGTCGAGGCGCAGTTGCGCGAGCTGCGCCTCGTGCTCGTGTGGAGCAACCCCGTCGAAGGCGGCCGCCGGCGCGACCGCCTCGATGCGATGCTGCGCCGGGTTGCCGACGCGGGCGTGATCGTCAGCGCGCATCCGGACGCGATCCTCAAGCTCGGCACGAAGGACGTGCTCTTCGACACCCGCGAGCTTCCCTTCGGCAGTGATGTCCGGCGCATCGACAGCCTGCGGCAGCTCGAAGCGGAACTGCCTTCGAGGCTGCGATCCGGGGCGCGCGTGCTGAAGCAGTACCGCGGCCACAGCGGAATCGGCGTGTGGCGCATCGAGCTCGCGGATGCGGGTTCGCCCGAAGGCCCGTTGCGAGTGCGGCACGCGCGACGTGGCAGCGAGGAGGAGTTGCTGGACCTGCGCGAGCTTCTCGACCGGCTCGCGCCGTACTTCGAGGATGCGAACGGCGGCCACATGATCGACCAGCCGTGGCAGCCGCGCATCGTCGAAGGCACGGTTCGCGCCTACCTGGTGAAGGACCGCGTGGCGGGGTTCGGGCACCAGCAGATCAACGCCCTTCATCCCGGTGCGCCCGGCCAACCCGCGCCGCAGCCCGGGCCGAGGCTTTATCACGGGCCCGACCTTGCGCAATTCCAGGACCTGAGGATGTGCCTCGAAACCGGGTGGCTGGAAATGCTGCGCGCACGCGTCGGCCTCCCGCACGATCGCTGGCCGTTCCTCTGGGACTGCGACTTCATGTTCGGAGAACGCACGTCGCCCGCGGTCGAGCGCTACGTGCTGTGCGAGATCAACGTGAGCAGCGTCGCGCCGTTTCCCCCGTCGGCGATAGCGCCGCTCGTGTCCGCCGTGCAGTCGCGGCTCGCGCGGACGTGATCGCGATGCCTCCGGTCTCGAGCGAGAGCCATGGCAAGTATTGGTGCCACTGGTGGGGTACGGTGATGTCGAACCCGTGGGGCTTCGGGACCGCCATCCCATTGCTGCGGAGCTGCGCATTCCTGGTGCTCACCGTTCGACGGGGCAAAGGATTCCGATGGAGGTGACGCTTCGCCTGCCCGCCGTGCCGCTCGGCCGCGGGGCCGTGAGCGATCGGCTGTCACGAGCGGGCGTGCGACTGTTGTCGGAAGCGGGCCAATTGATCGAGGCCCTGCCTTACGGGCGAACCTCCTCGCGCGGAGACCCGTTGTCGGTGTTGAAGGAGCGAAGAGGCACGTGCACCCTCAAACACGCGCTCTTGAAGATGGCGACGGACGAAGCGGCTTTGCCCGCAGTCAGCCTCATGCTCGGCATATACGAGCTGTCGGAGCAAACCAACCCGGGCGCAGGACGGGTCCTCGCCCAGTTCGGGCTGCAATCGATACCGGAGGCCCACTGCTACCTGATGCACCTCGGGTCACGCCTCGACTTCACCGGCCTTGCCCACGGGCGAGTGTCGCCTTTCGAGCGGTTGATCTCGGAACAGGCGATGTCCGTATCGGACCTGCTCGCTCAAAAGGAAGGACGGCACAAGGCCGCGATCGCCTCATGGGCGTCGTCGAGGAATCTCGACTCCCATCTGCTGTGGACCGTCCGCGAAGCGGTCATTGGAGCCTTGAATGACAACGTGCACCGCGGCTGACATGGCCGCGCTGAAAGAGGCATACGCCGCGCTCAACCGGAACGACATCGAGGCGACCGTCGGGACATTCGATGGGCACATCGCGTGGATCGAGCCGCCCGACTATGGCGGGACCCATCGCGGGCTCGCCGCGGTCAAGGCCCATCTTTCGCGCGCGCGTGCCACCTGGGCTGAAGGAAGCTGCGAGCCGGAACGTTTCATCGTCGCCGGCGACAAGGTCGTCGTGTCGATCCATGTGCGCGTCAGGCTGAAACAGGAGACGGAATGGCGCATCGGGCGGCACGCGGCGGTCTACACGTTCCGCGACGGGAGGGCCACCGAGATGCGCATGTTCGATGACGAGCGCGACGCGCTCGAATGGGCTGGTGTCACAGCCCCGGACGGGAGTTGATCCCATCGAGCTCGCCATGATTCGCCCTTGCACGGTCGACGACCTGCCGGCGATGGAGGCCATCGTGAATGCGGCGGCACAGGCATACCGCGGCGCGATTCCGGATGACTGCTGGCACGAGCCCTACATGTCGCGCGCGGAGCTCGAGGCCGAGCTCGCGGCCGGCGTGCGGTTCTCGGGCTATCAAGACGCGAGCGGCCTTGTCGGCGTGATGGGTCTGCAGCGGGTCGACGACGCGACGCTCATTCGCCACGCGTACGTGCGACCCGGAAAGCAACGCGCGGGCATCGGCACGGCGCTTCTGGACGCGCTCGTGGCGCAAGGCGAAGGCGCGCTGCTCGTCGGCACCTGGGCGGCTGCGCATTGGGCGATCCGCTTCTACGAGCGCCACGGCTTCCGGCGCGTCGACGCGGCGGAAAGGGATCGCCTGCTATCGACCTACTGGAAGATTCCCGATCGCCAACGCGAGGCGTCGGTCGTGCTCGTGCATTCCCGTCCGGCGCCGGGAAGGCCCTAGCCGGGAGGACGAACGCAAATGTCGTTGGAGCACAACAAGGCGATCGTCCGGCAGTTCATCGAGGAGCTCTGGAACGACCGGAACCTCGACATCGCCGACGCGATCTTCGCGCCGGATTGCGTGACGCATCAGCTGCGGTCCGGCGCGGATCCGACCGCGGCGCCGCGGGGTCCGGAGCTGCTCAAGAAGCATGTTGCCGAGTGGCTGGCCGCGTTTCCCGACCTGCGCTTCACCATCGAGCAGATGATCGCGGAAGCCGACCAGGTAGCGTCCCGCACGGTGATGCAAGGCACGCACACCGGGCCCTGGCACGGCGTCGCTCCGACGGGCAGGCGCGTGAGCATCCGGATGACCACCGTGCATCGCATCGAGAATGGAAAGATCGCCGAGGATTGGGTCCTGGTGGAGTCGCTCGGATTCTTCCAGCAGCTTGGACTCGTCCCCGCGACCCAGGACATCGTCGCCAAGGCTGCAAGATGGACACGCGGCCGGTGAGCCGTGCTAGCCTGCGTCGCGTCGCCGTTCAACCCGCAACAGGACCCGGAGCCCTTCGATGAACGTCTTGCCCTGCTCGTGGACTCGGAGCGCGTCGTTGCTCGCGGCGACCGTCTTCGCGTTCGGATTGGCCGCATGTACTTCGATGGACACGAAGCACGAGCCCGAATCCGCCGCGCAGCTCCAGGCCGTTGTCGCGAGCCCGGTACGCACCGAGCGCGACCGGGGCATGGACGAGAGCCGCCATCCGCTCGAGCTCCTGCGATTCGCCGGGGTCCGGCCCGGCATGCGCGTGCTCGACGTCTCGAGCGGCGCGGGCTACACCTCGCAGCTGCTCGCGCTCGCGGTGGGGCCGACCGGCAAGCTCTGGGCGCAGACGCCGAACCCGAGCGCGGCCCTCACCGAACGCCTCGCCGCACATCCGCAGCCCAACTTCATCGTGGCCAAGCGCCCGTTCGAGGATCCGGACCCGGCGGAAGCGGCGCCCCTGGACCTGGTCACGCTGGTCCTCAACTATCACGACATCAGCTATCTCCCGGTCGATCGCGATGCGATGAACCGCAAGATCTTCGCCGCGCTGAAACCCGGTGGCCGCTACGTGATCGTCGATCACTCGGCGCAGCCGGGCACGGGCATCGGCGCCGGCAAGACGCTGCACCGGATCGACGAGGCCTTCCTCATCGCGGAGGTCGAGCGCGCGGGCTTCGCTCTCGACCGCGAGGCGACGTTCATGCGCAATGCCGCGGATCGCCGCGACGAGCCGTCGAGCCGCATGCGCGAGCCGCCTTCCGACAAGTTCGTGCTGCGGTTCCTCAGGCCGCGCTGAGCGTCATCGACGGTCGCCCCATGCCGGATCTCCTCGAAGGCTTCCGGGAATTGCCGCCACACGGCATCGCCGGCTTGGTGATGCTGCTGCTGTATGCCGTCGAGTCGGAAGTGCGCTTCGGCGCGAAGGCACGAGCCCACCGGGCGGGCGACGCGGACCGCAGGAGCACCCTGGCCGTGACGCTCGCCTCGATCGTGCCCGTCGTCGGCTTCGTGCTCGCCATGAAAGCGAGCAGCTCCTGGGTGCCGCAATCGTTCCGGACACCGTCGCTGCCCGGTATGCCTTTCGCGGCATGGGCCGGCGTCACCCTCGCGGGAGCCGGCCTGATCCTGCGGGCATGGGCGCTGCTCACGCTCCGGGAAAGATACACGCGCACCCTGATGACCCACGCGGACCACGCCTTCGAACGCAGCGGCCCGTATCGCCGCATGCGGCATCCCGGCTACCTCGGTTCCCTCCTGTGCCTGAACGGCATCGCGATGGCTTCGGGAAGCGCCGTGGTGCTCCTCGCGTCGATCGCCGCAACGCTCGCCGCATACGCCTATCGCATCCATGTCGAAGACGAGATGCTCGTGAGGACGTTCGGCGAGCCCTACGCCGCGTACCGGCGCGAGGTGAACGCCCTGATGCCGTTGAAGCGCTAGTCCGCCGCGATGAAGGCCGTGACGCAAACCGTCGCCCTGGTTTCCGTCGTGGTGCGCGACTATGACGAGGCCATCGACTTCTATGTCGGCAAGCTCGGCTTCGTCCTGGTCGAAGACAAGCCCGTCCCGGAACAACACAAGCGATGGGTCGTCGTCTCGCCGCCGGGAAACGCCGGCGCCAAGCTCCTCCTCGCCCGCGCAGCGAACGCCGAACAGGCGCAGCGAGTCGGCGACCAGACGGGTGGCAGGGTCTTCCTGTTCCTGTCCACGAACGACTTCGCCCGCGACTACGAGGCGTATCGCGCGAGAGGCATCAGGTTCGTGAGGGAACCGAGAACCGAGCCCTACGGGACCGTGGCGGTATTCGAGGACGTCTACGGCAACCTGTGGGATCTTCTCGAGCCCGCCTCGTCTTGACGCGTCGAGCGATCTCCCGCCGCGCGCGCGCCGACCTGGCTGCGGATGTCGCCGGCGGCGAAGCCGAGGCCGTCAGGGCCGAATTCGAGCGTCGTCGGCTGCGTGAGCCAGGTGAGGCGCGCGACCAACCGCCGGATCACGAGGTAGCGCAGCGCATACAGCAACGGGACCAACACCAGCACGAAGCGCCCGAGGACCGGCGCATACGCGGGCTGCGGGGAAGGCAGCGTGACGAGCACGAGCCCGCTCGCCACGAGAATCGCATCGAGCACCACAGTGGACCTCTTGAACAGCTTGCGCCTCACCGCGGTGGCGAGCAGCTCGTCTCGCGTCAACTGGTAACGCACCGTGCCCATCGCCTGGTGTCCGGAGTCAGAACCCGACTTCAGTCTTCCTTCGTTTGCCGGCATTCATCTGCGGATGACCGCTTGCGCCGGCCTCGTCGGCCGAGGTCTCCTCCGGGCTGCCTCTCTTCGCGAGCCAGATGCCCGCGAGCACGATCGCCCCGCCGATGTATTGGGCCGGGCCAACGGCCTCGTGGAAGATCACCCACGCGAAGAACGTCGCCATCACCGGCTGGATCAACAGCGACACCGACGAGAGCGACGCGGGCAGGTGCGCGAAGGCGTAGGCGATGAGCCCCTGGCCCATGATCTGCGAGATGATCGCGAGCCCGAGCAGGACGAGCCAGCCCGTGGCCGAAGACGCGAACATCGGCTGCGGCGACACGGCGGCGAGCGGCAGCAACGCGATCGCGGTGATCGTCGTGCTCCACGCCATGAGCCGCACGGTCGACGCGCCCGCGTCGCGCGCCGACTTGATCGCCAGCATGTAGCCCGCATAGAAGACGGCCGTGAAGGCGGCGAGCGCGTCGCCGAGGAGCTGCGTGCCGCCGGTCGAAAAGTGCGGGCCGACCAGCACGAACATCCCCGCGATGCCGAGGATCATCCCCGCGATGAAGAGCGAGGTGACGGACTTGCGCCAGAAGAGCCAGCCGGCGAGCGTCACGAAGATCGGCGCGAGGTTCGCGCCCAGCGTCGAGTTCGCGACCGACGTCCACACGATCGACCAATGCCACACGGCGAGGTCGCCGGCGAAGAACAGGCCCGCGGCCACCAGCGCGGCGGGCGACACGCGCGCCTCGCGTGTCCCGCGCGAGCGCTCCACCGCGACCCAGGCCCACAGCACCGGGACCGCGAGCGCGGTGCGCCAGAACGCGCTGGCGACCGGGCCGGTGTCCGAAAGCCTCACCCAGATGGGTCCGAACGCGATGCAGCAGCCACCGAAGAGGAGGGCGAGGAAGGGGGCCTGGCGCATGAAGCGAATATGATATCGCCTCCATGGCGAGCGAATTCCTGTCCACGGTCATCCTGCTGTCTTTCGTGGTCGACCCGTTCGGCAACGTTCCCGCGGTCAACACGATGCTTGCCGGCGTTGCGCCAGCGCGGCGCCGCACGGTGGTGCTGCGCGAATGCGCCATCGCCTTCGCGATCCTGATGGCGTTCATGGCGTTCGGCCGCCAGATCCTGCTCGTCATGCGCCTGTCCCAGACGTCGTTGTCGATCGCCGGCGGTGTTATCCTTTTACTGATCGCGATCCGGATGGTGTTCGCCTACCCGGAAGGGGCCTTCGGGCCGCACGTCGCGCGCGGGGAGCCGCTGATCGTGCCGCTCGCCGTGCCGCTGATCGCCGGGCCTTCCGCGCTCGCCACCGTGATGCTGCTCGCCTCCCGCGCGGGCAACGACCTCGTCCTCATCGCCGCCGCCCTCACCGTCACCATGGCACTCACCACCGTCATCCTCCTCGCGGGCGACCGCCTGCAGCGCCTGCTCGGCGAGTCGATGATGCAGGCGGTGGGGCGGTTGATGGGACTGATCCTCACGGCGATCGCGATCGAGATGCTGCTGGGCGGCGTGCGCGGGTTCGTGGAGAGCCTGCGATGAGCAAGGCGTTCACCCGCGAGGACGACGCGCCCGAGGACGACTTCGAGGGCGATGCCGAGAGCGCGGTCCCGGCGGGCTCGAAGAACTACCTCACGCCGATGGGATGGCGCCGCATGCGCGACGAGCTGCAGTGGCTCGTGAACCACGAGCGGCCCGAGGTCACGAACGTCGTCTCGTGGGCCGCGAAGCTCGGCGACCGCTCGGAGAATGCCGACTACCAGTACGGCAAGAAGCGCCTGCGCGAGATCGACCGGCGCATCCGCTATCTCACCAAGCGCCTCGAGATCGCCGAGGTGGTCGACCCCGCCACGCGCGAGGAGACCGACCAGGTGTTCTTCGGCGCGACGGTGACGTACGTGAGCTCGAACGGCGAGGAGCAGACCGTGAGCATCGTCGGCATCGACGAGACCGATCCGGCGAAGCACTACGTGAGCTGGATCTCCCCGATCGCGCGTGCGCTCATCAAGGCGCGCGAGGGCGACACCGTGACGCTGCGCACGCCGGCGGGCGAGGACGAGCTCGAGATCGTCGAGGTGCGCTATGCGGCGATTCCGATGGCACCCTTCGAGCCGGTGGCGAGCGGCTGGCGGCCCAACGCATGAGGATCGCCTCGACGCTCGCGCGCATGGCGCTCGCCGCGCTCGCGTTCGTCTTCGCCACGCCGGCGGCGGCGCAGAACTTCCTGTGGAAGGTCGAGTCGCTCACCAACCACGTCTACCTCTTCGGCACGATGCACGCGGGAAGGTCCGAATGGTTCCCGCTTCCGCTGCAGGTCGAGCAGGCGTTCCTCGACTGCCCCGTGCTGATGGTCGAGGCGGACATCACCGACCGCGAGGCGATGATCGCCGGCTCCCGGGGCTCGACGTACAAGCCGCCCGATTCGCTCGCCCAGCACGTGGATCGCGCCGACTACACGCGCTTCATGCAGCTCGCGCGACGCTTTCGCGTTCCCGCCGCGGAGCTCGACGAGATGAAGCCGTTCATGGCCGCGTCGCTGCTCGTGTTCGCGGAATGGGCGCGCCTCGGCTACCTCCCGCAGTTCTCGGTCGACGCGTACCTGCTCGAGGCCGCGCACAAGAGCGGCAAGCGCGTGGTCGAGCTCGAGGGCGTGGCCGCGCAGATGAAGCTCATCGATTCGCTCACCGACGCGCAGAACCGCGCCGTCTTCGCCGGCACGGTGCAGGCGCTCGGCAACGGCATGGTCGACCGCCAGATCGCGGGCATCGCGCACGCCTGGGAGACGGGCGACGCCGAACAGATGCTCGAGATCGCGCACGAATACGACGCGCGGGTTCGCGGCGCGGCGGAGGTCGAGCAGAAATTCGTCTGGTCGAGGAACCCGGCGATGCTCGCGAAGATCGCGGCCGTCCTCGACACCGGATCGGAACCGCACTTCGTCGCGGTCGGCGCGCTGCATCTCGTGGGGGCGAAGGGGCTCGTCGCGGCGCTGCGCGCGCGCGGCTACCAGGTGCGGCGCATCTTCGTGGCACCCCAGGGAGAAGACAAACCATGAACGCGAGGCTCGGCGGTCACATCCTCGTGCAACAGCTCGCGGCGCAGGGCGCGCAGTTCGCCTTCACCGTTCCGGGCGAGAGCTTCCTCGCCGCGCTCGACGGTTTCTACGACGTGCAGGACAAGCTGAAGCTGGTCGTGTGCCGCCACGAGGCCGGGGCGACGAACATGGCCGAGGCGATCGGCAAGCTCACGGGACGTCCGGGCGTCGCGTTCGTGACGCGCGGACCGGGTGCGACCCACGGCGCCGTGGGCGTGCACACCGCGTTCCAGGATTCGACGCCGATGATCCTCTTCGTCGGCGACGTGGGCCGCGACTTCCGCGATCGCGAGGCGTTCCAGGAGGTCGACTTCGCCGCGATGTTCCGGCCGCTCGCCAAGTGGGCATCGCGCATTGAATCGGCCGAGCGCATTCCCGAGTACGTCGCGCGCGCCTTCCAGGTCGCGACGTCCGGACGCAAGGGCCCGGTCGTGCTCGCGTTGCCCGAGGACATGCTGGCCGAGAGCGCCGAGGTGGCCGATGCGCGGCGCCACGCGCCGGTCGAAGCCGATCCCTCGAGCGAGGAGATGGACCGCTTGCGCGCGCTGCTCGCCGCGGCGCAACGCCCGTTCGTGATCCTCGGCGGCAGCGGCTGGAGCCGGGAGGCGTGCAACGACGTGCAGCGCTTCGTCGAGGCGAACGGGCTGCCGTGCGGCTGCGGCTTCCGCTACCAGGACCTCTTCGACAACCGCCATCCGAACTATGCGGGCGACATCGGCATCGGCGTGAATCCCGTGCTGGGCGAGCGCCTGCGCATGGCGGACCTGCTCATCGTGATCGGCGAGCGCATGGGCGAGATGGCGAGCAGCGGCTACACGCTGCTCGAGTCGCCCGTGCCGCGCCAGAAGCTCGTGCACGTGCATCCCGATCCGGACGAGCTGGGCCTCGTCTACCAGCCCGAGCTCGGCATCGTCTCCGCGATGGCGCCGTTCGCCCGCGCGCTCGCCGCGATGCCGCCGATCGAGCAGCCGAAATGGAAGGGCCTCGCGCAGGAGGCGCGTGCCGACTACGAGGCGTGGATCGCGCGGCGCGAGGTGCCGGGACGCGTGCAGATGTGGGACGTGATGCAGGCGATCGAGCAGCAGGCGCCCGAGGACACGATCTACACGAACGGCGCGGGCAACTTCTCGACGTGGCTGCATCGGTTCCATCGCTACACGGGATTCCGCACGCAGCTCGCGCCGACCTCGGGGGCGATGGGCTACGGCGTGCCGGCGGCCGTCGCGGCGAAGCTCGCGCGCCCCGAGCGCACCGTCGTGTGCTTCGCGGGCGACGGCGATTTCCTGATGTCGGGCCAGGAGCTCGCCACCGCCGTGCAGTACGAGGCGCCCATCATCGTGATCGTCGTGAACAACGGCATGTACGGCACGATCCGCATGCACCAGGAGAAGCATTTTCCGGGGCGCGTCATCGGCACGGCGCTGCAGAACCCGCACTTCGCCGCCTATGCGCGCGCCTTCGGCGCGGTGGGCGAGATCGTCGAGGACACGGCGCAGTTCGCGCCGGCCTTCGAGCGCTGCCTCGCCTCCGGCAAGTCCGCCGTGATCGAGGTGCGCATCGACCCCCAGGCCATCACGCCCAACACGACGCTCGACAAGATCCGCGCCGCCGCGACGAAGAAGACATAGCAAGGCTTGGAACGCAGATGGAGCGCAGATGAACGCAGAAAGGCCGAGCAGGTCTTGGAAACGCGTCTTATGCGGGCGAAACCGCGCAGTGTCCGCAGGCATCGGGCCCCGGGAAATAATTTGATTTCTCTGCGTTCATCTGCGTTCCATCTGCGTTCATCTGCGTTCCCCGCCTTTCGGTTGCATCACTCCCGGACCGAATCCTTTTCCGTCCCGTCACCCCCGGACGGTCACGGAACTGTCACACTAGGCCGATAATCTCTCGCCGGAGAGAGCCATGACCGAGCACACCGCCAAGCAATACGACCAGGATCTCGAGACCGTCCGCTCGCGCATGCTGCAGATGGGCGGGCTGGTCGAGTCGCAGATCCGCGAAGCGATCGCGGCCTACCTCGACTGCGACGCCCAGCGCGCGAACGCGGTGATCGCGAGCGACACCAAGGTGAACGAGCTCGAGCTCGCGATCGACAACGAGCTCGGCCAGATCATCGTGCGCCGCCAGCCGGCCGCTTCCGACCTGCGCCTCATCCTCGCCGCGAGCAAGATCGTGACCGACCTCGAGCGCATCGGCGACGAGGCGGCGAAGATCGGCCGCATGGCGTGCGACGCGGCGCCGAACGGCGGCAACGGCAGCCAGCGCCTGGTCGCCATCAGCCACCTCTCCGAGTTCGCGCTCGGCACGCTGCGTCGCGCGCTCGACGCGCTCGCCCGGCTCGATGCCGCCGCCGCCGCCCGCGTCGCGCGCGAGGACTCGGTGATCGACGAGGAGTTCCGCGCGATCATCCGCCAGCTCATCACGTTCATGATGGAAGACCCGCGCACGATCACGAGCGCGCTGCAGGTGGTGTGGGTCGCGAAGGCGTTCGAGCGCATCGGCGACCACGCGAAGAACATCGCCGAGTACGTGATCTACATCGTCAAGGGCCGCGACGTGCGCCACATCCCGCTGGACGAGCTCGAGCGCGAGGCGATGTCGCGATGACGGCCTCGGTCCTCGTGGTCGAGGACGAGCCGGCGATCCAGGAGCTGCTCGCGGTGAACCTCGCCCGGCAAGGCCACGCGGTGCGGCGCGCGGCGAGCGCCGAGGAAGCGTACCGCGAGCTCGCCGGCGCGCTGCCCGACGTGATCCTGCTCGACTGGATGCTGCCCGACACGCCGGGCCCCTCGATCGCACGGAGGCTGCGGGCGGATGCGCGCACCCGCGAGGTGCCGATCATCATGCTCACCGCGCGCGCCGACGAGGACGACAAGGTCGCGGGCCTCGAGAGCGGCGCCGACGACTACATCACCAAGCCCTTCTCGCCGCGCGAGCTCGAGGCGCGCATCCAGGCGGTGCTGCGCCGGCGCACGCCGCAGCTCACGCGCGAGGCGGTCGAGATCGAGGGGCTGGTGCTGAATCCCGCGGCGCGCACCGTGAGCGGCCACGGCCAGGCGCTGCGCATGGGGCCCACCGAGTTCGAGCTGCTGCACTTCTTCATGACCCACACCGACCGCGTGTACTCGCGCGCGCAGATCCTCGACCAGGTGTGGGGCGACCACGTGTTCATCGAGGACCGCACGGTCGACGTGCACATCCGCCGCCTGCGCGACGCGCTCGCGCCCAGCGGGCACGAGACGCTCGTCGAGACGGTGCGCGGCGCGGGCTACCGGTTCCTCTCGAAGCGCGCGCCGTCCTGAGCGAGCGCGACCGTCCATGATTGCCATCGTCGTCGCGGCGCTCGCCTCGCTGGTGGTCGGCTATGTCGCCGAGCCGCAGCTGGGCTGGATGCTTTTCGCGATCGTGCTGCTCGCGATGCTGCTCTATCACCTGTGGCACATGCGCGCGCTCGCGCGCTGGCTCGAGCACGGCGAAACGCCCGACCCGCCGCGCGCCTACGGGTTCTGGGACCGGCTGCACGCGCTGCTGCACCGCTCGCGGCGCGAGGCCACGCGGCGCGAGGCGGAGCTGGTGGACGTGGTCGCGCGCTGGCGCGCCGCGGCCCGCGCGCTGCCCGACGGTGTGGTGATCCTCGAGGAGGACCGCATCCAGTGGTGCAACGACACCGCGCGCGTGCACCTCGAGCTCGATCCCGTCAAGGATGCCGGGCGGCCGATCACGCACCTCGTGCGCATTCCCGCGTTCAACGAATATCTCGCCGCCGGGAGCTTCTCGAAGCCGGTGATCGTGCGCTCGGCGAGCCATGCCGACCGCGTGCTTTCGCTCCAGGTCGTGCCCTACGGAGAATCGCAACGCCTCGTGCTCTCGCGCGACATCACGCAGTTCGAGCGCGTGGAGCGCATGCGCCGCGAGTTCGTCGCGAACGTCTCGCACGAGCTGCGCACGCCGCTCACGGTCGTGGCGGGCTTCATCGAGACGTTGCGCGACGAACGCGATCCCCAGGCGGCGCGGCGCTATCTCGACCTCATGGCCGACCAGGCCACGCGCATGCAGCGCCTCGTGGACGACCTGCTCACGCTCTCGTCGCTCGAGTCCTCGCCGCCGCCGCCGATGGAGGAGAAGGTCGCGATGGCGCCGCTCGTCGAGCGCCTCGCCGCCGACGCGCGCGCTCTCTCCGCCGGCCGCCACCATATCGAACTCGAAGCCGCCCCCGATGTCGACCTGGTGGGCAGCGAGAAGGAGCTCGCCAGCGCGTTCGGCAACCTGGTGAGCAACGCGATCCGCTACACGGCGCCTTCCGGCACGGTGCGCCTCACCTGGCGCGCGCACGACGACGGCGCCGTGTTCGAGGTCGCCGACACGGGCATCGGCATCGCGCCCGAGCACATCCCGCATCTCACCGAACGCTTCTATCGCGTCGACCGCGGACGTTCGCGGGAGACGGGCGGCACGGGCCTGGGCCTCGCCATCGTGAAGCACGCGCTCGTACGCCACGGCGCTTCCCTCGACATCCGCAGCACGCCGGGCAAGGGAAGCGTCTTCACCGCCCGGTTCACCGGGCCGCGCGTGCGCGTGGCCGAGAAGGAAGCCCATGCCTAGCAAGACCATCCAGGTGCTGTTCCTGTGCACCGCCAACTCCGCCCGCTCGATCATGGCCGAGGCCCTGCTCAACGCGTTGGGGGGCGGCCGCTTCCAGGCGCACAGCGCGGGAAGCCATCCGTCGGGCGAGGTGCATCCGCTCGCGCTCGAGCTGCTCGAGCGCAACGGCTATCCGACCCGCGGCCTGCGCAGCAAGGGCTGGGACGAGTTCTCGGGGCCGCGCGCGCCGCGCTTCGATTTCGTGATCACGGTGTGCGACGCGGCCGCGGGCGAGACGTGCCCGCTCTTCCTCGGCAAGCACCTGCGCTCGCACTGGTCCACGCCCGATCCCGCGATGGCGAAGGGCGACGAGCGCGCGAAGCGCCGCGCCTTCCAGCACGCCTTCGAGTTGCTGCGCCGGCGCGTGCAGCGCTTCACCAGCCTGCCCTTCGAGAGCGTCGACACGGGCGCGATGCAGTCGCTGCTCGGCGAGGTGGCGGAGGCCTAGCGGCCCTTCGGCACGTCGGCAACCGGCGTTGGCGCGCTCGCGCCTGGGGACTGCTCGTTCGCGTCAGCGCGCCTAGCGTTCCTCGAGCAGTCGCTGCTTGAGCGCGCGGTAGCGGTCGGCCGCGCGCTCGCGCTCGACCAACACGTCGCGCCAGGCCGTGCGCGGCCCGTCGTCGTCGAGATCGTCGGTGTGCGGGCCGGGCGGCGTGCGCGCGTCGTCCGGGTCGATGGGTGTGTGCGGCATGTCGCCAACCTAACCGGCGCTTTTTTCCGTTTCGTGACGGGATCGACTTCGGTCTGTCATTGCGCGCCGGACCTCAGTACGTCTTGTAGGGCAGGAACTTCCCGTCCATGCGGATGCGAACGCGGTCGCCCTTGGGATCGGGCTCGCGCACGATGTCCATCCTGAAGTCGATCGCGCTCATGATGCCGTCGCCGAACTCCTCGTGGATGAGCTCCTTGATGGTGGTGCCGTACACGTTCACGAGCTCGTAGAGGCGATAGATCAGCGGGTCGGTCGGGACCGCGGTCGGCAGCGATCCTTTATACGGCACGACCTGCAGGAGCTTGACCGCTTCCTCGGGCAAGCCGAAGAGCTTGCCCACCTTCTCGGCCTGCTCGCGCGTGAACGTCATCTGCCCGAGGCACCCGGCGGTGACCCACTCCTTCGACTGGCCGACCTTCTTCGCGACCTCGGACCATTTGATGCCCTTGCGGATGCGGGCGGCGCGGATCATCTCCGTCACGTCCTCGCGCGTCATGGGCTTCGTCGCGAACACGCCGGCGACGGCGGCGGCTTCGGCTTCCGAACGCTTCATCGTCTTCTCCCGGGCAGGTGCTGGGCACTGCAGCAAAAGCAGGCGCCATGCCACATCGCGCAGCATAAGGAGAAGCGGACGGGCGCGCGTTGATGAATGAGCGTTCGCCTCGAAGAAACGCGCATGCGAGCGCGCGCCGGTTGCATCGCACGAGACACACATGCCCGCGCGGGCGCACCGCAACGGGGCGACACGCGATTTCGCGCACCAATGCGGAGCCGGCGCACTGCGGCGAAGGCGTCGCGCCGGGTGAAGACGGCGCCCCTTTTGCCCTTGCGATCAAGCGCTTTGGAGCGCGCGCCCCGCGATGGCACGAATGTCGCTGAACACGGTGCGGACGCCGCCGCGACTTCGCCAAATCGTCCGCCCCACGACCTCCACGGAGATGCACACATGAAACGTCGCTCGTTCTTCCAGGCGCTCGCGATCGGCGCGGCGGCCGTCGCCACGGCTCTCGCGCCGCTCGCCGCGACCGCGCAAGACAAGGTGATCAAGGTAGGCATCCTGCATTCGCTGTCGGGCACGATGGCGATCAGCGAGAGCGTCCTCAAGGACGTGGCGCTGATGACGATCGACGAGATCAACGCCCAGGGCGGCGTGATGGGCTACAAGCTGCAGGCTGTGGTCGTGGATCCCGCGTCGAACTGGCCGCTCTTCGCCGAGAAGGCGCGCCAGCTCCTCACGCAGGACAAGGTGGCCGCGGTCTTCGGCTGCTGGACGTCGGTGTCGCGCAAGTCGGTCCTGCCCGTGTTCGAGGAGCTGAACGGCCTGCTCTTCTATCCGGTGCAGTACGAGGGCGAGGAGCTCTCGAAGAACGTGTTCTATACCGGCGCTGCGCCCAACCAGCAGGCGATCCCCGCGGTCGAGTACCTGATGAGCAAGGACGGCGGCGGCGCGAAGCGCTTCGTGCTGCTGG
>CAYOGL010000017.1:0-89992 GCA_964403515.1 uncultured Burkholderiales bacterium | reverse complement strand
CGCGGCGCGCGTCCCGTAGCGCCAGAGCACGGGGCCACCGGCGGCGCGCAGGGCGGGGCGGCCGCCGCGCCGGCGCCAGCCGCCGCGCCCGCGCCGCAGCCCAACAAGGGCGACGTCGCGTGGATGCTCGTCTCCACGGCGCTCGTGCTGATGATGAGCGTGCCCGCGCTCGCCTTGTTCTACGGCGGCATGGTGCGCTCGAAGAACATGCTCTCGATGCTGATGCAGGTCTTCGTCGTCTTCTCGCTCGTGACGGTGCTGTGGTGCATCTACGGCTACAGCCTCGCGTTCACGGAGGGCAACGCGTTCTTCGGCGGCTTCGATCGCATCTTCCTGAAGGGCACGTTCGACGCGATGAAGGACCAGCCCTTCTCGATGGCCGCGACGTTCGACAAGGCCACGCCGCTGCCCGAGCTGGTCTACGTCGCGTTCCAGGCGACGTTCGCCGCGATCACGTGCTGCCTGATCCTGGGCGCATTCGCCGAGCGCGCGAAGTTCTCCGCGGTGCTGCTCTTCATCGTGCTGTGGTTCACCTTCTCGTACGTGCCGGTCGCGCACATGGTGTGGTTCTGGGAAGGCCCCGACGCGTACACCAGCGCGAAGGTGGTCGACGAGGTGAACGCCAAGGCCGGCCTGCTGTGGCAATGGGGCGCGCTCGATTTCGCCGGCGGCACGGTCGTGCACATCAACGCCGGCATCGCGGGAATCGTGGGCGCGTACGTGATCGGCAAGCGCATCGGCTGGGGGCGCGAAGCGATCACGCCGCACAACCTGCCGATGACGATGATCGGCGCCTCGCTGCTGTGGACGGGCTGGTTCGGGTTCAACGCCGGGTCCGCGCTCGAGGCGAACGGCTCGGCCGCGCTCGCGTTCATGAACACCTACCTCGCCACGGCGTGCGCGGTGCTGTCGTGGATGTTCACCGAGTGGATCTTCAAGGGCAAGCCGTCGATGCTCGGCGCCGCATCGGGCGCCGTCGCCGGCCTCGTCGCAATCACCCCGGCCGCCGGCAACGTCGGCATCCCGGGCGCGTTCGCGATCGGCATCGCGGTGGGCGTCGTGTGCTTCTGGGGAGTCACGGGCCTCAAGCGCATGATCCGCGCCGACGATTCGCTCGACGTGTTCGGCGTGCACGCCGTGGGCGGCATTCTCGGGGCCCTCATGACGGGCATCTTCAACTCGCCCAACCTCGGCGGCCCGAGCTACCCGGTCGACTGGTTCACCGGCAAGCTCGTCTCCGCCGCGGACTACTCGATCGTGAGCCAGTTCATCACGCAGGCGAAGGCGGTCGGCGTGACGATCGTGTGGTCCGGCGTGGTCGCGTTCGTCGCCTACAAGATCGTCGACGCGCTGATCGGCCTGCGCGTCTCCGACGAGAAGGAGCGCGAGGGGCTCGACATCACCGAGCACGGAGAGAGCGCGTACAGCTGAGTCCCGAGAGGCCGGGGGCGCGCAGCGGCGCCCCCTTTCCACGACGGGCACTTCGGTGCCCGTTTTTTCTTCCCGCATTCCCGGTCGACGGCGCGGCCTTGGCCACCCATCATCGCGGCACAGGACGGCGTGCGAGAACGGCGGGCGGAACTTCTTACCGGCGCACCCCTCGAAAGGGCGGTCGCGCGGGCTGATCCGGCCGCCAATCACTCGCAGGCAGCCCCCTTTGTCCTCGAAGACGTTTATAATTTTCAATCGCTTAGCTTTGGAAGCCCGCCCCAATTGCACAAACGCATCGGAGAGATCCTGGTCGAGCGCGGCAAGCTCGATCCCGCGAACCTCGAACGCGCCCTGAAGCTGCAGGAGACGGAGTCGCAGGAGAAGATCGGGACGATCCTGCTGCGCCTCGGCATGGTCTCGGGCCGCGACCTCGCCGACGCGCTCGCCGACCAGCTCGACCTGCCGCTCGCCGCGCCCACCGACTTCCCCGAGCTGCCGCTGCTCGAGGAGCGCCTGTCGGCCAAGTTCCTGCGCGATGCGCAGGCGGTGCCGCTGCGCGAGGACGACGACGAGCTCGCGCTCGCGGTGGCCGATCCGACCGACTCGTACGTGATCTCCGCGGTCCAGATGGCCTCGGGCAAGCGCGTGCGCACGTTCATCGCCGCGCCCAACGAGATCGACGCCGCGCTCGAGCGTCTCTACGGCGGCGGGCGCTCGTCGATGGACCAGATCGTCGACAACATCACGACGCGCGACGAGGAGGACGAGTTCGGCGACGTCGCGCACCTGAAGGACCTCGCTTCCGAGGCGCCGGTCATCCGGCTCGTGAACCTGCTGCTCACGAGGGCGGTGGAGTCGCGCGCCTCCGACATCCACATCGAGCCGTTCGAGAACCGGCTGATCGTCCGCTACCGCATCGACGGCGTGCTGCACGAGGTCGACTCGCCGCCGCGGCGCCTGTCGGCGGCCGTGATCTCGCGCGTGAAGATCATGGCGAGCCTGGACATCGCCGAGCGGCGCCTGCCCCAGGACGGGCGCATCAAGGCGCGCATCCAGGGCAAGGAGATCGACCTGCGCGTCTCGACCGTGCCGACGATGCACGGTGAAAGCGTCGTGATGCGGATCCTCGACAAGGGCGGGGTGCCGCTCGATTTCGCCTCGCTCGGCTTCGACGGCCAGGCGCTCGAGCGCTTCCTGTCGATCCTCGACCTGCCGCACGGCATCGTGCTCGTCACGGGCCCGACGGGAAGCGGCAAGACGACCACGCTCTACACGGCGCTCGACCGCCTGAACAAGCCCGACGTGAAGATCGTCACCGTCGAGGACCCGGTGGAGTACCAGATGCCCGGCATCAACCAGATCCAGGTGAAGCCGCAGATCGAGCTCACGTTCGCGAACGCGCTGCGCTCGATCGTGCGCCAGGACCCGGACATCATCATGGTGGGCGAGATCCGCGACGTGGAGACCGTGCGCATCGCGATGCAGTCGGCGCTCACCGGCCACATGGTGCTGTCGACGGTCCACACCAACGACGCGCCGTCGACCATCAATCGCCTGCTCGACATGGGCGCCGAGGACTACCTGCTCACCTCCACCGTGAACGGCATCCTCGCGCAACGCCTGGTGCGCACGCTCTGCCCGAAGTGCCGCGAGCCGCACGCCGCGCTGCCCGAGGTCGTCGAGCAGATGAACCTGCGCCGCCTGCAACCCCAGGGCGACGTCGTGCTGTACCGCCCGGTCGGCTGCGCGGATTGCAGCGGCACCGGCTACTTCGGCCGCGTCTGCATCCTCGAGATGATGACGATGACCGACAACCTGCGCTCGCTCATCATGCGCCACGCCACCGCCGGCGACCTGCGCGCGGCCGCGATCATGGAAGGCATGGAGACGATGTTCGAGAACGGGTTGCGCAAGTCGCTCGCCGGGCTCACCACGATCGAGGAAGTGCTGCGCGTGACGCGCGAGGACTGAGCGTCCCGGCATGGCGTTCTACCAATACAAGGCGGTGAACCCCGCCGGCGAGGTTCAGGAAGGCGTGCTCGAGGCCTCGAGCACCGCTGCCGCGGTCGCGCGCATCCAGGCGATGGGCTTCATCCCGATCCGTGCCGAGGAGGCCGGCGTGGCGAAGGCCGCGGCGCCGACCACGCGCAAGCCGCTCTTCACGCGCCGCGGCCTCACCCAGGACGACGTGGCCGTCGTCACGCGCGAGCTCGCCACGCTGCTGCGCGCGGGGCTTCCCCTCGACCGCAGCTTCGAGATCCTCATCAACCTGGCGGCGAACCCGAAGATCGCGGAGCTCCTCACGAAGATCCGCAACGAGGTGCGCGGCGGCACGGCGCTGTCGAAGGCGCTCGAGGCGCAGCGCGGCGTCTTCTCGCGCTTCTACGTGAACATGATCCGTGCCGGGGAAGCGGGCGGCAGCCTGCCGTCGGTGCTCCTGCGCCTGGCCGAATACCTCGAGCGCTCGAAGGCGCTGCGCGACAACGTCAAGGCCTCGCTCACGTACCCGGCGTTCCTCGCGGTGGTGTCCGTCGCCGCCGTGGTCGTGCTGCTCACCGCGGTGGTGCCGCGCTTCAAGCCGATCTTCGCCGGCGCGGGCAAGGCCGTGCCGGTGATGACGCAGATGGTGCTGTGGGCCGGGGACACGGTGCGCGCCTACTGGTTCCCGATGCTCGCGCTCGCCGGCGTGCTGGCGATCCTCTTCGCGCGGCGCCTGCGCGATCCCGAGGTGCGGTACCGCTTCGACCGGCGCCTCGTGACCGCGCCGGTGGTCGGCGACCTCTTCGCCCGGCTCGAGATGGCGCGCTTCTCGCGCACGCTCGGCACGCTGTTGTCGAACGGCGTGACGCTCGTCGCCGCGTTGAACATCGTGCGCGATACCATGGGCAACGCGTGGCTCGCCGAGGCGGTGGGCAACGTGGCGCGCGAGCTGAAGGAAGGGCGCGGCCTCGGGCGGCCGATGATGGAGACCGGCCGCTTCCCGATGCTCGCCGTGCACATGATCCTCGTGGGCGAGGAGACCGGGCGCCTCGACGACATGCTGATGCAGGTCGCGGAGACCTACGACCACGAGGTCGAGGTGGCGATCCGCAAGGCGCTCGCGTTGCTGCAGCCCGTGATGATCGTCGTCATGGCGCTGGTCATCGGCTTCATCATCATCGCCATCCTGTCGGCGATGCTCTCCGTGTACGACATTCCGATCTAGAAGGACCCGTTCATGACCATCCTCCGTTCCCGCCGCCAGCGCGGCTTCACGATCCTCGAGATCGTGATCGTCTTCATCCTCCTCGCGGGGATCATGGCGTTCATCGGGCCGAAGATATTCCAGCAGATGGGGCGCGCGAAGTCGCAGGAAGCGCGCATCCGCATCCAGCAGCTCGCCGGGCAGATCGAGATGTACAAGCTGGAGGTCGGCCGCTATCCCGAGAACCTGCAGGCGCTCGTGCAGCAGCCGGCGGGGACGGACAAGTGGAACGGCCCGTACGCGAAGCCCGACGACCTGAAGGACGCATGGGGCAACGACTACATCTACCGCGTGCCCGGCACGAACAAGCCCTTCGACCTCATCTCGCTCGGCGCCGACGGCAAGGAGGGCGGCGACGGCGAGAACCGCGACGTCTCCAACTAGCGTCCGGTGCGCGACATGCGCGTCGAGCGCGGCTTCACCCTGCTCGAGATCATCGTCGTGCTCGTGATCGGGGCGACGATCTACGCGATCTTCCTCGGCGGGCTGCGCGGCACGAGCGCCTACGACCTGAAAGGCGCGGCACGCACGCTCGCCTCCGCGCTGCGCCAGGCGCAGACCACGGCCATGGCGACGCGCCAGGACGCCATCATGACCCTCGACCTGGACGCGCGCGAGTTCACGGTGCCCGGCGACAAGCAGCCCCACCGGCTGCCTTCGGACATCGACCTGAAGCTCTACACCGCCGAGAGCGAGGTCACGGGCGCGAAGAAGGGCGCCATCCGCTTCTACCCCGACGGCAGCTCCACGGGCGGGCGCATCACCGTCGCCTCCGGCGAACGCGAGTACCGGGTCGACGTCGACTGGCTCACCGGCCGTGTGTGGATCGAGGACTAGCCGCGTGCGCCGGCGCGTGCGCGGATTCACGCTGATCGAGGTCGTGGTCGCCTTCGTGCTGCTCGCGCTCATCATGGGCGTCGGCTTCCAGATCTTCTCCACGGGGCTGGCCCGCGCCGGCACCCTCGAGGAGCGTTCGGGCGCGCTCGAGATCGCGCGCTCGCAGCTCGCGGCGGCGGGCATCGAGGCCGCGTTCGAGGAAGGACAGTCGCAGGGCCAGACCGACGACGGCCGTTGGCGCTGGACCACGACCGTGACGCGCTCCGACGAGGGCGTGGACCCGCAGCATCCGCTGCCCTCGCCGTATTCGCTGTATCGCGTCGAAGTGAAGGTCGACTGGCGCGGCGGCGACGGTCGCCCGCAGTCGCTGTCGCTCGCGACGCTCGAGCTCGGGGTTCGCAAATGACCCGCGGGCAGGGCGGCTTCACGCTGATCGAGCTCGTGGTCGCGATGGTGCTCGTGGCCGCGATGATGTCGCTGCTCTATTCCGGGCTCACGTTCGCGCTGCGCAGCTGGGACGCGGGCGACGCGAACGGGCGGCGCGCGGCCGACCGGCGCCTCGGCGAGAACTTCCTGCGGCGCGAGGTGGGCGAGGTGTTCCCGCTGCGCTGGAAGGATCCTTCGACCCTGCGTTTCGCGTTCGAGGGCGGCACGCACATCCTGCGCTTCGTCTCGTCGCGTCCGGCCGGCGTGGCCCAGGGCGGCCTCGCGCTGGCGAGCGTCGACGTGGAGGACAACGCGAAGGACGGCTCGCACAACCTGGTGATGCGCCGCGCGCTCGCCGCCCCCGCGGCATCGGACTTCTCGTCCCTCGACGCCGCCGAGCCTTCGATCCTCGTGCCCGCCGTGGACCGCGTGGACTTCAGCTACTTCGGCTCCGAGAACGACTTCAACGATCCGAAGTGGTCGGACGAATGGACCTACAAGGGGCGCATGCCCCTGCTCGTGCGCGCCCGTCTGCACACGAGCGATGGAAGCTACCTGCCCGACATGCTGATGAAGGTCGAGGTCGGCGAGGAGGCGGGATGCTTCGAGGCGGCGCTGCAACGCCAGTGCCGGCCGCGCACATGAGCATGCGCAGCAGGCAGCGCGGCGTCGCGCTCGTCCTCGTGATGTGGGTCGCGATCATCCTCGCGGTGATCGCGTCGAGCTTCATCATGGAGCGGCGCACCGAGGCGATGATCGTCGCCAATTCGGTCTCGATGGCGCGCGCGCAGTCGGCGGCCGATGCGGGCGTCTACCGCGCCGTGTTCGACGCCTACCGCAACGACAACTCGCCCGACATGTGGAAGCGCGACGGCACTCCGTACGCGTGGAGCTTCGACGGCGTGCCGGTGCGGGTCGAGATGCGCGACGAGTCTGCTAAAATCGACATCAACACGGCGTCCGACGCGTTGCTGAAGGGGCTGCTCGTCTCCGTGGGTTTGAGCGACGACGAGGCCACCGCCCTGCTCGACGCGATCCTCGACTGGCGCGATGCGGATTCGCTCAAGCGACTGCATGGTGCGGAGGAAGACGACTACCGGGCCGCGGGCCTTTCGTACGGCCCCGCCAACGGCCCCTTCCAGGCCATCGAGGAGCTTCAGCTGGTGCTTGGCATGCGCCCCGAAATCTACCGCCGCATCGCGCCCATGATCACGGTGTACTCGCGCCAGCCCGGCGTGAACGTGCAGCTCGCCTCGCGCGAGGTGCTGCTCGCCATCCCGGGCATGACTCCCGAGGTGGTCGACGATTACCTGGCGCGCCGCGAGGACGCGCGTGCCAACGGCCAGCCGTTGCCGAACCTGCCCCAGGCCGGCGTTTTCGGATCGAGCAACTCGATGGTGCTCACGATACGCGCCGAGGCGCAGCTCGACGACGGCACGCACTTCGCGCGCGAGGCGGTCGCGCTCATGCGGCCCGCGCCGCGCAGGCCGGTGACGTTCGTCGCCTGGCGCGAATCCACCGCCGCGCCGCCGCCGCCGCAAGCGGCGCCTCGCTGATGGCCTCCTCCTCGGAAGCGATGGCCGCGCGCCCCGCCTCGGCCACACGGCAAAAACTGCAGGCGTTCTGGCGCTGGTGGAGCGAGGAGATCGTCCAGCTGGTCCCCGAGCGCTTCGCCGCCCTGGGCGGCGCAGCCCGTGTTCCGCTGATCGCGCTCGAGGGCGAAGAGCTGGTGCTGGTCGAGCCGCGCGCGGCCGTGGGGCCCGATACGCGCGTCGACCTGTCCACGCTCGATGAAGCCCGCCGGCGTACGGCGCTGCGTGCGCTGCTCGAACGCGCGGGCGAGACGCGCGGGCGCGTGCGCCTGTGCCTCGAGCACGCCGAAGCGCTCGTGCGACGGGTGACGATGCCCGCGGCCACGGAAGAGAACCTGCGCCAGGTGCTCGCCTTCGAGATGGATCGACTCACGCCCTTCCGCGCCGACGACGTCTATTTCGACTATCGCGTGTTGGGGCGCAACGCGGCGGCCGCTCAGCTCACCGCGTTGCTCGCCGTCGCCCGCCGGGAGCTGGTCGACGCGAAGCTCGCGAAGCTGCGCGCATGGGGCGGCAACGTGCAGGGCGTCGCGGTGCGTGAGGATCCCACGCATGCGGGCGCACCTCTGGACCTGTTGCCGCTCGAGCAGCACGGCGAGCGCGAATCGGCGCGCGAGGTGCTCGTGCAGCGCGCGCTGCTGGGCGCGGTGGTGCTGCTCGCGGCGCTCGCGCTGCTGCTGCCGATCTGGCGCAAGCGCGAGACGATCATCGCGTTGCACCCGGTGCTGGCGAAGGCGCGCCAGGAAGCGGAGGCGACGAGCACTCTCGCCACGCAGCTCGAGCGCGAGGTCGCCGACTACAACTTCCTGCTCGCGAAGAAGCACGGCACGTATCCCGTGCTCGCCTACCTCGAGGAGATCTCCCGGCTTCTGCCGGACAACACGTATCTCGTGCAGCTCGAGGTGAAGACGACGGGCAAGACCCGCGAGGTGCAGATGATCGGCGAGACGCCGTCGTCGTCGAAGCTGATCGAGATCCTCGAGCAGTCCAGGCTGCTGAAGAACGCGACGCCGCGCGGCACGGTGACGCGCGGTTCGATGCCGAACACCGAGCGATTCACCATCTCGGCGGAGGCGGTTGCGCGTCCGCTGCCCACGGCCACGCCGGTGATCGAGGGGCCGGCCGCGCCGGCCGCGCCGAAGCCGGCCCCGGCCAAGCCGTCCGCGCAAACGCCGCCGGCCGCGGGAGTGAAGAAATGAGCGCGCCCTTCGCCTGGGCACGCGAGCCGCGCCGCAGCCGGCAGCTCGCCGTGGGCCTGCTCGTCGCGTTCGCCGTCGCGGTCGTGGCCCTCGTGGCGGCGCCCACGTTCCTGCTCAATCGCCATTACGATCGCGCGCTGGCCGAGAATCTCGACAAGCTGGAGCGGTACCGTCGCATCGCGGGCAGCCGGCCCGAAATCGTGCGGCGGCTCGACGCCATGCGCGCGCGCGACCCGCGCAAGTTCTTTCTGCGTAGCGGCGGGGCCGCGCTCTCCGCTGCCGAGGCGCAGGAGTCCATCCGCAGCCTCGTCGAATCGAGCGGCGGCCACCTCATCACCATGGGCGCACCGACCTCCAAGGACGAGGGACGCTATCGGCAGGTGACGGTGAACGTCCAGGTCACCGCGAACATCTTCGCGCTGCGCAAGATCCTGGGTGCGATCGAAGCCAACACGCCGTATCTTTTCGTCGACAACCTGATGGTGCGCTCGCAGGTACCCGCGAATTTCAAACCCGCGCCGGGCGCGGAACCGGACATGTTCGTCCAGTTCGACGTCAGCGGCTACGCGTTCACAGGGTCGTGATGCTGGATCTCGTCCGCAGCAGGCCGCTCATCGTCGCCCTCACGCTGCTCACGGCCGCCCTCCTCGTCGTGATCGCCGCCGAGACCGGCTTCGGCAGCCGGCTCACACCGTCGATCCCGGCATTGTCCACGCGCGCTGCCGCGGCGCCGGAAGCCAAGCTCCTGCCGCCGCTCACGCAACCGGCCGCGGAACAGGCCTATCCCGAGATGGCAACGCGGCCGCTCTTCATCGCCACGCGCCGCCCTGCGCCCACGCCCGAGCCCGCGCAGCAGCAGACGATGCGCCGCGGGCAGTTCATCCTGCAGGGCGTGATCGTCGCGGGCGACACGCGCATCGCGATGCTGCGCGAAAAGGCGAACGGCAAGATCCACCGCGTGGAGAAGGGGCACGAGATCAACGGCCTTAAGCTCGCCGAGGTGAGCCCCGAATCGGTCACGCTCACGCAGGGCAGCGAGCAGGAAGTGCTGCCGTTGCAAGTGCTCAAGGGACCGCCCGGGCCCGGCGGCGCGATCCCCGCGATGCCGTCGGGCCCCGCGGTCGGGCCATTCCCGACGGCGCCGCAGTCGATGCCCGGACAGCCGCCCGTCGGAAATCCGCCAGGCAATCCCGCGCCGCCGAACCATGTGAGCAGCGCGTTGCCTCAAGCCGCGCCTACGACCACGCCGATGACGCCCGAAGAGCTGCTCGCGCGGCGCACGGCGCGACGCCTCCAACAAAACCAGTGAGTGCTCCCTATGGCCGTCTGTCCTCCTCGCCGCAAGCGTGACGAAGCAGCGGCTCGCCTGCTGCGAGCCGCCGCCGCCTCCATGATCGCCCTCGCGGCGCTCGCATCGTGCTCGATCCTTCCGCCCGGCATGAAGGAAGGTGCGAATGCGGCGTCTGCGCCGGCCGCTTCCGTCGACGCGTTCGGGCCAGCGGCCCCGGGCGCGGCCGGCGCAGCCACCGCAGCCCCGGGGGCAGCGCAGAACGCTCCCGCACAGAACAAGCTGTACATGGGGTCGGGCAACTTCGTGAACAGCAAGCCGCCGGCGCCGGCGGCCGCTCCCGGCCCGCAGGAGGCGAGCCTCAACTTCGAGGCGCTCGACATCCGCGAGGTCGCGAAGGTGATCCTCGGCGATTACCTCAAGCAGTCCTATACCGTGCATCCGGCCGTGCAGGGCACCGTCACCTTCCGCACGGTGCGCCCGATCGCGATGAAGGACCTGTTGCCCACGCTCGAGATGCTGCTGCGCCAGAACAACGCGGCGGTCGTGCAGGAAGAGGGCATCTACAAGATCCTGCCCATCAATCTCGTGCGCGGCTCGATCACCCCGCAGCTCGGCGGCTCGAACCGGCCGCTCCCGGCAGGGTTCTCGGTCGAGGTCGTGCCGCTCAAGTACGTCGGTGCGCGCGAGATGGCGAAGATCCTCGAGCCTTTCGCGCCCGAGAACTCGGTGCGCTTCGACGAGGTGCGCAACCTCGTCGTGCTCGCCGGCAACGAGCGCGAGATGCGCCACCTGCTCGAGACGATCGAGCTGTTCGACGTCGACTGGCTCTCGGGCTATTCGGTGGGCGTGTTCCCGATCAAGGGCTCGGACGTGAAGTCGCTCGTGCAGGACCTCGACCACATCTTCGGTGCCGGCGGCACGAGCCCGCTCGCCGGGATCGTGCGCGTGATTCCGATCGAGCGCCTGAACGCGCTCCTCGTGGTGACCACGCAGCCGAAATACCTCGACATGGCGCGCACCTGGATCGATCGCATCGACCAGGCAGGCGGCACGGCCGGCGGCGCGCGCTTCTTCGTCTACCAGGTGAAGAACGGCAAGGCCGAGAATCTCGCGCAGCTGATCGGAGACCTTTTCTCGTCACGGCGCACGACCACGACCGCGCCCACGCTCGCCCCCGGCGCGCGCCCGACGGAGATCCGCAGCTCGCCCTTCGGTCAGATGCCGCAGACGACGACCACGACCGTGACGCCCGCGCCGCCCGCCGCGACGTTCCAGCTGGGCTCGGGAACGACGGCGAACGAAGTGCGCGTGATCGCCGACAAGGACACCAACTCGCTGCTCATCCTTGCCACGCCGGCCGATTACGAAACGATCGAGGGCGCGCTGCGTCGTCTCGACGTGGTGCCGCGGCAGGTGCTCGTCGAGGTCATGCTCGCCGAGGTCACGCTCTCCGACAACCTCAGCCTCGGACTCGACTACTTCATCCACACACGCAACAACACGCTCGGCACCCTGAACATGGGCGGCCTGCCCACCTCGAGCGTGAATGGCGTGAACGGCGTTCCGACGCCGACCGGCACGGTTCCGCCGTTCACCGGCCTGCAACTCATCAATTACAGCGCCAACGAGGTGCGCGCGGTGCTCAACGCGCTGGGCGGTGACGGCAAGGCGCGCATCCTCGCCTCGCCCGAGATCATGGTGCTCGACAACCAGAAGGCGCAGATCAAGGTCGGTGACCGCATTTCGGTGCAGACCGCGTCGCAGACCGGTGTGAGCACGGGAAGCGGTGTTCTCAACAGCTTCCAGTATCTCGAGACCGGCATCCTTCTCGCGGTCACGCCGCGCATCAACTCCGGCGGGCTGGTCACGCTCGACGTGAACCAGGAAGTGAGCGTGCCCGGAGCGGTGACGAACACGAACAACCCCAACCCGCCCGTGAGCTCGCGCTCCGCACAGACGAGCGTGGTGGTTGCTTCCGGCGAATCGATCGTGCTCGGCGGCCTCATCAGCGAGAACAGCAACCGCACGACTTCCGGCATTCCGCTGCTCTCGAAGATTCCGGTTCTCGGCACGCTCTTCGGCACCCAGAGCTACAGCCGCCAGCGCACCGAGCTCGTCCTGATCATCACCCCGCGCATCGTCAGCGATGCGGAACAGGCCCGGGAAGCGACCCTGGAGCTGCGTAAGAAACTCCCGGCGCTCGAGGATATGCTGCCGAAGCGCAAGGACCTTCCGGTCCCGGCGGTCCCCCCGGTGCCGACGGGAAAATGACGTTTCTCTTGGCAGAACAAAGGCTTTTCACAACAAGGTCTCAGAGTTCCAAGGGCGTGTTGTAAAAGCGACACAGTGTTGTAAAAATCATGCGATTTTGTTTGACGTGGAGATGCAACTTGAATAGTCTTTGTGGCCAGTACGGTCCCAAGGGGTCTTTTTTGGCGGGCGTCAGAACCTCGCTAGCCCTGATCGTGACGTTTGTGGTGCCAGTGCTTTCCGGTTGCGCATTGATGCAGCCGCGGAGTCCGCAGGAAGTGGTGAAGGAAAGGGCTCAAGCACGGTGGGATGCGCTGGTGAAGGGTGATACGAGGACCGCATACGGCTACCTCAGTCCGGGGAGCCGCGAGGTGCAGAGCTACGAGGCGTACGACGGCGGGATCAACAAGGGATTCTGGAAATCGGTCAAGGTGGAAAAGGTTGAATGCGCGAGTGCCGACAGCTGCGATGCCAGCGGGACCATGGAGTACGCGTTTCGAGGCAAGCAGATTCGCACGTCATTCCATGAAACCTGGGTTCGTTCCGGATCGCAGTGGTGGTACTTGCAGAGATAGGTCGGCGCTGACAGGCGCGGTTAAGTCGCCCTACACGGAGTTTGAAAAAGCCAGCGGCATTCGCTAAGATTGCGCGGCGTTGTACCTCTAGAAAGTGATCACTTTCTCTTCACAAAGGAGTAACTTAAGAATGAACACGTTCAAAAGAAAAGCGCTGTCAGCTGCGGTGCTCGCCGGTCTCGGCGCGGCCGCCGGCTCGGCAGAAGCTGTGTACCTGAGCCCGAACAACACCGGGCAGGTACTCATCTACCCCTACTACACGGTCCAGAGCTCGGGCAACAACGCCTGGAACACCTACGTCTCGGTCGTGAACACGACCAGCCGCGCGAAGGCGGTGAAGGTCCGCTTCCTCGAGGGCAAGACCTCGGCTGAAGTCCTCGACTTCAACGTGTATCTGTCGCCGAACGACGTGTGGACCGCAGCGATCACGCCGACGGGCGCGGGCGGTGCCGCTCACCTGCAGACCGGTGACGCGTCCTGTACCGATCCGGCGATTCCCTCGGGTGGCGTGGACTTCCGCAACTTCCAATACGCGAACCCGGCGAGCGCGAGCGGCTTCGGCCTGCCGGGCCAGGGTCTCGACCGCACGCGTGAAGGCTATCTCGAGATGCTCGAGATGGGCACCATCGTCACGGGCAGCCCGACCTACACTGCGATCACCCACGTGGCCGGCGTGCCGCCGAACTGCAAGTTCGTGCAGCCGCTTTCCCCGACCCAGGCTGCGACGGACATCGTTGCGCCGACGGGCGGCCTCATGGGCACGGGCACGCTGATCAACACGGCGAGCGGCCAGGATGTCGGCTACAAGGCCAACGCGCTCGACGCGTGGAGCTCGGTGCAGCAGTGGGCGCCTGGCGCGTCGTTGAACCCGGACATCAGCAACGCCGTCCCGGCGGTGAGCCTCGTGCTCAATGGCAACGATCCGGCCAGCTCCGCCCCGATGTCCGCAACGGCGTACCTGACGGACTTCGGCGCCACCGCGGCCCCCGCGACCGTCGGAACGGGCCTGAGCACCAGCGCAGGCGCGCGCGCCGTCGCTTCGGTGCTGATGAACCAGTCGGTGCTGAACGAGTACGTGCTCGACGCGGCGACGCAGTCGAACACGGATTGGGTGCTCACCCAGCCGCTCAAGCGCTTCTTCGTGAACGCCACCGGCGCGGTCGCCCCGTACTCGCAGACGATGACCTCGTCGGGTGCGTGCGAGACGATTTCGTTCACGTACTTCGACCGCGAAGAGAACACGGCCGCCGCTGCTCCGGGCTCGTTCTCGCCGCCGCCGCCGGCCGCTCCGGCCAACACGCTGTGCTGGGAATCGACCGTGCTGTCGCTCAGCAACGGCGGCGCGTGGCAGCCGACCAGTGGCGCGACGGGCGTTCTCGGCTCGGTGAACAACCGGTTCGTGAGCATCCAGTCGAGCTTCCAGGACGGTTGGGCCAACCTGACCTTCACCGGCACGAACGCGCTGGCGAGTGGTGGCGTGGGCCTGCCGATGGTCGGTGCGGTCACGATGAACCGTGTCTCGCTGAACAACGTGGCTGCCGCTGCCCCGGTGGTCACCGCGGGCGCGTACACGTTCTTCGGCCTGCCGGTCACCGGCTTCGCCGTGGCGAACTTCAAGAACAACGCGAACGCGTGCACGACCGGCGCGGGTGCGGCTGCCTCTTGCCAGTCCGGCTACGCCGAGCTGTTCGAGCACAGCTACATCAAGGCCATCCGCCCGTAAGGCAGAACAGGGCGATTTGCCCGATGGTGTTGAAGGCGGACCCTGCGGGGTCCGCCTTTTTTTCTCACCACTCGTCGGGCGAAACTTTCCAGCCGTCTTTATTTTCGGCTTGCCGCTTGATCGGGCAACAACTTCACGTATATTGTGAGCACTGTTTCGTACTACGAAGTCCGGAAACAACTTTTCGGCGCCGAATATCGGAGCGCCATGCCTAAGCGAGGACCTATGAACACGATCCCCACAACCAACCTCCTGAGGCGCACATTTCTCGCCGTGGCGGCGCTGTCCGCAGCGCTCGCGTCCACGGCCTTCGCACAACAATCGGCGAACATCACGAAGAAGGATGGGACGCCGCTGACCACACAGACCTGCACGTATACCTCGCTCACGGTGAGCGCCAACGGCGCGCTGTCACTCCAGGGCTACGATTGCGGTGGCACCACGACGGGCACCACGGGCGGCACCACGACGCCCGGGGCGCCTGGCTCGCTCACCGTGTCGTTCCCCGCCGGCGCCGTGAATCTCAACGACACCACCGGCACGCTGCTGGTGACGGTGAGCCGCACCGGGGGCACGACCGGCAAGATCGACGCGGATTACTCCTTCGGCGGCCCGAGCTGCGGACCGGCTCCGGGACATTCCGGCCAGGGCCATATCACGTTCCCCGATGGCAACGGCACGGCGCAGACCTTCCCCTTCGTCACGACGGCCACGGCGGGCCAGTGCTTCTTCATGATCGCCACCGGCATGCTGAATGGCGTCGCGACGCCTGCGGTGCTGGGCGGGAGCGATCCGGCCTTCCCGTCCATCAACCTGCCGCAGTCCGCTCCGCCGGCCACCGGCGGCGGCTCGACGTCGGGCTGTCCGACCGCCGCAAGCACGACCACGTTCAACCTCCTGGACCAGGGGCATGCCTCGATCCAGAACAGCATCTTCCCGGCCGCGTCGGGGCAGATCGTGGCTGCGCAGCTGCCGATGCTCGACCTCACCACCAAGAAGTCCGCCTCGGTCAGCCTGCAGGCGACGACGACGAGCCCGAACGCTCAGGTCGAGATGTGGATTTCGCCGTGCCCGGGCTCGGATCCGTCGACCGTGCCGTCGCAATGCCATGTCCTCGGCGGTGGCCAGATCACGCAGCTCTACTGGCTCGGCGCAGCGACCGGGACCGCCTATGACACCAGCACGTGCATGGCAGCGCAAGGCACCGGCACGGCGAGCCCGTATTACGTGAACTTCCGGTATACGTACAGCGCGTGTCCGGCTGGTACGCTGACCTGCGGCTATCTCGGATCGTGGCTGTACGGGGGGATCTAGGAACGGCGTTACAATAGCCCTCCTGTCTTGCGCAACAACCCGCCCGCGCGCGAGCGCGGGCGTGTTTTTTCCAATTCCATGAAGACCATCATCATTCGGTTGTTGGCGCTCGGCGCGCTCGTGCCAGCGCTCGCTCTCGCGGCGAAAATCCCCAACGATGCACCGCTCCTCCAGGACGGCAACACCGTCGTCGAGGCCGCCGATTTCGAGGCCTACATGGCACGCGTTCCCGAGGAGCGCCGTGCCGAATTCCGCAGCTCCTACGATCGCATCGCGAAGGTGGTCGACGGGCTGTTCGTCGAGCGTTCGCTCGCCGACAAGGCCAAGGCGGAGGGCCTGGACAAGGATCCGCTCGTGCAGCGGCGCCTGCGGGAAGCGCAGGAAGCGATTCTCGCCGACGTGTATGTCACCAGGCTCAAGAAGCAGGCGTCGGGCATTGATCTCGAGCAACGGGCCCTCGAGCTGTACAAGGCCGAGCCCAAGCGCTCCACGACACCCGAGCTCGTGAAGGTGCAGAGCATCCTCGTGAACCTCGAGGGCCGCACGCGTGACGCGGCGCTCGCGCGCGCGAACGAGGTGTACGAGCTCGCCAAGTCCGGCAAGGAGGATTTCCTGTCGCTCGCGGCGCGCTATTCGGATGACCCGTCGCTCGCCAAGAACGCCGGCAACCTGCCGTTCAGCCCGCCGAGCGCCTTCGTGGAGCCGGTGCGCGACGCGATCGAAGGGATGGCGGCCAAGGGCGAGATCCGCGGGCCGATCGAGTCAAAGTACGGGTTCCACGTCATCCGGTTGGTGGAGCGCAAGAAGCCGGAACGCCTGCCCTTCGAAGCCGTGAAGAAGGAGTTGATTGCGGCGGAGCGGCAGAAGATCGAGAACGAACGCGTCCAGCAGGCGGTGTTCGAGATCCGCAACTCCAAGAGCGCGGTCTCTCATCCCGAGAACGTCGAGGCGTTGATCGTGCCGATCGACGCGAAGGTGCTCGACAAGGCCATGGCCGTCCAGAAAGCGCTCGAGAAAAAGGACCAGAACGAGGCCCAGGCGGAGCAGGCGCCGAAACCCGAAGGATCGCCGCAGCCGGCAGGCGGTGCCAAGCCATAGGCGCGGAGCCGCGCTGCGCGCCATGAAGTCGATCCCCGTCTTCATCGGCTACGACGAGCGCGAGGCGATCGCGTTCAGCGTCCTGTCCTACTCGATCCAGCGGCGGGCGAGCGCGCCCGTGTCGATCTCCGCGCTGATGCTGTCGCAGCTGCAGGCCGCCGGCGTTTATTGGCGCGCGCGCAACCCGCTGCAGTCGACCGATTTCTCGTTCTCGCGCTTCCTGACGCCCTATCTGTGCGACTTCGACGGCTGGGCCGTCTTCATGGACTGCGATATGCTGGCTCTCGGCGACATCGCGCGGCTGTGGGCGCTGCGCGACGAGCGCTACGCGGTCCAGGTCGTCAAGCACGTGCACGTCCCGCACGAGGAAGTGAAGTTCCTCGGCGCCGTGCAGACGCGCTACGAGAAGAAGAACTGGTCCTCGGTGATGCTGATGAACTGCGCGCGGTGCCGTGCCCTCACGCCCGAGTACGTGAACGGCGCGAGCGGCCTCGAGCTGCACCAGTTCAAGTGGCTCGGCGACGACGCGCTCATCGGAGAGTTGCCCCGGGACTGGAATCACCTCGTCGGGTACGATGCGCCGATGGCGTCCGCGAAGCTCGTGCACTATACGATCGGCGGCCCGTATTTCGACGAGTACCGGCATTGCGAGCATGGCGATGCATGGTGGCGTGAACACGATGAAATGCTGCGCGTCTCCCAACGCACCCCGCTCGGCAGCGCCGCCTGACCGCCACGCTGCGCACGCCGCATGAGCGCTTCACCGGCGACGGCCGCGCCGGAATCCGCCCGCCGCGCCTGGTTGCTCGCCTCCTTCACCCGGCGCGAGATCCTCAACCGCTATGCCGGCAGCGTGACGGGAGTGCTGTGGACCTTCCTGCATCCCCTCGCGCAGCTCGCCACGTATGCCTTCGTCTTCAGCCACGTATTCCGTGCGACCGTGCCCGAGGGATTCTCTGGCACGAGCTACACGGCTTTCGTGGCGGTCGCGCTGTGGCCCTGGGTCATGTTCTCCGAGGGATTGCAGAGGGCGCTGGGGGCCATCGCGGCGAATGCCGACCTGATCCGCAAGGCGGCCTTTCCGCACGAGCTGCTGGTATTCGCCGCCATGCTCGCGACGGTCGCCGTGCAGATGGTCGGGTTCGTCGCCGTGCTGGTCGTGCTCAAGGCGTTCGGAGAGCCGGTCCACCTCGCGCGGCTGCCCGCGGCGCTGATCGTGCTCGTTCCGTACATGCTGCTCGCGACCGGCCTCGGGGCCGTGCTCGCGACGCTGCAGACGCTCCTGCGCGACGTGGAGCACGTTTTCCAGGTGGTCATCACCATCCTCTTCTACGCCTCGCCGATCCTGTATTCCGCGAGCCTCTTGCCACCCGAATATCGCGTTTGGTTCGAGGCGAATCCGCTCGCGTGGTTCTGCGCCCGCCTGCGCGACACGCTCCTGCGCGGCGAGGGACTCGTCTGGGGAGACGCGCTCGCGCTCGTGCTCGGCGGCCTCGCACTGCTGGCCGGGGTCGCGTTCTTCCGCCGGTTGTCCCCGTACTTCGAGGACTTCCTGTGAGCCTGCAGATGGCGCAAGCAGCCCTCAGCGAGGGCAACACGCTGCGCGCGGCAGGACGCGTCGAGGAGGCGGTGCAGGCGTATCGCAAGGCAGTCGCAGTAGCGCCGCAATTCGGTGTCGGGCATTACAACCTCGGCATCGCGCTGCGGCAACTGCGCGACTGGCGCGGTGCGATCCTCTCGTTTCGCGAAGCCGCCCGGCGCGATGCATCGGACTACGACGCAATGCAGAACCTGGTGACCACGCTCGCTCTCGCCGTGCAGGCGCAGCCCGATGCGCTCTTCGCGCGCGTGACGCCGGCGGTCAGGACCGCGCGCCGCGGGATATCCGTCGTGGCATGCAGCCCGGACCCGCAGAGATCCGGTGCCATGGAGGCGCACTATCGCACCGCCTTCGGCGACGAACCGCACGAGATCATCGTCATACCGGACGCGCGCTCGCTGTGCGAGGGCTATGCGCGCGGTCTCCGTGCGGCCGCGTTCGACACGGTCGTGTTCTCCCACGACGACGTCGAGCTGCTGTCGGCAGCGCCCTTCACGGCGCTTCAGGCCGCCCTCGAGGAAAACGACGTGGTCGGGCTCGTCGGCGCCACGCAGGTGAGCGGGCCGGCGGTGGCGTGGGCGGGCCATCCGCACCTGCACGGGTGGATCGCCCAGCCGAGCGCCGATGGCGCCGCATGGGATGCGAACGTGTTCAGCGCGGCGAGCGGCACCGTGCGCGGCGCGCAATCACTCGACGGGCTGCTGATCGCCGCGCGTCGCGATGCCGCGCGCCGGATCGGTTTCGACGCGGCCACTTTCGACGGTTTCCATTTCTACGATCTCGATTTCTCGTATCGCGCGCACCTTGCCGGGCTGCGCGTGGCGATCACGACCGAAATCAGCGCCATCCACGCGAGCGAGGGCCGGTTCGACGCGGAATGGCGCCGCTACGCCGATCGTTTCCGCTCCAAGTTCCCGGCGCTCGATCGCCCGGCGGGCCCGCACCACGTCTATGCGGCGCGGTTGCGCAGCAAACCGGAGATCGTCCGGTTCTTCGACGAGTTGCGCGGTCTCGCGCAGGTGCCGTGAAGCAAGACGGCTTCCTCGTGCGCCTGGAAGGCGTGGGCAAGCATTATCCGAAGCTCGCGACCGGAAGGGACCGCCTGCGCACCCTCGTCTCCCTGCTCGTGCGGCGCGAGCTGCCGAGCTTCCATGCGCTCGACGGCATCGACCTGGAGATCCGCGCCGGCGAATCGATCGGCATCATCGGCGACAACGGCGCGGGAAAATCGACGCTGCTCAAGATCATCGCCGGCGTGGCGAAGCCGAGCGTCGGCGTGGTGCGCCGCTCCGGGCGCGTCGGCGCGCTGCTCGAGCTCGGCACCGGGTTCCACCCCGAATACACCGGCCGCGAGAACATCTACCTGTCGAGCGCGCTGATGGGCCTTTCGCGGCGGGAGACGCGCGCGCACGTCGACTCGATCATCGCCTTCGCCGATATCGGAGCGCACATCGACGAGCCGATCAAGCATTACTCCACGGGCATGGTCGTGCGGCTCGGGTTCGCGGTGGCCACGGCCGTGCCGCCGGACCTGCTCATCACCGACGAGGTGCTCGCGGTTGGCGACGTCGCGTTCCAGAAGAAGTGCATCGCGTGGATGGAGCGCTACCTTTCGGGAGGCGGCACGCTGCTGCTTTGCTCGCACAGCATGTTCCACGTCCAGACGCTCTGCCGCCACGCGGTCTGGCTGCACGACGGGCGCATGCGCATGACGGGCGGCAGCTTCGACGTCACCCGCGAGTACCTCACGTACCAGGAAGAGAAGAGCGGCACGCGCGAGCGGCGCATGAGCGTGGCCGATCCCACCGTGCCCGCGATCGTCGCGGCATGGACCGAGGACGCGCACGGCACGCCGCAAGCCACGTTTCGGGCCGGCGACGCCATGGTGCTCCAAGGCCTCGCGTACGAGCCGGACGACCGGCCGCCGGTGCTCCTGTTCGGCATCGTCCGCGCGGACGGGACGCCGGTTTACGGCTCGCACTCGAACGAAGGCCCCTATCGTCCCGCGCGTGTCGCGGCGCGCGAGTACGCCTTCGCCGTGCGCTTCGACGCGCTCGCGCTGCTGCCCGGAAAGTACCGGTTGCGCACGCACACGCTCGACGCCGAGGGCCTGCGCCTGTTCGACACCGTCGAGCTCGAATTCGTCGTGACGGGAGAGACGCGCGATTACGGCCTCGTGCGGCTGCCCCACGAATGGTTGCCGGGAAGCGGAATGCCGCCACAGCGGGCCGCCAGGAGCACCGAAGGAGCCGCGAGCTGATGTCTTCCATGCCGCTCGAGGCCGCGCGCGAGCTGCATCGCCGCGGCGAGCTCGACGGGGCGATCGCCGCCTACCAGGCGCTCCTGCGCGACGACGCGTCGGCGGCCGAGGTCTGGCATCTCAAGAGCGTCGCCGAGCACCAGCTCGGACGGCTGCAGCAGGCGCGCGAGAGCGCCGCGCACGCCATCGGCGCGGGCGGCGAACGGGCCGAGTACCTGCTGGTCGAGGGCATGATCCTGCACGACCTGCGCGAGCTCGGGCAGGCCGAAGAAAGGCTCGCCCGCGCCATCGCGGCCAACCCGTCCTCGGCCGGCGCGCACCTCGAGCTCGGCCGCGTCCAGCTCGACCTGGGCAAGCCCGAGCAGGCGTTGAAGGCCTTCCAGGAGGCGGTGAACCTGCAGCCGAAGAACGTGCGCGCCTGGAACAACCTGGGCATCGCGCTGCGCTCGCTCGAGCGGCTCGACGAGGCGGTGCGCGCGTTCAACTATGCGCTCACGCTCGATCCCGCCTACGCGCTCGCGAATTTCAATCTCGCCGGCATCTTCAACCTGCGCGCCGACCGCAAGCGCGCCCTCGATCATGCGTTGCGTGCGGTGCAGAGCGACCCGCGCCACGTCGATGCGTGGCTCCTGGTCGGGGACGTGCACCGCACCAACCGCGAGACCGCGAAGGCGCTCGCGGCCTATGCGAGCGCGGTGCAGGCCGATCCTTCGAGCACGAGGTCGCGGCTCGCGCTCGCCGACCTCGTGAACGAAGCGGGGGGCTACGAGAACGCGCGCGCCGAGTACAGTCGCGTATGGCGCGAATTTCCCGGCAACGTGAAGGCCGCGCTCGGCGCCACGCTCGTGTTGCCGCAGGTCTACGACGGCACGGAGCACGTGCGGGCGGTGCGCCGGCAATACGCCGACGGCCTCGAGCGCTTGCACCAGGCCGCGGGGAAATTCCGCTTCCCGGATCCCGACCGCGATCTCGCGGCGGCCGCCTGGACCAACTTCTTCCTCGCCTACCAGGGCGAGGACGACCGTGCGCTGCAGGAGCGCTACGGCGCGTTCCTCCGCCGCATCCTGCAGCCGGCAGTGCCCGAGCTCTTCGAGACGAGGGCGAAGCGCGCCGGCGGCGAGCGCATCCGCGTGGGATTCCTCAGCCATTTCTTCTTCAACTGCACCGCGGGCCGCTACTTCGCGTCGTGGATCACGCGCCTCGATCCGCGGCGCTTCGAGACGTTCGTCTACTACACCAACGAATGGGTCGCGGACGACACGCGCACGATCGCCGCCGCCGCGAGCCATTTTCGGCACCTGCCCGGCAGGCCGCTCACGACGCTCGCGCGCACGGTCATCGCCGACGATCTCGACGTGCTCGTGTATCCGGAGCTCGGCATGCACGCGGAGACGTTCACGCTCGCGGCGTTCCGGCTGGCTCCGGTGCAGGTCGCGGGCTGGGGACATCCGGACACCACGGGACAGCCGGAGATCGACGCGTTCCTGTCCTCGCAGCCGATGGAGCCGCCGGATGCCGGGCGCTTCTACTCCGAGAAGCTCGCGCTCCTGCCCGGCCTCGGGACGCACTACACCACGCCCGCGACGGGGGTGCGCGAGTCGCGCGCGGATTTCGGGTTGCCCGAGGACAGGACGCTGTACCTGGTCCCGCAGTCGCTCTTCAAGATCCATCCCGACAACGACGAGCTCATCGCGCGCGTGCTCGAGCGCGATCCGAACGGCGCGGCGGTCATCTTCGGCTCGCACCACGAGGCGTGGACCGAGGCGTTCGCGACCCGCCTCGCCGCCTGCTTCGAGCGCCATGGGCTCGACATCCATGCGCGCACGTGCTTCCTGGCGCCGTTCATGCCGCACGCGCGCTACCTGCGGCTCAACCAGCTATGCGACGTGATGATCGACACGATGCATTGGTCGGGGGGCAATACGTCGCTCGACGCGCTCGCCATGGGCCTGCCGGTCGTGACGCAGCCGGGACGGTTGATGCGCGGCCGTCAAAGCCAGGCGATGCTGAACCTGCTCGGCGTCCCGGAGCTTGTCGTGCCAGACCTCGAGACGCACGTGGAAACGGTCGTGCGCCTCGGGCGCGACGCGGACGAACGCCACGCGCTCGCCGAGCGCATCCGCGCGAATGGTCCGCGGCTCTTCGAGCGCGACGAGCCAATCCGCGCGCTCGAGAGCTTCCTCGAAGGAGCGGTGCGCGGCTGAGTCAGCGCGCCATGGGGGCCCGCGCGCCGGATGCCCGCCTCACGCCCACTTCCAGCCGTGGGCCGAGAAGAAGCGCCACGCCGAGCGCAGGAACCACGCGACGTGCTGCAAGCCCTTGCGCGCGGCCTCGCCGCCGTGATGCACGACCCGTGCGGCGGGCACGTAGGCGAGCGTCGCCTCGCGCGCGGCGCGCAGGCTCAGGTCGTAATCCTCGAAGTACAGGAAGAAGCGCGGATCGAATCCGCGCAGGAGCCGGAAGAGCGGCGTGCGCAGCAGCATGAAGCAACCGCTCGCGAGCGGAATGCCGGTCACCACCTCGTCGCCGATCACGTCGCGCATCTCGTAGTGGTCCAACGCGCGCGCGAATCGACGGCGCAACGCGCGGGGCGCAAAGCCGCGCAGGAAGAGTACCCATACCGACGGATAACGCTTGCAGAGGTATTGTCGCGCGCCGTCGTCGCCGAACACGGCGGGGGCGACGAGGCCGTAGTCGGCATGGCGCTCGAGCTCGGCGAGCGCGGCGGCGAGCGCTTCGGGCGCCAGCTCCACGTCGGGATTCATCACGAGATGGAAGTCGGAATCGAGGCGGTCGATCACGAGGTTGTTGGCGCGGCCGTACCCGATGTTGCCGTGACCCGCCATGATCTCGAGGGACCCGGCCTCGGCCGGCCAGTTCGCGGCGACCGCCCGTGCCGTCGCGTCTTGCGCCGGCCCGTTATCGACGAGGAACACGCGCGCACGCTCCACGCGTCCGGCAGCGCGGGCGCTGCGGATCGCGGTCGCGAGCGAGTCGAGCGCGCGCGCGAGCAACGCGGCATCGGGCCGGTACGTGACGATGGTGACCGAGAGCGCGGCCATGGCGCGCAGCGTAGTACGCAGCGCGGGCGCGCTCAAGCGCGCAGCAGCCCTTCGACGGCGATCAGCACGTCGGCGACGGTGATCGCGTGCATGCACCGCGGCTCGGCGCATTCCCGCGTGGAGCGGCGACAGTGCCTCACCCAGGCGATCTCGCGCTCGAAGAGCACGTGCTGGTCGCGACAGGGAAACGGCTCCCGCGTCACCGCGACCCACGGCGTGTCGCGCCAGAAGCGGCCGCGTCCGCACACCACCGCCGACCCCGGGCCGAACAGCGCGACCGTCGGCGTCCAGGTGACGCGTCCGAGGTGTGCCACGCCCGTATCCGGAGCGACGAGCAAAGCGGCGCCGGCGAGCAGGTTCGACAGCTGCGCGAGGTCGAGCTTGCCGGCGAAGGAACGATGCAGCCGCTTCGGGTCGCAAGCATCGACCAGCGCCTCCTCGCCCCGGCCCGCGCTCCACACGACTTCCAGGCCGCGTCGTTGCAGCGCCTGCGCGAGCGCCGCCCAGCGCTCGGCAGGCCAACCCTTCAGCGGCGTGCTCGCGCCGACGTGCAGCACCGCATAGCGCGACGCGGGGCGATCGAAGGGCGCCGCGGGCGGGACGGGCCAATCGTCGCGCGCATAGGGCCGCGGCGGCGGTCCCTCGGCGAGGTCCGCGACGAGATCGCCCCAGGCGGTGGCCGTATCGGGATATGCACGCGGCTCGTCGACAAACCAGCTCTTCCAGGCGGGACGATCGCCGGAATGGGCGACGATGTGCCGCGCACGCAGCGCCGCGGCGAGCCAGGCGTAGCGGTTGTCGCCGACGACGAACGCGAGATCGAACGGCTCCTGCGCCAACAGCGCGGCCGTGGTGGCACTCTCGGCGGGACGGAAAGGCAATGCCCGCACGCCGTACGGACGGCCGGCATAGAGGGACACGAAGGCCGGATGCGCGAGCAACGCGATCTCGGCGTGCGGATGGTTCGCGCGCAGCTTCGCCAGCAGCGGCGTGACCATCAACGTATCGCCGAGGAGCAGGTTGTGCGCGACCAGCACGCGGCGCACCTCGCCATGCGCTCGTGCCCGGCGCCCCAGCCCGTGCGCGAGCGCACGGGAGACGACGAGCGCGCGCGAACGCAGCCGCTCACCCATGGCGTTCGGCGGTCACCGCCCCGAAGACCTCGAGCATGCGATCGACCATGCGCTCCTCGCCGAAGCCGGCGCGCGCATGTTCGTGCGCCCGCACGCCGAGCGTGCCGCGCCGCACGGGATCGTCGAGCAGTGCCGCGAGCGCACCGGCGAGCGCGGACGAGTCCCGCGGCGCCACCATCACGCCGGTGTCGCCGTCGCGCACGATCTCCTCGATGCTGCCGACCGGCGTGGTGACGACGGGCAAGCCGCACGCCATGGCCTGCATCAGCGCCTGCGGCACGCCCTCGTTCGCATACGAGGGAAGGCAGAAGACGTCGAACGCCTGCATCCACGGCGCGACGTCCACCTGGTTGCCGACGAAGCGCACCGCCTCGCCCATGCCAAGCTGCGCGGCGAGGGCCTCGAGGGCCGCGCGTTGCGGTCCGTCGCCGACAACGAGCACGACGAGCCCCGGGCGCGCGAGATGCGCGACCGCCTCGAGCAGGTAGCGATGCCCTTTCCAGTTGCGCAGTGTGGCGACGATCCCGACGATCGGCCGGTCCGCGGGCAAAGCGAGTCGCGCGCGCGCCTGGGCGCGGTCGCCGGGACGGAAGCGCTCGAGGTCGATGCCCGTGGGAATCGACACCACGCGCGCGGCATCGGCGCCCGTTTCGTCGACGACCTGAACGCGCAGCCGCTCGCCCGTCGTGACGATGCGTCTTGCGCGCGAATAGAGCCAGCGCGTGGCGGCGTTGGACGGCACCGGCGCCGAGATGTGCCGGGTGCGCACCAGGGCCGGGCTCGCGGGAAGCGTGGCGCACGCGAGCGCCGCGAGCCAGCTGTCGGTGGAGCTGTGCGTGTTCACGACGTCGAAGGGCTGCGTGCGCAACAAGCGGCGCAGCGCGAGCACGCCCGCGAGCCGCTTGCGTCCGAGCGCGAGCTCCACGGCGGGCACGCCGAAGCGGGCCGCCTCCTCCAGGATGCGCGCTCCCGGCGCGGCGGCGAGCAGCACCTCGTGCCCGCGCCGGGCGACGCCCCGCGCTTCGCCGAGGATGCGGATCTCCTGGCCGCCCCAGCCGAGCGAGGCTTCGGTATGCAGGATGCGCAGCCGTGCTTGCGCGCCGGTGCGCGCGTTCATGCGCCGGCGAACTGCAGGCGGTGCAGCCCCGCGTACATGCCCCCCGCGCGCATCAGGTCCGCGTGCGTTCCCGCCTCGACGATGTGCCCCTGGGAAAGCACGACGATGCGATCGGCGCTCTCGATGGTCGAGAGGCGGTGCGCGATCACGATCGTCGTGCGCCCGCGCATGAGCGTCTCGAGGGCGGCCTGCACCGCGCGCTCGCTCTCGGTGTCGAGCGCCGAGGTGGCCTCGTCGAGCAGCAGGATCGGCGCATCCTTGAGGATCGCGCGCGCGATGGCGATGCGCTGGCGCTGTCCGCCCGAAAGGCGCGCTCCGTTCTCGCCGATCGGCGTGCCGAGCCCTTCGGGCAGCTGGCGGATGAATTCCATCGCGTGCGCCGCCTCGGCCGCGCGCACGACGGCCGCCTCGTCGGTGCGATCGGCGCGCCCGTACGCGATGTTCGCGGCCACCGTGTCGTTGAAGAGCACCACGTTCTGCGACACCAGCGAGATCTGCCGTCGCAGGCTCTCGAGGGTGAGCGACTGCAGGTCGTGGCCGTCGAGGGTGATGCGGCCGGAATCGGGATGGTAGAAGCGCGGCAGCAGGTGCACGAGGCTCGACTTGCCGCTGCCCGAGGGGCCGACGAGCGCGACCGTCTCCCCGGGCCGGATGTCGAGCGCGACGCGCGCGAGCGCCGGCCGCGACGCGCCCGCATAGGTGAGCGTCACGTCGTCGAAGCGCAGCGCGCCGCGCGCGCGCCCGAGGACGGCCGTCCCGCGGTCCTCCTCGGCCGGCTGGTCGATCAACCCGAACACGCTTTCGCACGCCGCCAGCCCCTTCTGCAGCTGCTCGTTGATGCCGGTCAGGCGCTTCAACGGCTGCAGCAGCAGGCCGGTGGCGGCGATGAACTCGATGAAGTGGCCGACATCGGTGGAGCCCGCGAAAGCCTGTCCGGCGGCGAAGTAGATGATCGCGGCGATCGCGCAGGCGACGATGAGCTGCGTGACCGGCACGGTGCCCGCGGCGGCGGCCGCCTGCTTCATCATGAAGCGGCGGATGCGCTGGCTCGCGCGCTCGAAGCGCTCGCTCTCGTAGGCCTGGCCGCCGAAGATGCGCACCACGCGCTGGTTGCCGATCGCCTCGTCGAGCACCTCGGCGATGCCGCCGATCGCGCGCTGGTTCTCGCGGCTCATGTCGCGCAGGCGCAGGCTGAACTTGCGCACCACGAACGCGATCGGCGGGATCACGATGAACGTGATGATCGTGAGCTTCCAGTTCGAGTAGATGAGGAGCGCGAGCAGCGCGACGATGGTCACGCTGTCGCGCACCAGGATCGTCAGCACGCTGGTGGAAGCCGCCGCGAGGTTGTTCACGTCGTTGGTGAACTTCGTCACCAGCTGCGCGGTGGCGATCCGGTCGAAGAACGCGGGCGGCAGCCGCAGGACCTTCGCGAACATCTCGCGGCGCAGGTCGAGGATCACCTTGTTGGCGACCCATTGCGACGCGTAGCCGGAGGCGAAGCTCGCTACCCCGCTCACGAAGAAGACGCCGATGATGGCCAGCGGCAGCAGGATCGCCAGCGCCTCGTTCTTGTGCACGAACAGCTGGTCGACCATCGGGCCGGTGAGCTTCACGAGCGCCGCGTCGGAAAGCCCGTTCACGACCATCGCCACGATGCCGCCCACGAGCGCCGCGCGATAGGGCCAGACGTGGCGCAGGAGCCGCGCGTACAGGTCGCGGCTGGCCATGGCGAAATCGTTCATTTCGACATTATCGGTGAAGAAGGCGCTCGTACAGCGCGAGGTACGCCTGCGCCATCGCCTCGGGGGTATACGGCGCGACGGCCGCGCGCGCCGCCTCGCCCACCCGCCGGCCCTCGGGTGCGAGCGAGCGATCGATCGCCTCGGACAACCCGGCGGTGTCGAGCGCGTCGCGCACGAAGCCGCTCTCGCCCTCGGCGAGCAGCTCCGCGGCGCCGCACTGCGGGGTCGTGACGACCGGCAGCGCGCACGCCATCGCCTCGAGCGCCGCGTTCGGCTGCGGATCGTAGAGCGTGGCGAGGACGAAGGCATCGGCCGCTGCGTAGAACGGGCGCGCATCGGCGACCGCGCCGACGAAGCGCACGCGGGCCTCGATGCCGAAGCGCCGCGCCAGCGCCGCGTAATGCCCCATCCGCTTGTCGCGGCCGACCACGATCGCATGCGGGCGCGAGCCCGCGCCGGCGAGCGCGCGCAGCAACGCGGCCACGCCCTTGCGCTCGAAGCCGGATCCCACGTGCACGACGACGGGGGCATCGGCCGGAAGCGCGAGCGTCCCGCGCAGCGCGCGGCGCATCTCCTCGCGCAGGCCCGGGTGGAAGCGGCGCAGGTCGACCGCATTGCGGATGAGCACGAGGCGCTCGCCCGGCGTGCCGAAGCGCGCGGCGATGTCGTCGCGCACGAGGTTCGAGTTGCAGATGACCGCCTTCAGCCGCGGGCTCGAGAAGAGCGCGCGCTCCGCCGCGAGCAGGTAGCGGTGTCGCGGGTTGCAGCGCGTGGCGAGCCGCGCGAGCGGGCCCTGGATGCGCGCGCGCTGCGCAAGCCATTGCGCGTGCACGCCGTCGCCCGCGCGATACACGTCGCAGCAGCCGATGCGCTCGTGCGACTGCACGAGATCGAAGTGATGGCGCGGCAGCTCCGCGCACACGGCGCGCGCGAACGCCCAGTCGCGCCACAGGCCGCCGACATGGAAGGGGTCGAGCCGGATCGCCGCGCCGTCATGCGCCGGCCATTCGCGCGCGACCACCGTGACGGACGCGCCCTGCGCCCGCAGCGCGGCGAGCGCCGCCTGCACGAATCGCTCCGCGCCACCCGCCGCGTCGTAGCGGGCGCGCACGAGCGCGATGCGCGCGGGCGGCGCGCCGCGCGGCACCTCGACGGCAGCCGTCACGGCCCCGCGAGCAGCTCGTGGATCGCCGATTGCACGCGATCCACGGGCAGTTGCGTGAGGCACTCGCTCACCTTGCCGCCGCCGCAGCCGTCGTTGCCGCACGGCCGGCACGGATGGTCCGTGGTAACGACGCGATGCGGCACGCGCCACGGCCCCCATTGCTTCTCGCCGCTCGGCCCGAACAACGCCACCACCGGCGTGCCGACGGCGGCCGCGATGTGCATGGGCGCCGAGTCGACGCCGAAGAAGAGCCGCGCGCGCGCCGCGAGCGCCGCCAACTCGCGCAGCGTGAGCTGGCCCGACAGGTCGGTGACCGGCACGCCGGCCTGGGCCACGATGCGCGCGACCATCGCGCGCTCGCGATCGTCGGGCGCGGCGGTGAGCACGATGCGATGCCCGTCGTGCGCGAGCCGGCGCAGGAGCTCGGCGTTGTGCGCCTCGGGCCACGCCTTGAAGAGCCAGCGCGAGGTCGGGTGCACGTGGATGAAAGCGCGCGGCGCCAGGCCCGCATTCGCGAGCAGGCCGTCGACGCGCTCCTGCGCCTCGCGGCCCGGATGGATCGTGACGGCCTTCTCGTCTTCGGTCGGATAGAGGCCCACGCGCCGCAGGGCATCGAGGTTCGCCTCCACCGTGTGGCGCGGCGTGAGGCGCGGCATCTTGTAGCGATGGGAGAAGCACAAGTTCCACACGCGGCTCGCGCGCGCGGGCGCCACGGACCAGCGCGGACGCAGCGCCTGCGCGAGCCAGGCGCCGCGCCAGTGCTCCGTGAGGTGCACGATGAGCTGGTAACGGCGCGCGGCGAGGGTGCGCACGAGTTCGCTCTCGTGCCGCAGCTGCTCGACCAGCCCCGCGCGCTTCCAGCCGCGGTCGATGCCGTGGATCGTCGCGATCGCCGGATGGCCCGCGAGCATGTCGCGCGTCTCCTCGTAGACGAGCGCGTCGATCTGGGCCTCGGGCGCGCGGTTGCGCAGCACGCTGAACACCGGCGCGGCGAGCAGGACGTCGCCGTGGTGGCGCAGCTTCACCACCAGCACGCGCTTCAGGCGCGCCGGGTCGATGGGGTCGGGAACCATGGGGGAACGATGTCGGGCCGGCGAGCGCCGGCTGGTAAGATTATCCCCTTTCCACCGCCGCGCCGTCTCCCGCCTTGCGCATCCTGTTCGCGACGCTGGCCCCGGTCCAGCAGGGCCCGGCCGGCCCGACGTCGGAGCTGGCCTCGGCGCGTTACCGCGTGCTCATTCCCGCGCGCCAGCTCGCGCGCATGGGCCACGAGGCGATGGTCGCGTCGCTCCCGCCCGGGGGATGGCCGGCCGCGGTGCGCGACACCGCCTGCGACGTGCTGGTGGTCTCGAAGAGCTTCCACGCGGCCAACGAGGAGCTGGCGCGCGCGATGAAGGCGCGTGGCGTGCGCATCGTCATCGATTTCTGCGACGACCATTTCGCGCATCCGCAGCTCGGCGCGCACTTCCGCAACCTCGCGGCGCTCGCCGACACGATCGTCGCGAGCACCGTCGCGATGGCCGGGGCGGTGCGCGCGCACACGGGCCGCGAATCCCTCGTGATCGGCGATCCGGTCGAAGGACCGCGTGGCGCGGCGCGCTTCGCCCCGCGCTTTCCCGCGCTGCGCCTGGTGTGGTTCGGTCATCCGTCCAATCTCGGTGGCGTGCAGGCGCGCGCTTCGGAGCTGCACGAGCTCGCGCGCCGCATGCCCGTGCGTCTCGCGCTCGTGACCGCGGCCTCCGACGAGGTGCGCGCGTTCGCGGCCGCGCTCGCGAGCGGGGCGGGCGAGCGCCTGCAAATCGAGCTCGTGCCCTGGTCGACGGATGCGACGTGGAAGGCGCTCGCGGACGCCGACCTCGCGTGGATCCCGCTGGCCGAAGCGCCCGGGAAATCGGTGAAGAGCGCGAACCGGCTGGTCGAATCGCTGTGGGCGGGGCGCCTCGTCGCAGCCGATGCGCTGCCAGCCTACGAGCCCTTCGCCGATCTCGTGCCGCTCGGAACGCCTCTCGCCACGGCGGTCGATTCCGCACTCGCGGACACTGCGGGAGCCGAAGCGCGCATCGGCGAGGCGCAGCGCCGCATCGCCCGCGATCACTCGCCCTTCGCGTGCGGGTCCGCGTGGGCACGCGCGGTCGGCGATGCCGGGCAGCGGCCGCTCAAGCTCAATCTCGGCTGCGGCGACAAGATCCTGCCCGGCTACGTGAATGTCGACGTGGTGGCGGCGCGCGCCGGCATGCGACCCGACGTGATCTGCGACCTGCACGAGCTGGTGCCCTTCGCCGACGACAGCGCCGACGAGATCCTCTCGGTGCACGTGGTCGAGCACTTCTGGCGCTGGGAAGTGGCCGACGTGCTGCGCGAGTGGGTGCGCGTGCTGAAGCCCGGCGGCCGGCTGGTGGTCGAATGCCCGAACCTGCTCTCCGCGTGCGGCGAGTTCACCGCGAATCCCGTGAGCGGCGCGCGCGGCGACCAGAACGGCCAGCGCACCATGTGGGTGTTCTACGGCGACCCGCGCTGGAAGGACCCGCTGATGGTGCATCGCTGGGGCTATACGCCGGAGTCGCTCGGCCAGCTGCTCGCGGACGCGGGCCTGGTCGACGTGCGCCAGGAGCCGGCGCAGTTCAAGCTGCGCGAGCCGCGCGACATGCGCGTGGTCGGCGCGAAGCCGCTCAGTACGACTCGAAACGCACACTGAGGAAGACCGCGCGGCGCGGCGCGTCGTAGCCCGTCGCATCCTCGTAGCGGCGATCGCCGAGGTTGGTGCCGTTCAGATTCAGCGACCAGTGCTTGTCGATGCGGTAACCCACGCGCGCATCGACGACGGTGTATCCGCCGAGCCGCGCGTTGCGCGCGACATCGGGCGCGTCGACGCGGTCGCCGCTCGCGAACACGGTGGCTTCAACGGTCCACGAGCCGAAGCCGCGCGACGCGTCGAGCGCGCCGAAGCGCTTGGCCCTTCCCGGCAGGCGCTCGCCGGTGTCCTCGTCGCGCGGTCGCTGCGCCGTGAACCGCGCACGCCAGCGCGTGCCCCAGGTGGTCGTCTCGACGCTCGCTTCGAGCCCGTCGATGCGCGCATGCGGCACGTTCGAGATCGTGAGCGCGAGCGGATCATGGACGATCGCGTGGTCCACGCGGTTGTCGAACGCGGTGAGCTTCCATTGCAGCGGCGAGGCCGCAGGGGCGCGCACGATGATCTCGCGGCCGCGGCCGGTCTCCGGCACGAGCGCGGGATTGGAGGCGTACCCGGCGCTGCCGAGCCCGTAGAGCTCGTCGAAGCTTGGCACGCGGAAGCCGCGCGACCACGTGCCGCCGATGCGTGCGACCGATGGCCAGTCGAATCCGTAGCTGACGCTTGCGCTGTTGCGATCGCCGAATTGCGGATCGCGGTCGCGGCGCGCGCTCATCTCGACCTGCTGCTGGTCCTGGCGCTGCACGACCGACACGAACCCGGAATTGGTGTCGCGATGGGTGACGGTGTAGGCCTCGCTCGGCTGCACGCGCTCGCGCACGGTCTCGAGGCCGGCGGCGAGGCCGCCGTTGGTGAGCGGCACCTGGTTGATCCAGGTCGCCTGGTCCTGCTGCAGCTCGAACGAGGTGGTCGATTGCCCGTGCAGCGCATTGCGGTCGATCGAGGTTCCGATCGCGAGCGAGCTCGCCCACCACGGCGCGAAGTGGGTGAGCGAGGTGAGTCGCGCGCCGGCCGTGGTCGGGTCGCGACGATCCTCCGGCGCGCCCGCCGCAGGCAAGCCCGCGTCGAACGCCGTGCGCGAGCGCGAGCCGAAGAGATCGAGCGAGAGCAGCTCCCCGTTCCACGCGCGATGGGAGGCGTGCAACACGCCGAACGCGTTCTCGTGCGGATCGCGGTCGGGATCGTAGCGGGCGGATCGCGCGTTCGTCGCGCTCGGCGCATCGACCTTGCGCACGCCTGCCGCGACCGCGAGCACGGTCGTGTCGTCGGCGGTCGAAAGCCCGGCCGAGGCGCGGCGATCGCGATCGGATCCGTAGCCGGTGCTGCCGAAGAGATACGGCACGGTCTTGCCGCGCGTGGCGATGCGGATCACGCCACCGGCCGCGCCGGAGCCATAGAGGCTCGCCAGCGGACCCTTCACCACCTCGATGCGCTCGATCATGTCGAGCGGCAGGTTCTCGACCATCGCCGTGCCGTTGGCGGTGCCCACGCGCAGGCCGTCGACGAGCACGAGCGTCTGCGCCGCGTCCATGCCGCGGATGAGGAGCGCCTGCGGCTGTCCCGGCCCGCCCGCGGCGGCGAGCTCGATGCCCGCGCGGCGTTGCAGCAGCTCGCCGAGCGAGAGCGGCCCCGCGGCCTCGATCTCCTCGCGCGGGATCACGATCACGTCGCGCAGCGAGTCATACGGCTCGAGCAGGCGCGTGGCCGCCAGCGACGCCGTCGCGGCGTTCGCGGGCGCGGAAGGGAGGTACTGGGCATGGGCGCCCAGCGTCGCGAGGCCGAGGAGGCCCGCGCATCGCCATGGTCTCATCGTGGTCCTTGGTGGAGACTCCGGGGCGTGCGCCCGCCGCGACCGGCTGGGCAGCGTCCCGACGCCGCGCGCCATCATACCAAGCGCGTGCGCGAGCCGCTCGAAACGACTTGCAGAAACGGCGCTTATCCATTGACTCGGTGTGGTTTTTACCTTAGCTTTGAGAGATGGATAGCGAACTCTCCGGCCTCGAGCAGCGGGTCGCACAGCTCGTCCAGCGCCTCGACGCCCTGCGCGCGGAGAACCGCGAGCTGCGCCAGCAGGTGGCGGCCCGCACCGACGAGAACGCGCGGCTCGCCGAGAAGCTGTCCGCCGCCAAGTCGCGCATCGAGGCGCTGCTCAAGCAGATCCCGGAGACGGAGACATGAGCGAGGCCAAGGCGCGCGAGAAGGGCGGCATCACGATCAGCGTGCTGGGGCGCGAGTTCCGTGTGGCCTGTCCCGAGGGCGAGGAAGCGCAGCTGCTCGCTTCGGTGGACTACCTGAACCGCAAGGTGCGCGAGGTGCGCGACACCGGCAAGGTCGTCGGCAACGAGCGCATCGCCATCATGGCCGCGTTGAACATCGCGCACGAGTTCCTGTCGAACCGGACGTCGGAGGTGCCAGGGTTCGATGCGGGCGCAATCCGGCGTAGAATTAACGCGATGCAGGAAACCGTGGATTCGGCGCTCGCCGCCGACCAGGAGAACCTGTTCTAGGGAGATCCGAGGGCTGGGTTTCCTGCGGTGTTCGTCCGGGCTTACATCCTTTGAACCGATAAGCTTGTTAGCCAGGACGCTTGCCCAGAGCGCTATTGTGCGCGTCCCACGTCGGACGTACCTGCGGCGCTCGGTGAGTGACCGCCTTGAACCGCAGGGTTCGAGAGTGCGGCCCGGGCGAACACCGCAGGGCATCCGGCTTTTTTCATGCGTAGCGGCTACTGGCTCATGAAGTCCGAGCCGGACGAGTTCTCGATCGACGACCTCGTCCGCGCGCCGGCCCAGACGACTCCCTGGTTCGGGGTCCGCAATTACCAGGCCCGCAACTTCATGCGCGATGCGATGCGCGTGGGCGACGGCGTGCTCTTCTACCACTCGAGCTGCGCCGTGCCCGGCATCGCGGGCATCGCGCGCGTGGCGAGCGAGCCCTATCCGGACGCAACGCAGTTCGACCCGAAGAGCGAGTACTACGACGCCAAGTCGAAGCGCGATGCGCCGCGCTGGGTCCTGGTCGACGTGCAGCTGGTCAAGAAGACCCGCGTCATGCCGCTCGAGGAGATGCGCGGCTACCGCGAGCTCGAGGACATGGTGGTGCTGCGCCGGGGCAACCGGCTGTCGGTCACGCCGGTGGCGCCGCACGAGTGGCGCTTCATTTTGGAGATTCTTGGCGGCTGAGCCGCTCGGAAACCTGGGCGGCTGAGCCGCCCGGCCGCCTGAGCCGCTGCGCGCGTTTCTACTCAACCGGGACATCAGGATTGGTCGAGCTCGCTTCGTATCTCGCCATCGGCGTGGCCGTCGGTTTCTTCGCCGGGCTGCTCGGCATCGGCGGCGCCAGCATCATCGTCTCGTCGCTCGCGCTGATGTTCGCGGCCCACGGCTATCCCGCGGCCCACGTGATGCAGCTGGCGATCGGCACCTCGCTCGGCGCGATCGTCGTCGGCTCGCTCTCCAGCCTGCGCACGCACGACCGGCATGGCGCCGTCGACTGGGCCGTCGTGAAGGCCATGACGCCGGGGCTCCTCGCGGGTGTGCTCACCGGGGCGGGGCTGGCGCGCTTCGCGGGCGGCGCGTTCCTCAAGTACTTCTTCCTCGCTTTCGCGGGGCTCGTCACGCTGCAGATGGCGCTCGACGTGAAGCCGAAAGCGTCGCGCCAGCTGCCCGGGCCCGCGGGGCTCGTGGCCTCGGGCTTCGGCATCGGCATCGTGTCCGGCCTCTTCGGGGGCGGCGCGGCGGGGATCGGAGTGCCGTACCTCACGTGGTGCAACATGTCGACGCACCGCGCGATCGGCAGCGCCGCCGCCATGGGCTTCCCGCTGGCGGTCGCCGGCTCGGTCGCGTACGTCGCGGCGGGGTGGAACGTGCCGGGCTTGCCGCGCGGCAGCTTCGGCTTCGTCTACCTGCCCGCGCTGGTCGGCATCTCCGCCACGAGCATGCTGCTCGCCCCCGTGGGCGCGCGGCTCGCGCACCGCCTGAACGCGCTCACGCTGCGCCGCATCTTCGCGCTCTTCATGGTGGCGGTGGGCGTGAAGCTCGCGATCTCGGTCTAGCTAGATGCCGTTCCAGCGCCGCGCGATGGTGCGGAAGACCTCCACGGACTGCTCGATGCGCTTCATCGAGCACCACTCGTCCGTCTGGTGCGCGAGGCGCGGCTCGCCCGGTCCGAGGATCACCGCGGGCGGCCCGCCGAACGCGCGCTTCAAGTCGGCGCCGTCGGTGGAGAAGGTGATGGTCCTCGGCGCCGGCCGCGTCTCGGCGTAGGGCGCGCAGATCTCGAACACTTCCTGCACCCATTCGTTGGCGGGCTCGGTGTAGAGCGACGGCGTGTCGACGATCTTGCGCACCTGCGCGCCACGGGGCGCGAGGAGCGCCTGCAGCGAGTCGCACAGGTGCGCATGGTCGATCCCGGGCACCGTGCGCGCGTCCACGGTGATCGCCGCGCGGTCGGGGACCGAATTCGTATTGAGCCCGCCGTGGATCGTGCCGACATTGAGCGTCGGCTCGCCCATCACCGCGTGGGACTCGACGGGAAAGCGGAAGCGCGCGAGATCGCCGATCACGTCGGCCATCTTCACGATCGCGTTCTCGCCCATCTCGGGCATCGAGCCGTGCGCCGTCACTCCGCGCGTCTCGACCTCGAACCATGCGAGCCCCTTGTGGCCGATGTAGGGAAAGTTCGCGGTCGGCTCCGCGACCACGATCGCGCCGGCTCGATCGAGGAGCTTGCGGTCGGCGAGGAACTTGGCGCCCTCGCAGCCGATCTCCTCGCCCGCGGTGATCACGAGCACGAGGCCCGGCCCGCGCGCCAGGTGCGGCGCGAGCTCGATCGCGGCCTGCACGAACGCGGCGATGCCGCTCTTCATGTCCGTGGAGCCGCGGCCGTAGAGGCGGTCGCCGTCGGTCTCGCCCGCGAACGGATCGCGGCTCCAGCGCGCCGCGCCGAGCGGCACCACGTCGATGTGCCCCGTGAAGCACAGCGGCGGCTTGCGCGCGTCGCCGCCGATCGTCGCCACCAGGCTGGTGCGTCCTTCGGCGAACTCGTGATAGGCGGTGCGGAAGCCGCAGGCCTCGAGCAACGCGCCGATGTGCCGGGCGCATGCGCGCTCCATGCCCGGCGGGTTGATGGTGTTGTAGGCGAGGAGGTCGCGCGTGAGCGCGCGCGCTTCGGGAGCGGACGACATGGGCCTATTGTCCCATGGCCGCCGTTGCGCCGCCTCACAGCACCACGGAGACGTCGGCGTCGCCTTCCTTGCGCAGCACGTTCACGCCGACCTGGCCGCCGTGGCGCTCGAACTGCACGTCGACCAGCGTATTGCCCGCGCGCACGTTCGTGAGGCGCACGCGGTCGAGGAACGGCGGCAACACCGGGTGCAGGAAGCGGATGCGCGGCTCCTCGGGCCGGAACGACAGGCCGAGGCACGCCTTGAGCAGGAAGAAGGCGGCCGCGCTCGCCCACGCCTGCGGCGAGCACGCGACCGGGTACAGCGTCGGGCCCTCGCCGGCGTGGCGCCGCTCGAAGCCGCAGAAGAGCTCGGGCAGCCGGTGGATGTCCATGAAGAGGCTCGCCTCGTACATGCCCGCCGCGATGGCCGCGCTCTTGTCCTTCATGCCGTAGCGCGCCAGGCCCATCGCCACGATCGCGTTGTCGTGCGGCCACACCGACCCGTTGTGGTACGACATCGGGTTGTAGCGCGCCTCGCCCTCGGCGAGCGTGCGCACGCCCCAGCCCGAGAACGATGCCTTGCCGAGCAGCGTCTCGCCCACGCGGCGCGCGTGCTCGGGGCTCGCGATGCCGCTCCACAACGCATGACCGGCGTTCGAGCTGCGCACGCGGCACGGCCGCTTGTCGCCGTCGAGGGCGAGGGCGTACGTGCCGATGTCCTCGCACCAGAAGTGGCGCTCGAACCGCTCGCGCAGGCGGGCGGCCTCGCGGTAGAGCGCGGCCGCGCCCTCCTCGCGCCCGAGCATGTGCGCGAGGCGCGCGGCGTGCAGCTTGCCGAGGTAGACGTAGCCCTGGACTTCGACCAGCGCGATCGGCCCGCGCGCGAGCTCCCCGTTCGCGTGCATGATCGAGTCCTCGGAATCCTTCCAGCCCTGGTTCACCAGGCCGCGATCGCTGTGGCGCTGGTACTCGACGAAGCCGTCGCCGTCCGCATCGCCATAGCGGTCGATCCACTGGAGCGCGCGCTCGACGTGCGGCCAGATCTTCTCGACGGTGGCGCGATCGCCCGTGCGCTGGTAGTACTCGCCGGCGAGCACGACGAAGAGCGGCGTGGCGTCGATCGTTCCGTAGTAGCGGCCGAAGGGGATCTCGCCGAGGGCCGCGAGCTCGCCCTCGCGCATCTCGTGGACGATCTTGCCCGGCTCCGCGTCCTGCTCTGGGCGCACCGCGTCGGCCTGGGTGGCGGCGAGGAACTCGAGCACGCCGCGCGCCATCGCGGGATCGACCCACAGGTACTCGAGCGCGGTGAGGATGCCGTCGCGGCCGAACGGCACGCTGTACCACGGCACGCCCGCGTACGGATAGTCGCCCTCGGGATTGCCGAGCGTGAGCATGGTCAGGTCCGCCGCGGAGCGCTGGATCCATTCGTTGAACGGCTCGTTCGGCGAGGCCACGCCGCCGAGCTTCGCGCGCTTGGCCGAGCGTGCCGCATCGCTCGCGTGCGCCGCATCCCGGTATGGCGACGTCGCGGCCTGCGCGGCCTGCGGATCGCAGCGCACGGACGACTCGAGCACGAAGCGCGCGTGCGGCGCGAGCTGCACGTCGAACTCGGCGCGCCCCGGCTCCACGCGCGCGGGACGGACGGACCAGGCGAGCTCGGTGCGCCGCACGACGCCGTCGAGGCCGCGGTAGCCGAGCGTCACGCGATCGGCCTCGACCTGCGCCGGCAGGTCCTCGCCACGCCGCTCGCGGTCGTAGCCGCGCACCTCGAAGATGTCGGCGAAATCGGTGCCGAACTCGAACGCGAGGCGCATGCGCACGGCGTGCAGGCCGTAGTTCGCGACCTCGAGCCGTTCGTGGCATGCCGCGTCCCAGAGGATCCACGAGCGCGCGACGTGGATCGTGCCCTTCACCACCGTGAGCACGCCATCGTCGTGGAAGTCGGGGTTGGTCGCGTCGACCGCGAGCAGGCCGTTGTCCCGGCGCACGTTCGAGTTGAGCAGGATCGGCCGCTGCCCGTTCATGCGCAGCTCGTGGCGCGCGAGGAAGCGCGTGCCCTCGTGATAGAGGCCGTGCTCGCCGCTGCCGGCGCGCGGCATGTCGCCGAAGCGGTCGAAGAGGACGAAGCTCGCGCCGTGCTTGAGGACGCGGATCGGGTCGCCCGTGCGCGACGTGGTCGCGAGCACGTACCAGCGGTCGCCGACGCGGATCGCGTCCTCGAGCGGCGTGGCGTCCTTCACGCGATCGCCCTCCGCGCAGGGGCGAACGTCGGCGCGCGCGCGGCGACGCGCCGGTACACGCGCAGGTAGTCGCGCGCCATGCGCTCGGCGCTGAAGCGTTCCTCGAAGCGCTGGCGGCACGCGCGGCGGTCGAAGCCGTCGAGCCGCCCGAGCGCGGCGACCGCTTCGTCCTCGCTCGCCACGATCCAGCCGTTCACGCCCGGTTCGATCACCTCCGGCACCGAGCCGCACGGATAGGCGATCACCGGCGTGCCGCACGCCATCGACTCGATCATCACCAGGCCGAACGGCTCCGGCCAGTCGATGGGAAAGAGCAGCGCCCGCGCGCGCCCGAGGAACGCGCCCTTGTCGCGCTCGCCGATCTCGCCGACGAACTCGACGCCGGGGCCGTCGAGCAGCGGCTTGACCACGGCCTCGTAGTAGGCGACGTCGAGCTTCTCGATCTTGGCCGCGATGCGCAGCGGGATGCCGGCGCGGCGCGCGATGCGGATCGCGCGATCCACGCGCTTCTCGGGCGAGATGCGGCCGAGGAACGCGACGTAGCCGCCGTCGCCCGCGCCCGGCGCGAGCAGCTCGCGCGGCAGGCCGTGATGCACGGTCGCGGCCCAGCCCACCGCCGGCAACGGCCTGCGCTGCGCGTCGGAAATCGACACCAGCGGCATGTCGGGGAAGCGGCGATAGAGCGGCACGAGGTCGGGGATGTCGAGGCGCCCGTGCAGCGTGGTGACGTTGGGCACGCCGGCCGCGCGCACCGCCGGGAAGTGCACGTAATCGATGTTGAAGTGGATCACGTCGAAGGCGCCCGCGAGCGACAGCACGGCGTCGACCATCGCGACGTGGTGCGCGAGCGGGTCGCGACAGCGCGGATCGAGGCGCAGGCCCTGCGGCGCCATGGCATGCAGGCGCGCGCGCGTCACCGAGTCGGCGGTCGCGAAGAGCGTGACGTCGTGCCCGAGGCGCGCCAGCTCTTCCGTCAGATACGACACCACGCGCTCCGTCCCGCCGTAGAGCCGTGGCGGGACGCTCTCGTGGAGAGGGGCCACCATGGCGATGCGCAGCGGGCGCGCGGGTTCGACACGATCCACCCGGCCCGAATCCAAGAAAGTCAACCCTCGCGGCCGGATCGGCCCGGCCCTATCGGAAGGACAGTCGGGCCGCGCCCCGGGTTCTCTCCCTAAGCCGGTCAGCCCATCAGGCGGCGCAGCGCCTCCTGGTACTTCTCGGAAGTCCTGCGCGCGACGTCGTCGGGCATGGCGGGCGCCGGTGGCTTGCGCGCGAAGCCGATCGAGTCGAGCCAGTTGCGCACGTACTGCTTGTCGAAGCTCTCGGGGCTCGCGCCGACGCGCCAGGTGTCGAGCGGCCAGAAGCGCGACGAGTCGGGCGTGAGCGCCTCGTCGATGAGGTGCAGCTTGTCGTCGCGGTCGAGGCCGAACTCGAACTTGGTGTCGGCGATGATGATGCCGCGCTCGAGCGCATAGGCGGCGGCGAACTGGTAGAGGGCGAGGGCGGTGTCGCGCACCTGGGCCGCGCGCTGCGCGCCGACCATCGACTCCACGCGGGCGAACGGGATGTTCTCGTCGTGCTGCCCGGCCTGCGCCTTGGTCGCCGGCGTGAAGATCGCGTGCGGCAGCTTCGAGGCGCGCTGCAGCCCCTCGGGAAGCGCGATGCCGCACACCGTGCGCGTCTCCTGGTATTCCTTCCAGCCGGAGCCCTCGAGATAGCCGCGCACCACCGCCTCGATCGGCAGCGGCTGCATGCGGCGCACGACCATCGAGCGGCCGCGCACCTGCTCGCGCTCGCCGGGCGCGACCACCGTCTCGGGGTCGATGCCCGTCAGGTGGTTGGGGATGATCGGCTCGAGCTTGCGCAACCAGAAGCTCGCCAGCTCGTTCAGCACGCGGCCCTTCTCGGGCACCGGCGTGGGCAGGATCACGTCGTATGCCGACAGGCGGTCGGTCGTGACGATGAGCAGCTTGTCGTCGCCCACCGCGTAGATGTCGCGCACCTTACCCCGCCCGAGCAGGGGAAGGCTCTTGATGCTCGTCTCGTACAGCGGCTTCATGTTCCCGTCTCCCCGCCGCGGCGCGTCACGGCGCAGCGGCCGCAGCACGCCGCGGCTATGCGGCCTCGCGCTCGAGATTCCTGTTCCACTGTCCCCTGGCCGCGAGGCTGTTCATGCGCGCGCGATGATGGAAGGCCTTCTGCGCCGCGGGCACGTTGCCCGCATTGCCGCGCCAGGTCTTGAGCGGCACCGCCTGCAACGCGCGGCTGTAGCTGAACGTGAGGGGCCAGGGGGCGCCGCCGATGCGGTTCATCGCGTCGAGGTGCGCCGTGGCGTTCTCGTCCGTCTGCCCGCCGGAGAGGAACACGACGCCGGGCAGCGCGGCCGGAACGGTGCGCTTGAGCACGCGCAGCGTGCGCTCGGCCACTTCCTGCACTCCGGCCTGGTGCGCGTTCTCCTTGCCCGACACGCACATGCTCGCCTTGAGGATCACGTGCTCGAGGCAGACGTCCTGCTTCCAGAGCTCGCGGAAGAGCGTCGCGAGGGTGCGCTCGTGCACTTCCTCGCTCGTCTCGGCGCTGTGGTTGCCGTCGAGCAGGACCTCCGGCTCGACGATCGGCACGATGGAAGCGGCCTGGCAGATCGCGGAGTAGCGGGCGAGGGCGTGCGCGTTCGCGTCGAGGCACGCCTGCGTCGGGATGCCCTCGCCGATCGTGATCACCGCGCGCCACTTGGCGAAGCGCGCGCCGAGCTTGAAGTACTCCTGCATGCGCTCGGCGAGCTTGTCGAGGCCCTCGCTCACCTTCTCGCCGGGATGCAGCGCCATCTCGTGCACGCCGGCGTCGACCTTGATGCCCGGGAGGATGCCGTTCTTCTTCAGGTATTCGGCGAAGTTGGTCCCGTCCTTCGTCTTCTGGCGCAGGGTCTCGTCGAAGAGGATCACGCCGCTCACGTACTCGGAGATCCCCGGGGTCGTGAAGAGCATCTCGCGGTAGGCCCGGCGGTTCTCCTCGTTGCACTCGACGTTCACCGAGTCGAAGCGCTTCTTGCACGTGCCCGCGCTCTCGTCGGCGGCGAGCAGTCCCTTGCCCGGCGCGACCATGGCGCGGGCGGTTTCGGTCATGAGCTGGGTGTCCATGGTTTCCTCCTGTTTCGATGGGATGCTTAGGGACGCGTGCGGTGCTCGCCGACGCGGACGATCTTCATCGTGTTGGTGCCGCCGGCCTTGCCGAGCGGCTCGCCGATGGTGAGCACGATGAGGTCGCCCTCGTTCACGACGCCGTTGGCCACGAGCACCGACTCGGCCTCGGCGAGCAGCTCCTCGCGGTCGCTGCCTTCGTAGCGCACCATGAGGGGATAGACGTCGCGGAAGAGCGAGCAGCGGTAGCGCGTGCTGCTCTGCGCGGTGAGCGCGTAGATGGGCACGCCGCAGTTCAGGCGCGACATCCAGAGCGCGGTCGAGCCCGATTCCGTGAGCGCCGCGATCGCCTTCACCCGCAGGTGGTAGCCCGTGAAGATCGCGGCCATCGCGATCGACTGGTCGACCCGCATGAAGACGCGGTTCAGGAACTCGCTCTCGAGCGTGACCGGCTGCGATTTCTCCGCCTCGATGCAGATGCGGTTCATCGCCGCGATCGCCTCGACGGGATACTGGCCGGAGGCCGACTCCGCCGAGAGCATGACGGCGTCCGTTCCGTCGAGCACGGCGTTGGCGACGTCGGACACCTCCGCGCGCGTGGGCACCGGGCTCGTGATCATCGACTCCATCATCTGCGTGGCGGTGATCGTGAGCTTGTTCATCTCGCGCGCCTGCCGGATCATGCGCTTCTGCAGCGCCGGCACCGCGGCGTCGCCCACTTCCACGGCGAGGTCGCCGCGCGCGACCATGATGGCGTCGCACGCGTTCATGATGTCCTCGAGCGCGGGGATCGCCTCCGCCCGCTCGATCTTGGCGATGAGCAGCGCATCGCCGCCGGCCGCGCGCAGCAGCTCGCGCGCCATGTACATGTCCGCGCCGCTCTTCGGGAACGACACCGCGAGGTAATCGGCCTTCATCTGCGCGGCGGTGCGGATGTCGTCGATGTCCTTGGGCGTGAGGGGCGGGGCGGTGAGCCCGCCGCCGAGGCGGTTGATGCCCTTGTTGTTGGAGAGCGTCCCGCCGTGGCGCGTGACGGTGTGGATGCGCGAGCCCTCGACCTTCGTCACGTCGAGGACGATCTTGCCGTCGTCCAGGAGCAGCACGTCGCCCGCCCGCACGTCGCGCGGCAGCTCCTTGTAGTCGAGGCCCACGCCGCCCGCGTCGCCGAGATCCAGGGTGGCGTCGAGCACGAACGCCTCACCCGCCTTCAACGCCGCGCGCCCCTCGCGGAACTTGCCGACGCGGATCTTCGGTCCCTGCAGGTCCGCCATGATGCCCACGGTGCGTCCGACCTTGCGGCAGACCTCGCGCACGACCTCCGCGCGCTTCATGTGGTCCTCGGCCGTGCCGTGCGAGAAGTTCAGGCGCACCACGTCCACGCCCGCCGCGAACATGCGCTCGAGCACCTCGGGATCGCTCGAGGCGGGCCCGAGGGTCGCGACGATCTTCGTGCTTCGCTGCATCACGCGGGGACCGGCGCGCCGGCCGCGCGTTCCTCGAGGATCGCCACTGCGGGCAGGCGCTTGCCCTCGAGGAACTCGAGGAACGCGCCGCCGCCGGTCGAGATGTAGCCGATGCGATCGGTGACGCCGTACCGGGCGATCGCGGCGAGCGTGTCGCCGCCGCCCGCGATCGAGAACGCCTTCGAGGCGGCCACCGCCTCGGCGACGGCGCGCGTGCCGTGGCCGAAGGCCTCGAACTCGAACACGCCCACGGGGCCGTTCCACACGATCGTGCCCGCGCCGCGCAGGATGTCGCCGTAGGCGTTCGCGGTCGCCGGGCCGATGTCGAGGATCATGTCGTCGTCGGCGACGTCCTTGGCCGCCTTCACGGTGGCCGGCGTATCGGCCGCGAACTGCTTGCCGCACACCACGTCGCCCGGGATCGGCACGGCCGCGCCGCGCCGCCGCATCATCTCGATGATCGCCTTCGCCTCGCCGGCGAGGTCCGGCTCCGCGAGCGACTTGCCGATCGGCAGTCCGGCCGCGAGCATGAAGGTGTTCGCGATGCCGCCGCCGACGATCAGCTGGTCGACGCGCTCGGCGAGGGTGCGCAGGATCGTGAGCTTGGTCGAGACCTTCGATCCCGCGACGATGGCGACGAGCGGCCGCCTGGGTTGCGCGAGCGCGCGCCCGAGCGCGTCGAGCTCGGCGGCGAGCAGCGGCCCGGCGAGCGCGATGGGCGCGTACTTCGCGATGCCGTGCGTGGTCGCCTCGGCGCGATGCGCGGTGCCGAACGCGTCGTTCACGTAGACGTCGCAAAGCGACGCCATGCGGCGCGCCAGCGCGTCGTCGTCCTTCTTCTCGCCCTTGTTGAAGCGGCAGTTCTCGAGCAGCACGACCTCGCCGGGCTTCACCGTCACGCCGCCCACCCAATCGCGCACCAGCGGCACGGGCCGCCCGAGCAGCTCCGCGAGGCGCCGCGCGACCGGGGCGAGCGAATCGGCCTCGGAGAACTCGCCTTCCTTCGGCCGGCCGAGGTGCGAGGTGACCATCACCGCCGCGCCCTTGTCGAGCGCCTGCTCGATGCCAGGGACGGAGGCGCGGATGCGCGTGTCGTCGGTGATCCGTCCCGCCTCGTCCATCGGCACGTTCAGGTCGGCGCGGATGAAGACCCGCTTGCCGGCGAGCGGCACGTCCGCCATCGTGAGGATCGCCATGGGAGCTCCTACTTCTTCGCCATCCACGCCATGGTCACGTCGAGCATGCGATTCGAGAAACCCCATTCGTTGTCGTACCAGCTCGACACCTTCACCAGCCGGCCGGAGACCTTGGTGAGGGTCGCGTCGAAGATCGACGAGCGCGCGTCGTGGTTGAAGTCGATCGAGACGAGCGGATCCTTGTTGTAGCCGAGGATGCCCTTCAGCGCGCCTTCGCTGGCCTTCTTCATGATGCCGTTCACCTCGTCGACCGTGGTGTCGCGCGCGGCGATGAACGACAGGTCGACGATGGAGACGTTGATGGTGGGCACGCGGATCGCGAAGCCGTCGAGCTTGCCGTTCAGCTCCGGCAGCACCAGGCCCACCGCCGAGGCCGCGCCGGTCTTGGTCGGGATCATCGACATGGTGGCCGCGCGCGCGCGCCGCAGGTCCGAGTGGTACACGTCGGTGAGCACCTGGTCGTTGGTGTACGAGTGGACCGTGGTCATGAGGCCGTTCACGAGCCCGATCGCCTCGTGCAGCGGCTTGACCAGCGGCGCGAGGCAGTTGGTGGTGCACGACGCGTTCGAGATGACCGTGTGTGACGCCTTGAGCACGTCCTGGTTCACGCCGTAGACGACGGTCGCGTCGACGTCCTTGCCGCCGGGCGCCGAGATGATCACCTTCTTCGCGCCGCCCTTGAGGTGCGCCGAGGCCTTCTCCTTCGACGTGAACAGCCCCGTGCATTCGTACACCACGTCGACGCCGAGGTCCTTCCACGGCAGCTGCGCCGGATCGCGCTGGGCGACCACCTTGATGCGGTCGCCGTTCACGATCATCTCGTCGCCCTGCACCTCGACCTTGCCCGGGAACTTGCCGTGGGCCGTGTCGTAACGGGTGAGGTGGGCGTTGGTCTCGGGCGGCCCGAGGTCGTTGATCGCGACGATGGCGATGTCGTGGGATTTGTCATCCTCGTAATGGGCGCGGAGGATGTTGCGGCCGATGCGGCCGTAACCATTGATGGCGACGCGGACGGTCATTTCGAATGGCTCCGGGAGGGGGAAATGCGGGGGGAAAGCGAATATTTTAACGCAGCCGCGAATCGCGACTTTGCCACGCGTCAGACGGCGACGAGGGCGGTCAGTTCATGCCAGCCGTACGCGACCTGGGCGAAGGAGTGCAGCCCGAGGCGCTCGGTCTTCTCCGCGATCTCCTGGCCGCCGAGCGCCTCGTAGAACAGCCGCGCACGGTTGGCCTTGAGCACCCAGAGGTAGAAGCCGAACTGGCCGTAGCGCACGAAGTGGCGCGCGCAGGCGGTGACGAGGGCGCGTCCCACGCCGCGTCGCTGCTCGGGCTGCAGGACGTAGAGCGCGTAGATCTCGGCCTCGAGGCCTTCCAGGCGGTGGCGCGCCTCGCCGCACGAGGCGAAGCCGACGGTCGCGCCGTCGCGCTCGGCCACGAACGTGATGGCTTCCGGCGAGTTGAGGGTCAGGCGCCGGCGCCAGATCGCCGCGCTGCGGTGGCCCGCGAGGTGCGCGATGACGTCGGCGGGCAGGATGCCCGAGTAGGTGCTGCGCCAGGTCTCGCGGTGCACGCGGGCGATCGCCTCGGCGTCGTCGGCCGTCGCGGCGCGCACCGTCGGCGTTGCCGCGAGGCCGGGGACGGATCCGCGCGCCGCTTCTTCAGACAATGCGCTTCACCGCCTGCGCGAGGTGCCCGGCGTCGACGCCGAGGAACTTGTACACCGCGCCCGCCGGCGCCGATTCGCCGAAGCGGTCCACGCCCACCACGGCGCCTTCGAGGCCCACGTACTTGCGCCAGTAGTCCGTGACGCCCGCCTCGATCGCCGCGCGCGGCAGCCCCTTCGGCAGCACCGCCTCGCGCCACGCCGCATCCTGCCGGTCGAAGATGCTCGTGCACGGCATCGATACCACGCGCACGGCGATGCCTTCTTCGCCGAGCGCCTTCTGGGCGGCGAGGGCGATCGCGACCTCGGAGCCGGTCGCGATGATCACCGCGCGGGCGGCAGGCGCATCGCAGAGCACGTAGCCGCCGCGCCGGATCGCGGCCACCGCATCGGCGTGCCGCGGCACGAACGGGACGTTCTGGCGCGACAGTGCGAGCGCGCTCGGGCCGTCGTGCCGCTCGATCGCCATCGCCCATGCGACCGCGGTTTCCACCGTGTCGCACGGACGCCACACGTCCATCGAGGGAATCAGGCGCAGCGATGACACGTGCTCGACCGCCTGGTGCGTGGGACCGTCCTCGCCCAGCCCGATCGAATCGTGGGTGAACACGAACACGTTGCGCGCCTTCATCAGCGCGGCCATGCGCAATGCGTTGCGCGAGTAGTCGGAGAACGTGAGGAACGTGCCGGAGTAGGGGATGAAGCCGCCGTGCAGCGCGAGCCCGTTGCCGATCGCCGCCATGCCGAACTCGCGCACGCCGTAGTAGACGTAGTTGCCCCCGCCTTCCGCGCCGATCGGCTTGGAGCCCGACCACATCGTGAGGTTGGACCCGGTGAGATCGGCGGAGCCGCCGATGAGCTCGGGCAGCGCCGGGCCGAGCGCCTCGAGCGCGAGCTGCGAGGCCTTGCGCGTGGCGACGGTCTCGGCCTTGGCGATCGCGTTGGCGATCATCGCCTCGACGCGCTTGGCGAAGTCCGCGGGCAGCTGGCCCGCGATGCGGCGGCGGAACTCGCGCGCCGCCTCCGGGTGCGCGCGCTCGTATTCGGCGAAGCGCTGGTTCCATTCCGCCTCGAAGCCGCGGCCGCGCGGGCGTGCGTCCCACGCGCGGTAGACCGGCTCCGGGATCTCGAACGGCGGATGGTGCCAGCCGAGCGCCTCGCGCGTGGCCGCCACTTCCTTCTCGCCGAGGGCCGCGCCGTGCACGTCGCAGCTGCCCGCCTTGGTCGCGCAGCCGCGGCCGATCACGGTCTTGCAGCAGATGATCGTCGGCCTGCGCGTCTGCGCCCGCGCCTGCTCGAGCGCGGTGGCGATGGCGTTCGAGTCGTGGCCGTCGACGTTGGCGATGACGTTCCATCCGTAGGCGGCGAAGCGCATCGGCGTGTCGTCCCGGAACCACGACTTCACGGCGCCGTCAATGGAGATGCCGTTGTCGTCGTAGAGGACGATGAGCTTGCCCAATCCGAGCACGCCGGCGAGCGAGCACACCTCGTGGGAAATTCCTTCCATCAGGCAGCCGTCGCCGGCGAAGACGTAGGTGCGATGGTCGACGATCGCATGGCCGGGCCGGTTGAACTCGGCCGCGAGCAGGCGCTCGGCGAGCGCGAAGCCGACCGCGTTCGCGAGGCCCTGTCCGAGCGGGCCGGTGGTGGTCTCCACGCCGGGCGTGACGCCGACCTCGGGGTGGCCCGGCGTCTTCGAATGCAGCTGGCGGAAGTTGCGGATCTCCGCCATCGGCAGGTCGTAGCCGGTCAGGTGCAGCAGCGCGTACTGGAGCATCGAGCCATGGCCGTTGGACAGGACGAAGCGGTCGCGGTCCGGCCACTTCGGATTCGCGGGGTTGTGGCGCAGGAATCGCCGCCACAGCACCTCGGCGATCTCCGCCATGCCCATCGGCATGCCGGGGTGTCCCGAGTTGGCCTTCTGCACCGCGTCCATCGCGAGCGCCCGCAGGGCGTTCACGACGTCGTTGTGCGAAGCGTGGACGGAATCGGGCCGGGACGCGGCGGCGTTCGGGGACATGGGGACCATGGGAGCGATTCGTTGAGAAAAGTCGCGAAATGGACGCGCGAAGCTTGAAAACCCTTCGCGCAGCAAGAATTATGCGATTATACTTGCGGACTTTTCACCGCGATATTTTTCGCTTGGGTAAACCTCTGCAAGAAGGGCTTCGCCCGCCGCCCCTGGATTGAGGGCGACCCGCGCCGTGCGCGGGCCGCCCAAGGCGCCGCGCGCGATCCTTCACTGCGGATCTTTGCTTGGAAGGGGGTATCGGAGTGAAGGGACTGCACATCATTGCTGATCTCTACGGTTGTCAGAAGGGCGAGCTGCTGGTCTCGTCCGAGAAGCTGCGCGAGCTGTGCGTGCGGGTCTGCAAGGACGTGGGTCTGACGGTGCTCGGCGAGCACTTCTACCAGTTCGATGGCGCGGACGGCTCGCAGCAGGGGGGCGCCACCGGCGCCGTGGTGCTCGCGGAATCGCACCTCGCCATCCATACGTGGCCCGAGCGCGACGGTGCCACGCTCGACGTCTACGTGTGCAACTACACGTCGGACAACACCGCCAAGGCGGAAGCCGTCTACAAGACCCTCTCGAAGGCGCTCAAGCCCGGCGACGTGCTCGTCGAGCGCGTGATGCGCGGCAAGGACCTGCCGCTGCGCAAGCGCGTCGCGTGACGGGCCGATGGCGGAGCGCATCGACGAACGCCTGAACCCGGGAAGCGGCGTCTGGTTCGAGGGCAGCCTGCTCGAGCGGCGCCGCACGCCCTTCCAGCTCCTCGAGGTCTACGACACGCCCGAGCTCGGACGCATCTTCCGGCTCGACGGGTTCAACATGACCTCCGAACGCGACGAGTTCTTCTACCACGAGAACCTGGTGCACCCGGCCGCGATCGCGCATCCCGCGCCGCGGCAGGCGCTCGTGATCGGCGGCGGCGACGGCGGCTCCTCGGAGGAACTGCTCAAGCATTCGACGCTCGAGCGCGTGCACATGGCCGAGCTCGACCCGGAAGTGATCGCGCTCGCGCGCGCGCAGTTCGGCAAGGTGCATCGCGGCGCATTCGACGACCCGCGCCTGCAGGTCACCGTGGGTGACGGGCTCGCCTACCTGCGGGCCACGGACGCGCGCTACGACCTGGTCGCGATGGACCTGACCGATCCGGTCGGTCCGTCGGTGGAGCTCTATTCGCCCGCCACGTTCGCGCTCGCGAAGCGCGCGATGGCCGGGGGCGGCGCGCTCGTGCTGCACATGGGCTCGCCCTTCGCGCACCCGCAGCGCGTGCGCGAGACGGTCGCCAACCTGCGCCGCGTCTTCCGCGTCGTCGCGCCTTACTTCGTGCACATCCCGCTCTACGGCTCGATCTGGGGCTTCGCGTGCGCCTCGGACTCCCTCGATCCGCGCGCCCTCGAGCCCGCCGAGGTCGAGCGGCGCATCGCCGCGCGCGGCATCCGCGACCTGCAGTACTACAACGGCGACATCCACCGCGCGCTCTTCGCGCTGCCGAACTACGTCAAGCCGCTGGTCGCCTGATTCGCGCTCCTGCCGCATTGCGGCTTGTTCGTTTGGAACCACAGATGAACACGGATGAACACAGATGAGCTTCGCGAAGCGACACGGCGTCGGCCATAGGCAGTTGCTCCAGTGCTTAGAAGAACTATCTGTGTTCATCCGTGGTTTCACAGGTCTTCGCCTGCGTCGCTCTCCAGCTCCCGCCGGATCCACTCGCGCCAGGGCACGAGCAGCGCGGACGAGCGCGCGGCGATGACCGAGCGGCTCCAGACGGGCGCGGACCAGAAGTCGTCGTGCTCCACCGAGCAGGCGAGGCCGCGCGCCTCCTCGAGGATCAGCGCGCCCGCGGCGTAGTCCCACATCTTCTGGCCGCCGTGCAGCATCACGTCGATGCGCGCCGCGGCCAGGTGGCACCACGAGAGCGTCGACGAGCCGCTGGTGAGCCGGCGCCGGTACGGCGCGCGCCGCTTCAACGCGCCGCGCAGGCGCTTCACGTCGCGGCGCAGGCTCACTTCCGCGAGCGCCTCATCGAGCGCGGGCGATTGCGCGGGCAGCTCGAGCAGCTTGTGGTTCACCCACGCGCCGCCGCCGCGCACGGCGTAGAAGGCCTCGTCCGCGATCGGGTCGTACACCACGCCGAAGAGCGGTCGCGCCGCATGCATCAGCGCGACGGACACCGCGAAGAAGGGCACGCCGGCGCTGAAGTTCTTCGTGCCGTCGAGGGGGTCGACGCACCAGAAGCGCTCGGCGCGCGCGAAGATCGACTGCTGCTCGTCGGCCGGCATCTCCTCGGCGAGCACCGGCACCGCCTCGATCGCGGCGAGGCGCTTCACCAGCGCGTGCTGCGCGGCGAGGTCGGCCTCGGTGACCACGCTGCCGTCGTCCTTGCGCATCGCGGCCACCGTGCGGAAGCGCGGCAGGATCTCGTCCGAGGCCACGCGGCGCACGGCGTCGATCACGCGCGCGGCGAACGCGACGGTGGGCTCGGGAGAAGAGGCGGGCACGGCGGCGGCGGGTGGCGGCGCCCGGCGGCGGGCGCCTCGAAGCCCATGCTAGCATCGGGCTGCTTCCGTTCGCGCTCGCGCGCCGCCATGCCCTGTCCCCGCATCCACTGCGACGTCCGCCTCGGTCCCGGAGCCCAGTTCGCGCTCGCCCCCGAGGCGGCGCAGCACGTGTCGAAGGCGCTGCGCCTGAAGTCGGGCGACGCGCTCACCGTGTTCGACGGGCGCGGCGGCGAGTACGAGGCGTTCATCCAGCGCATCGACAAGGACCGCGTCGACGTGAAGGTCGGCGCCGCGCGCGCGATCGAGCGCGAATCGCATCTCGCGATCGGGCTCGTGCAGGGGCTGCCCGAGGCGGACAAGATGGACTGGGTGATCCAGAAGGCGGTCGAGCTCGGCGTGGCGTGGATCCAGCCGATCGTGTGCGATCGCAGCGTCGTGCGCCTTTCGGGCGAGCGCGCGGCGCGGCGCGAGGCGCACTGGCGCCGCGTGGCGATCGCCGCGTGCGAGCAGAGCGGCCGCAACCGCATTCCCGAGGTGCGCCCGACGCTCGGCTTCCAGAGCTGGATCGCCGCGCCTTCGCCGCTCGCGCGCTGGATGCTGCAGCCCGATGCGCCGCCGCTCGCCGCGCACGCCGCGCCCGACGCGCCGTTCGAGCTGCTCGTCGGTCCCGAGGGCGGGCTGTCGGAGCGCGAGCGCGACCTCGCCCTCGGCCGCGCGTGCGAGCCCGTGTCCCTCGGCCCGCGCGTCCTGCGCACCGAGACCGCACCCATCGCCGCGCTCGCCGCGATCCACGCGCTGTGGGGCGATTTCGCGCCGCCCGCGGCAGGCTAGAATCGCCCCCCATGGCCAAACCGCCGCTCAAGTCCGAAGCGTTCGTCAAATGGTTCCGCGCCGCCACGCCGTACATCCACCGGTGGGGCGGGGCCACGTTCGTGATCGCGTTCGGCGGCGAGGTGCTCGCCGACGGCGAGTTCCAGCAGCTCACGCACGACGTGAACGTGCTCATGAGCCTCGAGGTGCGCGTGGTGCTCGTGCACGGCGTTCGCCCGCAGGTCGAGGACCAGATGCGCCAGCACGGCGTCGCGCCGCGCTACGTGGCCGGGCGGCGCGTGACCGACGAGCGCGCGCTCGCCTGCGTGAAGGAGGCGAACGGCATCGTGCGCGTCGAGATGGAGGCGCTGCTCTCGATGGAGCTCGCCAACAGCCCGATGTGGGGCGCCGACATCCGCGTGTCGTCGGGGAATTTCGTCACCGCCAAGCCCGTGGGCGTCGTGGGCGGCGTCGACTTCCAGCACACCGGCGAGGTGCGCAAGATCGACGCGGAGGGCATCCGCCGCCGGCTCGACGACCACGAGGTGGTGCTGATCTCGCCGATCGGGTTCTCGCCGACGGGCGACGTCTTCAACTGCACGCTCGAGGACGTGGCGAGCTCCACCGCGATCGCGCTGCAGGCCGACAAGCTCATCTTCCTCACCGAGGCGGCGGGCGTTCTCGAGCGCGGGCGACTGCTCTCGGAGCTCACCGCGAAGCAGGCGCGCGACGTGGCGACGAGGAACAGCCTCGCCGAGGACGTGCAGCTGTACCTGCCCTGCGCGATCAAGGCGGTGGAGAGCGGCGTGAAGCGCGCGCACCTCATCGGCCGCCACATCGACGGCGCGCTGCTGATCGAGCTGTTCACGCACCACGGCATCGGCACGATGCTCGTGCCCGAGTCGCCCGAGGAGATCCGCCCGGCCACGCCCGCCGACGTGCCGGGCATCGTGCAGATCCTCGAGCCGCTCGAGCAGCAGGGCATCCTCGTGAAGCGCGAGCCCGAGGCGCTCGAGCGCGAGATCGAGCGCTTCTTCGTGCTGTCGGGCGAGGGGAACATTCTCGGCTGCGCGGCGCTCTACCCGTACGCCGAGGAGAAGTCGGCGGAGCTGGCCGCGCTCGCGGTGCACCCCTTCTATCGCGACGGCGGCCGCGGCGAGCGCCTGCTCGATTTCGCGGAGGCGAAGGCGCGCGCGCAGGGCCTGAAATCGCTCTTCGCGCTCTCGACCCGCACCACGCACTGGTTCATCGAGCGCGGCTTCGTCGAGTCGGATCCCGAGCGCCTGCCCGCCGGCCGCCGCGCGCGCTACAACCCCGACCGGCGCTCGAAGGTATTCGTGAAGGACCTGTAAAGGACAACCATGGCGCGTATGGTCAACTGCATCAAGCTGAAGCGCGAGGCCGAGGGCCTCGATTTCCCGCCGTATCCCGGCGAGCTCGGCAAGCGGCTCTACGAGAGCGTGTCGAAGGAGGCGTGGAAGGGCTGGCTCGAGCACCAGAAGATGCTGGTGAACGAGAACCGCCTGAACCTCGCGGACCCGCGCGCGCGCAAGTACCTCGAGGAGCAGATGCGCAACCATTTCTTCGGCGAGGGCGCCGATCGGGCCGCGGGGTACGTGCCGAAGGGCTGAACGCCCTAGCGCGGGCGCTTGTAGGTCTTCACGCCCTGCCCGGTCGCGAGCAGCAGGACATCGGCGGGACGGCGCGCGAAGAGCCCGTTGGTGACCACACCCGGGATCTGGTTGATGCGCCCCTCGAGCTCGACCGGGTCGAGGATCTTGAGGCCCCGCACGTCGAGGATCAGGTTGCCGTTGTCGGTGGTCACGCCCTGGCGCAGCTCGGGCATGCCGCCGAGCTTCACCAGCTCGCGCGCGACGAAGCTGCGCGCCATCGGGATCACCTCGACCGGCAGCGGGAATTCGCCGAGCACGCCCACGAGCTTGCTCGCGTCGGCGATGCAGATGAACTTGCGGCTCGCCTGCGCCACGATCTTCTCGCGCGTGAGCGCGCCGCCGCCACCCTTGATCATCGCGAGGTGCTCGGTGATCTCGTCGGCGCCGTCGACGTAGATGTCGCAGCCGTCCGTGTCGTTGAGCTCCTTCACCGGGATCAGCCGCTCGCGCAGCCGCTTCGCGCTCGCTTCCGAGCTCGCCACGGTCGCCGTGATGATCCCCTTCTTCGCGGCGAGCGCGTCGATGAAGTAGTTCACGGTCGAGCCGGTGCCCACGCCGACCGTCATGTCGTCCTCGACGTACTGCAGCGCCGCCTCGCCGGCGGCCTTCTTCAGGGCGTTCGTGTCCATGCGCGAAGGATAGCGCACGCGCGCGCGGCCCGCGCGGCGACGGGCCGGTTCTTGCTATGCTTGCGCGTTGGCCCGAAGTTCCCCATGAAAACGCGCGACTACCTCGAGAAGATCCTCACGGCCAAGGTGTACGACGTGGCGATCGAGAGCCCCCTCGATCCGGCGCCGTCGCTCTCGCGCCGCCTCGGCAACCACATCCTGCTCAAGCGCGAGGACAAGCAGCCGGTGTTCTCGTTCAAGCTGCGGGGCGCCTACAACAAGATGGCGCACCTCAACCCCGCGCAGCTCGCGCGCGGCGTGATCTGCGCGAGCGCCGGCAACCACGCGCAGGGCGTGGCGCTCGCCGCGCAGAAGCTGGGCGCCCACGCGACGATCGTGATGCCGGTCACCACACCGCGCATCAAGGTCTCCGCCGTGGCCGCGCGCGGCGCGAAGGTCGAGCTCTTCGGCGACAGCTACCACGAGGCGTCGCTGCACGCGAAGGCGCTCGCGAGGAAGCACCACCTCACCTTCGTGCATCCCTACGACGACCCGCTGGTGATCGCGGGGCAGGGCACGATCGGCCTCGAGATCCTGCGCCAGCATCCGCAGCCGATCGACGCGATCTTCGTTCCCGTGGGCGGCGGGGGCCTGATTTCCGGCATCGCGGCCTACGTGAAGCGCATCGCGCCGAAGACGAAGGTCATCGGCGTCGAGCCGGTCGATTCCAACGCGATGCAGGCCTCGCTCAAGGCCGGGCGGCGCGTGACGCTGCCGCACGTGAACATCTTCGCCGACGGCGTGGCGGTGAAGCAGGTGGGCAAGGAGACCTTCCGCCTGTGCCGCGAGCTGGTCGACGAGATGGTGCTCGTCGATACCGACGAGATCTGCGCGGCCATCAAGGACGTGTTCGAGGACACGCGCTCGGTGCTGGAGCCGGCGGGCGGGCTCGCCGTGGCGGGCGTGAAGCGCTGGCTCGAGCGCCGGCGCGTGAAGGGCGGCACGTTCGTCGCGATCGCGTGCGGCGCCAACATGAACTTCGACCGCCTGGGCTTCGTGAGCGAGCGCGCGGAGCTGGGCGAGCATCGCGAGGCGGTGCTCGCGGTCACGATCCCCGAGCGGCCGGGCAGCTTCCGCGCGCTGTGCGGTCTGCTGGGCAAGCGCAGCGTCACCGAATTCAACTATCGCTACGCGCCGCGCGACGAGGCGCACATCTTCCTCGGCGTCTCGGTCTCGGGCCGCGAGGAGCGCAAGCGGCTCGTCGCGCAGCTCGAGAACCACGGCATCCCCGCGGTCGACCTGTCGGACAACGAGCTCGCGAAGCTGCACGTGCGGCACCTGGTGGGCGGGCGCGCGCCCGAGGCGCAAGGCGAGCTGCTCTACCGGTTCGAGTTTCCCGAGCGCCCGGGCGCGTTGATCAACTTCCTCGACCACATGCGCTCCACCTGGAACATCTCGCTCTTCCATTACCGCAACAACGGCGGCGACGTGGGCCGCGTGCTCGTCGGCATCCAGGTGCCCGGGAAGGAGCGCGGCGCATTCGGCACCTTCCTGCGCAAGCTCGGCTACGAGTACACCGACGAGTCGCGCAACCCGGCGTATCGCTTCTTCCTGCGCTGAGTCCCGGAAGAACGAGGGCCCGGCGTCGCCGCCGGGCCCTCGTGGATTGGTGCTGTTGAGTGGATTCGAACCACCGACCTACTGATTACGAATCAGTTGCTCTACCAGCTGAGCTACAACAGCGCACCCCGCGTGAATCGCTCGGGGCAAGAGCGATATTGTAGCCCGAATTTCCCCGCTATTTATCGCCCTCCGGGAACCAGAACAGGCGCTTGCGGATCTGCTTGATCGGCACCGGCGGCTGCTGCGCGCCGATCGGCGAGCCCGTGCCCGTCGACAGGTCGATGCCGCCGATGAGCACGCTGATCGGCTTGAACGAGCCGTCGGCCTGCTTGACCGGCACCGTGCCGACCACCGGCGAAGGCGGAATGCCGCCGCCCGTGAATACGCCGGAACGCCCGCCGCCGCACGTGGAGCCCGTGCCGATCACGCCCGAACCGGTGAGCAGGTTCAGCGCGTAGCCGCGCGCCTCGCCGAGGTTCGGCGCGCACGAGCCGGGGTTCGACGCGACCGGGCGGTTGGTGCTGAAGAAGATCGTGCCGCCGAAGATCACCGACGACGTCACGCTCTGCTCGCCGCGTCCCGCGGTGAGGTCCATGAACCAGCCGTTCGAGCTCGGATCGATCGAGGACGGGTTGATGCACCCCGGATCGGTGTCGCGGTTGATCATCGACGCGCCGTCGAGGTTGATCGGCAGCCCCGTGGTCAGGAACTTGTCGATGAACATGTAGAAGCGGTTCTGCACCGGCGTCGTGTACGGGTAGTCGCCGATCAGTGGCCGCTCGCGGTCGCCGGAGCTGAACGCGAGATACACCTGGCTCATCGCGGACAGCGCCGCGGGGCCGAACAGGAACTTGCGGTTCGACCCGGTCGTGTACGCGATCTTCGTGATCGTCCATGCGGCGGAGCTGCGCGCCGCGAGCGTCGCGGGATCCACGAAGTCGATGCGGTAGAGCGAGCCCTCGATGTCGACCACATAGGCATGATCCACGTTGCCGTCGAAGTCGCGGTCGATGAGCGTCACGTCGCCCGCCACGCCGCGGTCCGTCGCGAACGAGGCGATGATGTTGCCGGCCTGCGCGTCGAGGACGTAGACCACGTTGCCCTTGTTCGAGGCCGTGCAGCTGCTCGGCACGCCGTCGAAGTCCTCGCACGCATCGTAGCCGCCGCCCACGATCACCACCGGGCTGCCGCCACCGTTGTAGCCCTTCACGAACGCCACGTTCGGCGTCGAGAACGTGAGCCCGATCCCCGAGAATCCGGACGAGCAGCCGGTGTCGTTGCCGGTGTTCGGGCAGCCGCGCGACCACATGAACGTGGGGGTCGCGGCGCTCACGTCGAAGGCGTAGATCATGCGCCCGCCCCGGCGCATCGTCGGGAAGATCCAGACCTTGCTGCTGTCCGCGTTCTGGTAGAGGCCGCTCGAGCCGTCGAAGTAGAAGTCCTTCGGCGTCGGGGCCGGTGTGACGGCCGGAAGGCCCGGGTAGGACACGAGCGGCGAGTCGTAGTACAGGCGGCTCAGCTTGCTGATGTGCTCGGGGGCGATGAACGACCACAGCTCCTTGCCGTTCTGGCCGCTCACGGCGCGGAAGGTGCCGTCGTTCGCGCCGTAGTAGAGCTCGACGGCGCGGGTGCCGCCGAAGTTCACCGGCAGCGGGCGCGAATGCACGATGTCGTTGTGGATCGAGGCGCGCGGCTCGTTGGTCACGCCGTTGCCGTCCTCGTCGTTCACGTCGAGCCCGTAGGTGAAGTTCACGATGTTCGTGTTCTCGGCGGCGGAGCTCGCGCCGGTCATCGCCTGCGTCACGTTGGTGGTGTTGAACGCGACCAGGCCCGCGCACGGGATGCCGCTGCACGTGTACATGGTCCGGTTCACGGCGAACGGCGGCGTGGTGCCGATCCCGTTGCCGCGCCGCAGGACCTCGCCCACGCCGCCCTTCTCGACGATGCCGCCGTCGGGGAGGTCGGAGGTGGTGCTCGCGCCCCCGGTCGTGCACGTGCCCGCGCTGGGCGACGAGAAGCTCCAGTAGGTGCCGCTATCCGTGGTCCAGAAGCTCGTCGCGCACGGCGCGATGAAGCCCGTGGTCGTCGACACCGCCGGGTTGCCGTTCACGTCGGCGAGACCCGCGCTCGAGCCGAACATCGCGACCTGGTATTCCTTCAGGTTTCCGTACCAGCGCGGCTTCGCATCCGGGTCGGGACGGAACATCCCGATGAACACCTGGTTCTGGTTCTGCGTGCGGTTCGTCGCGTTGATCGGCAGGCTCGCCGATGCGAACACCGAGTTCACCGCCTGGATGTTGATGAGGATGTCCTTGATGGCGTTCAGGATCGCCTGCTGGCTCTTCGCGGCGTAGTAGCCGCCCACGCCGGTGCCGCCGTACTTGGCCATCGCCTGCAGCAGCGCCGTCTGGTTCATGTCCTGCTTGGCGTTGTAGACGTCGATCGTGTACGTGTTCACGCTCTGCCGGCCGAGCACCGCGCTCACGTCGGTGGAAGCGAGGAAGTGCGTCCAGTTCGCCGTGTGGTTGTTCTTGTTGCCGATCGGCGCCGGGTTGGTCGTCCAGAGGTTCGTCGTGTCGGTCGGGTTCACGCCCTCGAGCAGCGAGGGTAGCGCGTCCTGGCTCGGGTAGCCGTTACCGATGAAGATGATGTAGTTCTTCGCGCAGCTGTCGTTCGAGCTGAGCGGCGAGACGAAGAAGGAGGTCGCCCCGCTTCCCGTGTACGACGCCGGGTCGCTCTTGGGATCGAGGTAGGCGTATTTCTGGTTGCCGAACTTGTTCCAGGCGATCACGTTCGGCGGGTTCGGCGAGGAGTCGGTGTTCGCGTGCGGGGGATCGGTATAGCCCCCGAAGTACTTGAACACGTCCATCATCGTGGCGCTGTAGTCGGTCGCCGCGGTGTTCGTCTTCTCGCTGCCGTTGAAGTTGGCGAGGATGCAGTTGGGCGTTCCGTTCAGGCTGTTCGGCCCGGCCGGGCACGCCACGCCGCCGAAGTTCGGGTCGACGTCGGTGCCGATCAGCTCGCGCAGCGCGTTGGCGTTGGTGGTCGTCATGTTGCGGATGTGGAACCGCACATAGCCGCCGTTGGCCGGTCCGCCGCTGGTGAACATCATCAGGCCGAGGTTGATGTTCGTGTTGATGACGGTGTTGTCGGCGAGCAGCGTGCGCAGCGCGTAGAGCTCCGCCTGCCCCTGCTTGCCGACGGGCCACGCCTGGTCGTTGCGCGCCCAGTTCGCGCTGTTGTCGAGGACGATGAGGACGTTGGGGATCGTCGCGGTGCTGCCCGCGGGCTGGGTGAACAGGTCGATGTCCATGGCCGCCGAGGGACGCGCGGTCGACAGCGCAACTGCGGCGAGCGAGGACGCAACGATCTTGCCGATCATGGTTCTCACGGGGTTCTCCCTGGGTTATGGGCAGGACGTCGGCAGGTTGAGCGCGGCGATGCGCACGCCGACCCCTTCTGTGACGATCGAATTGACGTCCGACGTGGCGACGGTGGCGCCGGTCGTGAGCGTCTGCGCGCGCACGGTCCACGCGGTGTAGCCGCACAGCGAGTCGCCGCTGGGGTTGGCGCCCACCACCGCGAACGTGCCCTGCTGCTGCGCCTGCACGCACGCGAGGTCGTCGGGGCTCGCGGTGAAGTTGAGCTGCGCGACGGTGATGACACGTCCCATCGTGCAGGACGGCACCGGCGTGAGCGTGGTGGTGAGCTCCGGGACGCCGTCGCCGTTCAGGTCCGTGCACAGCGTGTTCGGCTGGCCGTTGCACGGGTTCGGGATCGCGTTGGCGGGCGTGTTGATGAAGTCGGTGTGGCTCACGGTCTCCTCGACGGTGCGCATCGAGGCCTGCAGCGCCTCCTGGCGCGCCTGCATGTTGCCCACCACCTTGAGGTTCACGGTGCTGGTGTTGAACGCGCTGATGCCGAACAGCGTGATCACGATGAGCATGATCAGCGTGATCAGCAGCGTGGCGCCGGATTGGCGGGCGCGGGTCACGGCAGCTCCCTCCTTTGCGAGACGTTCACGACGCGCACGACCGTGGTGTACACGTGGCGGCGATAGCCGTCGCCCGGCGTATACGTGACCGGGTTGCCGCCCGCGTCCAGTCCCAGCGTGTAGGTCTTGGAATCGGTGAAGCCGGGCGTGGTCTCGGTGTTGCGGGCGAGCAGGTTGATGCGCACGGCGACCACGTTCATCCAGTTGCTGAGCGCGTTGCACGTCGCGCATCCCGGCGGGGCGTACGTCGTCGGGTTCGCGGTGAAGCCGTCGGGCTGGCCGTCGGGCGAGCCGGCCGCGCCGGTGTAGTCGACGCCGTACTCGTAGTTGATGTTCTCGATGCCCTCGACCAGCGGCACGGTGGTGAAGCCGGTGCCGTTGAGCTCGAGGCGCTTCAACGTCGGCACGTTCGACCCCTGGCCGTTGTTCGTGCTGATGTAGTAGATGCGCACGAAGTACTGGCGCTGCGCGGCGTTGGTCGCGCAATCCTTGAGCTGCCGGTCGAACGCCCCGGTCGGCGCGATCGTCCCGCCCTGCAGCCCGATGCGGTACGACGCGTTCAGCGAGGTGAGCTGCGTCGCGCACTTCGCGGACTGCACGTACGGATAGTTGTTCTGCACGGCCGGGCAGCCGGAGACGCCGGCCTGGCACGCGGCGGCGCGGCGCACGACGAGGATGTCCGTGCCGGCCTTGTAGTCCGCGGGCATGCATGCGGGGGCCGAAGTGCCGGTGTCGTACGCCTGGATCGCCACCGGGATCGCGGCCGCCCAGACGTTCGGATCGGTCGAGCAGGGATCCGGCAGCGCGGCCGGCGCCGGCAGGGTCGTCACGTCGAGCTCGCCGTAGAAGCCCGCCAGGCGGATGTCGTCGCTCAGCTGGTCGACGGCGAAGCGGCCGTTCTCGATCTGGCGGCTCGCGCGCTCGAGCTCGTTGCGCGAGGCGCTGGTGTTCGCGAAGAGCGTGGCGAGGCCCGCGAGGACGATGAGGCCGAGGGTGATGCCGATCATCAGCTCGACGAGCGAGACGCCGCCCATCGAACCGCGGCGTGCGGATGCCGGCCGGAAGCGCGCTTGCACGGTGGGCCTCATGTCAGAAGTTGGAGATGCACAGCAGCGTGGCCGGGTCGTTCTGCAGGCAGCCGATCTCGATCGTCGCCGTCACGGCGCGGCGCATGCGGTCGTCGGGATAGTTGCCCTGGCCGCACGTGGTGGCTCCCGGCGCGACCGTGGTCGACGTTCCCTGCCACACCACCGCGACCACGAACTGCCGCGGCATCGTGGCTACGGTGTTCGTGATGCACCCGCGCGCGCCGATCATGGCCCCCACGCTCGATCCGGCGATGCTCTCGCCCGCGCCCACGAGCTCGTTGTTCCACTCGCACAGGTCGAACGCCGGGCCGCTGAGCCCGGCGCAGTTCTGCAGGCCGTTGTCCGTGCCCTCGGGCGAGGCGGTCACGTACGAGGTCGCCTGGCGGCGGTTGGCGTTGATGCGCGAGACCATGTCCTGCAGCAGGACCACCGCCTGCGCGCGCTGGATCGATTCCATCTCCGCGAAGGTCATGCGCGAATGCAGTCCCGCCATGCCGAGCAGGCCCACCACGATGATGATCACCGCGACCAGCACCTCGATGATCGTGGAGCCCGCGTGCGCGGCGGCCGCGCGACCGAGACGATGGCTCATGTGCACGCCCCCTGGATCGAGACCGGCTGCCCGCTCAGGTTCACCTTGATGCAGCGCTGGTTGGCCGTGGTGACGTCGCTCGCCGAGAGCTGGAACTGCGGGGCCGTGGCGCCGCCGAGGCGCCCGGTGCCGTTGTAGACCACGGTGGCGGGCCCTGCGATGTTGATGTTCGCGTAGGCCGCCTGCTGGCGCAGCGTGTTGGCGTTCGCGTCGGTGACCGTCCAGCCCTGCGACCAGTTGCCGTTGGTGGGCGTGATCGTCACGGACACGTTGCGCTTGATCGCCTCGCTGCGCGCGAGCACCAGCGCGGCGAACACGTCGAAGCTCGCCGTCTTCACCTGCTGGGTGCGGATCATCGAGCCCATGTTCGGCAGGGCGATGGCGGCGAGCACGGCGAGGATGGCCACGACGACCATCATCTCCAGGAACGTGAAGCCGAGGCTGCGGCGCTTCATGCTCACCACCCCGGGTTGCCGTTCAGCGTCTTGTTGCCGCCGCTGTCGAGCGTGAGCGGGCCGTCCTTCACCTGCGGGCCGAGCGGCGTGGCGGTGATCAGGTAGCTCGGCGCGGGCAGTGCGGCGCCGCCGGCCGCGACCGTGATCGTGTAGTACTGCTGCACGTCCGCCGACGGCGTGTAGTTGAGCGACGTGAGCGCGGTGGCGCCCGTGGCGTAGCTGCGCGCGTCGAGCAGGTATTGCTGCTCCTTGTTCGCGATGTCCATCATCGCGGACTGGGCGTTGGCGCGCCGCCCCTTGCGCAACGACCCCTGGTACGAGGGCAGCGCGATCGCGGCCAGGATCGCCACGATCACGACCACGATCAGGATCTCCATCAGGGTGAAACCGCGGTTCTTCTTCAAGGCGGGCCTCCTTGCGAGTGGCCCAAAAATAGGCAAAAAGGCAAGGAGGGGCAACGCCGGCCCGACAAGCGGCAAGAAATGCGACCCCAGCGGCGGGCCCGGCGGACGGACGGCTCAGCCGCGGTGGCCGGGGGCGACCTCGCGCGGCAGCGGGAAGGTCACGTGCTCGTCGATGCCCTCGAGCTCGTGCACGCGGCGCGCACCGAGCTCGCGCAGGCGGCGCACGACCTCGTCGACGAGCACCTCGGGGGCGGAGGCGCCCGCGGTCACCCCGATCGCGCGCTTGCCCGCGATCCACTCGGGGCGCAGGTCGTCGGCCTTGTCGACCAGGTAGGCGGCGCAGCCGCGGTTCGCCGCCACCTCGCGCAGCCGGTTCGAGTTGGAGCTGTTCGGCGAGCCCACGACGATCACCACGTCGCACTTGGGCGCGAGAATCTTCACCGCGTCCTGGCGGTTCTGCGTGGCGTAGCAGACGTCGTCCTTCTTCGGGCCGACGATGTTCGGGAAGCGGGCCTTCAACGCGGCGACGATGCGCGCGCAATCGTCGATCGAGAGCGTGGTCTGCGTCACGTACGCGAGCCGGTCGGGATCGGAAACCTGCAGGCGTGCGACGTCCTGCTCGTTCTCCACCAGGTGCATGCCCGTGCTCCACTGGCCGAGCGTGCCCTCGGCCTCGGGATGGCCGCGGTGGCCGATCATCACCACGTCGCGTCCCTGCTCGCGCATGCGGTTCACCTCGACGTGCACCTTGGTGACGAGCGGGCAGGTCGCGTCGAACACCTTGAGGCCACGCGCTTGCGCATCGTGCCGCACCTGCTGCGACACGCCGTGGGCCGAGAAGATCACCGTCGAGCCGGCCGGCACCTCGTCCAGCTCCTCGACGAAGACCGCGCCCTTGGCGCGCAGGTCGTCGACCACGAAGCGGTTGTGCACGATCTCGTGGCGCACGTAGATCGGGGCGCCGAACTGCTCGAGGGCGCGCTCGACGATGGCGATCGCGCGGTCGACGCCGGCGCAGAATCCGCGCGGCTTGGCGAGCAGGATCTGCGCGTCCGGCGCGGTGGCGGGTTCGGGGCGGGTCATGGCTTCTCCGGGGGGCGCGCCTCGCGCGGGGCGGAGCCCGAGCGCACGGTGTCCAGCAGCAGCAGCGCGACGCCGATGGTGATGGCCGAATCGGCCACGTTGAACGCGGGCCACGCGTGCTCGCCCACGTGCGCGACGATGAAGTCGACGACCCGGCCCAGGCTCACGCGGTCCCACAGGTTGCCGAGCGCGCCGCCCAGCACGAGCGCGAGCGCGAGCGGGACGATGCGCCGCTGATGCGGGCGGCCGAGGAGGATCACGATGCCGGTCGAGATCACGATCGAGAGCGCGGTGAAGAACCAGCGCTGCCAGCCGCCCGCATCGGCGAGGAAGCTGAACGCGGCGCCGGTGTTGAACACGAGCTCGATGCGCAGGAACGCGTTCACGTCCACACCCGCGCCGGGCGCGAACGCATGGCGGATCCACGCCTTGGTGGCGAGGTCGAGGACGATGACCGCGGCCGAGAGCCACAGCCAGCGGCTCCAGTGCGGCGCGCGCTCAGGCATGGTCGCGGGACTCGCCGGGGCCTTCGAGGTTGCTCACGCAGCGCCCGCAGATCGTCGGATGGCGCGGATCGGCTCCGACGTCGGCGCGGTAATGCCAGCAGCGCTCGCATTTCGCGTGCGGGCTGGGCGTCACCTCGATCGCCACGATGCCGTCGCCGCTCGACGCTCGCAGCTCGGCGCGCGAGGTGATGAGCACGAAGCGCAGGTCGTCGCCGAGCGAGCGCAACAGCGCGAGGTCGTCGCCGCCCGCCTCGATCGTCACCTCCGCCTGCAGCGAGGAGCCGATCGCGCCCGCGCCGCGCGTCTCCTCGAGGCGCTTGGCCACCGCCGCACGGATCTCGCGCAGCCGCTTCCAGCGCGCGACCAGCTCCGGCTCGCCGTCCTGCGGCGGCAGGACGTCCTTCCACGTGTGGAAGAAGACGCTTTCGGGCGCCTGGCCGGCCGGCGCGGGATGGAGCACCGACCACGCTTCCTCCGCGGTGAACGAGAGGATCGGCGCCATGAGGCGCAGCACCATGTGGGTGACGTGGTGCAGGGCCGATTGCGCGCTGCGCCGCGCGCGCGACGTGCGGTCCGCGGTGTACAGCCGGTCCTTGAGGATGTCGAGCCAGAAGCCGCCCAGGTCCTCGGAGCAGAAGTTCTGCAGCCGCTGGGTGACGAGGTGGAACTCGAACTTGCGGTAGTCGAGCTGGCACGCGTTGGCCATCTCGCGCGTCATCGCGAGCGCGTAGCGGTCGATCTCGAGCCATTCCGACGGCGCGAGCAGCTCCCGCGACGGGTCGAAGTCGGCGATGTTGGCGAGCAGGAAGCGCAGCGTGTTGCGCATGCGCCGGTAGCTCTCGACCACGCGCTTCAGGATCTCGTCGGAGATCGAAAGCTCGCCCGAATAGTCGGTCGCCGCGACCCACAGGCGGATGATCTCGGCGCCCAGCGTGTCGGAGACCTTCTGCGGCGCGATCACGTTGCCGAGCGACTTCGACATCTTGCGGCCCTGGCCGTCGACGACGAAGCCGTGGGTGAGCAGCGAGTCGTACGGGGCGCGCCCGTCCATGGCGCAGCCGGTGAGCAGGCTCGACTGGAACCAGCCGCGATGCTGGTCGCTGCCCTCGAGGTACATGTTGGCCGGGTACTTCTGGTCGGCGAGGTGGCGCAGCACGCTGAAGTGCGTGGTGCCCGAGTCGAACCACACGTCCACGGTGTCGGTGAGCTTGCGATAGCGCGCTGCATCCACGCCGAAATCCTCGCAGCTCGCGGCGAACCACGCCTCGATGCCGCCGTCCTCGACCTTGCGCGCGGCCTCCTCGATCAGCGCCTCGGTGTCGGGGTGCAGCTCCTCGGTCTCGCGGTCGAGGAAGAACGGCAGCGGCACGCCCCAGTAGCGCTGGCGCGACAGCGTCCAGTCGGGGCGGTTGTTGATCATCGCCGTGATGCGCGCGCGGCCCCACGACGGATAGAACGTGGTGTTGTTGATCGCGTGGATGGCGAGCTCGCGCAGCGTGCGCCCCTCCGTGCCCGGCTTGCCGACGTTCGACGGCTTGTCCATCGCGATGAACCACTGGGTGGTCGCGCGGAAGATGATCGGCGTCTTGTGGCGCCAGCAGTGCGGGTAGCTGTGGCGGAAGCCTTCGCGGTGCAGGAGCGCGCCGTTCCTCTCGAGCAGCTCCAGGATCGGCTTCTCCGCCTCGCGCACGCTCATGCCGGCGAACTGCGGCACGCTCGGCTTGAAGCGGCCCGCGTCGTCCACCGGCTGGTCGAGCGGCAGGCCGTACTTCACGCCCGTCAGAAAGTCCTCCGTGCCGTGCGCCGGCGCCGTGTGCACGAGGCCGGTGCCGGTGTCGAGCGTCACGTAGTCGTCGAGCACCATGGGCACGTCGCGATCCTGGAAGGGATGGCGGAAACGCAGCCCCTCGAGGGCGACGCCGGCGGCGCGGCCGAGGACGCGCCGGGCGGTGAGGCCGTAGCGCTCGAGGCACGCATCGCGCAGCTCCGCGGCGAGGATCAGCGCGCCCCGCTCGGTGTCCACCAGCTCGTAGACGAACTCGGGATGCGCCACGATCGCCTGGTTGCCGGGCAGCGTCCACGGCGTCGTGGTCCAGATCACGGCGCTCGTCGGCATCGTCGCCTCGTCGGCGTCGAACGTGTCGGCGACCGCCGCGGGATCGACCGCCGCGAACGCCACGTCGATCGCCGCCGAGGTCTTGTCCTCGTACTCGACCTCGGCCTCGGCGAGCGCGCTCGCGCAATCGATGCACCAGTTCACCGGCTTCATGCCGCGGTAGAGCAGGCCGTGCTTCCAGATGATGCCGAGCGCACGGATCTCCGCGCCCTCGGTGGCGAAGTTCATCGTCTTGTAGGGATGGTCCCAGTCGCCGATCACGCCGAGGCGCTTGAAGTCGGCCATCTGGCGCTCGATCTGCTCGGTCGCGTACGCGCGGCACAGCGCCCGCGCCTTGTTCGGCTCGAGGTGGCGCCCGTACTTCTTCTCGATCTGGTGCTCGATGGGCAGGCCGTGGCAGTCCCAGCCCGGCGTGTACGGCGCGTCGAACCCGGCCATGGTCTTCGACTTCACGACCATGTCCTTGAGCACCTTGTTCACCGCGTGCCCGATGTGGATGTCGCCGTTCGCATACGGCGGCCCGTCGTGCAGGACGTACTTCGGCCGGCCCTTGCATCGCTCGCGCAGCCGCTCGTAGAGGTGCGTCTCCTCCCAGCGCTTGACCCAGCCGGGCTCGCGCTTGGCGAGGTCGCCGCGCATCGGGAACGGCGTCTCCGGCAGGTTCAGCGTGCGCTTGTAGTCGATCTTCGTGTCGTCGGGCATCAGGGCTCCATGGCGCGGAAAATCGCCCGGGCGGCCTCGCAGTCGCGGCCGATCTGGGCGCAGAGCTCGTCGAGCGAGGCGAAATGCGCCTCGTCGCGCAGCTTCTTCACGAACTCGATGGAGACGCGGCGCCCGTACAGGTCGCCGGAGAAATCGAAGAGGAACGCTTCGAGAGTCGCCGGGCCATCGCGCACGACGGCCGGGTTGATTCCGAGGCTCGCCACTCCCTCGAGTCCGCGAGTTGCCACGCCATGGCATTTTATCGCAAAGATGCCCGCGAGCGGCGGACGGGGGCGCGCGAGGCGCACGTTCGCCGTCGGGAAGCCGAGCCCGCGTCCGCGCTTCGCCCCGTGCACGACGCGTCCGCAGATCGCGTACGGCCGTCCGAGCAGGCGCGCGGCTTCCGGGAAGTCGCCGCGCGCGAGCGCCTCGCGCACGCGGGTGCTCGAGATGCGCTGGCCGTGGGCGACGACGGCATCGAGCGTGGCGACCTCGAAGCCGAGCTCGGCGCCCGCGCGCGCCAATCCGGCCGCGTCGCCCGCGCGTCCCGCGCCGTAGCGGAAATCGTGGCCCACGATGACCCAGCGTGCGCCGTAGTGATGGCGCAGGCGGCGGGCGAAGGTCTCGGCGTCGAGGCCCGCGAAATGGCGGTCGAAGCGCTCGACGAAGGCGAGCTCGATGCCGCACCCGGCGATGGCGGCGAGGCGCTCCTGCAGCGACGACAGGCGCGGCGGGGCCTTCCCGGGCGCGAAGAATTCCCGCGGCAGCGGTTCGAACGTGACCACCGCGGGCGTGATGCCGCGCGCGCGCGCCGCCTCGCGCACGCGCTCGAGGAGCTGCCGGTGGCCGCGGTGCACGCCGTCGAAGCTGCCGATCGCGAGCGCGGCGGGACCCGATGCCGCGGCGTGGCGCAGGATGCGCATGGTGTCGCTCCCGCGCGCCCTAGGCCTGCCGCGCGTACTCGCGCAGCCGCAAGCCCATCATCGCGAGCGAGCCGAAATAGGCCGCCGCGCCGACGACGATGAGGGCCGCGAGCTTCACGATGCGCGTGCCGGTCGGGATCGCGAACCACGAGCTCTCGGTGCCCATCGCATACCAGAGCGCGCCGCCCATGAGATAGAGCGCGACCGCGACCTTGATCAGGAACGCGCCCCATCCGGGCTCCGGCCGGTAGATGCCCGAGCGCTTCATGAGCCACCAGAGCCAGCCGGCGTTGAAGCACGCGCCGAGCCCGATGGCGAGCGCGAGTCCCGCATGGCGCAGGAAGGGCACGAAGACCCCGTTCATGAGCTGGGTGACGACGAGCGTGGCGAGCGCGACCTTCACCGGCGTGCGGATGTTCTGGCGCGCGTAGAAGCCGGGCGCGAGCACCTTCACGAGGATGATTCCCGCGAGGCCGACGGCGTAGGCGATGAGCGCATGGCGCGTCATGATCACATCGTGCCGCGTGAACGCGTCGCCGTGCCAGAAGAGCGTGGAGATGAGGGGGACCGCGAGCATGCCGAGGCCGACCGCGGCGGGCAGCGCGAGCAGGAGCGTCACGCGCAGGCCCCAATCGAGCAGGCGCGAATACGCCGCCGTGTCGGCGGCGGCATGGTGGCGCACGAGCGAGGGCAGGATCACCGTGCCGATCGCCACGCCGAGCATCGCCGACGGAAACTCCATGAGCCGGTCGGCGTAGTAGATCCACGACACCGCGCCGTCGCCGAGGTGCGACGCGATCTGCGTATTGATGAGCAGCGAGAGCTGCGCGACCGACACCCCGAGCGCCGCGGGCGCCATGAGGCCCAGGATGCGCCGCACGCCCGCGTCCTTCGGATCCCAGCGCGGCCGCGGCAGCATGCGGATGTTCTTCAGGAACGGCACCTGGAAGAGGAGCTGCGCGACGCCGCCCGCGAACACCGCCCATGCGAGCGCGACCACGGGCTGCGCCAGGTGCGGGGCCACCCAGAGCGCGAACCCGATGAAGCACAGGTTGAGCAGCACCGGCGTGAAGGCCGGCGCCTTGAACGCGCTGTACGTGTTCAGCACGCCGGCGCAGAAGGCGACGAGCGAGACGAAAAGGATGTACGGGAAGCAGATCCTCAGCATCGTCACCGTGAGCGCGAACTTGTCGGGCTCGGCGGCGAATCCCGAGGCGGTGAGCCAGACGATCGCGGGCGCGGCGAGCATCCCGATCAGCGTCACGACGAAGAGCGCGGCCGCGAGCACGCCCAGCACCTTGCCGGCGAGCACGCGCGTGGCCGCATCGCCCTCGCGCGTGCGGTATTCGCCGAGCACCGGCACGAACGCCTGCGAGAACGCACCCTCGGCGAACAGGCGCCGCAGCAGGTTCGGGATGCGGAAGGCGACGAAGAAGGCGTCGGTGAGCGCTCCGGCGCCGAAGGCGACCGCGATCAGCGTGTCGCGCACGAAGCCCATGATGCGCGAGAGCAGGGTGATGCCGCTCACCGAGGCGGCCGCCCGCAACAGGCTCATGGGCGTCGCCCCGCGCGATCTAGGGCTTTGTTTTGTATGAACAAGCGGTGTATGATATCAGGCTTCGTTTCGCCAACTCTCAGCCAGGAAGACAGCCGACATGGCCAACACCAAGCAGGCCGCCAAGCGTGCCAAGCAGTCCCTGAAGCACCGCGCGGCCAACGTGGGCAAGCGCTCGACGCTGCGCACGGCGATCAAGAAAGTGCGCACCGCGATCGCCGGCGGCGACGCCAACGCCGCGCTCGAGGCCTTCAAGGCCGAGCAGTCGACGATCGACCAGATCGCGCGCAAGGGCATCATCCACAAGAACAAGGCGGCGCGTCACAAGAGCCGCCTGGCGGCGCAGATCAAGGCCCTCGCGGGCCGAGCCTAGACCGCTCCCGAGCCCGGCCGACGGCGGCCCGCGGGCCGCCGTTCTCGTTTCCGTCCACCGAAAGGCGTCGTCATGAACGCTCCGCACCTCATGCCCACGTATGCGCCCCAGCCGGTTGCGTTCGCGCGCGGCGAGGGAGCGTGGCTATGGGATACCCAGGGCAAGCGCTACCTGGACGCGCTCGCCGGGATCGCCGTGAACGGCCTCGGCCATGCGCATCCCGTGCTCGTGCGCGCGCTCTCCGACCAGATCGCGAAGATCATCCACGTCTCGAACCTGTTCGAGGTGCCGGAGCAGGAGCGCGCGGCGGCGAAGCTGTGCCAGCTCTCCGGCATGGAGAACGTGTTCTTCGCGAACTCGGGCTCGGAGGCGAACGAGGCCGCGATCAAGCTCGCGCGGCTCTACGGCCACCAGCGCGGCATCGACAACCCGCAGATCGTCGTCATGGAGAAGGCTTGGCACGGGCGCACGCTCGCGACCCTTTCCGCGACCGGCTCGCGCAAGGCGCAGGCGGGCTTCGAGCCGCTCATGGGCGGTTTCCTGCGCGTGCCCTACAACGACGTCGTCGCGGTCGAGCGGCTCGCGGAGAACGCGTCGGTGGTCGCCATCCTCATGGAGGTCCTCCAGGGCGAAGGCGGCATCAACCTCGCGAATCCCGATTACGTGCGCGCGCTTCGCGAGCTGGCCACGCGCAAGCAGTGGCTGCTCATGATCGACGAGGTGCAGAGCGGCATCGGGCGCACCGGCAAGTGGTTCGCCTATCAGTGGTCCGGGGTGGTGCCCGACGTCGTCACGCTCGCCAAGGGTCTCGCCTCCGGCGTGCCGATCGGCGCCTGCCTCGCCCGCGGCGCGGCCGCGAAGGTGTTCAAGCCCGGCAATCACGGCAGCACCTTCGGCGGCGGCCCGCTCGCCTCGGTGGCCGCGCGCACCACCCTCGACGTGATCGAGAAGGAAGGCCTGCTCGCGCACGCGGCCGCGATGGGCGAGGTGATCCAGTCGGGGCTCAAGCGCGCGCTCGGCGGCCTCGCCGGCGTGAAGGAAGTGCGCGGCATGGGCCTCATGATCGGCATCGAGCTCGACCGCCCGTGCGGCGAGCTCACGCGCCGCGCCCTCGACGCGGGGCTCGTCATCAACGTGACCGCCGACAAGGTGATCCGCCTGCTGCCCCCGCTCGTGATCCAGGAGGAGCAGGCACGGCAGGTGGTCGACCTCCTCGCCCCGCTCGTCAAGGCGTTCCTCGCCGAGACGCCCGCGGCGACCGCAGCGTGAAGCACTTCCTGCAGTTGCGCGATTTCGAGCGCGACGAGTTCGAGCACCTTTTCCGGCGCACGCGCATCATCAAGGAGCGGTTCAAGAACTACGTCGCCTACCAGCCGCTCGTCGACCGCATGCTCGCGATGGTGTTCGAGAAGAGCTCGACGCGCACGCGCGTGTCGTTCGAGGCCGGCATCCACCAGCTGGGCGGCTCCTCGATCGTACTGAATACCCAGGAGACCCAGCTCGGCCGCGGCGAGCCGATCGAGGACGTGGCACGGGTCATCTCGCGCATGGTCGACATCGTGATGATCCGCACCTTCGAGCACGCGATCATCGAGCGCTTCGCGGCGCAGTCGCGGGTGCCGGTGATCAACGGCCTCACCAACGAATACCACCCGTGCCAGGTGCTCGCCGACATCTACACGTTCCTCGAGCATCGCGGACCGATCACCGGCCGGACCGTGGCATGGATCGGCGACGCCAACAACATGTGCAACACGTGGATCCAGGCCGCGCAGCTGTTCGACTTCCGCCTGAACGTGAGCGCGCCGAGCGGCTACGGCGTGGAGCCCGCGCGCGCGACCGGCGTCGGGCCCGACCAGCTGCGCGTGTTCGCCGATCCGATGGAGGCGGCGCGCGGCGCGGACCTCGTGACCACCGACGTGTGGACGAGCATGGGCTTCGAGGCCGAGGCCGAGGCGCGGCGCAAGGCGTTCAGCGCCTTCACCGTGGATCCCGAGATGATGGCGGCCGCGCGCAAGGACGCCCTCTTCATGCATTGCCTGCCCGCGCACCGCGGCGAGGAAGTCACCGCCGACGTGCTCGAGGGACCGCAGAGCGTCGTGTGGGAAGAGGCCGAGAACCGGCTGCACGTCCAGAAGGCGCTGATGGAATACCTGCTGCTCGGCCGCATCGAGACATGAGACCGGGGCCGGGCCGGTCGGCGCCATGATCCAGTTCGTGAGCGCGACCCGCATGGGGCGCGAGGAGTTCTGGGAGAAGTCGGCGCTCGGGCGCTCGCTGCTGCGCCTCGATCCGGCCGAGCACGAGCGCTTCGTCGCGAAGGTCGCGTTCGACAACCGCCGCGGGCTGCCGGAGATCTTCAACGAGCACATCGCGCAGGCGGACGGCGAGGACGTCCTCGCCTTCGTGCACGACGACGTCTGGATCGACGACTTCTTCATCTGCGACCACCTCGAGGAGGCGCTGCACGAGTTCGCCGTCGTCGGCGTGGCCGGCAACTGCCGGCGCGTGGCGCGCCAGCCCGCGTGGCTCTTCGTGAGCGCGGCGCCGCAATTCACCCGCGACGACGACGCGAACCTGCGCGGCGCGATCGCGCACGGCGAGGAGCCGTGCGGCGAGCCCTCCCGCTACGGGCCGACCTACGAGGAGTGCGAGCTGCTCGACGGCGTGTTCATCGCCGCCCGCACGCGCACGCTCGCCGAAAGCGACGTGCGCTTCGACCCGCGCTTCCAGTTCCATTTCTACGACGTGGACTTCTGCCGCACCGCGCGCGCACGGGGGCTGCGCCTGGGTTGCTGGCCCATCGCGCTCACACACCAGAGCGGCGGCGCGTTCGGCACGCCGGCGTGGCGCGCGGCCTACGACGATTACCTCGCGAAGTGGAAGGACTAAGATAGCGCCATGCGCAATACGCCGATGCACGACATCGCGAACGAGGACCTGCTGGGGCTCGTCCCCGAGGGCGTCGAGCGCGTGGTGGAAGTGGGCTGCAGCAGCGGCGCGCTCGGCCAGGTGTTCCTGCGCCAGCATCCCGATTGCGAGTACATCGGCATCGACATGGAGCCGGAGTACGCGGAGGCGGCGCGCGAGCGCGTGACCGAGGTGGTCGTCGCCGACATCGAGAAGATGGAGGACCGCGCCTTCGAGATCCTCTTCCCGACCGACTGCTGGATCTTCGGCGACGTCCTCGAGCATCTCTACGATCCGTGGCGCACGCTCGAGCGCCTGCGGCCGTCGCTGTCGGAGAACGGCTGCGTGGTCGCCTGCATCCCGAACGCGCAGCACTGGTCGGTGCAGGCGCGGCTCAACACCGGCGCCTTCCGCTACGAGACCAACGGCCTGCTCGACCGCACCCACATCCGCTGGTTCACCCGCAAGACGATCATCGAGCTGTTCGGCGCGACGGGCTACGAGGTCGAGGAGATGGGCGGGCGCGTGTTCGAGGAAGGGCCGGTGCGCGACAAGGCGATGGCGGCCATCCGCGCGCTCGCCGAAAGCCTCGGCGAGGATCCCGACGAGGCGGAGCAGGACGCCATGCCGCTGCAATACCTCGTGCGCGCGCGCGTCCGCACGGCCTGACTATTTCTTCTCGCGGTCGTCGCCGGAGTCCTCGCCCAGCAGCGGCACGCCGCCGCGCGAGCCGAGCAGCCCCGCATCCGAGTACACGCGCAGCTTGTCGCGGGTGTCGACGATGTCGAGGTTGCGCATCGTGAGCTGGCCGATGCGGTCGGCCGGCGTGAAGAACGCCTCGCCCTTCTCCATCGTGAGGCGCTCGGGCTTGTAGGTGAGGTTGGGGCTGCGGGTGTCGAGGATCGAGTAGTCGTTGCCGCGGCGCAGCTCCACCGTCACCTCGCCCGTCACCGCGCGCGCCACCCAGCGTTGCGCGGTCTCGCGCAGCATCATCGCCTGCGGATCGAACCAGCGGCCCTGGTAGAGCAGCCGCCCGAGCCGGCGCCCGTTGTTGCGGTATTGCTCGATCGTGTCCTCGTTGTGGATGCCGGTCACGAGCCGCTCGTAGGCCAGGTGCAGCAGCGCCATGCCGGGCGCCTCGTAGATGCCGCGGCTCTTGGCCTCGATGATGCGGTTCTCGATCTGGTCGGACATGCCCAGGCCATGGCGCCCGCCGATCGCGTTGGCTTCCGTGAAGAGCGCCACCGCGTCCTTGAAGCTCTGCGCGTTCAACGCGACCGGCATGCCTTCCTCGAACCTCACGGTGACCGTCTCGGCGCGCACCGCGACGTCGTCGCGCCAGAACGCCACGCCCATGATCGGGTTCACGATGCGGATGCCCTTGTCGAGGTACTCGAGGTCCTTCGCCTCGTGGGTGGCGCCGAGGATGTTGGAGTCGGTCGAGTACGCCTTCTCCGTGCTCATGCGGTACTCGAAGCCGCGACGCGCGAGGTATTCGCTCATCTCCTTGCGCCCGCCGAGCTCGTCGATGAAGCGCTGGTCGAGCCACGGCTTGTAGACGCGCAGGCTCGGGTTGGCGAGCAGGCCGTAGCGGTAGAAGCGCTCGATGTCGTTGCCCTTGAACGTGCTGCCGTCGCCCCAGATGTGGACGTCGTCCTCCTTCATCGCGACGACGAGCATCGTGCCGGTGACCGCGCGGCCGAGCGGCGTCGTGTTGAAATAAGTGGCGCCGGCCGTCGAGATGTGGAACGCGCCGCACTGGATCGCGGCGATGCCTTCCGCGACGAGCTGCGGGCGGCACTCCACGAGCCGCGCCTTCTCGGCGCCGTACTGGCGGGCCTTGCGCGGGATCTCCTCGTAATCCGATTCATCCGGCTGGCCGAGGTTGGCCGTGTACGCGTACGGGATCGCGCCCTTCTCGCGCATCCAGGCCAGCGCCGCGCTGGTGTCGAGGCCGCCGGAGAACGCGATGCCGACCTTCTCGCCGGCGGGGAGTGCTTGCAGGATGGGGGGCACGTCGGGGAATGTGCGCGGGGAAAACGGCGATTTTACGTCAGGAGCGCGGGCCGAGCCCGCGCGCCCCGCGGCCGGCGCCCTCGGCGCGCTAGAATCGCGTCTGCGCAACGACCGAGCATGGGAAGAGCCGATGCCCTCCTTCGACATCGTGTGTGAAGCCAACGCCGTCGAGCTCAAGAACGCCGTCGACCAGGCGAACAAGGAGATCGCGAACCGCTTCGACTTCAAGGGCTCGGACGCGCGCTTCGAGCTCAAGGAAAAGGAGCACGAGATCACCGCCTACGCCGACGACGACTTCAAGCTCGGCCAGGTGCGCGACGTGCTCATGGGCAAGCTCGCCAAGCGCAACGTCGACGTGCGCTTCCTCAAGCTCGAGAATCCCGAGAAGATCGGCGGCGACAAGGTGAAGCAGAAGATGACCGTGAAGAACGGGGTCGACGCCGAGCTCGCCAAGCGCATCGTGAAGATGATCAAGGACGCGAAGCTCAAGGTGACGGCCTCGATCCAGGGCGACGTGGTGCGCGTGTCCGGCTCCAAGAAGGACACGCTGCAGGAGGCGATCCAGCTGGTGCGCGGCGGCGTGACCGACGTGCCGCTGTCCTACCAGAACTTCAGGGAGTGACCAGGCCGCAGCGGCCGCGTCGGCGTTATCGCGCCAGCTTCTCGATCCAGCGCGTGTAGAGCCGCGTGGCCACGGCGCTGAGCGGCTCGAGGTAATCGAGCATCTGGCTGCGGATCGTCAGGGCGTCCTGGACCGCCGGGCTCTTGCCGATGTTCTCGTCGATCTCGCCGATGCCGATGCGGCACCACGTCTCGACCATCTCGGAGGTCATCTCGACATGGCACTGGAATCCCAGGTGCCGGTCGTCGAACACGTAGGCCTGGTTCAGGCAGTGCTCGCCGGTGAGCACGCGCGTCGCGCCGGGCGGGATGGTGAACGTGTCGCCGTGCCACTCGAAGGTGTGGAAGCCGCGCAGCTCCGGCCCGAACCATTCGGCCGCGACGGCGTTGCGCTCGACGCTCACGGGGATCCAGCCGATCTCCTTCACGGGATTGCGCGAGACGGTGCCGCCGAGCGCCCGCGCGAGCATCTGCCCGCCGAGGCAATGGCCGATCACCGGCACGCCGCGCTCGGCCGCGTCGCGCATCAGCGCGAGCACGGGCTGCGTCCACGGATAGTCGTCGTTCGCGCTCATCGGCCCGCCCATGAAGCCCAGGCCGGCGAAGTCCCCGCTCGTCTCGGGCACCGGCTCGTTCTCGTCGAGGCAGACGATGTGGAACGGCACCCGGTGGGCGGTGAGGAATGTGGCAAAATGCCCCGGGCCCTCGGTGCGGGCATAGCGGAAGATCGACACCGGCTTCAAGTCATTCCCCGGGCGCGGCTACTTCGATGAGATTGCGCAGCTCCATCGCCATCCTCTCGGCCTGCGCGGCCACCGCCGCCGCGGCGACCGACGTCAACGTGATCGGGCTGTTTCCCGGCAAGGCGGTCCTTGTCGTGGACCACGGCCGGCCCCGCACGGTTTCCGTCGGCGAGCGTACGCCCGAAGGGGTCCTGCTTGTGGGTGCCGATTCCCGTGGCGCCGTGGTGGAGGTGGACGGCCGGCGCGAGACGCTGCCCATGGGCCAGCATTTCGAGACCGCCGCCGACAGCGACGCGCGCCAGAGCGTGACGCTGCCGGCCGACGACCGCGGGCAATTCTTCGCGAGCGGCCAGGTGAACGGCGCGCACATGCGCTTCATGGTGGACACCGGTGCGACCTCCGTGCTCATCCCGGCGGCGCAGGCCGAGCGCGTGGGACTCGATTACCGGCGCGGCACGCCGGGGCGCATCCGCACCGCGAACGGCGACGCGCTCGCGTGGCGCGTGACGCTCGACAGCGTGAGCCTCGGCGGCATCACGCTCTACAACGTCGAGGGCATCGTCGCCGACTCGCCGGGGTTGAACGTGGCGCTCCTCGGCATGACGTTCCTCAGCCGCACCGACATGCGCCGCGACGGCGCGTACATGGTGCTCACCAAGCGCTACTAGCGCGGCGCGTCCATCCCCTTCGCGATCATCGCGTAGGCGGAGTGGTTGTGGATCGACTCGAAGTTCTCGCTCTCGACGGTGTACGCGTCGATGCGCGGGTCCGCGTTGAGCTCGGCGGCGATGTCGCGCACCATGTCCTCGACGAACTTCGGGTTGTCGTAGGCGTGCTCGGTCACGTACTTCTCGTCGGGCCGCTTGAGCAGGCCCCAGAGCTCGCTCGAGGCCTGGGCCTCGACGCGGTCGATGAGGTCCTCGATCCACACGAACGTGTTGATGCGCGCGGCGATCGTGACGTGCGAGCGCTGGTTGTGCGCGCCGCGCTCCGAGATCTTCTTCGAGCACGGGCAGAGGCTCGTGACGGGCACCAGCACCTTGAGCGTGAAGCTCTCGCGGCCGTCGCGGATCTCGCCGACGAACGTCACCTCGTAGTCCATCAGGCTCTGCACGCCGGAGACGGGCGCCTTCTTGAGCACGAAGTAGGGGAACGTCATCTCGACGTGGCCCGCCTCGGCCTCGAGCTTGCGCACCATCTCGCGCAGCATCTGGCGGAAGGTGTCGGGCGAGATCTCGCGCTCGTGCGCGTTCAGGATCTCGACGAAGCGCGACATGTGCGTGCCCTTGAAGTGGTGCGGCAGGCCCACGTACATGTTGAAGTGCGCGACCGTGTGCTGCACCCCGCCGGCGCGCTCGCGGATCTTCACCGGGTGGCGGATCGCCTTGATCCCGACGCGGTCGATCGCCAGGCGCCGCGTATCGGGCGTGGCTTGGACGTCGGGGATGGGGGCGCTGGCGTCGCGCGTGTTCATTCGGTCTCCTTGGCGGGAGGTCAATTATAGGCGCTTGATCGGATGCAGGAAACCGAGCCGCCGTTCCCGGGCGGCTCAGGGCAGGCGTCCGGCGACGAGCAGGCGGTGCGTGACGAGATGGATCGGCGCCCAGAGCACGAGGTCGTCGAAGGCCGCGCCCGCGACCTGCGAGCGCTCGTGCGCGACGAACACCGCGTCGCCGTCGAGGTTCTTCGCCTCGTCGCTGGCCGGCGCGGGCGTGGCGGGTCCGTCCGGCCCGAGCGACAGCACGAGGAAGGCCGCGCGCCGCGTGAGCTGCTGGCTCGCCGGCCCGCATCCGGACGAAGTGGCGGCCGCGCCGCTCGCGCAGATGAAGAGATAGTGCGGCGCCGATCCGAGGCCGGCGAGCGTGGCGGCCTGCATGCCGTCGGTGCGCGTGAGCGCGTTGTCGATGCCGTTGATCGTTCCGCCGTAGACCGCGTAGCGCACGCGATTGCCCGGCGTCATCCACGGGTCGCGCACGAAGCCCTCGGCATCGAGCGGCGCGAGCCCGAGCGCGGCCCCGGGCAGGTAGCCGTCGTAGAAATTCGAGCACAGCCCGTTCGCCTCGCTGCCTCCCGCGCCGAAGCTCTCGAGGCCCGCGCTGGCGGCGCTCGCGGGACACGGCAGGCGCCCGTGCGCGGCGGCGAAGCCCATCAGCGCATCGCGCGCCTCCTCGAGCAGGCGCCGCGCCTCGGCCTGGCGATGCAGGTCGACGCGCGCCGCGAGCGGCAACGCGAGGCCGCTCACGAGCGCGGCGAGCACGAGCATCGCCACGCCGATCTCGAGCAGCGCGAAGCCGGCCGCGTGCAGCGCCTCAGGGATACGTCGCATAGGCGTTCGGCGCCGCGCGCGTCACGAGCGGCAGCCGCAGCCGCGAGCACGCCGGCCCGTCGCAGGTGGGCGCGTTCGCGCATGCATTCGCGACCACGACCGCGATCTGGCGCCCGTGCACGAGCGTGCGGCCCGAGGCATCGACCAGCTCGAGGCAGGCGCCCGACGCGCAATCGGCCGCCGGGGACGACGGGCTGAACGCGCTCGCGAGCGCATAGAAGACGAACGGCTGCCATGCGCTCCACCACGCGTTGCCCACGAACCCCGCGGTGCGCGCTTCGTCGCCCGGCGTGCCGGGCGCCGCCGTGCGTGCGAGGCCCGCGTCGTCCGGGGGCACGGCGATGCGGCACGCGTCGTTCGCGGTCGGCAGCTCCCCGAGCTTCTCGGGGACGGCGGGCGTCGCGCGCCACCAGCGCGGCAGCGCGGCGCCGCCGCTCGCATCGACGCTGCGCGAGAACGGCGTGTCGGGCACGCTGCCCAGCAGCCGCCCGGCCTCGTCGCCCGCGGCTCCGAAAGCCGCGCCTTCCGCGCACGTGGGCGCGGGCCATGGATAACGGTCCCGGTCCTGCGCGCGGGTCGCGTAGAAGCGCAGGCAATGCACGACCTCGAGCGCGACGCGCCGCATGATCGAGGGCATCACGTCGCGGTACGTGATCGCGATGAGCCGGTCGTTCACCGCGACGCGGCCGTCGGGCAGCGGCACCGGCCCGGTGATGAAGCCGTTCGCGTTCGCGGGGCGGCCGGCCGCATCGTTGCGATCGACGAAGTCCGCGTTGTCCTCGCCCCCGGCCGCGGGCGGCGCGCGATCGAGGTAGTTCGCCGGATTGCAGGCCGCCGCGCGCTGCGGCGGATCGGTGAGGCAGCGGCCGTCGCCGTCACAGTCGCCGGGCGCGCACCCGCGCCGTTGCATGCCCGCCGGCTGGCCGGACGCATCGAGGCGCTCGAGCGGCGGGCCGGGCGCGAACACCACGGCTACCGCGCCGCCCGCATCCGGGCGCGCGGGGTCGGCGAGCGTGCCGTCGTGGATCGGTCGTCCCGAGGCATCGCGCACGGTGATCGTGCCGAGGGCGACGGGCGGCGTCATGTCGAGGCACGCGCGGCTTATCCCGCAGTTCAGCAGGCCCTTGTACTTGCTCGAGACGGCGTACCAGAGGCGCTCGCCATGGCCGTCGCGCAGCTCGGGCAAGCCGAGCGTCTTCCACGGCAGCAATCCCAGGCGCTTGTCCTGGCCGCTGTCGCCGTTCTGCGAACCGCACGTCGATTCGGCCCAGCCGTCGCCGTCGAGGTCCGGGCACGGCAGGTAGCCCGGGCCGACGATCGAGTTGATCGGACGGTCGCTGGCATACGCGACGAGGGCCTCGCGCGCGAGGGCGAGCGCCCGCTCGGTGGCGCGATCGCGCTCGGCGCGCGTGTCGAGCGTGCGCAGCTCGATCGCGACGAAGCCGGCGAGAAGCAGCGCGAGGAAGAGCGTGGCGAGCAGCAGCGCCGCGCCCCTTTGCCGCAGCCCCATGGCCGATCCTTGCGAAGGCGGGAAGCGCAGGTTGCCGTGCGGCAGCGCGAAACGCACGCGAGAATCGCGCGCGGCCGCGCGCGGCGTTCGCTTGACTCAGCGGCGGCGGTTCTCGCGCCGCAGCGCCGGACGCGCTTGCGAATAGTCGCGCACGCGGGCCGGGTCGAGCAGCTTCGCCTGCGCCTCGCCGGTCACCGGCACGGGCCGGCCGTCGACCCACACGGTCCCGCGACCGTCGCTGCGCTCGACGTAACCGGTGATGACGTGCGAGCCGACGCGCCTGGGCGCGGGCAGGGCGGGGTCGCCGCGGCGCAGCTCGTCGAGATGCGCGCGCTCCTGCGCCGAGTAGAAGAGCCGGCCGAGCTCGGCAGCGCCGCACATGGCGGGCGCGAGGGCGACGAGGAGGGCGAGCAACGCGCGCCTATCCACGGCGGCCCGCATTCTTGTCGCGCAGCGTGATCCACTCGAGGCGGCAATCCATCTCGACGTGCGGCTGGATCGCCTCGGCGGGCGCGTCGACGCGGCGCATCGAGCACCAGTCGACCGGGTAGAAGCCCTGTTGCGAGCGCGACAGGTCCTGCATGAAGCCGAGCGCGTCGCCCTCGTGCAACGCGCGCACCTTGAGCTTCACGCGGCTCGACAGCACGTCGATCGAGGGGAACACGCGTCCGCCGGCCAGCTGCAGCACGCGTTGCGGCGCGATCTCGTAGTCGAGGCTGAAGAGCTCATGGCGCGAGCGCAGCGTGTTCACGAGCTCGACGAGATCGAGCCGGCGCTCGTTCTGCAGCAGGCCGCGCTCGACGAGCGTGCGGAACACGTCGGCCGATTGCAGGAGGCTGTCGCGCTCGTGCCGCGCGCGGTCCACGCGCGAGCGCGCGTCCTGCACGCGCCGCGAGGAGGCGACGTTGTCGCGCGTCTCCTTGGCGACGTACCACTGGCTCGCGTACACCGCGATCGCCGCGGCCGCCCCCGCGAGCACGATCACCGCCCAGGGGCCGCGCAGGCGCCGCCAGCCATCGCGGGACAAGACGGCGCTCACGATTCGGGCCTGCGCTCGCGCACCACGCGCACCACGAAGCGCGGGTCCATCGTCGGCGCCTCGGTCTGGGAATGGCGTCCCTGGATCGCGACGTTCGGCCGCACGTCGAGCGGGCTCTCGACCACGGTCGCGTGGCAGCCGGGTATCGTGCCGATGTCCGCGGCGAGCTGGTCGATGCGCGCCACGGCGTCGCGGAAATCGTTGTTGGCCACGCGCACCGTGCCCTCGATCAGCGCGACCTCGTAGCGTCCGCCCGAGAACACCGCGTTCTCCGGTTCGTTGGCGGCGGTCCGGCCGGCGGTGGACGGCTCGGCCAGCGCGACCGAATGCACCGGGACGTCGGGCTGCGCGACCGGGCGGTTGAAGTTGGGCGCGGCCTTCGGGTCGTCGGTCGCCTGCCACTGCAGCTGCACGAGCCGCACGTCCGGGTAGTGCTCGAGCACGCCGGAGAGCGCGACCGCGAAGCCGTTCAGCGTCGGGAAGCCGCGGATCGCCGCGTTGTAGAACGCCACGGCGTCGCGCATCGTCGAGCCGCCCACCCCGAACGAGGGCAGCGTGCGCGTGATCTGGTCGTACTCGCGGTTGAGCTGCGTGATCTGCTGGCCGAGGCGCTGGTCCTGGTCGGTCTTCTCCACCGCGCGCGTGAGGTTGAACCCGGCCCACGCGAGCCCGGCGGCGAGGATGCCCGCCGAGGCGCGGAAGATCGCGATGCGCGCCTTGCGCAGCATGTCCTCGCGTCGCAGCTCCGGCGCGGCGAAATGGTTCACCGCCGGGCGCAGCAGGAAGAGGTGCACGAACACCTCCTCCGCCGTCGAGCCGAGCGGCGCGGGCTTGAGCCCGAGCTTGAGCGAGACCTGCTCGATGTCGAGGATGCGGTGCTGGATCTGCGCGAAGTCGCGCAGCGCCGGCTGCACCACCATGCGGTCGCTCGAATGCAGCAGCAGGCACACCTCGAGCCGGTCGCTCTCGCCGAAGTGGCGCAGGCTGTCGAGATACTGCCAGGTGCGCGTCGTCTCCTCCGAGATCAGCGTGCCGAGGCTCTGGCCTTCCTCGGGGTCGATCGGCGTGAGGCGGCTGAACTTGATCTCCCGGTCGCGGAAATACGTCTGCCGCATGGCGCCGCCGGCCGTGAACGTCACGAGCAGCGTGTGCGGGAAGACGAGGTCGAGCTCCTCGAGCATCACGCTGCTGAACACCGCCGCCGAATAGATGCCCGCGAGCGGCACGTGATGGCGCGAGATGACATCGAGCCACGGCCGCAGCACGTCGGGGTTCGTGATCGCCGTGTACAGCACGCGGTCGTCGCGCCGGCCCTCGGTCTCGCGGCCCTGCACGACGGCGTAGCGGAACGGCGTGTTGCGGAAGATCTGGCCCAGCTTGCGCGCGAGGATCGCCTCGCGATCGCGCGCGGTCACGTGCGGGATGGTGTCGAGCCGGAAGTCCTCCTCGGCGAGGTCGGTGAAGAGGTGCACCGGGACCAGGGCGAGGTCGGCCAGGTGGCGCTCGAACTGCGCGATGCCCCCGCCTGAGACCGCGAACTCGCGCCGGGCGGCGATGCGCCGGCCCTGCGTGGTGATGCTCACCAGGCGCGTGTTCGTGAGGTACAGGAAGTGGCGCACGCTAGAACTTGATCTTCGAGATCACGTCGTAGATCGGCAGGAAGATCGCGTACAGGATCCCCATGATCAGCAGGCCGAGCACGATCGTCGTGGCCGGGCCCAGCAACTGCTGCATCTTGTCGATGCCCTCGCGCACCTGGCGGTTGTAGAAGTAGCTCACGTTCAGCAGCGCCGCGTCCAGTCCCCCGGTCGACTCGCCCACGCGCAGCATGCGCAGCACGAGCGGCGGGAAGAGCTTCGTGGCGAGGAACGCCTGGGAGATGCCCTGGCCCTCCGAGATGCTGCGGCCGACGCGCTGCAGCCCCTCCTCCATCACGCGGTTTCCCATGATCTTCTCGCAGATGCCGATGCACTCGAGCACCGTGATGCCGGCGCGGTAGAGCATCGCGAAGTAGGTCGAGAAGCGCGCGAGGATGATCTTCTGGCGGATCGGGCCGAGCACCGGCATGCGCAGCGAGAGCAGGTCGAGCCCGCGCTGCACGCGCTCGTTGGTCTGGGCGAAGATCCACGCACCCGCGGCGAGCGCGACGGGGACGCCGATGAGCAGGTACCACCAGCGCACGAACACGTTCGAGATCACGACCAGCGCCTGGGTCTCGCGCGGCAGCGTCGGCACCATGGCGCGGAAGGCCACGGCGAGCTGCGGCACGAGGAAGATCATGAGCACGAAGACCACGACGATGATCACGGCCAGGACCACGGTCGGATAGACCAGCGCCTTCTTCGCCTGCGCCGCGATCTCGTCCTGCCACTTGAGGTTGTCCGCGAGCTGGTCGAGCACCTCGGTGAGCTGGCCGCTCTGCTCGCCGGCGCGGATGAGCGCGACGAACACCTCGTCGAAGCAGTACGGATGGTTGGCCATCGCTTCCGAGAGCTTGAGGCCGCCGCCGATGTCCTCGAGCAGGCTCGCGATCACCTGGCGGAAGCCGGCGTTGTCCACGGTGTCGCGCAGGTCGGTGAGCGACTCGATGATGTTCACGCCCGCCTTGAGCAGCTGCGACAGGTGGAAGCAGAAGGCGATGAGCTCGGTGCGCGTGACGTGGCGCGTGCGCCGCGCCGTCGAGCGTTTCACCGGGTCGAAGGTGATGAGGTCGAGGCCGAGCCGCTTGAGGCGCAGCTCGAGGTCGATCGCGTTCACCGCGTCGAGGCTGCCGCTGGAGATCTGGCCTTCGGCGTCGATGGCGCGGTAGGCGAAGAGGGCCATGCGTTACGGCATCCCGGGCGGGGCGGCGGCCCTAGATCACGCGGTCCGTGAGGTCGACCACGCGCGAGATCTCCTCGAGGCTCGTCTGGCCCATGAGCACCCGCGAGATCGCATCGTCGGCCAGCGAACGGAAGCCCTTCGCCGCCGCGGCGTGGCGGATCTCGCGGCCGGTCGCCCGGCGCGCGATCAGCTCGTCGATCTCGGCGTCGAGCTTGAACAGCTCCATGATCGCCACCCGCCCCTTGTAGCCCACGTTGTCGCAGCGCGCGCAGCCGACCGCCTGGTAGATGGGGCGCGGGTCGTCGGTCTCCACGCCGAGGAGATGGCGCGTCGGGCCGTCGGCCGTGTACGGCGCCTTGCACTGGGGGCACAGGCGGCGGACCAGGCGCTGCGCGATCACGCCGATGATGTTGCCGGCCATGATGTCCGGCAGCACGCCGAGGTCCATGAGGCGGGGGATCGCGCCGATCGAGGAGTTGGTGTGCAGCGTCGAGTACACCTGGTGGCCGGTCATCGCGGCGCGGAAGGCCATCTCCGCCGTTTCCTGGTCGCGGATCTCGCCCACCAGGATCACGTCCGGGTCCTGGCGCATCATCGAGCGGATGCCCGAGGCGAAATCGAGCTTCACCACCTCGTTCACCGAGGTCTGGCGGATCATCGCCATCGGGTATTCGACCGGGTCCTCGAGGGTCATGATGTTGATGCCCTCGGTGTTGATGTAATTCAGGATCGAATACAGGGTCGTGGTCTTGCCGCTGCCGGTCGGGCCGGTCACCAGGATGATGCCCTCGGGACGCGCGAGCATGAGCTTGAGCGTCTTCAGGTCGTCGTTCTGCAGCCCGAGCTCCTCGAGGGGAACGATGCCCTTGTCGCGGTCGAGGATGCGCAGCACGATGTTCTCGCCGTGCGTTGTCGGCTGCGACGACACGCGGAAGTCGACCTGGTGCCCGGAGAGCATGAGCGAGATGCGGCCGTCCTGCGGCGCGCGCGTCTCGGCGATGTTCATGCCGCTCATCACCTTCAGGCGCACCACCATCGCCGCCCAGTAGTTCTTGTGCAGGCTGCGGATCTGGCGCAACACCCCGTCGATGCGGTAGCGGATGCGCAGGAACCCCTGCTCGGGCTCGAAGTGGATGTCGGAGGCGGCGCGCTTCACCGCGTCGTTGAGCAGGGCATCGACCAGGCGCACGACCGGCTGGCTGTACTCGTCGAAATCGGCGGCGAGGCTCTGGTAGTCGATCTCGCCGGTCTCGATCTCGTTGAGGATGCCGTCGATCGACAGCTCGAAGCCGTAGTGGTGCTCGATGCCGATGGTGATGTCGGACTCGCGCGCGAGCACCTGCTCGATGCGCAGGTCCTCCCGGGCGAGCGCGCGGATCTGGTCGAGCGCCACCACGTTCGAAGGATCGGACACGGCGACCAGCAGCAGCTTCTTCTCCGCGTCGTAGCTCACCGGCAGCACGTGGTAGCGCCGCGCCATCTCCTTGGGCACGAGCGCGATCGCCGCCGGATCGACGATCGTGTTCTCGAGATCGATCGAGACCTGGCCGAGCGTCTCCGAGAGGATGTCGCGGATCGTGGCCTCGGTGACGAAGCCGAGCTGCACCAGGACCTTGCCGAGCGGCGCCTTGAAGCGCTTCTGCTCGGTGAGCGCGATGTTCAGCTGGTCCTGGCTGATGATCCCCTTGCCGAGCAGGGTCTGGCCGAGCGGGATCTGCGAGAGCGGTGCGGCTTGGACCGTGGCCATCGGCTCAGCGCTGCAGCTCCGCGAGCCGGCGCGCGACGCCCGCGGGATCGAACTGCGTCTGGTGCATGCGGGCGGCGGCGAGCGCGCGGCGATAGAAGTCGGCCGCGAGCTTCGCCTGGCCGAGGTGGTCGAGGCTCACCGCGAGGTTGAAGAGCACGTCCGCGTTGCCCGGGTCGAGCCGGTGCGCCTCGAAGTAGGCGTCCTGCGCTTCCGACCACCGCGCCTGCGACGCGTAGAGGTTGCCCAGTGCGGTCTGCAGCGCCGCGCTGTCGGGATGGCGCGCGAGGTCGCTGCGCAGCTCGTTCTCGATCGCCTCGGGGTGCGCGTTGTCGGCGAGCGCGGCGAGCCCCGCGAGCGCGGTCGCGTTGTGCGCGTCCAGGTCGAGCGCGCGCCGGTAGTGCGCGGCGGCCTCGGACACGCGGCCCTCGCGTGCATCGATCGTCGCCATGCCGAGATGCGCATCGACGCTCAGCTCGTCGGCGGCCAACGCCGCGGTGTAATGGCGGCGCGCGCCGGCCAGGTCGCCGGCGACGAGCGCGTCGTATCCGGCGGCGAGCTGGGGTGGCGTGCGCGCCTTGTCGATGCTGCGCTCGAGGCGCACGGGAGGCGGCGTTTCCGGCGCCGATTCGAGCAGCCGGTCGAGTGCCGCCGTGGCGGGCTCCTTCGCGGCGGCGCCGTTCGGCGCGGCGCCCGGAGCGCTCGCGTTCATCGGCATCGGCAACGGCGCCGCCGGCGACGACGGCGGCGCCGACATCGACGCGGACGACGAAAACGACGGCGTTGCCATCGGCGGGATCGCGACCGGTTCCGGCTTCGTGGACGCTGCGAGGTCGGCCGGCGCAGCGGGCGGGGGTAGCGGCCGGATGCGGGTCGTCGCGACGGTACGCAGGGCGGGGGAGTGCAGCGAGTACCACACGTACGCGCCGGCCGCGAGGACGACCACGACGATCGCGCCGACGATCGCCCAGAGCGCGCCGCGGTTCGGGCGAGAGTCGTCCACGCCCTTCGCGCCGAACAGCGTCTGCGCGGCGTGCGCGTCGGCCGGGCGCGGCGCGCCGGGCGCCGGCGCCGGCCCCGACGAGGCGAGCGGCTGCAGCTCGAGCGCGGGAGCGGCCGGGGGCGGCGCGGGCGCGGCCGGCGCGGGCTCGGGCGGCCGATCCCCCTGGCGCGTGAGCTTCTCCTGCTCCGCGCGCTTGAGGGCGTCGAGCAGCAGGCTCACTTCGGCGCCTCCGGCGGCGTTGGCGGAGCCTTCGCGTCGAGGTCGCGCAGCTCGCTGTTCTCGATGCGGTCGAGCTTCTCCTGCAGGTTCGGCAGCGGCGCGCGCGTGTCCTTGAAGAAGTCGCGGTCGGGCAGGTAGCGCCGGTACCCCGCGAGATCGCCCTCGATGCTCGCGTCGTGCACGACGATCGGGCGGATGAAGATCACGAGCTCGGATTTCTGCGCGGTGTCGTTGCGGTAGCTCACGAGGTCGCCGAGGATCGGCACGCGCGAGGCGATCGGGATGCCGTCGCGGTGGCCCTCGAAGCTGTCGAGCATGAGCCCGCCGAGGATCGCCGTCTGGCCGCTGCCCACCTTGAGCACGCTCTCCATCTCGCGCGTCTGCGTCTCGGGAATCTGGCTCACGACGTGCACCTGCGCGAGCGACGGGTTCGGGTCGTTCACGTAGCCGATGATGCGCGTGACCGTGGGCCGCACGTTGAGCGTCACCATGTCGCCGTCGCTGATCTGCGGCGTGACGTTCATGATGAAGCCCACCGGCACCACGTTCTGCGTCGTGGTGAACGTGGTGACCGACGTGTTCGCGTTCAGGTTGGTGTCGGCCTTCACCGTGAAGTAGACGCGGTTGTCGACCACCTTCAGCACCGCCGTCTGGTTGTTCATCACCATGAGCGTCGGGCTGGACAGCACGCGCGTCTTGCCGAACGTGTCGAGCATCTTCACCGTCGTCTTGATCGAGCCGCCGACGGCCGCGTTCGGATTGTTGTACGTGACGGAGAAGAACGGCGGCGCGCTCAGGTTGTCGGCGATGAGGCTCTGCTGGAAGCTGTAGCCGAGGCCCTGCAGGCCGAGCGCGGACCAGTCGACGCCCGCCTGGTAGTTGTCGTTCAGCAGGACCTCGACCACCGTGGCCTCGATCACCACCTGGCGCTTGGCGGCGCCGGAGACACTGGCGAGGAACTCCTGCACCTTCTCGTGCTGGCGCGAGGTCGCGCGCACGGACACGATGCCCGTCTCGGGGTTCACGATGACGGAGGCGGCCTCGCGGAACGTGAGCCGCTGCTCGACGTAGTCACCCTGCTGGGCGGAGGCCGTCTCGCCCGGATTCTCCACGGTCGTCCCGGTGCGCGAGGTCGTGGTGCGGCCGGTGCGCGGCGAGGTGGTCGTGCGCGACTGCGAGGTCGCCACGCTCGACTGGCCGCGGTTCTGCACATAGGTCTCGCTGCTGCCCTCGGGCAACAGCTTGTCGGTCTCGCGCAGCAGGTCCTTGATGTTCTTCTCGAGCGTCTCCCAGAAGCGGTTCTTCGAGGTGCCGGTGATGTTGAGCAGCGAGTTGTTGCCCGCGCCGGTGCCGGAGTAGCTCGTGCCGCCCGCGGCCGTCGTGCCGACCGCGCCCTGCGAGATGACCTGCGTGGCGATGCCCACCGTCTCGGTCACGTCGCGCGCCATGTTCACGTAGTCCACGTGGTAGTTGCGCAGGTACGGCGTGTCGGGCATCACGCTGATCGTGCCCGCCTGCTCCTCCCAGCGCATGTCGACCTGCTTCGCCATGCGCGTGAGGATCTGCTTGAGCGTCTGGTCGACGGCGTTGATCGTGACCGTGCCCTCGATCCCCGGAGCGATGTCGAAATTGACCTTCGTCTCGCGCGCCATCGCGAGCAGCACTTCGCGCACCGGCTGGTTCACGACCACGACCGAGTAGCGGATCTCGGCCGGGTGCGCGGACGGCGCGGGCGGCAACGGCACGGCGCGCACGGGCTGCGGGATCAGCGCGGCATGCGTGACCTGCGGCTGGATGTGCGCCTCGGACCGCGCCAGCTCGCGCGTGCCGCAACCCGCGAGCGCCAGGGCGAACGCGATGCTGGCCGCGGCCGCGATCGAACGCATCAGGAATCTTCCGTAAGTGTTTGTTTTATGGAGAAAAGAATCGTCCCGCTCTTTATAGCGTTTTCGTGGGGGAAACGCAATTGAAAACCCCCACTTTCGGGGGCGCGATTGCGGCGGGGGACGCCCGCGCTCACCCGCGCTGCGCGCGGCGCGCGTCGTCCCGCAGCGCGGCGATCGGCCGCACGTACGGGCGGAACTGCCGCAGGGCCGGAGGCAGGGCGAGCAGCGCCGCGGTCGCCTCGGCCCGCTCGTGGAACGCGCCGTAGAGCACGGCGACCCGGGGCACCTGCGGCGTGCCCAGGGGCACGAGGAAGAGCTGCGCGGGCGGCAGCGCCTGCCCGGCTTCCGCGAGGTAGCCCTCGAGGTAACTGCGGCTGCGCGGGTCCGTCGTCATGAGCTGAACGGCGTAGCGGGCCGGCGAGCCCTCGTCGATCAAATCGCGGCCCGCGGCGAGCCGGAAAGTGGTGGAGATTGGCCGCGACGTCTAGGCTGGGGTGGTTACGGGCATATAGTGGTGACCATGCCAAACGAGCGCCGCAACCTCACTGCCCTTGGCCGCAGGCGACGTCGCGAGTTCGAGCGGTCGCTTCAGAAACTGCGCGACCTCGCGATGCCCGAATGGGCGATCGAATATTACCGCCGCGCGTCCCGCATCGCCGGGCTGCCGCCGCACATGGTCGTCTGCCATGTCGCGGTCGTCGCGGCCGGCCGTCAGATGCAGGCGAATCTCGCGGACGAGCTTGCCACTGACTCCGAGACGGCCCCCGAGGAATCGGCGGGCGCGCCGTCTCATGCTGAGCCTTCCTACGAATCAGTGGTGACGATGCGGCGCCAGGTCACCGGTTTGTGGCGGGAGATCCAACAGCACGGTGCGCTGCTGGGCGCGGCGCCAGTCGACGTGGCCGCCGATCTGATGGCGGAAGGCTTCGTACCGGGTACGGTAACGCCGTTACGGCCGGATGCGCCGGCGCGCAGCACCACCCGGACTCGCTCACCCCGGCGCTGATCGTCCGACCAGCCGACCTTTAAGACGAACCTCCGCGCCGCCTGTTTCGCCGCCGGCGGCCCCTCACCAGGGAATCACCACCGCCGTGTAGCCTTGGGCCCGGAGGCGCCTCGCGTCCTCTTCCGCGGTCTCCTTGGAGCGATAGGCGCCGTACTGCAGGCGCCCTAGCTTCCCGGCTTTTTCCCGGACGAACGAATCTACGCCCTGCTCAGCTAGGATCTTCGATCGATGCTCGGCCACACCGAGCGCTAGCGTGCTCGACACCACGCGGAATTTCGGCAGGTCGGTTTCCTCCCGCGCCGGCGACGGCCTCGATCGCGGGAGAGCGGACGCCGCTCTCGGCCTCACCTTGAGGGCGGACCCCGCGTTCGGAATCGCCGGCGGCGCCACCGCGATCTGTCCCTGCGATCGCGGCTCCGCCGGGCGAGGAGACGGAGCGATGGCTTGCCGGAGGGAAGGGGCGGGCACGCTCGCAATCGGCCGCGGCGCGGGCACCGGCCGGGTGCCGCG
>CAYOGL010000016.1:50494-92333 GCA_964403515.1 uncultured Burkholderiales bacterium | reverse complement strand
CGGCGTGCGCCCGGACGCGGTCACCGACCAGACGTCCGCGCACGATCCGCTGAACGGCTACCTGCCGCTCGGCTGGACGCTGGACGAATGCCGCGCGCGCCGCATCGCCGAGCCCGGGCGCGTGATCCGCGAAGCGAAGAAGTCGATGGCGGTGCAGGTGCGCGCGATGCTCGAGCTGCAGCGGCGCGGCGCGGCCGTCGTCGACTACGGCAACAACATCCGGCAGATGGCGAAGGACGAAGGCGTCGACGACGCTTTCGACTTCCCCGGATTCGTGCCCGCGTACATCCGCCCGCTCTTCTGCGAGGGCAAGGGACCGTTCCGCTGGGTCGCGCTCTCCGGCGATCCCGAGGACATCTACCGCACGGACGCGAAGGTGAAGGAGCTCATCCCGAACGACGCGCACCTGCGCAATTGGCTCGACATGGCGCGCAGCCGCATCCGCTTCCAGGGCCTTCCCGCGCGCATCTGCTGGCTCGGCGTGAAGGACCGCGCGCGCGCCGGCCTCGCGTTCAACGAGATGGTCGCGCGCGGCGAGCTGAAGGCACCGATCGTGATCGGGCGCGACCACCTCGACGCGGGCTCGGTCGCGAGCCCGAACCGCGAGACCGAGGCGATGCGCGACGGATCGGACGCGGTCTCCGACTGGGCGCTGCTCAACGCGCTCCTCAGCACCGCGGGTGGGGCCACCTGGGTCTCGTTCCACCATGGCGGCGGCGTCGGCATGGGCTTCTCGCAGCACGCGGGGCTCGTGATCGTGTGCGACGGCACGCCCGCCGCGGCGCGACGCATCGCGCGCGTGCTGCACAACGACCCGGCGAGCGGCGTGATGCGCCACGCCGACGCCGGCTACGAGAGCGCGATCGCCTGCGCCCGGGACTCCGGGCTCGACCTTCCGATGATCGATTGACGGACACTCATGAAGACGCCGATTCCCTCCGCCGCGGCCGCGCTCGCCGCACTGTTCTTCTCCCTGGCCGCGTTCGCGCAGGGCAATTTCCCGTCGAGGCCCGTGCACATCATCGTGCCGTTTCCCGCCGGGGGCGTGGCCGACCTGTTGCCGCGCATGATCGGCGAGAAGCTCTCCGTGAAGTGGGGCCAGGCGGTCATCGTCGAGAACAAGGCCGGGGCCTCGGGCAACATCGGCATGGCCGAGGTCGCGCGCGCCGCGCCCGATGGCTACACGCTCGCCCTCGCGCCCGCGGGCAACCTCACGGTGAACCCGCTCCTCTTCACCAACCTGCCGTTCGACACGCACAAGGCGTTCGCGCCGGTCACCGATCTCGCGGCGTCGCCCAACGTGCTGGCGGTGAATCCCGCGGTTCCGGCGAAGACCTTTCCGGAGCTCATCGCCTACGCCAAGGCGCACCCCGGAAAGCTGAACTTCGCCTCGCCGGGCGACGGCAGCGGCGCGCATCTCGCCGGCGAGCTGCTCAAGCTCGACGCGGGGATCAACATGGTGCACATCCCCTACAAGGGACTCGCCCCGGCGGTGAACGATCTCCTCGCGGGCAACGTGCAGATGATGTTCGCCGGCATCTCGACCGTCCTGCCGCACATCAAGGCGGGGAGGCTGCGGCCGCTGGCGATCGCGAGCCTCGAGCGTTCGCCGCAGCTGCCCGACGTGCCCACCGTGGCCGAGAGCGGCTATCCGGGATTCGAGGTGACCTCGTGGTACGGCATCGTCGCGCCCGCCGGCACCCCGCAAGCGTTGATCGACAAGATCCGGCACGACATGGTCGAGGCGCTCCACGCGCCCGACGTCCAGGCCCGGCTTTCGAGCCTGGGCCTCGAGCCGATCGGCGACACGCCGCAGCATTTCGCCGCGACGATCCAGGCCGAGACGCGCAAGTGGGACGATATCGTGAAGCGCGCCCACATCCACGTGGTGCAGTAGCGATGACGGCGGGCACCAGGCGCATCGACATCACGTACCTGAACGGGCCCGACGTCGAGCGGCTCGCGCTCACCGACGACGAGATCCTCGCCGCGGTCGAGGCGGCGCTCGACGCGCAGGGGCGGCGCGAGGCCGTGATCGAGCCGCGCGTGCACCTGGTCCCCGAGTCGTCCGCGAAAGGCCATTTCAACGTGCTGCGCGGGTATGTGAAGCCGCTCGGCGTGGCGGGCGTGAAGATCGTGAGCGACTACGTCGACAACTACAAGGTCGGGCTGCCGTCGGAGATGGCGCTGCTCAACCTGTTCGATCCGGCCACCGGCATGCCGCTCGCGGTCATCGATGCGACCGCCATCACCGACATGCGCACCGGTGCCATGACGGCGCTCGGCGCGAAGTACCTAGCGCGCAAGGGCAGCAAGGTCCTCGGTCATATCGGCGCGCGCGGCACGGCGTACTGGAACGTGCGCCTCCTCGACCGCCTGTTCGGCTTCGACGAGATCCGCGTGCACTCCAGGCGCCCGGAAAGCCGCAGGGCGTTCGCCGAGCGCCTCGCGCGCGATCTCGGCAAGGCCGTCGTCGTGACCGAGGACTGGGAAAGCACGGTGCGCGGCGCCGACATCGTGGTCGAGGCCTCGCGCCTGGCGCAACCGCAGCCGCTCCTCAGGACCGAGTGGATCGCGAAAGGCGCGTTCGTGGTCCCCTACGGGACGATGAGCGCGGTCGAGCTCTCGCTCACCGACATCATGGACAAGATGGTCGTCGACGACTGGGGCCAGTGCCGCAAGGGACTGCCGTTCGGATCGCTGCGCCAGCACGTCGACAGCGACCGGTTGAACGAGAGCAACCTGCATGCCGAGCTCGGGCAGATCGTCGCGGGCCTCAAGCCTGGGCGCGAGCGCGACGACGAGACGATCCTCTTCTGGCATCGCGGCCTGAGCACCAGCGACATCGCCCTCGGCCACGCCCTGCTCGACAAGGCGCGGCGCGGCTCCGTGGGCCAGAAGCTGCGGTTCGCGTAAGGCGACCGGTCCCTCCACCGGCAGCCCCGGGCCGACGCCCACCCTTGCACCCGACCGGGCCCCCCGGCTGGATGCGGTAAACCGGGGTGTGCAAGGTTTCATTCGCAACCCGGGGGCCGTTTCCGGGGCGCGATTCTCGCGATTCCTTGCGCTGGCTCTCGACATATCCACGAAGCGATGGATTACCATGCGCTCGACAGGCTCACCCGGCCCCGCGCGGCCCCCCCTCGAAGCGCGGACCCCCCGGGCGCCACCGACCGAACGGTATTTGCTGCGGACGGAGCCCCATGAACAACCGCAACCTGCTGAAGGGATTGTTCCTGATCGCCATCTCGGCCCTGTTCGGGCTGGGGGCGCTGCGCTTTCCCATCGGGCGCCTCGAGCGCGCCGGCCCCGGGTTCTTCCCGCTGATCGTGAGCGCATTGCTGTTCGTGCTCGGCGCCTCGATGGTGCTGCGCTCGCGCTTCGAGGAACGGGTGCCGATCGAATTCAACGTGAAGAACATCGTGATCATCATGACGAGCCTTGCGGGGTTCGCCGTGCTCTCCGCGCTGGTGAACATGATCACCGGCATCGTGTTCCTCGTGTTCGTCTCGACGCTCGCCGGCACGTCGTACTCGATCCGGCGCAACGTCATCATCGCGGCGGTCCTCGTGGGCGTCGCGTTCGTCTTCCTCAAGGGCCTCGGCCTGCAGCTGCCCCTCTACTGATGGATATCCTGCACAACCTCGCATTCGGCTTCGAGCACGCGCTCACGCTGCAGAACCTGATGTTCTGCGCGATCGGCTGCTTCGTCGGCACGCTCGTCGGCCTTCTGCCGGGGCTCGGGCCGCTCGCCACCATCAGCCTGCTGCTGCCGCTCACGTTCTCGATCTCCACCGGCGGCGCGCTGATCATGCTGGCCGGCATCTACTACGGCGCGCAGTACGGCGACAGCGTGAGCGCGATCACGATGAAGATCCCGCACGCGAGCAGCATCGTCGCGTGCATCGACGGCTACCAGATGACGCTCCAGGGCAAGACCGGGCTCGCGCTCTTCACCGCGGGCGTCTCGAGCTTCATCGGCGGCACCGTCGCGATCTTCGTGCTCGCGGCGCTCGCGCCGGCCCTCGGCGAGGTGGCGCTCAAGTTCGGCCCCGCAGACTACACCGCGCTGATGCTGTTCGGGTTCGTGTGCGTGAGCTTCGTCACGACCGGCAGCCTCCTCGACGGCCTGGCGATGTGCATGGTCGGCGTGCTGCTCGGGCAGATCGGCACCGACGTGAACAGCGGCATGCAACGCTATACGCTCGGCCTGCCCTTCCTCGTCGACGGCGTGGGCCTGGTGAGCGTGGCGCTCGGCTGCTTCGGCATCGCCGAGATCACCAAGAACCTCGACAGCCACTCGGAGCGCACGCCCTTCAGCGGGAAGATCCACCTGCTGCCGACGTGGCCCCAATTCAAGCGGCTCATTCCCAGCGCGTTGCGCGGCAGCGCGGTCGGCTCCTTCCTCGGCATCCTGCCCGGCGGCGGGCCGGTGATCGCGCAGTTCGCGGCCTACGCGATCGATCGCAAGGTGAGCAAGTACAAGCACGAGATCGGCAACGGCGCGATCGAGGGCGTGGCGGGACAGGCGGCCGCCGACGAGGCCGCGGCCCGGACGAGCTTCATCCCGCTGATGAGCATCGGCATCCCGGAGAACGCCGTGATGGCGCTCATGATGGGCGCGTTCATCATCAAGGGCATCCAGCCGGGGCCCAACATGATCTCCCAGCACGGCGACCTGTTCTGGGGCCTGGTCGCGAGCATGTGGATCGGCAACGTCTTCCTGCTCATCCTCAACGTGCCGATGGTCCGTTACCTGCTGTCGGTGTTCAAGATCCCGTACGTCGTGCTCTTCCCCGCGATCCTGTTCTTCTGCACCGTCGGCACGTACAGCGTGAACAACAGCCTCGAGGACGTGTTCGTCACGGCGACGTTCGGCCTGATGGGCTACGTGTTCCTGCGGCTTTCGCTCGACCCGGCGCCGCTCATGCTCGGCTTCATCCTCGGGCCGATGCTCGAGGAGAACTTCCGCCGCTCGCTGCTGTTGAGCCGCGGCAGCTTCTCGATCTTCGTGACGCGGCCGATCGCCGGCACGCTGATCGGGCTCATCACCGCGTTCGTCCTCTGGCAGATGGTGTCGTTCGTGCGCCAGAGCCGCAAGCCCGCCGAGCCGAAGGAGCCGGCGACGCCGGCGAAGCAGCCCGCGGCCGCGCTGAACCCGGCACCGGACTAGGCCGGGGCATCGATCGCCCTTTGCGGTAACCTCGCCGCACGGGAGCCATCGCGATGCTCGAGCTCGCCACGCTGCTGGCACGCCAGGCGCGCTATCGCGCCGACGCGACCGCCGTCGTCTTCGAGGAGCGCCGTCTCACCTACCGCGAGCTCTGGGCGCGCGTCGCGCAGGTCGGCAACGCCCTGCGCGCGCTCGGCGTGGAGCCGGGCGACAAGGTCGCGACGGTCGCCGGCAACTGCCTCGAGCTGCTCGAGACCTACTGGGCCGTGCCGACGATCGGCGCGGTCCTCGTCCCGCTCTCGCCCTTGCTGCTGCCCGCGGGGCTGGCGAGCCTGCTGCGCGACAGCGATGCGCGCTGCGTGGTCTCGCAGCGCTCGATGCTGCCCGTGCTGCGGGAGATCCGCGCCGAGCTTCCGCCGCACCTGCTGCTCGTCGACGGCGCCGAAGACGGCTTCGGCGACTACCGCGCGATCACGGCACGGCAGCCCACCGAGCTCGTCCCCGCCGACGTGCGTCCCGACGACGTCTTCAACGTCATGTACACCAGCGGCACCACCGGCATGCCGAAGGGCATCGTCCACACGCATTTCATCCGCTCGATGTACGCGACGCTCATGGGCGCGGCGTTCCGCATGAGCCCCGAGTCGCGCGTGATGCATGCGGGCGCGATCGTGTTCAACGGCGCGTTCGTGACGATGATGCCGAGCTTCTACAACGGCGGCCGCTACGTGCTGCTGCGGCAGTTCGACGCGCGCGCCGCCATCGAGACCATCGAGCGCGAGCGGATCACGCACGTGATGCTCGTGCCGGCCCAGATCATCGCGATCCTCGGCTCGCCGGCGTTCGACGCGCGGCGGCTCGAGTCGCTCGAATGCATCCTGTCCCTCGGCGCGCCGTTGCTGCAGGAGCACAAGGACCGCCTGAACGCGCTTCTGCCCGGGCGCTTCTACGAGCTCTACGGCCTCACCGAGGGCTTCGTCACGATCCTCGACCGCGACGACGCCGTGCGCAAGAGCGGCTCGGTCGGCATCCCCCCGCCGTTCTATCGCATGCGCATCGTGCGCGAGGACGGCAGCGACGCGGCCCCCGGCGAGGTGGGCGAGATCGTCGGCCGCGGCCCGATCCTCATGACGGGCTACTACAAGCGCCCCGACCTGACCGCGCAGGCGGTGCGCGACGGCTGGCTGCATTCCGGCGACATGGGCTACGTCGACGAGGACGGCTGTCTCCACCTCGTCGATCGCAAGAAGGACATGATCGACTCGGGCGGCGTGAAGGTGTATCCGCGCGACATCGAGGAGGTCGCGGCGCGCCATCCCGACGTGCAGGAGGTCGCCGTCTTCGGCATCCCCGACGCGAAGTGGGGCGAGACGCCGCTCGCCGCGGTGATCCTGCGCCCCGGCGCGCGTGTCACGCCCGAGGAACTGCGCGACTGGATCAACGCCCGCGTCGCGGCGCGCTACCAGCGGGTCGCGCGCGTCGTGGTGCTCGCCGAGTTTCCGCGCAGCGCCGCGGGCAAGACGTTGAAGCGCGAGCTGCGCGAGCCGTATTGGGCGAGCGAGCGGCGCCGGATCTAGGTGCGCGGCGCCCCGGGGAGCGATCTGCGCCGGGGCGCGTTGTTCGACGCGGCGCTCGGCTCAGGGCACGAAGTAGCTCGTGCAATGCCCGGGTTGCGCCGGGTTCGGCGAGATCGCACCGCCGCGCGGGATGCACTGGTCGGGCGGCAACGGCGCGCGCTGCTCGACGAACTGCACGAGCAGGTCGAACGCGTGCTGCGCGTGCGGCATGATGTACTCGAGCTGCGGGAACGTGCTCTTGTACGCCTCGATGTGGTTGCCGTTCTGCACCTCGTAGAGACGGTAGGGCACGCCCGGGCCGCGCATCATGGCGCGCGCGGCGGCGACGTTGCGGGCGTAGGCGCGCGCATGCAGGTCGATCGGCAGCAGCGCGTCCATCGTGCCGGCCACCGTGATGAGCGGGCGGCGGATGGCGCCCGTGGTCGCGAAGCTCGCGAGCTGCGCCCCGACGTCCGAGGCGCCCAGGCGCGGGAAATAGCTGTAGTTGCCCGGCCCGGCGCCGTACGTGTCGTATTCCGGGTCGAGGCGCTTCTGCCATTGGCATTGCGTCACTTCCCAGAACGAGTTGGAGTAGTTCGTCCACAACGTGGTGGTGCCGCTCACGATGTCCGGGGGATAGCCCGCGAGCATGATGTTGCGCGCGGCGGTGCTCGTCGGGCTGTCGCCCGAGGCGACGTAGTCCGGGAAATTGAGGATCGCCTGCGGCAGGTGCATGAAGAGGTTCGGGCCGGCCGGATCGACGAACGTGCCTTCCCAGTCGACGCCGCCGCTGAAGACGAAGGGCGCCATCTCCACCGCGCGGCGCACCTGGTAGCCGCCGTTGGAAGTGCCTACCGCGTAGGTGTAGCGCGGCTGCTGGCCGTAGGCCGCGTTCACGCCCTGCTGCGCGAGCTGGCCGCCGACGATCATGTAGTGCGTCCAGCGCGTGAAGTCCTGTCCCGGATCATTGTCGTAGAAGTGCACGTACACGGGCGACGACGGGTTGAGGCGGCAGCCGAGCGGGTCGTCCTTGGTGGTGAGGCGCAGGTTCAGCACGCCCTTGTTCTGCGAGGCGTAGGCGAAGCCCTGCTGCAGGACGTAGTCGCTCCACGCGAAGTCGCCGTTGAACTCGCTGCGCGTGCCCGAGGCGCCGGCGACCACCAGGCGGCCGTTCCAGTTGTCGGGCAATCGCAGGAGGAAGCGCGCCTGCCCGGTCGGGTCGTCGGCGATGCGCGCGTCGATCTGCACGCCGGGGACCGCGTGCGTGATGTGCGTGTTGTCGGGCGGGTTGGGCGCGATCACGGCGCGGTCGGTGATCGGCGTGAACGCGAACGGCGGCAGCGTCGTGATCGCGTTGTTCGCGGGCGTGGTCTGCGGATTGTTCGTCGTGAGGTCCGCGCTCTGGAAGCACGTGGCGTCGGCGAGCTTCGACCCGAGGGCCGCGAGCACGTCGTCGCAGCGGCTCGCCGCGGCGGATACCGGTATCAGGAGCGTGAGGAAAGCGAGCAACGGTCGCGCGTGCATCATGGTCTCCTCCTCTGAAGGTCGCGGGCCCGTATCGGCCGGCAAGGGAATGGAAGCGTACTCCTGCGGCGTCGCGCCGCAAATCGGCCCGCTAGACGATCTTGCACGGAATGTCCGCGTCCTCGGCGAACGAGTACACCGCGCACAGCCGGTGGTAGCCGTCGGCCACGACGAGGCGCCCGCTCGCCGGCTGGCGCACGAGCAGCAGCGGCGAGAGCGAGCGTCCGCGGCGGATCTTCTGGCGGTCGCGCTCGACGTGCGCATTGCTCACGCCGAGCAGCGACAGGCCCGAGGCGCGGAAGATGTCCTTCGCCTTGAAGCGCGCGACCGCCGCCCCGCGCAGCTTCTCGACGCAGGCGGCCGCGGCCTTCGGCTTCATCACGAGCGTCAGGTACGAGAGCGCCGCCGGATAGTCCTGTTCCTCGGGCTGCGCGAGCCAGCGGATCGCCACCTTCTTCTGGGCCATGGAATCCTCCCGGTGAAAACCGTGGTGCGGTCGGTCAGGCGGGCGCCCACTCTCCCGGCAACGCGCGCGGCAGCCACGCGCGCAGCAGCGGCGTCGTGACGACGGTGCTGAACACGGCCATGAGCACGAGCATGGTGAACATGGCGTGCGAGATCACGCCCAGGTCGTAGCCCACGTTCACCACCACCAGCTCCATGAGGGCGCGCGTGTTCATCATCACGCCGAGCACGTTGGCCTCGTGATGGTTCAGGCCCGCGATGCGCGCCGCGCCGTAAGCGCCGCCGTACTTGCCGAGCGTGGCCAGCGCGATCAGCGCCGCGCACCAGCCCCACGCGCCGAGCGAGTCGAGCGAGCCGATCTCGGTGCGCAAGCCGGTGTAGGTGAAGAAGATCGGCAGGAAGAAGACGACGACGAAGTGGCCGACGCGGTCGTTCCACGCCTGCACGAGCTTCCGATCGTCGTGCAGCAGGACGCCCGCCATGAAGCCGCCGAAGATCGCGAAGATGCCGAGCCGGTAGGTCGCCATTCCTCCGAGGAAGACGAGCGCGAGAAGGAGCCCGAGTTGATGGTTGCCGAGCGTGCCGTCGCCCGGGTCGAGGCGCGCGAGCAGGCGCTTGGCGAGCGGGCGCACGCCGAACCACGCGAAGAGCATGAAGGCGCCGATGAGGGCGAGCTTCACGGCGAACGGCCCGGGCGCGAAGCCCGAGACCGCGAGCGTGCTCACCACGGCGAGCAGCAGCCAGCCCACGACGTCGTTGAAGGCCGCGGCGCTGATCGCGATCACGCCGAGCGCGGTGCGCGTGATGCGCAACTCGATCATGATGCGCCCCAGGATCGGCAGGGCGGTGATCGAGAAGGCGGTGGCGATGAAGAGCGCGGCCGCGAGCGGATCGATGCCGGGCGAGAGCCACGGCGCCGACACGTAGCCGAAGGCGAGCCCGAGCGCGAAGGGCGCCGCCATGGTCGCGATCGCCACCGCGAGCACCGCCTTCTGGTTGCGCGAGTGGCCGAGGTGCGAGAAGTCGAACTCGAGCCCGATGTGGAACATGAGGAGCAGCAGCCCCACCTGCGAGAACATCTGCATCGGCTGCGGCGGCGCCGACCGGAAGACGAGCGCGAAGAGGTCGGGGGCGAGCCAGCCGAAGAGCGACGGCCCGAGCAGGATGCCGACGATGATCTCGCCCACCGCCGCCGATTGCCCGAAGCGCTGCGCGAGCGCGCTGCCGATGCGCCCGGCGACCACGATCACCGCGAGCTGCAGCAGCACGAGGAAGAGCAGGGATTCGGTCGCATGCACGCCGGTCGTCGCCGCGAGGGCCGCTGGATGGGTCATGCCATGCCTCCGTTGATCCCGATGACTTGCCCGGTGATGTAGCCGGCTTGCTCCGAGGCGAGGAAGGCGACGAGCTCGGCCACCTCCTCGGGACGCCCCACGCGCCGGGCCGGCACCAGCCGCTCGATGGCCGCGGCGTCGAACGCGGCCTCGCTCATCGGGCTCGCGATGATCCCGGGCGCCACGGCATTCACCGTGATGCCGCGGCTCGCGAGCTCGAGCGCGAGCGAGCGCGTGGCCGACTCGAGGCCGCCCTTCGCCGCGGCGTAGTTCGCCTGTCCGCGGTTGCCGATCCGCGCGGTGACCGAGCTCATGTTCACGATCCGCCCCCAGCGCGCGCGGATCATCGGCAACACGAGCGCGCGCGTCACGTGGAAGAAGCCGTTCAGAGAGACGTCGACCACCCGTGCCCATTGCGCCTCGCTCATGCCCGGGAACGCCGCATCGTCGTGGATGCCGGCGTTGTTCACGAGCACGTCGATGGGCGCGGCCTCGAGGAGCGGCGCGAGCGCCGAGGCGACGGCCGCGCCGTCCGCAACGTCGAACGCGATCGCGGTGGCCCGGCCGCCCGCCGCGCGGATCTCCTGCACGAGGCCGTCGGCCGCCTCGAGGTTGCGGTTGCCGTGCACGAGGACCTCGAGCCGCGACGCCGCGAGACGCCGGCAGATCGCCGCACCGATCGCGCCGCTGCCGCCGGTGACGAGCGCGCGCCTCATCCGGCCGCGCGCGCCACCGGAATGCGCGCGGGATCGAGCGCGATCGCCACGCGTCCGGCGGCGAGAGCGCGCCCGGCGGCGCTGACGGTGAAGCGGTACAGCACGCCGCTCGCCCCGCCGCCCGCGCGCTCGACGACGACGTCCAGATCGTGGTCCACGTCGTCGAGGCGATCGACCTCGAAGCGCACCTCGCGCGCGCTCACCAGGAATCCCGCGGCATCGCCGCGCGCGCCGAGCAACGCGCCGTGCGCCGCGGCCGCCTGCGCGGCGTATTCGATCGCGGCGACCGCGGGGAGCATCGCGTCGCGCCGCAGCGGATGGGCCGCGTCGCGATGGCGCGAGGCGCGCGCGTGCAGCCGTTCGTCGTCCCACGCGAGGACCTCGTCGAGCAGGCTCATGGCGCCGCGATGCGGCAGGTGCGCCGCGAGCCACTCGCGGCCGCGCCGCTCGCCGCTCACGCGCCGACCCGGGCGCGCAGCGCGAGCCCGTCGAGATAGTCGATGCAGACCGGCGCGCTGTCGGCCGTCGCGAGGCGCGCGAGGAGCGGCAGCGATCGCGCCGCCGGAATGTCGCGGCGCAGCGCCTCGAGCGCAGCGTCCTCGAGCGCCGTGCCGGCCTCGTCGACGAGCTCGACGCGCAAGGGCGTTCCCTGCGCGCCGTCCGATGCCGTGAGGACGAGGGCGGCGGCGAACGCGTCGGGCATCGGTCGCGCGCTCTGCAGCGGCTCGGGATACGGCGCATCGTAGGCGACCAGCAGCACCGGGCGTCGCGGTTCGGTGGCGAGGCGCGCGAGGGCTTCGAGCAGGCCCGCGGCGAAGCTCGCATCGAAGGCGCCGAGGCAATCGACGGGCCCGGTCGCGGCCGCCGCGATGCTCCAGTAGCCGGCGGGCGCGTTGTGCACCGAGTTGTGGAACCGCGTGGGCGAGATGAGGCGGTCGTCGGAGGCGAGCGTCTCGCAGATCGCGTGGCAGTTGTCGCCGTCGCCGCTCGACGAGGCGAACACGGCAGCGAGCTCCGCGGGCGAACGCCCCGCCGCGCACGCAGCCTCGAGCCCGGCGGCGAGCGCGAGCCGCACCGCCTTGCCGGCGCGCCGCCGCTCCGTCGGAGGCAGCGCATCGGGCGCCGGGATCACCGTGGGCGAGGGCGCATAGGCCGCCCGTCCCGCGAGCGCCTCGCGAGCGTCGCTCCATCGCGCCATGCCGGGGCCGACCAGGCCGATGCCTTCGATGCGCGCGGCGAACGTCATTGCACGGCCCGGCCGAAGACGAGGCTGCAGTTGCTGCCACCGAAGCCGAACGAGTTGCTCATCACGCGCTCGACGCGCCGCGGCCCGCCCACGATGTCGTAGCCCGCACGCAGCGCGGGGTCGATCACGCGCGTGCCGGGGCTGGCGGGGATGCGCGCGGTCTCGATCGCGAGCAGCGCGATGATCGCTTCCACCGCGCCAGCCGCGCCGAGCGTGTGCCCGGTCAGCCCCTTGGTCGAGTTGCACGGCACTTCCGTGCCGAAGAGCGCGACCATCGCCTTGTCCTCGGCCGCGTCGTTGCTCGGCGTGCCCGTGCCATGGAGGTTCACGTAGTCGATGGCGTCGGGCGCCAGGCCGGCTGCGGCGAGCGCGGCCGCCATCGCTTCGCGCGCGCCACGGCCCTCGGGATGCGGCGCCGACATGTGGTGCGCATCGCTCGATTCGCCGGCGCCGAGCAGGAAGAGCGCTTGCGCGTCGCTTCGTGTCGGGGGCCGCTCGAGGAGCGCGAACGCCGCGGCTTCGGCGATCGAGATGCCGTCGCGATGCGCGTCGTAGGGACGGCACGGCGCGTGCGAGAGCAGCTCGAGGGAATCGAAGCCGTGCAGCGTCGTGAGGCAGAGCGTGTCCACGCCGCCGACCACGGCCGCGTCGATCGCACCCGCCGCGAGGAGCCGTGCCGCGGACGCGAACGCCTTCGCGCTCGACGAGCACGCGGTCGAGATCGCCGCGCACGGGCCGGTCAGCTCGAGACGCGCCCGCACGTACTCCGCGACCGAGAACGTGTTGTGCGTCTGGCGGTAATGGAAGTCCGCGGGCAGCGCGCCGGTGGCCGCATCGCGACGGCGGTACGCGAGCTCGGTCTGCAGGATCCCGGCCGTGCTCGTGCCGATGAAGACGCCGACGCGACGCGCGCCGTAGCGCGAGGCGCACGCGCGCACGGCCTCCTCGAAGCCATCCTGCCGCAGCCCGAGCTCGGCCGCGCGGTTGTTGCGGCAATCGAAGACCGCGAGCGGCGCGGGCAGGCGCGTCTCGTCGACGCCGGCGATCTCGCCCACGTAGGTATCGAGCCTCGCGTCCTCGAATCGGCAGGGCGCGAGCGGCGTGGTGCGCGCGGCCAGCGCCGAGCGGGTGGGCGCGAGGCCGGCTCCGAGGCAGCTGGTCACGGTATGGGCGGCGACGAGCACGGGAAACATGGGGCTCGAAGCTACAGGATCGTGGGTGCCGCGGGCAAGCTCAGCGCGCGGTCGCCACCAGCAGCACGTTGGCGAAGGGCGTGCCCGCGCTCATCGGCCGGGCGCGCACGTCGAAGCCGAGGTCGGCCAGGCGCCGCTGCCACGCCGCGAGCGGCCGGCAATGATAGCGTCCGGGCCGCCGCCCGCGGATCACGATCGAGGCGCGGTCGATCCATTCCGTGATGCGGAAACGCAGGCCGGGCGACGCGTCGGCCACGCGCAGCAGCAGCAATCCGCCCGGGCGCAGCGTGGCACGCACGCGCTCGAGCACGCCGTCCTGCGACGCGTAATCGAGATAATGCAGCACGTCGAGGATCACGACGGTATCGGCCTCGCCGAACGACGCCTCGCGGATGTCCCCGCAGACGAACTCGGTGTTCGGCGCGCACGCGGCCTTTCCGCGCTCGACGTCGCACGCCACGAGGTCGATGGCACGGATGCGCGCCGGCGCCGGCGCGGGCGGCCACCGGGCGGGCCAGTCGCCCTTCGCGTGCGACTCGCTCGCCGCGGCGATCAGCACCTCGAGCATGCCCTGGCCGGCGCCGAGGTCGAGCAGGCGAGCGCCGCGCGGGATGGCGCCGCTTTCGAGCAGGTGGCGGAACACGGGATCGCCGGTGAGCTTGAAGTAGCAGAACGCGCGCGCCCACCGGTCGGCCGCGGGATAGCGGCGCGCGGCGCGTCGGGCGAGGGCGCGGAAGAACGCGCCGCTCAAGGCTCGAGCGCTTCGGGCAAGGACGTGGGTTTCAGGCCGCGCTCGGCGAACGCGTCGAGCAGGCGCGGCAGCACCTCGAGGACGACCGGCTCGCCGCGTGGCGTGCGTGCGGCGTGGCCGTCGTGCAGCAGCAGGATGTCGCCGGGGCCGAGGTTGCGCAGGAGGCGGCGCGCGACGACCTCCGCTTTCGGTTCCGCGGTGTCGAAGCCGCGCCGCGTCCAGGCCACGAGCTGCAGTCCCATCTCGTGCAGCACCGGGTCGAGCAGCGGGTTGCGGAATCCCATCGGCGCGCGGAAGAAGCGCGGCGTGCGCCCGGTCACCTCGCCGATCAGCGCCTGCGCGGCGCCGACCTGCTCGCGGTATCCGTCGAGCGATTTGATGGAGAACGTCGGCGGATGCTCGAGCGAATGGTTCTCGACGTCGTGCCCGCGACGCGCGATCTCGCGGCACAGGTCGGGATACCGGCGCACCCGCGTGCCGATGCAGAAGAACGTCCCCCGCACACCGCGCCGCTCGAGCAGGTCGAGCACGCGCGGGGTCACCTCCGGATCGGGCCCGTCGTCGAACGTGAGCGTGACCTCGCGCCGCGCGCGTGCGGGCGCGGGCAGCCGCGTGATGTTGCGCCCGATCCAGTGCATGCGCGGCAGCAGGCCCGCCGCTCCGATCGCGAGCTGGTCGGCGACGACCGCGCCGAGCGCCCAGGGCCAGTAACGCGGCGCGGCGACGGCTCCGAGCACGGCGAGCCCGTGCAGCGCGATCGACCCCGCGATGAACGGTGTCGGCCGCCACGGCGACGCCGCCGTCAGGGGGCGTTGCGCGTCAGGAAATCGATCCACATGCCTCGCCAGTCTTTCCATTCGTGTCCGCCCGCCACCTCGTGCACCGCGGCCTGCGGCAGGCAGCGCGTGATGCGCCGCTGCCCTTCCGCGAACCGGTCGCCCGAGGCGAAATGGCACTCCACCGGGATGCTGCCGTCCGCCCGCCGCAGCCACGACCACGCGTCGCGCTCCGCGTCCTCGCCCAACCGCGGCGGCGTCCAGGCCGCGAGCCCGCCGGCCGCGTCGATCTCCCTCAGCACTTCCCGCGTGCCCGGATACGGCGAGAGCAGCGCGAGTCGTTCCACGTCCCGACCATGCCGCGCGACGTACGCGAGCGCCGCGAGCGCGCCGAGCGACAGACCCGTCATCCATACCCGCTCACCGCCGCGCTCGCGGGCCGGAACGACGACGTGATCGCGGATGCGGCGCACGATCGAGCCGTCGGAAAAATACGCCGCGCGCGTCTGCGCCATCACCACTTCGGCCGCGATGCCGCGCGCCTCGACCGCCTCCACGAATCCCTGGCGCACGAAATCCTCGGGCTCGCTGTACGTGCCCGAAAGCAGGACAAGGACGAGCGGGGAGGGGTTCCCGGTGCGCGCGACGAGCGTCCGCATGGCGGTGGTCCGGGCGCAGATTGTAGCGCAGCGTCAGCCGGTTCCGGCCCGTCCCTCGGCGAGGGCGGCGGCGAAGGCGAGGGTCAGGAAGGCGCCCAGCGCGACCGTCGAGCCGATCGCGTGCAGCACCGGGATCTGCGACAGCGCGAGCGCCCCGAAGCTCGCGACGGTGGTCGCGTTCGCCAGCGCGAGGGAGGCCAGGGTGCGCTCGCGCGCGGCGCCGCCGTGCGCGAGCCGGTCGAAGAAGAGCGCGTAGTTGGAGCCGACGGCGACCACGAGCAGCAGGCCGACGAGGTGCAGGATCGACAGCCGGGTTCCGGCGAGCACGTGCACGGCGGCGACCACCGCGACTCCGGCCACGAGCGGCAGCATCACGCGCATCACGCGGCGCGCATCGCGCAGCGCCCCGGCGAGCAGGGCGACGATGGCGGCGAGCCCCACGGCGGACATCGCGAGCGCCTGCGAGAGATAGCCCGCGTACAGCCGGTCGATCTCGGCCCTCAGGTCGACGAACGATGCGCCGGCGACGCCCGCGATCGCAGCGCGTACGGCGTTCGCATCGATGCGATCCTTCGCCGGGCGAAGCCCGACGATGGCGGTCCAGCGGCCTGAGGCGTCGGCGAAGAGCAGGCCGTCGAGCGCCGCGCCGAGCGCGGTCCCCGCGAGATCCGTGGCGGTGAGCGGCGCCGCGTCGCGCGCGCGGGAAACGTCGTCGACGAAGGGCTCGAGGCGCTGCGGCCGCAGGGGCAGGCCCGTGAGCGCCTGCGCGAGCCTTGCGCGCAGCACGTCGGGCGGCGGCAGGCTCGCGCGCCGCGCCGCCTGCGTGGCCGCGCTCGGCAGGAAGCGCGCCGGGCTGTCGTAGCCGCCGATCGCGCCCGAGGCGACGAGCGGATCGAGTCGTGCCTGCGCTGCTTCGGCCGCGGCGAGCGCGGCATCGGCGCTCGCGCCGCGCACCGCTACCATGTAGCGCGCATCGGCCGCGCCAAGCTCCGCGCGCAGCTGCGCATCGAGCGTGCGATCGTGCGCGGAGATCGGATTCAGCGTCGCGAGCTCCGGATCCCACACGCTCGCGTGATGCACCGCGAGGATCGCGAGCGCCGCGGCCGCCGCGATGCCCACGACGACGCGTGCGTGCCGTGCCAATGCGGCCGCGCGGCCGATCGTCGCACCCAGGCGAGAGATGTCGCGGATGCCGAAGCGTGCCGGCAACAGCGCGGGCAGCACGAAGCGCGTCACGAGCGCCGCGGCCGCGAGCCCCGCGATCGAGTACAGGCCGAGCTGCGCGAGCCCGGGCAGCCCCGAGAAGAGCAGCGCGGAGAAGCCGGCGATCGACGTGAGCACGCCGAGGCGGATCGTGGGCCAGAAGCCGGCGAGCCACGCCGCGTCGCCCGCGCGCTCGCCGTGGCCGGCCTGCACGAAGAGGTAGATCGAGTAATCGACGGCCTCGCCGATCAGCGTGGTGCCGAACCCGAGCGTGATGCCGTGCACGAGCCCGAAGCCGAGCGACACGGCCGCGATGCCCACCGCCGCGCCGGTGAGCACGGGCACGAGGCCCAGGGCGAGCGCGAGCGCCGAGCGGTAGACGAAGAGCAGCAGCGCCACGACGAAGAGCGCGGAAAGCGCGGTGAGGCGCGTGACGTCGTGCTCGATCAGGCCGCGGGCATGGGCCGAGAAGACGCCGGGGCCGGTCATCGCGAGCCGCGCATTCGCTGCCGCGCCGCCGGTGGCTGCGGCGGCGCGCGCGAACGCCGCTTGCGCCGCGGCCACCGCCTGCGCCTGCGCGTCGGTGTCCGAGCCGCTCGCCTTCGTGCGCGCGAGCAGCAGCGCGCGCTCGCCGTTGCTCGACACCCACACGCCGTCGCGCGTCGCCGGACCTTGCGCGGGCTCGAGCGCCGCGGCGATCGCGAGCGTCTCCCCGGTGGGATCGCGCGCGACCAGCGGCTTCACGAGCAGGCCCGCGGACGAGGCGAGCAGCTCGATCGTGTCCGAGATCGACGCGCGCAGGCCTTCGACGCTGAAGCGCTCCGGCGTGACGCGCGGGCTGAGCACGTACCGATGCTCGAAGAGGAAAGTGCGTTCGCGCTCGAAGCCGGCGCCGGCCCCGTTGGCCACCATCGCGAAGCGCGGATCGGCGGCGAGCGTGCGCGCGAGCGATTGCGAGAGTTTCGCGCGGGTGGCGGCGTCCGCGCCTTCGATCGCCATGAGGACCGCGCGGGAGAGCGCGCCGTCGCGCAGCTGCTCGACGAGCAGGCGCTGCTCCTCGGTCGGCGCGCGCGGCAGGAACGACGAGAGATCGGCGACGAAGCGGGTGCGCGCGAGCTGCAGCGCGCACAGGACGAGGGCCGCGAGCCAGAGCGCCACGGCCAGGCCGCGGCGCGCGCTCACGGCGTCTCCGGCCGGATCTGCATGAGCGAGCGGTCGCCGTCCGCCTGCTCGATCTCGACGCGCTGCACGCGGCCCTGCGCGCCCTCGATCGTGATGCCCTTCACGAGCTTGGCCACGGCGGCGCCGCGCGGAGCGAGCGCGAGTCGCCACGCGCCCGCGCTCCCGGACACGGCGAGAGTGAACGCCCGCTCGAGCGCGGCGCGATCGCCCGAAAGCGTGCCGCGGATGCTGTCGACGAGCGCGGCGACCTGCGGGTAGTCCGCGAGCGAAAGGCTCTGGCGCTGGCCGTCACGGTCGAGCGTCACGCGGTCGCCGTCGGCCACGAGCACCTCGTGGCCCGGGCTCGTGGTGCGTTTCTCGAGGTGGTCGGGCGCGCGGAAGACGAGCTCGCCGGACGATTCGAGCGGCCGGTCGAGCATCGCGAGGTTCTGCGTCTCGTTGAAGCGCGCGCGCCCGGGATGCGCGTCGTGCAGCAGGCGCATGAGCTGCGCGACGTCGAAGGCGGCGGCGTGGGCGAGCGTGGCGGCGAGGCCGGCGCACGCCGCGGCCGCGCGCAACGCGCTAGCCGCGCCCATCGCCCGCGGGGCGCCCGTCGGCCGGCGCGCGCGGCGCCCAGAAGCGGTGGAAGTTGAAGAAGTTGTCGGGCGCGAGACGGCAGTAGTGCTCGAGGCGCGCGACGTAGCGCTCGATCGCCGCGCGCACCTGCCGGTCGCGCTCGCCGCGGCTGGCACCATCGAGCGCCGTGAAATCGGCGAGCGGCTCGAAGTACAGCTCGTAGCGGTTGCCTCCGCGATAAAGCCCGGTCATGAACACCACGCGCCGGCGCAGCGCCGCGGCCATGCGCATGGGACCCGTCGGGAACGGCGCCGGCGCGCCCAGGAACGGCACCTCGATCACGCTCTCGGCGCCGAGCGTGCGATCGGCGAGCACGCCCACCAGCGCGCCGCGATCGAGACGCTCGCGCAGCCGCAGCATCGAGTCGAGCCGGCCGAGGGCGACGATGTCGTGCTCGCGCGCGGGGTCGATGGCCGCGAGCGCCGCGCGCACCTTGTGGCCGTTGTCCTCGTACATGGCCATCGCGACCTCGCGCCCTGCGCGCCCGCGCCCGCAGGCGCGCATCGCCTCGAAGCTGCCGAGATGCGAGCCCATGAGGAACGCGCCTTCGACGCAGTGCTCGTGCCCGTGCACCGCGATGTCGAACTCCTGGAAGCGGTCGGCGAGGAAGAAGACGCGGTCGTGCACCGTGGCCGCGAACGCGAAGAAGAGGCCGTAGCGCTCGGCGAGCGTGGGCCGCCGTCCCAGGCAGCGCGCGAGGTATTCGGCGCTCGCGCGGCGCGCAGCGCCGGCGAAGAGGAAGAAGTACGCGGTGATGATGCGCAGCAGCACGCGCGCCGGCCCGCGTCCCGCGCGCAGCGAGAACCACACGATGAAGCGGATCAGGAACATGCTGCCGCGCTCCGACCGGCGCGCCCATTCGGCGGCGATCGGCGGGGTGGCGCGGGGACCGGCGGCGCTCATCGGGCCTCGCGATGCGCGAGCACGCCGGTCGCGACCAGACGCTCGCCCGCGCGGATCTCGAAGCGCGCGCCACGCGCGTCGCAGCGATGCACGATCGCGAGCGCCGTGCCGGGCGCCACGGGGCTCGCGAACTTCACGTTCTCGATCGTCCAGTCGCGAAGGCCGCGACCGGTCGCGCGTTCGAGCGCGGCCAGCGCCTCGGCCAGCAGCGCCACGCCGGGCAGGATCGGGCGCCCGGGGAAGTGGCCATCGAACGCGGCATGGGCCTCGGGCACCACGTACGCGCTTTCGAAGACCGCGCTCACGACGATGCCTTCGTGGACAGCCGCTCGGCGAGCGCGCGCAGCGCCGCGCGCGTCAGCTTGCCCGTGCGCTCGCGTGGCAGCGCGTCCACCTTGCGCAGCGGCCGCGGCACGAAGGCCGCATCGAGACGCTCGCGCAACGCGGCGAGGATCGCCTCGGTGGAAAGGGTCGGCGCGACCACGAACGCCATGAGGCGCGTCACGCCGTCGGGCGGCTGCTCGTCGGGCACGAAGAAGACGCCGTCTTCGACGCCGGGAATCGTGGCGAGCTGGTGGTTGAGATAGCCGAGCGAGTTGCGCTTGCCCGCGATGTTCACGAGGTCCGCGAGGCGCCCGTGCAGGAGGAAGCGCCTGCCGTCGGCGCGGATCTCGAGCGCATCCTGCAGCGGCGTCGGCTGCTCGACGTGGCCGCCGGAGACGACCGCGCGCCCGGCCTGCTCGCGCAGCCGCAACCCCGGATACAGCTCCCATTCCGTCGAGTGCGTGGGACGGCGCGTGGCGATCTGGCCGGCCTCGGTGCAGCCGTAGATCTCGAGCAGCTGCGCGCCGGTGCGCTCCTCCGCCTCGCGCGCGAGCTCGAGCGAGAGCGGCGCCGTGGCCGAGACGATCGTCTCGAGCTTCGCGGGCTCCGCGGCCCCGAGCCAGGCGCGCAGGTGGAAGGGCGTGGTGAAGAGCGTGCGATGGGCGGCGAGGCGCGCGATCGCGGCGCTGATCTCGCCGGGATAGTAGAGCCGCTCGGCGGTGAGCGCGGCGCCGCAGACGATGGGCAGCAGCACGGTGGATTCGAATCCGAACATGTGCTGCGGCGGCACGGTGCCGAGCACCACGTGCCCGGCTCCCGCGATGCCGAAGCGCCGTCCCTCGGCCTGCACGTCGGCGACGAGCGCACCCCACGTCTTGAAGTTCGGCTGCGGCTCGCCCGTCGAGCCGGAGGTGAACACGCACGCGACCTGCTGCTCGGCCGGAATGCGCGGCGCGTCGTCCCACGTCTCGCCTCCCTCCCCCCGCGGTCCCCCTTGGGGCTGGAATTCGAGGACTTGGGGAGGGGATTCGTCCGGGAAATCGAAACGCGGCAGGTCGATCCGCGTCTGCGCGTCGTCCGCGATGAAGTAAGCATCGGGCGCGAACGCGCGCAATGCCGCGATCACGTTCGGCGTGGTGGTCGGCGGCAGCAGGGTCGTCTGCCCGCGCGCGATCGCCGCGAGCAGCGTCACGGAGAAGCGGTAGCGGTCGGTGCACAGGTTGAGCACGTGCACCGCCTCCGGCAACGCGGCGGCGGCGGTCGCGATGTCGCGCAGGAATTGCGCCGCGGTGACCGGCACGCCGTGGCGATAGGCGGCGATCGCGTCGGCGCGCCCATGGCCGAGCAGCGGGTGATCCCCAAGGGTTGCGCGCGGCCGCGGACCGGTCGACGACATCGTCGCGGGGCTCCTAGCGCGGCGCCTGGGCGCGCGCGGCGAAATGCTGCGAGAACGCGACGATGCCGCCGAGGACGCCGACGCGCTCGATGTGCGGCAGCACGCGCAGCCGCACCGCATATTCGACGGCGAACATGAGTCCCACGAGCACCGGGCTCGCCACGGTCGCGAGCAGCGACCACGCGGTGTGGAATCCCGCGGCGTAGAGCACCACCGAAGCGAACGCGACGAGCGCGAAGAAGACGCTCCATGCCACGGTCACCCCGCGGGTGTAGCGCTCGACCTCGGGTGGGACCGCGCCGCGATGGATCACGCGCGCGAACGCCGTGCAGAGCGGCTCGTGCCCGGGCGCGAGGGTGCGGGCGAACACCCAGGCGAGCGCGAGGTTCACCCCGGCGTGGTCGACGAGGAACAGTCCCGCGAAGTGGCGCTCGACGAAGGACCAGTCGAGCGCGAGCGCCGCGCCGACCGCAACCACGACCGCGAGGGGCCAGGCGCGGTGCGACGAGCGGCGCGCGGCCGCGACGACGATCAGGGCGGGCGGGACGAGCGAGAGCACGGCGCCGAGCGCGGGCGACAGGTGCCGCTCGAGCGCGAAGTACGCGAGCACGATGCCGAGGACCGAGATCCCAACCGCGAAAGCGACGCGCGGGCGCTTGCGCGGGCGGCGGGTCACTTCGTTCTCCGCTCCGCGACGTGGGTGGCGAGGCTCGCGAGGGAGCGGAAGATGTGCACGTTGTCCTGGTCGTCGTCGCGCAGCTTGAAGCCGTAACGCTTCGAGACGACGAGGGCGACCTCGAGGATGTCGATCGAGTCGAGGCCGAGCCCCTCGCGATAGAGCGGCGCCTGAGGGTCGATCGCCTCCGGCGCGATGTCGAGGTTCAGCGCGGAGACGATGAGCCCCGCGATCTCGCGCTGGAGCGCCGCGTGCACGGAGTCGTCGAAGGCAGCGTTCGGGACGGCGTTCGGCATGGGCAATTCGATCCTCTGCAGGGACCGTTCTCGTTGATCGATCGGGCCGGAAAACTGCGGGAGATGATAGCACGCGAGGCGCGCCATTTCGGTGCGCCGGACGGCGTCAGGCAGCGCCTTGCAGCGCCGTCGCGGGCAGGGTAAAGACGTAGCCCGCCCCGCCGCTCGTGCGCGGCCAGCGAAACGCCAGGTTGGGGTAGGCGCGCTCGAGGGCCGCGCGGTTGTGCCCGATCTCGACCACGAGCAGTCCCCGGGCCGTCAGGTGCGCGCCCGCCTCCTCGAGAATCGCGCGCGCGTGGTCGAGGCCGTCGGCCCCGCTCGCGAGCGCAAGGCGCGGCTCCTTGCGATATTCGGCGGGAAGCGTGCGCATGGAGGCCGCCTTCACGTACGGCGGATTGGAGACGATGAGGTCGTAGCGTCGGCCGGCGAGCGCGCCGAAGAGGTCCGACTTCACGAGGCGCACGCGCTGCCCGAGCCCGTAGTCGCCGACGTTGCGCGCGGCCACGGCGAGGGCGTCGTCGGAAAGGTCGGCCGCATCCACGCCCGCCTCGGGAAAGCGCAGCGCCGCGAGGATCGCCAGGCACCCCGATCCCGTGCACAGGTCGAGGATCGTGCGCGCCGGCGGAAGGCGCACGGGGCCGGCGCGATCTTCCAGCAGCTCGAAGATGAACGAGCGCGGCACGATCACGCGCTCGTCCACGTAGAAGCGATGCTTGCCGAGCCACGCCTCGTGAAGCAGGTAGGCGGTGGGCTTGCGCGTGGCGATGCGCTCGTCGACGAGCGCGCGTGCCGCCTCCCACCGCTCGGGCGTGAGGCGATCGTCGAGGTGCGCGTTCAGGCCGTCGAGCGGCAGGCCCGCCGCATGCAGGATCAGCCATGCGGCCTCGTCCACGGCGTTGGTCGTGCCGTGGCCGTAGGACAGGCGCGCGCGCTCGAAGCGCGCGACCGTCTCCTCGAGCAGCGCGCGGACGGTCCGGCTCAAACGCCGAGCAGCTTCGCCACCGCGCGCTCGTAGATCGCGGCGAGCGGCTCGAGCTCGGCCACGGCGACCGACTCGTTGATCTTGTGGATCGAGCGGTTCAGCGGGCCGAACTCCGCGACCTCGGCGCAGATGTCCTTGATGAAACGGCCGTCGGACGTGCCGCCCGTGCAGTTGATCTGCGGCGTCACGCCCGTGACCTCGCGGATGACGGCGCCGAGCGTGTCCACGAGCTTGCCGCGCCGGGTGAGGAACGGCTTCGCACCGAGCGTCCAGTCGATCGAGTACTCGAGCGCGTGGCGATCGAGGATTCCGTTCACGCGCCCCTTGAGGGTCTCGGGCGTGCTCTCGGTCGAGAAGCGGAAGTTGAAGTCGACCTGCAGCAGGCCGGGAATCACGTTCTGCGCACCGGTGCCCGCGTGGATGTTCGAGACCTGGAAGGTCGTCGGTGGAAAGTACTCGTTGCCCCGATCCCACTGCGTCGCCGCGAGCTCCGCGAGCGCGGGCGCGGCCAGATGCACCGGATTGCGCCCGAGATGCGGATAGGCGACGTGGCCCTGCACGCCGCGCACCCAGAGGCGCCCGGTGAGCGAGCCGCGCCGGCCGTTCTTGATCGTGTCGCCGAAGACCTCGGTGGACGACGGCTCGCCCACGATGCAGTAGTCGATCGACTCGCCACGGCGCTGGAGTTCCTCGACCACGCGCACCGTGCCTTCGACCGACGGTCCTTCCTCGTCCGAGGTGATGAGCAACGCGAGGCTGCCCGGGTGGTCCGGATGCGCGCTCACCAAGCGCTCGGCCGCGATCACGAACGCGGCGACGGAGGTCTTCATGTCCGCCGCCCCGCGTCCATACAGGCAGCCTTCGCGGATCGCGGGCTCGAAGGGATCGGAGTGCCATTGATCGAGCGGGCCGGTGGGGACGACGTCGGTGTGGCCGGCGAGCACGACGAGCGGGCGCGTTCTGCCGTGGCGGATCCAGAGATTCGTCACGTCGCCGCACACCATCGGCTCGGCGACGAAGCCGAGGGGTACCAGGCGCTCCACGATGAGCTGCTGGCAACCGTCATCGGAAGGCGTGACGGAGCGGCGGCGCATCAGCGCCTGCGCGAGCTCGAGGGTTTCGTTCTTCAAGGCGGGTCCTTCATCCGCGGGGCGGGGAATCGTTCGCGATGGGATTGCGTCATGGTCCGTCGGGACTACCCGACCGGGCGATCGGGATGCCATGAGCCCGGCCGCGCGGAGCGGCCGCAGGAGGAGGGGTCAGCCCAGCCGCTCTTCCGGCTCCTCGGTGATCTTGAACGCGTCGAACGAGGCCGAGCCCGGGCGCATGGGCCCGGGTTGCTTCGCCTTCTCGGACATCGCCGGCATGATGCCGGAGTTGCCGAGCAGCAGGCCGAGGTTCGTCGCGGAGTCGGCGTTCGTGAGCGCCTCCTCGGTGGAGATGCGGCCCTGGCGCACGAGACGGAAGAGGTCCTGCTCGAAGGTCTGCGAGCCGGGCGACATGCTCTTCTCCATCGCCTCCTTGATCTCGGTGATCTCGCCCTTCTCGATGAGCTCCTGGATGTTGCGTGTGTTCAGCAGCACCTCGACCGCCGGGGTGCGCTTGCCGTCCACGGTCTTCACGAGCCGCTGGGAGACGACCGCCTTCAGGCATACCGACAGGTCCTGCAGCAGCATCTGCCGCACCTCGAGCGGGAAGAAGCTGATCACGCGGTTCATCGCCTGGTAGGCGTTGTTCGCGTGCAGCGTGGCGAGGCACAAGTGTCCGGAGAGCGCATAGGTGAGCGCCATGCGCATCGTCTCGAGGTCGCGGATCTCGCCGATCAGGATGCAATCGGGCGCCTGGCGCATGGCGTTGCGCAGCGCGTCGTGGAAGGAGCGCGTGTCGTTGCCCACCTCGCGCTGGTTCACGATCGACTTCTTCGGCGCGAACACGAACTCGACCGGATCCTCGATGGTGAGGATGTGGCCGGCCTGCACCGAGTTGCGGTAGTCGAGCATCGAGGCGAGCGTCGTCGACTTGCCCGAGCCGGTCGCGCCGACCACGAGGATCAGTCCGCGCTTCTCCATCACGAGCGTCGAGAGCACCGGCGGCAGGTTCAGGTCGGCGATCTTCGGGATGTCCGCGGTGATGAAGCGGATCACCGTCGACAGCGCGCCCTTCTGCCAGAACATGTTGACGCGGTAGTTGCCGAGGCCCGGCATGGGCTTCGAGAAGTTGAGCTCGAGGTCGCGCTCGAGCGCCTGGATCTGCTGCGGCGTGAGCATCTCGTAGGCGATCTTCTTCGCCGTCTCCGCGTCCATCGGCTGCGGATTGACGGGCATGATGTTGCCCTGGATCTTGATGCTGATCGGCGAGCCGGCGGAGATGAAGATGTCCGAGGCCTTCTTCTCCGCCATCAGCTGCAGCAGCTTCTCGATGAACATGGCTTGCCTCGCGCGCCTTCCCTCCGCCGGGAGAGAGAACGGTTCTTAGTCGCCCCGCAGGAGCTCGTTGATGCCGGTCTTCGCGCGGGTCTTCGCGTCGACCTGCTTGATGATCACCGCGCAGTAGAGACTATACCGGCCGTCTCCCCCGGGCAAGTTGCCGGACACGACCACGCTGCCCGGCGGGATCGCCCCGTAGCTCACCTCGCCCGTGGCGCGGTTGTAGATCTTGGTGCTCTGGCCGATGTAGACGCCCATCGAGACCACGGAGCCCTCGCCGACGACCACGCCCTCGACGATCTCGCTCCTCGCGCCGATGAAGCAGTTGTCCTCGATGATGGTGGGATTGGCCTGCACGGGCTCGAGCACGCCGCCGATGCCCACGCCGCCGGAGAGGTGCACGTTCCTGCCGATCTGCGCGCACGAGCCGACGGTGGCCCACGTGTCGACCATGGTGCCCTCGTCGACATACGCGCCGACGTTGACGTACGACGGCATCAGCACCACGTTCTTCGCGATGAACGCGCCGTGGCGCGCGACCGCCGGAGGCACCACGCGATAGCCGCCCGCCTGGAAGTCCTCCTGGCCGAAGCGCGCGAACTTCGAGTCGACCTTGTCGAAGTAATGCGTGTAGCCGCCCTGCATGATCTCGTTGTCGCGCAGGCGGAAGGAGAGCAGCACCGCCTTCTTGACCCACTGGTGCGTGATCCATTTCCCGTCTCGTTTCTCGGCGACGCGCAGGCGCCCGGCGTCGAGCTCGGCGAGGACGCGGGCGACCGCGCTGCGCACGTCGGCGGGCGCGGACGAGGGCGAGAACTGGGCGCGGCGCTCGAAGGCGTCGTCGATGAGGGATTGCAGGCGGTGGTCGGTGGCGATGGCGTTCATGGATGTGCGGCGCCCGCGCGAACGGGCATCTCGGTTTCGGCGAATCGGCGGATGCGCTCGGCGGCCTCGGCGGTCTCCTCGAGCGTGGACACGAGCGCCATGCGCACGTGGCCGCGGCCGGGAACGTGGCCGTGAGCCTCCCGCGAGATGTAGCTGCCGGGGAGCACGGTGATGTGCGCCGTTCGGAACAGCTCGCGTGCGAAGGCGAGGTCGTCCTCGCCCACGCGCGCCCAGAAGTAGAACGCGGCGTCGGGCATGACGAGCGGCAGCACCGGGTTCACGCGCTCGTAGAACGAGGCGAACTTCTCGCGGTACAGGCGCCGGTTCTCGACCACGTGCGCCTCGTCGTTCCACGCGGCGATGGAGGCGAGCTGCACGGAGTTGCTCATCGCCGAGCCGTGGTAGGTGCGATAGAGCGCGAACTTCTCGAGGATGCGCCGGTCGCCCGCCGCGAATCCCGAGCGCAGGCCGGGCGCGCTCGAGCGCTTCGAAAGCGACCCGAGCACGACGAGGCGCGGATAGCCTTCGCGTCCCAGCCGCCGCGCCGCTGCGAGCGCGCCCAGCGGAGGGCTTGCTTCGTCGAAGTAGATCTCGCTGTAGCACTCGTCGGAGACGATCACGAAGCCGTGCCGGTCGGACAGCTCGAACAGGCGCTTCCACTCGTCGAAGCCCATCACGCGCCCGTTCGGGTTGTTGGGCGAGCACACGAACATGAGCCGCGCGTGCTTCCAGACGCGCTCGGGGATCGCGTCCCAGTCGGGCTTCAGGCCGTTCTGCGGCAGCGCGTTCACGAACCACGGCTTCGCGCCGGCGAGGAGTGTGGCGCCTTCGTAGACCTGGTAGAACGGGTTCGGCACCAGCGCGAGCGCGTCGTGCTCGGCGGGATCGAGCACGACCTGCGTGATCGAGAAGAGCGCTTCCTTGCTGCCCAGCACCGGGATCACTTCCTTTTCCGCGTCGAGCGTCACGCCGTGGCGGCGCGCGATCCAGCGCGCGACGGCCTGGCGCAGCTCCGGCATGCCGAGGGTGAGCGGGTAGCGCGCGAGCCCGTCGAGGTTGCGCGTGAGCGCTTCCCGGATGAGGTCGGGCGTCGGATGCTGCGGCTCGCCGAGTCCCAGGCTGATCGGGCGCAGGTCGGCCGGCGGCACGAGGCCGGCCAGCAGGCCGCGCAGCCGCTCGAACGGGTAGGGCTGGAGGAGCGCGAGACGGGGATTCATCCGCCGATTATACGGGGCGGCGGCGGCGCGCCCGGACGCGTGCTGCCGCTCAGTCGAGCAGGCCGAGGCGCACGAGCGGCAGGCGCAGCCACCAGCGCCAGCCGTGCCGGCGCGCGAGCTCGCGGCGTGTCTCGGCGAGCTCTCCTTCGCGCTCGGCGAGCTGCGCCTCGAGCGCCTTGCCGCGCGCCGCATGGTGCTGCAGGTCGCGATAGACGTGCTCGTAGTCGCGATGCACCCAGTCGCCGCGATCGGAGAGCACGGAGAGCACCGGGGGAAAGGCCTTGAGCGCGCGCGCTTCGCGGCTCGCGACGACGACGAAGTACAGTGGCTCGCCGAGGCTCGGCCTCGCATGCGACGGATCGGCTTCCTCGACCTCGAAGAGCTCGCCGGCCGAAGGCGCCGCCTCGGGCGCGATCACGGAAAAGAACGTCGGCCTCTGCCCGTACCACGCGCGCGCGGCGAAGCGCTCGGCGAGCAGCGCGTCGAGCTCCTCGCGGTACGGCTCCTTCACGTGGAACTCGTTCACGAAGTTGCGCCGGTCGGTGTACTCGCGCTTGTTCGGGCACGAGATCACGAGCACGCCGTCCGGCTCGAGCACGCGCGCGAGCTCGGCCACGAACTCGCGCTGCTCGCCGATGTGCTCGAGCGTCTCGAACGAGACGGCGATATCGACGCTCGCGTCGGCGAGCGGCAGCCGCGTGCACGAGGCGCATTCGAACGCGAGGTTCGCGCGATCGCCATAAGTGCGCTTCGCGTGCGCGATGGCCTCGCTCGACACGTCCACGCCGGTCACGTGCGCCGCGGCCTGCGCGAGCAACGCCGATCCGTACCCCTCGCCGCACGCGACGTCGAGCGCGCGCCGGCCGGCGGCGAAGCGCGTCGCGAAGTGGTAGCGATGCCAGTGCTCGACCCAGATCTCGCCGCGCGTGCCGGGCACGAAGCGCTCGCCGGTGAACGGCAGCTCGGGGACGGAAGGGGGCGAATCCATCGCCCGATTCTATAGGCGTTTGATCAGGCGGCCCGCGCCTTCGCGGCGGGATAGGGTTGGGTCATGATCGCCGAGCCGGTTTCGAGCAACGACTTGAGGTTGGAGAGCACCTTCGGCCAGCCGCCCGACACCGCGGCGATGAGCTGCGAACCCTCGCGTTCGACGGTGTGCGTGATGGAGAGCTTGACCGCGTTCCCGCTCGGTTCCAGCTCCAGGGTGCAGTGCGACGCGCCTTCGGCCTTGAGCTCGGGCTGCTTCTGGTGCTGCCAGCGGATCACGAGGCGCCTGGGCGGATCGGCCTCGACGATCTCGCCGGCGTCGTAGATCTCGCCGTCGGGTGCGACGAGCTTCCACGGCGATCCCACCGTCCACCCGCTCTCGCAGCGCATGCCGAACCAGTACTGCTTCATGAACTCGGGGTCCGTGAGCGCGGACCACAGTCTCTCGGGAGTGGTGCGGATGTAGGTCACGTACACGAAGGTCGATCTAGCCATGGGCTTTCTCCAGTCGTCGTTTCAGCTCCGAGAGCGCCTTGAGGCGCGGCTTTTCGAACTTGGCGATCCAGCGCTCGTAGATTTCCTGCAGCGGCACGGGATTGAGGAAGTGCAGCTTCTCGCGGCCGCGGCGCACGGTGGCGACCAGGTTCGCCGCCTCGAGCAGGGCGAGGTGCTGCGTCACGCCCTGCCGCGTCATCTCGAGGTGCTCGCACAGGTCGTTGAGCGTCCGGCCGTCGTGCGCGTGCAGCAGGTCGAGGAGCTTGCGACGGCTCGGATCGGCCAGGGCCTTGAACAGCAGGTCGGCGTCGTGGCGCTGCGGCATGCGCTATAGGCAAGTGATGGCTTGCCTGGATAATAGGCAAGCGAAACGTTGCATGTCAAGCGGTGCGGGCGCGCGGGGGACGAGACGCGGGCTAGCGCAGGATGCCGCGCCGGCGCATCCACTCCTGGGCGGGGTGGCGGAACGAGGCGAGGCGCGCGACCCACTGGCGGCCGAGCATCCAGCGGCGCAGGTCGCCGCGCGTGACCAGCACCACGGCCTGCTGGCGCGCGTAGGCCTCGGCCATCTCCGCGATCGCGCGCGGCGAAAGCGTGAGGCGCATCGCGCGCTGCCGCTCGAGCGCGTCGACGTAGGCGCGGTCCAGCCGCTCCTGCCGCTCGGCGGCGGCGAAGGCGTCGGCGGGCACGCGGTACTTGGACGTCGTCTTCTCCACCAGCACGAAGTCGTCGTCGAGGGTGTAGCGCGTCCACAGGTTCCAGTCCTCGAGCTGGTCCATGTCCTCGGCGAAGCCGCCATGGCGCGCGTACAGGCGGCGATGGAAGAGCACCGCCTGGATCGGCAGGTAGTTGTGGTGCCACAGTGTCAGGCGGTCGAACGGCTGGCGGTGTGCCGTGAGATGCAGCACCTCCTCGAAATGCGCGTTCGCCTTGTCGGTGATCGACGTGTGCGTCTCCCACGCGAGCGCGTACGCGCCCGGCACGCGCTGGCGCTCGGCCGCATCGACCAGCACCTCGACGTGGTCGGCGAAGAGAACGTCGTCGTCGTCGAGGAAGTTGAGCCACTCGCCACGCGCCTGCGCGAGCGCGAGGTTTCCGGCGCGGGCGCGTCCCACGCGCGAGCCGGTCGCGACGTAGCGCACGTCGAGGCGATCGCGGAACGTGTCGACGATCTCGCGCGAGATCTCGGGACCGTCCTCCACGACGACCACTTCGACGTTGGGATACGTCTGGTTCGCGCAGCTCGCGAGCGCGTACGCGAGCCAAGCGGGCCGCCCCGACGTGCGCACGAGGATCGAGACCTTCGGCCACGCGCGCGGCGGCTGGCCGCGCCGCGAGGCGAAGACGTGGAAGGCGCCGTCGCGACGCGTCTCGTAGCTCCAGCCGGCGAAGCGCGGACGGAAATTCGCGGTCGGCGCCACGGCGCTCGCGGCGAAGGCGGGCCAGCGCGCGAGGAAGCGCGCGCCGGTCGTCACCAGTCCCCGGCGACGGCCCGGAAAGGAGGACGGCGCCGCGATCTCCGCCGCGAGCATCGCGAGCCCCTGCAGGGTGCGCACGATCCCCCCGTAGCGCGCGCGCAACGCGAGGCTCGCCGCCACGCCGCCGAAGACCTGCACGGGCTTCACCTCGGCCGCGCGACGATACGTGTGATGCACGACGGCGAATTTCGGCTGGTAGAGCAGGCGCCAGCCCCTGGCGCGAAGGCGCCAGGAAAGGTCGACGTCCTCGCCGTACATGAAGAAGCGCGCGTCGAAGCCGCCCACGCTTTCGAACGCGCTGCGCCGTACGAGGAGCGCGGCGGCACTCGCCCACGGCGTCTCGAGCGTGGCCGGGTCGTACGCCTTCGGATGCTCGTAGGGGATCTGGCGCAATTCCCACGCCGCCACGTCGTCCGGGCCCGCGTGCGCGGCATCGAGCAGCGGCTCGAGCACGTCGGGCTCGAGGATGCAGTCCTGGTTCAGCAGCAGCACGAACGGGGCGGAGCCGCGTGCGACCGCCGCATTGTGCGCGCGCCCGAAGCCGACGTTCGCGGGCGAGGCCTGGACGTCGACGCGCGCGACGGCACCGCAGAGCGTCTGCGCGAGAACCGTGATGCGTGCCGCGATGCCGGCGTCGACGCTGTTGTCCTGGATCAACAGCCGGCGGTCGAGCGGCGCGCGCGCGGGCTCGGCCACGCTCGCCAGTGTGCGCTCGAGCAGCGCGAAGTCCGGCCGGTACGTGACGACGCTGAGGTCAACCTCGCGCATCCCGCAGCTTCTTGAGCAGCACGCGCAGCCAGCGCGGCAGGCGCTCGAAGTCCGCGCGGATCGCGGCGAGCTGCGCGTTCAGCCGCCCGTTCTCCTCGCCGAGGACGCGGCGTTGCTCGACCTCGGTACGCAGCTCGGCCTGCAGGCTCGCGACGTCGCCCTCGAGCTTGGCGATCCAGCCGCGCGACTCCTCCTCGAAGCGTCGCGCGCGCTCGCGCTCGGCGTCGAACGCCTCGCGCAGCTGCACGAACTCGTCCGCCATGCGCGTGAGCTCGTGGCGGAAGAGGGCGCCGTCGAGGTTCGTCGCGAGCAGCTCGCGCACCGCGGGCGATTCGGGATCGACCGGTGCGGCGGCATCGAGACCGAAGCGGGCGTAGAGGGCGTCGAGCGAGCGCGTCATGGTGTCGAGGGCGGGCACGCGCGCATCGTCCGCGCGCGCGAGCTCCGATTCTACGCGGGCGCGCTCGCCGTCGCCGTCCGCGAGCCTCTCGCGCAGCGCCTGCGCGATCGCCGCCGCGTCGGCGTCGTGGGGAAGGATCCATCCGCCGCCATGGCGCCGCACCCGCTCGCCGAGCGCACCCGCATCGGTCACGAGCGCCGGAAGGCCCGCGGACCAGACATCGGAGAGCGCATAGCTGAAGCTCTCGGGCACGCGGTTCGGGAAGAGCGCGATGCGCGCCCCGTACGCGCGCAGCAGGCCCGGCACGTCCGCGTCATCGTAGGGGCCGTGCACGAAGAGGTGCTCGCCGTGCCATCCCGGCACCACCTGCGCGTCGAGATAACCGATCACGACGATCGCGATGTCGCTCGCCGCCAGATGCTCCCCGAGCGCCTCGAGCACGCGGCTGCCCTTGTGCGGGCCGATCGCGCCGAGCACGGCGGCCACGCGGCGCGCGCCGCGCGTGGAGAACTCGGGGCGCGCCGCGACCGCCCGCGCGGCGCTGCGTCCCCCGCGCGAGCCGTTCGGCACGATGCGCACGTCGAGCCCCGCCACGTGCTCGCGCGCGAGCTGCGCGAGGTAATCGGAAGGTGCGATCACCGCGGCCGCGTCGTGCAGGAACGCCGAAGTGTCGGCGAGCCACTTCGCGTCGGGGGCGATCGGGTCGTCGGCATCGAAGCCGTCGGCGCGCAGGAAGAGCACGTCGTGGAGCGTGGCGATGAAGCGAACGCCGAGCGCGTGGGCGAGCGTTCTCGCGCGATCGCGCGCGGCGGCCGTGAGCGAATGCACGTGCAGCACGCCCACGCCTTCGTGTCGCAGCCAGCGCGCGACGCGCTCGGGATCCGCGTCGACCGCGCGCGCATCGAGGGCGAGCACGCGCCGATCGGCGGGAACCTCGACCGCATCGGCCGTTTGCGCCGTGTGCCAGATCACGTGCCGGCGCCGCGCGTCGCGCGCGATGTCGCGCACGTGGCGATCCACGCCGCCGCCAAGCAGCGCGGTGATGTGCAACACTGCGCAGGCGTCCATCCGCCGATCTTACCGTGAAGCTTCCCGCCTCCGCGCCGACCTGGGCGCTTCTCGCCGGCGCGACCCTCTGGGGCCTCGCGTGGTATCCGTATCGATTGCTCGCGGCGGGCGGGCTCGACGGCCTGTGGGCGACCGTGCTCACGTACGGCGTCGCGTTCGCGATCGGTGTCGCGCTCTTCCCGCGCGAGGCGTGGCGGCTGCGGCGCGCGCCGGCGCTCGCCATCGTCATGGGCCTCGCGATCGGCTGGAGCAACCTCGCGTACGTGCTCGGCGTGCTCGAGGGCGAGGTGATGCGCGTGCTGCTCCTCTTCTACGTCGCGCCGTTGTGGACGGTGCCGCTCGCGTGGCTGCTGCTCGGCGAGCGGCTCGACGCCGCGGGCGGCGTCGTGATGGCGCTCGCGCTCGCGGGCGCGGCCGCGATGCTGTGGAAGCCGCAGCTCGGCGCCCCATGGCCGACCGACCGCGCGGAATGGCTCGGGCTCGCGGCGGGCTTCCTCTTCGCGCTCGGCAACGTCCTCATCCGCCGCCTCGATACGATGACCGACGCAGGCAAGTCGATCGTGATCTGGGCCGGCGTGACGATCGCGGCGCTCGTGTTCCTGCCGCGAAGCGCACTGCCTTCGGGTGCGGTCGCCGCCGCGGTGCGCGCGCATGCGATCCTCATCGTCGCGTTGGGCGCGGCACTCGTCGCGATGAGCCTCGCGCTGCAATACGGGCTCGCACGCATGCCGGCGAACCGCGCGATCGTGATCCTGCTCTTCGAGCTCGTGGTCGCGGCGATCGCGTCCTACGCGCTCGCGGGCGAGGTGCTCGATGCGCGCGCGCTCGCGGGCGCCGTCCTCATCGTCGCGGCGACGACGGCGAGCGCGTGGATGGAGCGCCGCCGCCGCGTCCGTGCCGCGCCTAGCGCGGCTTGAGGTTCTCCGCGAGGAACTTCTCCATCGCCTCGTAGAAGGCGTCGCGGGTCTTCGGGTTGCGGAAGCCGTGGCCCTCGCTGTCGGCCGCCATCCACTGGTACTTCACCCCTGCCTTGTCGAGGGCCGTTTTCATTCTCGTGCCGTGCTCGATCGGCACGCGGCGGTCGGCCGCTCCGTAGGCCATGAACACCGGGGCCCTGATCTTCGTGGCCAGGTTCACCGGCGAGGTCGCGCGCAGGCGCTCCGCGTCCTTGTCGACGTCGCCGACGAGCTCCTTCACGCTGTAATCCATCCAGTCGGAATACGCGTAGTCGGCCCACGAGACGGTGAGGAAGAACGGCAGGTCGGTCACGCCGACGTAGTCCACCCCGCAGCGGAACAGCTCCGGGTTCTTCGCGAGGCCCATCATCGCGGCGTACCCGCCGTAGCTCGCGCCGTAGATGCAGACGCGCTTGGGATCGGCGATACCCTGCGAGATCGCCCACTTCACGCCGTCGGCGAGGTCGTCCTGCATCGCGAGGCCCCACTGGCCGAAGGACGCATGGTAATGCTTCCAGCCGTAGTGGGTCGTGCCGCGGAAGTTGGGCTGCAGCACGGCGTAGCCGCGCGAGGCGAGGAACTGCGCCTCGGGGTCGAAGCGCCATGCGTCGCCGTCGACCCACGGGCCGCCGTGCACGACGAGCACGAGCGGCAGGTCCTTGCCCGACGAGCCCTTCGGCACGGTGAGATAGGCGGGGATGTCGAGCCCGTCGCGCGCCGCGTAATGCACCGGTTTCATCGGCGCCATCTCCGCGGGCTTGATCCATGGCCGGCTGTCGGCGAGCCACGCGAGGCGCCCGTCCTTCAGGTCGAGGAGATAGAACGCGCCGGGTTGCACGTCCGAGTGCGCGGTCACGATGAAGCGCTTCTTGTCGTCGGACCACGAGAGCACGTTCACGGTGTCGGGCAGCGCCTTGTCGACCGCGGCCTGCACCTTCGCGAGCGTCTCGTCGAACCACGCCGCCCCGCCCTTGTCCGCCTCGAAGCGCACGCCGAGCACGTGGCCGTCGCGCGCGCTCACGAGGTCGGTGAGGTCCACGCGCGGATGCCCGGCGAGGATGTCGCCGAACGTGTGGGTGGCCGGGTCGTACAGCGCGATCGCCGCGGTGTCGCGGGCCTTGCGCATGCTGACGATCAGGTGGCGGTCGTCCTCGGCCACGGCGAGCGGCAGCCAGCCGCCCTCGTCGGTCTCGCTGAATTCGTCGAGCTTCACCCAGTCGTCCTTCGGGGAGGGGCGCGCGTAGATGCGCACGCGTCCCTCGCTCGAGGCGATGAAAGCGCGTGGCACGCCGGCATTGTCGACCACCCACCGTTCGTACCGGCCGCTGTCCGGCTTGCCGAAGCTTATGTCGGTGCGCCGCCCCGACCGGCTGTCGATGCGGAAGAGCGAGCCGGGATGGCCTCCCATCCGGTCGCCGATCCATTCCTGGCCGATCAAGTCGTCCGTGTCTCCCGGCAACCGGCGCACGAACTGGAGCCCGCGCCCGATGGCATTCAGCTGCGCGGCCTGGCGTTCCGGGCTCTCTGCGATCGTCTTCGGCATGCCGCCGTCCTTGTCGACCGCGTAGAGGCCACCGCCGTGCGCCTCGTCGACATTGGTCACGAGGCTGCCAGTCGCGGCGAGCAGGCGCGTGTTGTTGAGCCACAGGGCCCACACGACGTCCTGGTCCTCGAAGTCCGAAAGCGCCGTCGCCTTCTTCGTGGCGAGGTCGATGACCGCGAGGTTGCGCCGGCCGTTGATGGGAACGAGCGCCGCCATGGTCTTTCCGTCAGGCGAGAGCTGCACGCCGCCATACTTCGGCAGGTTGAAGAAATCGGCGACCGCGATCGGCGCGGCGAGCGCAGCCACCCACGTGGCCATTCCCAGCACGAACAGCAAGACTCTCTTCATTCTTCTTCCTCCCAATTCGCGCTTCAGCGCGTATTCGATTCGTCCTCGATCGGATCGAGCGGCACGGGCGAGGCGGGCGTCCAGCCCTCCTGCCGGTGCTCGGCCACCACGGTGGTGAAGATACCGCCCCGCACGAAGAACTTCGCGGTGAGGCGCATGAAGCGCGGCTGGATCGCGCGCACGAGATCGTCGAGGATCTCGTTGGTCACGGCCTCGTGGAATTTGCCCTCGTTGCGGAACGACCAGATGTAGAGCTTCAGGCTCTTCAGCTCGACGCACAGGCGATCGGCCACGTAGTCGAGGCAGAGCGTGGCGAAGTCGGGCTGGCCGGTCTTCGGGCAGAGGCAGGTGAACTCCGGGATCTGCATGTGGATGCGGTAGTCACGCTGCGGCCGCGGATTGGGAAAAGTCTCGAGCGCCTTCGATGCCTGGGCCATTGGGTGGGCGGATACGTTCCGGTAAAATCCCCATTCTACTGAAGCCCGCACATCGTTCGGGCCTCAAAAACAAATACTTAGAATTTGGGGACAGACCCTGATTTCCGCTTGGCGGAAAAGCGGGGGCCCCCGATTCCGGTCCCCAACGAGAGCCTCTCCCCTTGCGACTCACATCGGTCAAGCTTTCCGGTTTCAAGTCCTTCGTCGATCCCACCTCCATCGCGGTCCCCGGCCAGCTCGTCGGCGTCGTCGGCCCGAACGGGTGCGGCAAGTCGAACGTGATCGACGCGGTGCGCTGGGTGCTCGGAGAGTCCTCCGCCAAGCAGCTGCGCGGCGAGCACATGCACGACGTGATCTTCAACGGCTCGACCGAGAGGAAGCCGGTGGGCCGCGCCTCGGTCGAGCTGGTGTTCGACAACTCGCTCGGGCGCATCGGCGGGCCGTGGTCGGGGTACAACGAGATCAGCGTGAAGCGCGTGCTCTCGCGCGACGGCGACTCGAACTATTACGTGAACGGGCAGCACGTGCGCCGCCGCGACGTGCAGGACATCTTCCTCGGCACGGGACTCGGCCCGCGCGCCTACTCGATCATCGAGCAGGGCATGATCTCGCGCGTGATCACCTCGAAGCCGGAGGAGCTGCGCGTGTTCCTCGAGGAAGCGGCGGGCGTGTCGAAGTATCGCGAGCGCCGGCGCGAGACCGAGCTGCGGCTCGAGGACACGCGGGAGAACCTCGCGCGCGTGGGCGACATCGTCAGCGAGCTCGACTCCCAGCTCACGCACCTCGCGCAGCAGGCGGAGATCGCCGCCAAGTACCAGGAGCTGCAGGCCCAGCTCGCCCTGAACCACAACCTGCTCGCCTTCACGCGGCTGCGCGAGGCGGAGAGCGCGCGCACGCGCTACGGCAACGAGGTGCAGAAGGCGACCGTCGCGCTCGAGGCGGAGATGGCGAAGCTGCGCGAGAGCGAGCGCGCGCTCGAGCAGCTGCGCGGCCGCCATTACGAGGAGACCGACCGCCTCCAGGAGCTGCAGGGCGCGCTCTATGCGGCCAACGCCGAGGTGCAATCGCTCGAGCAGGAGATCAACTTCCTCGGCGAGAACCGCCGGCGCATGGGCGCGCAGGTGGAGAGCCTGTCGGCCGAGGCGGCCGAGGTCGAGCGGCGCATCGCCGACGCGAACGCGGAGCGCGAACGCTGGCAGGGCGAGATCGAGGCGGCGCGGGCGGTCATCGCGGAGCGCGAGGCGGAGCTCGCGCAGGCGCGCGAGTCGCTCCCGGCGGCCGAAGCCGCGGCCCAGGCGGCGGCGGCAGAGGTGCGCACGGCCGAAGCGGAGATGAACGCGGCGGAGCAGGCGCAGAGCGTCGAGGAGACGCGCGAGTCCCACGCGCTGAAGATCCTCGCGCAGCTCGAGGGGCGCAAGAACCGCCTGAAGCAGGAGAACATGGGCCTCGTCTTCCCCGAGCCCGAGAAACTCGCGGCGCTCGAAGCGCAGCGCGAGCAGCTCGCCGCGCGCATCGACGAGCTCGAGGGCGCGCACCGGGAGGCCGAGGAACGCATTCCCGCGCTCGAGGAGCAGCGCCGCGACGCGATCAATCGCCTGCAGGAAGCCACGCGCGAGGCGGCGAGCCTCGAGGCGAGCCTGCAGGCCCTCGAGGCGCAGCAGGCGAAGCTCGACACCGACTCGAAGCTCAAGGATTGGATGCAAGCCCACGCGCTCGATCGCGGCGAGCGCCTGTGGCAGGCGATCCGCGTCGAGGCGGGCTGGGACGACGCGGTCGAGGCCGCGCTCGGCGTGCGCCTGAACGCGGTGCGCCTCGGATCCGAGTCGGAGCTGCCCGCGCTCATCCAGGACGCGCCGCCCGGAAGCCTCGCGGTCTTCATCGAGCGTGGCGCGCCCGAGGCGGCAGCGTCCGGCTCGCACCTCGAGCCGCTCTCGAGCGTCGTCACGAGCGAGCGCAGCGGCGTGGCCGCGTACCTGCGCGATGCCCTCGCCAACGTCTTCATCCTGCCCGAGGGCGAGAACGGCCTCGAGCTCGCGCGCGTGCTGCCGCCCGGCGGGCTGCTGGTCGCGCGTTCGGGCCACCTGTTCGCGCGCCACGGTGTCGTCTTCCACGGCCCGCAATCGGAGCTGCACGGCGTGTTGCAGCGCCAGCGCGAGATCGAGCAGCTGCGCGGGCGCATTCCCGCCAAGGCCCAGGAGCGTGCCGACGTCGAGGCCGCCGTGCGCGCGCTCGAGCAGGAAGGCCGCGAGGCGCAGGAGCAGGCGCGCCAGCTGCGCGAGGAGCTGGGCCGCGTGCGCCAGCAACAGCACGACGTGGAGGTGCAGCATCTCAAGCTCGCGCAGAGCGCGCAGCAGTCCGAGCAGCGCCGCGCGGCGATCCGCGAGGAGCTCGCGGCGATCGAGGAAGAGGAAACGACCGAGCGCGTCGCGATGGAGGACGCGCAGCACGCGATGCAGCAAGGCTCGCAGAAGATCGAGGAGATCGTGCAGCGCGTGCAGGCGCTCGAGGCGCGCGCCCGCGAAGCGCAGGATGCGCTGAATGCCGCGCGGGCGGCGGTCTCCGCGGCCGAGCGCGCGCTTTCCGAGGCGCAGTACCGCGAACGCAGCGCCCACGACAAGGTCGAGGCGCAGGGACGCCTCGCGGTGTCGCTCGGCGAGCGCCTCGAGGCGATCGCGGCGAACCGCGAGAAGGTCGCGGCGGAGCTCGCCGGCCTCGAGGAAGGGAACGTGCGCGAGCGCCTGCAGGAAGCGCTGCAGGTGAAGGGCGAGCGCGAGCGCGTGCTGTCCGACGCGCGCGCCGGGCTCGAGGGATTGACCGACGAGCTGCGCGCGATCGAGGAGTCGCGCCTCGGCGTCGAGCAGAGCCTCGAGCCGCTGCGCGTGCGCATCACCGAGCTCAAGGTGAAGGAGCAGGAAGCCGTCACGCACGCCGAGCAGTACGCGCAGCAGCTGCAGGAGGCGGGCGTCACGCGCGAGGAGATGGCCGAGCAGATCGAGCGGCGCGTGGGCTCCAAGGGCATGCAGGCGGAGATCCAGCGGCTCACCGAGGAGATCGCGGCGCTCGGGCCGGTGAACCTCGCCGCCCTCTCGGAGCTGGAGACCGCGCGCACCCGCAAGGAATTCCTCGACCGGCAGGCGGCCGACCTCACCGAGGCGGTGGCCACGCTCGAGGCGGCGATCAAGCGCATCGACCGCGAGACGCGCGACCTGCTGCAGGAGACGTTCGACATCGTGTCGAGGAACTTCAGCGAGATGTTCCCGGCGCTCTTCGGCGGCGGGCGGGCCGAGCTCAAGCTCACCGGCGAGGAGATCCTCGACGCGGGGCTGCAGGTGTTCGCGCAGCCGCCCGGCAAGAAGAACCAGTCGATCCAGCTGCTCTCGGGCGGCGAGAAGGCGCTCACCGCCATCTCGCTCGTGTTCTCGCTCTTCAAGCTCAACCCCGCGCCCTTCTGCCTGCTCGACGAGGTGGACGCGCCGCTCGACGACCCGAACACCGAGCGCTTCTGCGACCTCGTGCGGCAGATGTCGGCGCAGACGCAGTTCCTCTTCATCACCCACAACAAGATCACCATGGAGCTCGCCAGCCAGCTCGTGGGCGTCACCATGCCCGAGCCAGGCGTGTCCAAGATCGTCGAGGTCGACATCGACTCGGCCATCGAGCTCGCGCGCAAGCAGGCGGCATAAAAGCGGTTGGGAACCACAGATGAACACGGATAGGTCTGCGAAATGATGACGAATCGTGGCCATCGCGCTCATCGTGCGAATGGAAGTTCGAATACGCCTGCATTCGGCACGCTCATCTGTGTTCATCCGTGTTCATCTGTGGTTCCATGAAATCGCTATTTCCCATGAACGACCTCCAGCTCGGGCTGCTCGCCGCCGGCGCGGTCGTGATCGCGCTGGTGATCCTGTACAACTGGGTGCAGGAACGCCGCGCGCGGCGTCGCGCGGAGAAGGCTTTCGGGCACGAGGCGGGCGACGCGTTGTTCGATACGCCGCCGGCCGCGCGCAAGCCCGCCGCGGCCGAGGAGCGGCGCGAGCCCGTCCTGGGCCGGCTGCCCGGGACCGAGCGCAGCGAGCCGGTGCTCGCGCGCACCCAGGCGCAGCCGATGCCCGCGGGCGAAGCGCTCGCGCTGTCCGGCGGCCCGCAGGCGGAGATCTCGAGCCGCATCGACACGGTGGCGGTGATCCTCGCCGACGACCCGGTCACCAGCGAGCAAGTCGAGCCGCTCGAGGACGCGCTGCAGGCGCACACCACGCCGGTCCACATCGAGGGCATCGTCGACGAGCAATGGCATCCGATCGCGACCTCGCCCAAGCGCAGCTGGCGCGAGCTGCGCGCGGGGTTGCAGCTCGCGAGCCGCAAGGGCCCGCTGGGCGAGGAGGAGATCGCCGCGTTCAACGAGGCGATCGCGCAGTTCGCCGGGCGCGTGAACGCGGTCTCGCAACGGGAGGCGCCGGCCACGGCCGCGACGCGCGCCCGCGAGCTCGATGCGTTCTGCGCCGACGCCGACATCGAGGTTGCCGTGAACCTCGTGGGCGAGATGGGCGCGACCTTCGCCGTGGCGAAGATGAAGCAGCTCGCGCTCGAGCAGGGATTCGCCGAGACCGCCGACGGCGAGCTCGTCGCGTACGGCGCCGACGGCGCGCCCGACTTCGTGATCCGCCGCTTCGATGCGCCCGGGAGCAAGCCCACGCCGACCTACTTCACCGGGCTCACCTTCGCGCTCGACGTGCCGCACGTGGCCGATGCGCCGGCCGCCTTCGACGCGATGGTCGCGCGCGCCGGCCAGCTCGCGCAGCGCCTCGGCGCGCGCCTCGTCGACGACAACCGGCGAGCGCTCACCGACGCGGGCATCGCGGCCATCCGCCGCTCCGTGGAGAAGGTCGCACGCGACATGGAGGCGCACGGCGTGCCCGCCGGCAGCCCCCTCGCACGGCGCCTGTTCTCCTGACCATGCTCGCCCTGCGCGACGCACGCGCCAAGGCCGAGAAGCTGCGCCGCGCGATCGAGCGCCACAATCGCCTGTACTACGTCGACGCGGCACCCGAGATCTCCGACGCCGAGTACGACCGCCTGTTCCAGGAGCTCGTGAAGCTCGAGACCGAGTTTCCCGAGCTGCAGGCGCCCGACTCGCCGACCCAGCGCGTGGGCGCCGCGCCCAGCACCGAGTTCGCCGAGGTCCAGCACCGCCTGCCGATGCTCTCGCTCGGCAACGGCTTCACCGACGAGGACGTCATCGCGTTCGACCGGCGCTGCCGCGAAGGGCTCGGCGTGGCGAGCGTCGAGTATTCGTGCGAGCTCAAGTTCGACGGGCTCGCGGTGAACCTCGCCTACGAGAACGGCGTGTTCGCGCAGGGCGCCACCCGCGGCGACGGCACGCGCGGCGAGGACGTGACCGCGAACCTGCGCACCATCCGCTCGATCCCGCTGCGGATCGAGGGCTCGCGCCCGCCGAAGCGGCTCGAGGTGCGCGGCGAGGTGCTGATGCTGCGCCGCGACTTCGAGGCGGTGAACCAGCGCGCGGCACAGCTCGGCGAGCGGGCGTTCGTGAACCCGCGCAATGCCGCGGCCGGGGCGCTGCGCCAGCTCGATCCCCGGCTCACCGCGCAGCGCAAGCTTTCCTTCTTCGCTTACGGCATCGGCGCGTGCGACGGCTTCCATCCGCCGCCGACCCATTCGCGCCTGCTCGACCAGCTCGACGAGATGGGCTTCCCGGTCGCGAAGGACCGGCGCACCGTGCACGGCGTCGAGGGCTTGCTCGGCTTCTATCGCGACACCGGCGCGAAGCGCCCGCGCCTGCCCTACGACATCGACGGCGTCGTCTACAAGGTGAACCGCATCGCCGACCAGGAGCGGCT